>CAWFVR010000017.1:0-69991 GCA_963819315.1 uncultured Rubrobacteraceae bacterium
CATAGAGGACCTCATAGCAGAAGGTGACAGGGTGGCGGCCCGCTGGCGAGCCCGCGCCACCCACCGGGGGGAGTATCTGGACGTCCCCCCGACCGGCAAGGAGGTGGAGTTCACGGGCATCTCCGTGTACCGCATAGAGGGAGACAGGATCGCCGAGTCATGGACCGAAAGAGGAGGACTTGGGTCTGATGCGCGATCGGCGCCGTTCCCGAGCCGGGGCAATAGCGGTAGGTCAGAGTCGCCCCTCGCCGCTGCTAGCCTGTGCGAGACTCTCGCGAGCATCGCACGTGCTGCCTTTCGCGCGGGCCTAGAGGATCACATCGAACGCCGTGCAGTTCCCTTCCCCAAGCAAAGTAGCCCGGAAGCTCAATCCCGCCGTTGTCCTTACTTGCGTGGGCCCACCTGAAGGCGGTAGGAGCTGTCCGCCTCTGTCGACGCCACTCCCTCACGCTAGTTCCAGCCGCTCGACACCCGCCTCGCTTGGCAAGGCAAGTAGGCTCAAGGGCACAGGGTTGTGGGTTTGTAGCGCACGTCTCGCCTTAACTCCGGGGTTCGATCTTGCACTTGTCGAGGAGCATGACAGCCTTCTTGTAAAGCTCCTCCTCCGTGCGGGCGTACCGGCCGCCCTCGAAGCCTCTGTTCTCGTTCTTGTGGATTTTGTGGATTATCTGCTTCGTCATGAGCTCACTCCCGACCGCCGATGACACGAACGCGCAGTGACGGCGACGATTCACGCACGCGCAATAAGAGATTACTCATTGCAGTTGGCCCGTGGGTTACAGAAGTGCAACATCCCGGCTAGAGTTTGGTAACGCGAGAGAGACTACCCCCTGGAAGGAGAGGTGGCTCAGCACAGCCAGATTGCGGGCAAAAAATCTCAGTTCATCCTAACATTCATCCCCGATTCATCGCCGACTGCTTAATTGGTCTCGTTTGGGATAGTTTGACGGGCATGAGCACAAAGAGGTCAAGACGAGAGTCACCTCATTAGAAAGGAACGGGACCCTATGCCTTGGGATCTCTCCGGCAACAGCGGCACCAGCACATCTAGCTTCCTCGGAACCATCGACGTTCGTCCCCTGGTCATAAAGACAAACGGCGCAGAGGCTATGCGTGTAACCTCGGAGGGAAGGGTAAGCATCGGCAGCCTCGGCGAGCAGAGGTCCCCCGACTTCAGGCTCGACGTCCAGGGTACCCTCAACGCCGACGAGATCCGCAAGGGCGGCGCCCCTCTGGTGGAGTCGCAGTGGACCACCGTAAGTGGGGGGATCACCTATGAGGGCGGAGAAGTGGGCATCGGGACGAGGATCTCGGGCTACAGGCTCAACGTAGAGGGCACCATAAACGCCGCTGACGTCCACAAGGGAGGCGCACCGCTGGTGGGCTCCCAATGGGAGCAAGGGGAAAGCGGTGGGATAGGCTACTCTGGTGGCAGCGTCGGCATCGGGAACATCAACACCTCATACAAACTCAATGTAGACGGCACCATAAACGCAACCGAGTATCGAAAGAACGGCAGCGCTCTTGTGAGCTCGCAGTGGACCGAGGTGAGTGGTGTGGGTATTCGCTACAACGGCCTGGTGGGCCTCGGCAAGGCACCCGCGTCTCCCTACAACCTGGATGTGGCCGGTCCCATAAACGCAACTGAGATCCATATGAATGGTAAGCCTCTGGTCGAGTCGCAGTGGGCGGGTACTTCTTCCGGGGACATAAGCTACGCTAGCGGAAATGTCGGAATAGGAACCGTACAACCATTGTACAGGTTGCACGTCGTCGCCCCTGGCGGCTTCGGGGCTGAGGATTCTGATGGGCTATCCCTGGCAGGGAACGTCCCCCTCATCGCGCAGTCCAACAGCACAGCTATAGGCATCATCAACGGTAGCGGGAGGCAAGCCTTCGCGCTCAACATAGACAGCAATGGTGGCGCAAGCAACACTCGTGGTGTTCCTACCTTCTACGACAAGTACGATGGCGGCTGGCACCAGTGCATCTCGCTCAAGAACGGCAGCGTAGGCATCGGAACATACGATCCACAGGGGAAACTGGATGTCAATGGAGACATCCGCGCCGGGAACTCCGACATCTACTTTACACGAACTGACCACAACCACACCGGAATAGGAAACACAGCTGGCTATGCGGCAATCGAGAACGCGGCAAATTATGGCGCCCTTATGATACTCGGTAGAGCGGGTACGTCGCGTGGCCGGTATGTCAGGTTGTGGGACTATCTGCAGGTCAACGGTGGGATGGACGTGACTGGCCCTGTTGGCGTAGGAACGGATGGTCCTCAGGTCACGCTGCATGCAGTCGGCAACCGCATACGCATAGACAACGGAGTCGGGCTTAGTCTCGACCTAAGGGCCGATGGCTCCGCCCTGGATCTGGAATCGAACGGTGCCGATCTGTATATCAATAATAATGGCCGTCCGGTTCGCATTCGGAACCAGCAATCGGTTTCATCCCGAGATCTGAAGGAGAATGTAGCCGACTTTACCACCCGAGAGGCCGCAGAAGCCTTGGAAGGATTGAACCCCGTCTCCTTCACCTGGAAGGACGACAGTGAGAAAACCAGGCACATCGGCTTCATAGCTGAGGATGCCCCGAGAATAACGAAATCGACTGACGAAAAGGCGATCATACCCGTGCACATACTGGCCATACTGAGCAAGGTGGTTCAGGAGCAGCAGCGGTCGATTAGCGCCATGCGCCGGGAGCTCGACCTGCGGAAAGCTACATAGCAATTGGACGCGGGCCACTGTGGAGCAGCTGAAAGCCTATATCCCGGCCACGCGGCAGCATAGAGGTGGCTACCACCGCACCCAGAAGCCCCTCACCCTCCGAGGTATAGGAGCTTTATATGGTCGGAGTCAGTCCTCCGAAGCGAGTTTACCGGGAGATGTACCTCCGCACGAGAGAATGCGCCGCGACCCCGGAACCGACCAGCATCAGGCCTACCATGACGATGGGTACGGCCAGCGGAGGACCGCCGGTCTTCCTCAGGGCGGCGCCGGTCTTGGGCAGAGCGCTGGCACTCGCTGATGCGCCTGCCGTGGCGCTCGCGCTGGCAGTTGCGCTGGCAGTTGCGCTGGCGCTCGCGCTTCCGCCCGAGTAGTACGGTTGCGCCAGTACGGCAGATCCCGCGACCAGCACCATCATCGCGCTCACGGCTAGCAAGAGCAACGTCCTTTTCACCTTGCACCTCCTCTAGAGCCGGCGCCCGCGAAGGGCAGGCGCCTCTTGTCAGAACGCCATTTTTGGTGCCTTGTTCAGTCCGTGTCAAGGGGTCCCGTGTTGGGTGTGCCTGTGGACAAGGGAACCGGCGCCGGTGCGCCGAAGTTCGTTGTCATGCATCGAGGTGTTGTAGGAAAATAGGCACGGAAACCGCAAGGAGTAGAGCAGGGTGCATCCTTCTCCAGGCTCTGGTGACGTGGCGAGATCCGAGGCCCCGACGGTCTCAGGGCCCGTAGCGGTCCGGATCTGCCTGCTCGGCGGCTTCAGGGTCTCAGTGGGAGACAAGAAGATCGAGGGGAGCGCCTGGCGACTGAGGAAGGCGGCTGCTCTGGTGAAGTTGCTAGCCCTCGTCCCCGGCCACCGCCTCCACCGCGAGCGGGTGCAGGACCTGTTGTGGCCCGACCTGGGGAAGCGCGCTGCCTCGAACAACCTCAGGCAGTGCCTGTACGTCGTGCGCCGGACCCTGGGCACCGATTCTACCGAAGCCTCCCGGTACATCCGGTCTCGTGACGAGCAGATTCTCCTCTTCCCGGAGGAGCGGCTCTGGGTCGACGTGGAGGCGTTCGAGGAGGCGGGCGCCGCCGCGCGTCGCGCCCGGGACCCCGCAGCCTACAGGGCAGCGCTCGACCTGTACGCAGGCGACCTGTTGCCTGACGACCTCTACGAGGGGTGGGCCGAGGAAAGGCGGACCGAGCTTCGGCGGTCCTGCCTCGCGCTGCTCGCCGAGCTGGCGGGGCTGTACGAGGAGCGCGGAAAGCTCGAGGCGGCCGCCGAGGCGCTACGGCGGGCGGTGGTCCACGATCCCACCAGCGAGGAGGCGCACGTTGGTTTGATGCGGCTTTACGCGCTCTCCGGGCGGCAGGGATCCGCCATCGCGCAGTACGAGCGGTTGCGAGATGTACTCTCCGACCGGCTGGGCACAGAGCCAGGCGTCGCTGCCCGCGACCTGCGGGACGAGATAGCCGCGGGCAACCTCTCGCCGGCGCAAACCGACCCTTCCCCCGAAAGCCCGGCGGCCGTCGACAGGAACAACCTCCCCGCCCCGCGGACCAGCTTCGTCGGAAGGGAGCGCGATCTCGTAGAGGTCAAACGCGCCCTGGCCATGACCCGGCTCCTGACCCTGACGGGCGCCGGGGGTGCCGGCAAGACGCGGCTCGCTCAGGAGGTGGCCAGGGACCTCGTAGGCGCCTACCCGGACGGGGTGTGGCTGGTCGAGCTGGCGGCTCTCTCGGAGCCGGACCTGGTGCCGAAGGCGATGGCGGGGGCTCTGGGGGTTCCGGAGCGGCCCGACGAACCGCTCACCGAGACGCTCCTCGAGGCTCTCAGGTCCAGGAACGCCCTCCTGGTGGTGGACAATTGCGAACATCTGGTGCGGGCCGCGGCCAGCCTCGTGGACGCACTGCTGGACGCCTGTCCCAGGTTGCGGGTTCTCGCCACCAGCCGGGAGCCTCTGAACGTGGCTGGCGAGATGAACTGGCCCGTCTCGCCCCTCGGCGTGCCAGCTCTGCGGCGCAAGCCGACAGCCGCAGAGCTCGAAGGATCCGAATCGGTCAGGCTCTTCGTGGAACGGGCCAGGCATCGCAACCCAGCCTTCGTGCTCACGCCCGATAACGCGGGGGCCGTGGCGGAAGTGTGTCGCGAGCTCGACGGGCTGCCACTTGCCATCGAGCTCGCGGCCGCCAGGGTGAAGGCACTTTCGGTCGAGCAGATCGCCGGACGGCTAAAGGGCTCGCTCGAGCTGCTAACCGGAGGCGGACGAACGGCGCCGGAGAGGCATCGGACGTTGCGGGGAGCCCTCGATTGGGGCCAGGACCTGCTGGATACGCGGGACCGGACGTTGTTTAGGCGGCTCTCGGTGTTCGCGGGCGGGTGGAGTCTGGGAGCCGCTGAGGCTGTGGGAGCTGGAGGCGAAGTCGCGGAAGGGGAAGTCCTGGATCTGCTGTCCGGTCTCGTGGACAAGTCTCTGGTTCTTGCCAGGGCCGAAGGTGAGGCCGGGATGCGCTACGGAATGCTCGAGCCCGTGCGGCAGTACGCACTTGACAAGCTGGAAGAGAGCGGCGAAGCCGGGGCGCTCAGACACAGGCACGCGACTCATTTCCTCGCGCTCGCGGAAGAGGAGCCTGAGGCCTTCAAGAACGTGCGGCCGGCGGGCTGGATCCGTCGCCTCGCCGAGGAGCACGATAACATCAGGGCCGCGCTCTCGTGGTCGTTGAGGGAAGACGAGGCAGAGATCGGGTTGCGGTTGGCGGGGGCCATGCAGCCCTTCTGGGCCCAGCGCGGCCACTATGGCGAGGGACGCGGGTGGCTCGAAGCGGCGCTGGCGATGGACGGCGAGACATCGGCTTCTGCGCGGGTCAAAGCGCTGCGCGGGGTCGGGTGGCTGGCGCTGTGGCAGGGTGATATAGACCGCGCGTCGGCCGCGGCGGAGCAGGGCCTGCGGCTGAGCCGACAGGTGGACGGGGAGAGTAGCGTCGCGGTCCACCTCCTGATCCTGCTCGGGTTCTCCACAACTCTGCGAGGGGACTACGAGCGGGCGATCGGGCTGTTCGAAGAGAGCCTGCGGCTCAGCCGGGAGGCAGGGGACGGATGGGGAATCGCCGCCTCCCTGCTGCACCTGGGGAACGTGGCAGGGGATCTGGACGACGACGAGCGGGCCGTGGAGCTCTACGAAGAGGGCATAGCTCTGTGCCGGGAGTCTGGCTACGCGGTGGTTCTGGCCGATATCCTGACAAACCTGGGGTACACGCTGCTGCTCAGGGGCGACCATGAGCGCGCGGCGGCGCTTAACGAGGAGGCCGCTGAACTCTACAGGGAGCGGGGATACAGGTACGGCCGCCTCGAGTACCCCATAGACAACCTCGGGTGGGCGGCGCTCGCTGGGGGCGACCACGAGCGGGCGAGAGCCCTGCACAGAGAGAGCCTCGTGCTGTGTCGGGAGCTGGGCGATAAGCTGGTGGCCGTCGAGAGCCTGGAAGGTCTGGCGTGCGCTGCCGAAGCCAGGGACGAGACCGAAAGGTCGGCGCGGTTGTTCGGCGCCGCCGAGGCCCTGCGCGAGACGCTTGGTGTCCCCCAGCTGCCCGCCGAGCGGGCGCTACGCGAACCGTACCTGACGGCCGCCGGCGCCAGGCGAGACGAGGCACCGTGGCAAGACGGGCGCGGGATGGTCTTCGAAGAAGCCGTCGAGTACGCCCTTGCCGAAGACCAGCCCGCTGCGTCCCCGAAGCCGGACCGACGCCCTACCGCCCTCACCAGCCGCGAGTGGGAGGTGTCGGCGCTGGTCGCGCGAGGCCTCACCAATCGCCAGATCGCCACAGAGCTCTCGATCTCCGAGCACACGGTCGCCACCCACGTCGGGAGAATCCTCAACAAGCTGGGGCTGAGCTCCCGATCCCGGCTCGCTGCCTGGGTAACCGAACGGTAGCCGCCCGGTCCTGACCGGGGCCCACGCCAGGCGAGATCCCGACGCGAGAAGCCTGTCCGGGATCTACCAGAAAATACTCAATATTGACTACGCCTCGATGCCTTCCAGATAACGGCCAGATAACAGCCGTCCTCTACGCTGACCTTATGACTCACGAGACGAGCCACCGACGGAAACGAGGCGCACGATGCTAGAGAGTTGTTTTTGCGGGAGGAACGGCGAGTTGGAGGACCGGGAGCCGGTCCTGGACGCCAAAGCGCGCTGGCTACTGCGGTGTCCCAGCTGTGGCCACCTCGACGACCTCGCCTGGCTAGGCGAGGACACGGCGCTCCTGATCTGGGGCGAAGTGGTGGACAGGCGCGGTGGCGCGTCCGAGGCCGCGTAGGGGGCCATGCGGATCAGCGGTGGGGCCGCGCCGGCGCGGGAGATGGAAGAGCGGATGTTTGAGTGGATAGCCACGAGCGCGACCTACCAAACAGGCGGATCAGCGGAAGAGGAACCTTTCGGGGATCACTCGGGCGCTGGAGGCGGGCGCGGAAAGGGCGCTCTCAACGGCCTCACCCGTCGAAGAGGAGCTCGCCGCCACGCTGCGACGGTTCGTCGGCGGGTGAAGACCGGAACTACGTAATCCCGCGGGAACCGCGGGGCGAAGGAGGAACCGAGACGGCATGGGAGAGGAAACCATACTCCTGGTGGAGGACAACCCCAACGACGAGGTCCTTACCCTGAGGGCCTTGAGGAAGATCGGCCTGTCCGGCGAGCAGATAGCCGTGGCCCACGACGGCGTGGAGGCCCTTGATTACATCTTCGGGGCCTCGGCTTCCCGCCGGCCGCTCCCGAGGCTGGTGCTGCTGGATCTCAAGCTGCCCAAAGTGGACGGCCTCGAGGTGTTGAGGCACCTGAGGGCGAACGAGCGCACGCGTCTGTTGCCCGTGGTGATCCTGACCTCCTCCAGGGAGCAACACAACATGATCGACTGCCAGCTTGCAGACGGCTGGATCTTGAGGGGCGTGGATTTCGACCTGTTCACGCGAGAGGTGGACCGGCTGAGGCCATTGCTCAAGGGTGATCCTCCAGAGCGAAGGGCGAACCTCATGGCATCCCCGCGGCGGAGCTGCCCGCAGGAGACACCGTGGGGGTGAGGATCGCGACGCAGCGTCCGCGTGGCAGGAGTGGAGAGGAGGTGAGATCAGGATGGATCAGAGAGAGGTAGTGATCTACACGCGTGACCGATGCCTTTCCTGCTGGCGTGCGAAACGTCTCCTCTGGCACAAGGGATACGCGTACGAGGTCGTGGACACGACCCACGACGACGCCCTGCGCTCCCGGCTGGCACGTTTCACGGGCCGAACCACCGTGCCATACGTCTTCGTGGACGGGCGTCCGGTCGGCGGCTTCGCCGAGATCAAAGCCCTCCACAGGTCGGGAGCGCTCGACCACCTGGCGCGCGGCGAGGTATAGGCGGTGCATGGCATACCGCCCCGTAGCACACAACAACACTCGAGAGAGGGATGATAGGTATGTGGGGAAGACACCTGGTGCTGGATTGCTCGTCGTGCGACCGCCGGGCGGTCCGCGACCCCGAAGCCATTCGGGCGTTCTGTGCGGACCTGATCCCATCCATCGGTATGGTGGCTTACGGCGAACCCGTACTCGAGCACTTCGCGACCCACCTGCCCGAGGCGGCGGGCTACTCCCTGGTGCAGCTGATCGAGACATCCGCGGTGACAGGCCACTTCTGCGACGCGAGCGGGGACGCCTACATCGACGTCTTCTCGTGTAAGGACTTCGACCCTGAAGTGGCGATCCGGATCGTCTACAAGCACTTCAGCCCGAAGCTGGTGCGGCAGACGGACCTGTACCGCGATGCTCCCAGGCTTCCCGACGGGACGGATGTACGGCTCGAAGAGGCATCGTGAGCTCGTTCGCCTTCGGACTCCTCTTCGGTATGGCGACGGCTTTCCCGGTTGGGGTGCAGAGCTTCGTGGTGCTGAACCAGGGTCTGCTCGTCGGTTACCCCCGCGTCTTTTTCGGCATCGTGACAGCCAGTTGCTGCGACACCCTGCTGATCCTGCTAGGAGCGGCGGGGGTCTCGGCGCTCCTCAACGCCCCCGGCAGCAGGGAGGTGCTCATCCTGGTTGGCGTCTTTTTCCTGGTCGTCATGGGCATACTCGCGCTCAGAGGCTCCTCCGATGACGAAAAGGTTGAGGGTCTCATGCGCCCGGCCGCCATGGTGGCCCAGACGGTCGGCGTCTCGCTGCTCAACCCACACGCGATCCTCGAGACGGTGGGCGTGCTCGGCGCAGCTATCGCCGCCCAGGACGCCGGAAATCGGCCCGAGTTCGCCGCCGGGGTGGTGAGCGCTTCGTGGGTCTGGTTCCTCATGATCGGGCTCGGAGCCTCGATCCTCCAGCGTTGGTTGACATCACCGGTAAGGCTCTGGATCCAACGCGGTTCGGGGGTGCTGATGCTGGCCCTCGCCGGCGTCCTTGCGCTCGAGCTGGTCTGAAGGAGTACCGAGAGATGACTTCGGGGGACGTTTTGCTGGCACGCAGATGCCATCACTACTCGAGACCCCCCGGACTACCAGGCCTGGGGCGGGAGCCGGACATACGTATTCGGCCCATGGCTGCCGCCGACCTGGAGCGCGTCTCGGAGCTGCGGAGGTCGGTGCGCTGGTGCACGAGCCCTGGGGCCTTCGAACTGGTTCTCCGGAACATCCCCTCCGCTCGCTGGGCCGTGGCCGAGGCGCAGGGCGGGTTCGTAGTAGGCATGGTAGGCGCCGTGCCACTGGGTCAAGTAGGGCTGCTCTGCCACCTGGCCGTGCACCCGACCCATCGCGGGCGAGGCCTCGGCACCAGACTGAGCCGTTGGGCCACGTCTTACCTGAGATCCAGGGGCGCCAGGGTCGTCCGCCTCGAGTCGACGCGCGAAGCCGAGGGGCTCTACGAGGCCCTGGGTTTTCGTGCCGTGGGCCGACGCGTCCTCTACCGCCTGGAAGCAAAGCCCCGGGCGCTCTACCCGCCTGGCCGGGAGCACAGGGTGCTCCCCCTGACGCCCGGGGATCTGGCGGAGCTTTACGACGTAGACCGCCGCTCTTACGGAGGCGACCGTTCGGCGTTGTTGGCGGCCATAGTCGAGGGGCGTCACGGCTCTGGTCTCGTGGCGAGAGGCGCGGAAGGAAGCATGACCGGGTTCCTCTTGAGGAGCGGGACTCTCCTCGGACCCTGGACCGCATCCACCCCTGAGGCCGCACGGGCGCTGCTCGTCCGCGAGCTGGCCCGGGGAATATGGGATAGTACGGAGGTCATGGCTCCAGGCGGCGGACCGTCCCACCGGCTGCTCGGGGAGCTGGGGTTCATCGGCGTCCCCGATCGGCTCCGCATGGAGTTGGGTGGGCCCCCGAGGGCGGACGGCGGCCTCGAAGCCTACGGCCTCTCCCCTTACCTGATCACCTGATTCCCGGTCCACATCGATAACGACAGTCCCTGGGTCTGCGTCCGTTCCGATCACCGCACGGATGCTCAGCCCACCATTCGTTGTCCTAACTGGCTTGCACCCGGACGAAGGCGATAGAACCCACCCTCGGCAACGCCAGGACCCAGCGCGGCGGTGGAGGCGACGAGCGGCAGGCGTTTTTTCTCTTGGTCGGTACCGAGAACGCGAAAAAAATCGAAACAGCGGCGCAAGAGGAGGCAGCAATAGGGGCAGAGGCTATCTTGACGCAGGCTGACCTCAAAAGGTCGGCTTTCCCAACCTCCTCAACATTGCTGGAAACGCACCTAACCTGGACGCTGCTCTCGGCGCTGATAATAATGTCCGGCAGCTAGGAAAGGCTCAGCTCCGCAAACGTTCAAGCGAGGAGGCGAGCGCATGACGGACACGATGAGCGGTCAAGAGCTTCATCCGACTGTTCTTGAACTGGCCCGTGGGCAGAACTTTGCGGCACTCACCACACTGCTACCCGGCGGTCACCCACAGACCCAGGTGATGTGGGTAGATGCCGATGATCAGCATCTCTTGATCAATACCGAGGTGCATCGCCAGAAGTTTCGCAACGTCGAGCGTGACCCCAGGGTGACGGTCATGATCTGGGATAAGGAGGACCCCTATCGCTTCGTCGAGGTGCGCGGAGAAGTCGTGGAGAAGGTGACGGGACCGGAGGCGAGGAAGCACATCGACGAGCTATCCCAAAAGTACCGTGGCAGGCCATACCAACAATCACGAATCCGAAGTGAACGGGTGGTGCTTCGGATTGCTCCCTTACGGCAGATAATTCGCATGCCCTCCTAACTGATTGGCTGTGGAGGTTGTCAACTTGGACACATCCCTACCCGAGAATCTCACGGCGTCAATAGCCCGAAGGTCACTGGCTCAATGTGCGACCGACTGGCAGGATCTCGCCGCTGGGATTGTGTTCGCTTCCGACTCGGCGGCGAGAATAGTAGGGTGCTCTAAGTTTGTATCCTCATCAGGATGAAGAAAGCTGGGACGGTGAGACCCCAGCATGATGGTCACCTTCCCTCACAAACGTTTCAGCGGGTGAAGCACAGAGAGTTACCGCCACGCGAGCAGCTTAACAGCGGGGCGTTGCACTCCCTTTGGGGGAGCTTCTAGAAGCTCTTTGCCCTCTTCTAGCGCCTTCTGCGGCGCCTTCTGTGGCGCCTTCTGTGGCGCCTGCCGCCGTGGCAGCGGCCTCTGCGGCTACAATGGCACCCATGCCTACCGCAGCACGCTACCCCCCGACGCCGGCAACATACAACGCATCTCGGGAGCCGTACTGGCACCCCCGCTATCCTGCGGCGCCTCCAACTTATGCAGCAGTCGTTGGTGCGGTGGCGTCTGCGAGCAGCCTCGAGGGCTTCGGCCTCGATGGTTTGGGCCTCCTCGGGGGTTTGGGCCTCGGGAGATTGGGTCTCGGGGGTTTCGGCTTCGACGGGACCGGCTGAGGCGAAGAGCCCCAACGCCGAGGCTGCCAGGGCACTCCCTCCTAGCTTTATCAGCTTAGCCCGCGAGATGGCGTTGCTCTCGAGGGCTATCGCCAGGTCGTCTAGGAAGCGTGCCGTCCCCTCGTCTCTGTTGGGCGACAATGCAACTCCTCCATTTCCTACGCTCCCCACCGGAGCGTTTGCCCTCATTGTAGCTAAGGTGGTGCGCAGCATGCTACTTTCGAGAAACCCAACCCATCTCCTAAGGCCGGTGAGTAGGTGCTAGAAGAGGCGGGGCGAAGGATCCAAGCGACCCACAGAGGGGTGGCCGCCCTACTCTACGTTGCGGCGGCGTACTCGGCGGGAAAACAGAAAAGGCCGGGACCCCGTAGGACCCTGGCTCCTCTTAGCCCTCTTGCCTACATGTTTGTACAGACACCAGGCTTGTTTATCTCGTCGCCTCCCAAATCCGTGAGACCCGTATCCTGGCTGTCGAACGTCTCACCGTCTCTGGTTCATTACGGAAGGGCCTCACGCGGCTGGATGCCCCGGGGCATCCAGCCGCATGCGCATGGTAGACATTGCGGGACCGGATGAACATAGTCAAACTGTTGTCGGCATCTCGCGTGGTAGCACATCTGAGCTTGACATCGCGCTGAGCGAAGGTGTCAGACAAGCGGAGAGGAGGAATGCACAATGGACGCCGGACAATCTGACAGTGCGGCGCTCTCCCCATTTGTGCGTTACTCGCGAGAGGAGTGGTGTCGGCTGGGCAGCCGTGACGCTGCGCTCTCCTTATCGGAGGCCCAGGCACGGGAGTTGCGGCAGACCATCGAGCACGCCTCCCTGGAGGAGGTGAGCGCACCGATTCACTCCCACCTCACCTACGACATCATTCCCGACCAAGCCCAGCATGTCAGGCGCCCCGCGGTCTTGATCGTGGAGGGCCTGAACATCCTTGAAGCCGGTATCCTAGAACCATCTGAAGGACAACGGGTCTTTGTCTCCGACTACTTCGACTTCTCGATCTATGTGGACGCGGAGGAGCACGAAATCCGGCAATGGTACCTGCAGCGGTTCTTGAGCTTGAGGGAAACGGCACTTGGAGATGAGTCAGCTTACATGCACCGTTACGCGAGCCTCTCCGAGGATGAGACCATAAAGGCGGCTGAACGCATCTGGGACGAAATCGACCATCCCAACCTCAAGGAGAACATAGAACCCACCAAGTCCCGGGCACGCCTGATCCTTGTGAAGGGTTCGGATCACTCCATCCAGAGCGTGCTCTTGCGGAAGTTATGAACTATCCTGCCAGCTGATGGCCACGAGAAAAAAATGAGGTTGCCTCGCTGCGACCGCTCGCGTGCTCCCTTAGCTGCCTCGGTCCCCGTTAGTAGTGCCGGAGCTTACTCGCGGGAGGCCAGACACCGGTATCCGTAACCGCACGATGGTGCCCTCGCCGGCTTTGCTGTCCACCTCTAGCTCGCCGCCGAGGACGGCGGCTCTCTCACGCATGCTCACGAGGCCGATGCCGGGGGTAACTCCCGGCCCGTATCCGCGCCCGTCGTCGGCGACCTCCGCCACCAGGTCGTCTCCTTCCGCCCTCAAGCTCACCCTTACGGTATTGGCTCCGGAGTGGCGCCTGGCGTTGGTAAGCGCCTCCTGCACGACACGCAAGAGTTCCTTGCTCACCGCCTCCGGCAGCTCGTCAGGGAAGCCCTCGCCCACGTCGATGGCTATCGTCAGTCTCGGACCCATCTGATGGTTGAGCTCAGCCAGCGCCTCCACCGAGCGGACCAGGGATACCCCACGGGCTTCCTCCTGGCGCAGGTCGTAAACGGCGCTCGTGAGCTCCCGCTCTACCCGCCTGAGGGCCTCGATCTTCCGCTCTATCCTGGCGTTGAGTTCCGGGTTCTGGGAGAGATCCTGGACTATCTGCGCTTCTGCCAGGGCGTAGGTTAGGTCCTGCAACGCCCCGTCGTGCAGGTCGCGGGCCATGCGCCTCCTTTCGGCGACTCGGGCTTCCCTAAGCGCCTCCTCGGCCCACTTACGGTCCGTAACTTCGTGGGCGACGACGCACATGATATCTCTGCCGCCGTAGCTCATGGCGCTGGCGCTGACTTCCACTTCCGAGAGAGTTCCGTCTTTCCGTCGGTAGCTCCTCTCGCCCATTACGTAACGCCCGTACTCCAGAACGCGCTCTATGTTCCGGTCCACGCTCTCCTTGTCGTGAGCTACGATGTCGTAGAGTGTCATATCTTTGAGATCTTCGGGAGCGTAGCCCAGAGAGTGTTGCAGCGCAGCGTTGGCCTCGAGGACGCGGCGCGTCTCCACGTCGACCAGGAAGATGTTCTCTATCGCCTGCTCTATTACGCTGCGACGGAGTCCCTCGCTCTGACGAGCGTCCTCCAGCGCACTCTCCGACCGCTTACGGGCGGAGATCAGCCTCACGCAGAGTACGCTTATCGCTGCCCCCTCCAGCAAAAAGATGACCAGCCTTACGTTTTGCTCGCCGCTCTGTATCAGCAGTGAATTGGGAGCCACGAAGAAGAAATCTGTGGCCAAGGTCGACAGCACCACGGCCGTCATTCCCGGCCCCAGACCCCCAAGGAGGGTGCTGGCCATCACGGCGACGTAGAACAGGAGGAAAGGGGTCCGTTCGTCGATCAAGTAAGCAAGCAGCAGCTTGACGAGTAGCGCGAGCCCGACGATGGCAAGCGCCGTCCCATAGCGCACTGCCCACGGACGTGTACTCCTCGTCATAACCACACCATCGGCCCGTTGGTGCAACACGGTTACGACCTTCCCTCTGCCTCGGGAACCTCGTCTCCGCGTCGAGGTCAGCACCAAGGCAACTCGAGGTGATTTTACCTCCGCATGGATGTCGGTGTATGGTGGGCTTGATAGCGGGCCTTCACCCGCGTCCTGGTCGCGAACGTCTCAGACATCGACATGCTGACAGACGAGGCACACCAAGGGGAGGTTGATCTCTCATGACAAGCCCAGAGGGCGAGGAGAGAGCCGAGCGCATCCAGCAGCGAGAAAGGTTGCGGCAAATGAGGGAGCACCTGCGGGAAATGGACAGCCACCTCCGGCAGATGAGCGAACGGCTACGCGAGCTGGATGAGCACCTCCGTCGCGAGGAGGAAGAGAACCAGAGGTGGCACGAAAGATGGGATGACCGTTCGGGGGATGGCTAGCACCTTCGGCTATTCACCCACCTTCTGATAGCCTTTTTCGCTTTCCCGCACGTCCCGCTCTGGTATAACGCCAGTAGATAAGTACGGTGGGCGGCTTAGGGAGCACCTGGCGTTATGGATTACCTCCACGCGATTGCAGCAGGTGACCTTCAGTGGGCTCTGTACGCCGTATCGCCGCTCGTGAGCGTTCTCTCAGACGAGTTTCTACTGATCCTGAGGAGAGGCTTTGGCAGAGGAGGCTTTGGCAGAGGGCGCGGAGGATTCGGACTTTTCAGGATTCTGTTCGCGTTGCTGTTCACCACCTTGCTCGGGCCGATAGTGCTCGTGGCGCTTATCGCCTTCGTCGCCTACAGGTACTTCTTCACCGGCCGCCGTGGACGATAACTCGATTTCTCGCTCGCCCCGAGCGTAACGCCGCCCCGGTCCTCCCCGTGGTTTGACGCCTGGCAAAGCGGCCTCCTCGCCGGCCTCGCACGTCACAGTGCAATAGTGCTGCGATCCGCTCTCATCCTGGCATTCTCATACGCACCGGAACTTCGCTTCGACTGCCCCTTGAACCACGTCGGCCACCCTATGATTTGCAGGAAGCACAGGAACTCTGACTCTGTTGCCGATCCGTATCTTGCGTATCATTATCTGCATGACTGATGGGCAGTTCGCACCGGCGGCATGGTTTGGACTGCGCGCTGTCCCATCGACAGGGACGAGGAGTAGCTATGAGCTGGAAGCTTGTTTCCACCGTCTGTTGCCCTGAAGAGATACTCATAGCGAACGGGTCATGCGGTTGGTCACCTGGTCTGGAGGCCGAGTTCTATGTGTAGGAACATCAAGACTCTTTTCAATTTCGAACCACCGGCAACCGAGGAGGAGATAAACGCCGCTTCGCTGCAGTACGTGAGGAAGGTGACCGGCTTCAACAAGCCGTCCAAGACAAACGAGGCAGCCTTCTACTCTGCGGTCGAAGACATCGCGAGAATCTCGGAGCGGTTGCTCGCCTCGCTCGAAACTACTGCAGCGCCAAAGGACAGGGAGGAAGAGGCGGCCAAGGCGAAAGCGCGCTCGACTCTGCGATTTGGCGGGTGATCACGCCGATCGTCGTTTCACCAAGTTCGGGCAGTACGCCGGCGGGTAAAAATTCCTGCGATCGTGGCTAGTTTGGGACGAAGACGTCGCCGCCTTGCCGCCTGACGGTCCAGAGTGGTTACCTTCGTAGGGGCCTACCAAGGGCGGCCCGCGCAGTCGGTCTACCGCTATGTCGGGGCGGGTTCGTTCAGGCCCAGCCAGTAGTCGGCGATCCGCTTTACCATTTCAGGGAACGGCACATTCGACAATTTGTCGACGTAGCCATTGATGCCCAAGCGGTAGGCTTCCGCTTTGTCCCCGGAATTGTCTGACGCGGTCAGCATTATTATCGGCAATAGCTTCGTCCGTTCGTCGGCGCGTAACCGCTGAAGTGTCTCCAAGCCACCCATCCGTGGCATGTTCAGGTCCAGCAGAATCAGTCGGGGCTTGACGCCAACGTCCCGATCGGCGTGGTCCTCCCTACCGAACAAGTAGTCCAGGGCCTCAACGCCGTCGCCAACCCTTACTAATTCGTTGGTATAGCCGCACCTGCGAAGAACCCGTACGAAAAGGTCCGCATTGAAGGGTTTATCGTCCACGATCAAGATAAGCGCATCATCCACATCCAGGCACCCCTCCGATGATATGTCAAATGCTACTTCGCTTTTCCTTGCTCTTAAGTTACCCGCCGTCCGCAGGATTAAACTGCTCTAGCGCTACGCGCCGCCTTCGCCCGGTGCCTCGCGGTTGCGAGGTGAACTTTCGGGGATAATGCCAGATGGGAGAGTCACCGGATGAAGAGGATCCAGATGCCAAGCCATACCGCGCTCTCAGGTCGCAACGGTTGATAGAAAGGAGCCAATCCATGACAGACGTCCACGTCTACTTCAACAGACCGGCGGACAAAGAAGACGCAGACCTGGAAGACCTCAAAGAGTCGCTCGGGAAGCTAGAGCATGTCTCCGAGGTCAGGTTTGATCCGTCTGGCAATGTGGTCGCTGTATCATTCGAGGGAGGTGAGGCGGAACAGGAGGCGATCGAGCGCGCCGTCGAGGAAGCTGGCTACGAGGTCTCACGGATTTCCGTCAGGAGCACCTTCAGCGAAGGACCGAACCTGTGGGATATCTGACGTTTCTCCGATGAAATCGCGGGCTCGGGCCGCCTGTCGGGCGTGCGATGTTCTCGCTGGCTTGCACCCGGACGAAGGCGGAGACACTTCCCTCGCCAGCTCCTTCCCGCGCGACAGTGGGGGCCGAGCGCTTCGGCGGGGCCGGATACGGTAATCTGCTGGGATGCTGGCAGGAACAATGAGGCTGAGAGACCGATTCTAGGGGGTTCTTGGGATGAGCATCTTTCCTACGAAGGTAGTGCTGGCGATCGATGGCTCGGAGGAGGCGTCCCGCGCGGCAGAGGCTGCCGTGGAACTGTGCGAGAAGACCGGCTCGGAGCTGCATGTGGTCCACGTCGGGGAGGACTTCTACCTGACGGCCGTAACAGACCTGGATATGGTCGCCCAGACCCGGGTCGCGCAGGAGTACGCGGAGAGCGAGGCGAATTTCGAGCAGATAGCGCGAGAGGTGCTCGACGCGGAAGTCGAGAAGGTGGAAGCGGCAGGCGGCACGGTTGCTCAGGCGCACCTCAGGGTGGGCAGAGCGGACGCGGAGATCGTCGACCTGGCCGAGGAGATAGAGGCCGGGCTGGTGGTGCTGGGCAGCCGGGGTCTGGGTGGGGTCAAGAGGGCCTTGATGGGCAGTGTCTCCTACTCCGTCGTGAGGCATGCCCACTGCCCGGTCCTGGTTGTGCGCTGGCAAGAATCGGCGACATAAAGCGCTTCGCGCAAGGGCCGGCTAGTCGAATCCGAAATACTCTCGCCACCACGAACGCCTACGCTGCGGCTGCTCCTCCGCAGGCTGGTGCTCCTCCACAGCCTGGTGCTCGGGAGTCTCGTGGGAGTCTTCGGTGTTGAACGTGGACTTCGGGCTCTCTTGCTCCTCCGCTCTCTGCGGGGCCTCCACCGCCTCGAGCGGGCCTTCCGTTTCGGGAGGCGCCTGAGTTTCGGGAGCGAGTCGGTCCATCTCCTTCAGTCGCTCCAGGCGCCGGACAGCTGCCCGCAAGTGCGGATGCAAGGACGCCCCGCCAAGCCCTACTCCGTGCTCCTCCATCTCGGCGTAGAGGACCACGACCGCCTCGGCCGTTTTCCCGACGAACCAGGGGCTCTCGTTGGGCAGCTCGAGGCGCTTGAGGAGGAGGGCGGTCTCCAGGGCCTCGGGCGAGCGCCAGCCGTGGGTCTCGCCCACCCGGTCCAGTAACTCCTCCGCCAGTTCCAGATGATCCAGGGGCTCGCCGTAAAGCTGCCTCCAGTGCTCCAGTGCCTCCAGTTCTTCCGGCGTGGCTTCCCGGAACGCTTCCGGGTCGCCCACCTCGCCGTTCGGCAGTACCCTGGCCCGTTCGATGAGGGCTAGCGCTAGCCGAAGCTCCTCGGTGTTCAGCAACCTGAGAACGCTTATCGGCTCGGCTTGCCCAGGTAAACCCTCCAGGGCGCTCACGCGCCTCTCCAGCCGGCTTGACACCCTGGGCGTACCGTCATCCTGGTCCACGCGCTCGGACATTCTGCTCCCCCCGCCTCCGCGCTTTCTGTCATAAGCAGGATAGCCCACGCGGACCAGCGCTGTGTTCGACCACAAGATGTGGTGTTGGGGAGGCGGGTGCGCCAGAACTCGTGGAATGGAAAAATCGTGAGAGTTCTCGAGGCACTGCTCCAGAGCAGCGCCGCGACTTTCTCCCAGAGTCAAGGGCCAGCACCCCGTAGGACCACGCCCCGGGCGTGGACCTGGTGCTACGCACACCCTGCGCTCGCCTCCGTCTTCTCACGAGCTTTGCTGACCAGTGAGTCTCATGTATTAGAGAGTTTAGAGCACCACGCGCACTTCGCTTTGCTGAGCGGCGCAAGGCCCGCCGGGGCGGCACCCTACGGGTCTCGCTCGCAGGTATCATGGGTAAGGTGAAAAGAGTCGACTCCCGCCGGGCATCCCGTGCGGGAAAGGAGGAGTGTAGATGCCCACTTACGTGGTCCTGGTGAACTGGACCGAGCAAGGCATAAGGAACGTCAGGCAGACCATAGAGCGGACCGACAGCGGTGCCGATCTCGCCCAGAAGCACGGGCTGAAGTTCGAGCAGGCCTACTGGACCGCCGGACCCTACGACATGGTCGCCATCTTCACAGCCCCAGACGACGAAGCCATGAGCGCCCATCTTCTGGAGATCGGTTCTTTGGGCAACGTGCGAACCACCGCGCTGCGGGCGTATGGTGAGGAAGAGATGTCGAGGATACTCCAGAGGCTTGGCTGATGCAGCTTATCTGTAATTGAACCCCCGATGACATCGACTCACCGGCGAGGGCGTCTGGCGGACGAGTACGGGCGGTTCGCGAATCGCCCCTAGCCTCTGGCCGCACGCACGGCCTCCGCGAACCGCCTCGCGTTCTCGACTACTTCGCCGCGGTCGAGCCTATCGAGCGACGGCGGGGCCAGGGCGCCTCCGGCTCCCACCGCGACGGCGCCGGCCGCGAACCAGTCGGTGATGTTCTCAAGGGAGACGCCGCCCGTTGGCACGAAGGGGACGCCGGGAAAAGGGCCAAGGAGGGCCTTCAGGTAGGATGGTCCGCCAGAGGAGCCCGGGAAGAGCTTCACCGCCTGCGCGCCGAGCGAGCGGGCGAGCATGACCTCCGAAGGGGTGAGGATGCCAGGCAGCACCAGAAGCCCGGTTCCGAGCATCGCGGGCAGGAGCTCTGGGTCGCAACCCGGGCTGACGAGGAAGGTGGACCCGGCCTCGGCGGCCTGCTCCACCTGCTCGCGCGTGGTCACAGTGCCGGCGCCGAGCAGGATGCGATCGCCGTACTCTTCGTCCAGGTCCCGTATGACCTGCGGGGCATCGGGGGTGGTGAAGGTGATCTCGATGCCCAGGACGCCGCCCTCGACCAGGGCGCCGACGACCTCCAGCGCCGCCGAGCGCGACTCCCCGCGCACCACGGCCAGCAGACCCAGACTCCACGCTTCTTCAGGGTCCGGTCGGGTTCCATCTCGCAGTCTCCCTTCTCTATCGCTCGGCGTCCTCGGACCCGAGGCCGCGCCGCAGCGCGAGGGCCTCCTCGGCCGTGGGAAGTCCCTTCAGGTCCCCTGGAACGGTAACCGCGCACGCTCCGCAGGCGTTCGCCATGTCCAGGCACTCCTCAGTGCTCCACCCCCGCAACCGTCCGGACAGGAAACCGGCGACGAACGCGTCGCCCGCCCCCACGGTGTCGACCACGTCCACCGGGTAGCGCTGCCATCTCGGAGACGCCGCTCTCCTCCACCGCGAAGGCCCCCTCCGCCCGGTGGACGACCACCGTCTCGGCCCGTATATCCTGCCGGGCCTCTTTGAGGCGTAGTCCGGATCGCTCCCGCCGAACAGGAGCTCCGCCTCGTCGTCCGAGAGAAACAGCAGGTCGGCGCGGGCGGCGAGGGGGCCCAGAACCTCCCGCGGGTCCCGTCCTTCGAACAGCAGCCGCGCCGCACGTTGACGTCGAAGGAGACGGTCACGCCGCGCTCGTTGGCTGCGGAGATGAGGCGCTCGATCAGGTCGTGGCAGCTCTCGGAGAGGGCGGCCGTGATGCCGGTGAGGTGCAGGATCTCTCCGGAGAGCAGGTACTCCAGGTCGAGCTCGTCGAACCGCATCCGGCTCGCCGCCGAGCCCGCCCTGTAATAGTGGACGCGCAGCTGGCCCAGGGCCCGCCACTCCTTGAAGTAAAGGCCGGTGGGTGCCTCGGAGTCGAGGCTTGTCCGGGAGACGTCAACCCCTTCTCCGCGCGCGAAGGCCAGGATCTCCTTCCCGAACTCGTCGTCGCCGAGCCGCCCCGCCCATCCGGCTCTGTGCCCGAGCCGCGAGAGGCCCACGGCCACGTTCAGCTCGGCCCCGCCCAGGTTCTTCTCGAACCCGCCGACGTGCCTGAGAGGCCCTCTGGAGACGGGGTCCATCACGACCAGAGCTTCGCCCAGGGTCGTAAGTTGCAAAGGCTCGCTCATCTCACCTTTCAGCCTCTCCGTGCCAGTTCCAAGTCGGGCAGTGCCTCATTATGATCCCGGCGCCAACGCCGCTCCATTCACATGCCCTGCGTGTTCCGGCTTTCGTGGCCCGCCTGCTCCGGCGGGAGCGACGCCTCGTCCGGACCGTCCGAGCCGGCGGGGTATTCGAGCAGCGGAACCTGACCTTCTCCAGGCGTCCAGTATCGGCTCGGACTACCCGCCAGGCCTCTTCGGCCTCGTCGCCCCTGACAAAGAGGGTGTTGTTGCCCTCCAGCAGGTCTTCGAAGACGCGATCGTAGGCGGAGAAGAACTCCTGGGGAGCGAAGTCCGCGCTCAGCTCTATCTGGTCCAGGTCGAAGGGGTCGTAGGGTCCGTTGACGTTCAGGTTCAGGGACACCTTGTCCGGCGCAAGCTGGAGGCGGAGAACGTTGGGCCTGGGGCTCGCCCGCCCGCTGGAAAGCCAGGTGGGGCACCGGCTTGAAGTGGACGGCGATCTCACCCCGGAAGCGGCTCAGGGCCTTGCCGCCGCGCAGCACGAACGGCACCCCCGCCCAGCGCAGGTTGTCGATCATGAACGTGACCTGGGCGAAGGTCTCGGTCTCCCGGCCGGGGTCCACGCCCTCTTCGTCGGCGTAGGCCGGGATGTGCCTCTCCCCGATCGGCGCCGGCGCCGTAGCGGGCGCGGACGGTCCGGAGTTGCGGCCTCCTCGGGCGTGAGAGCGCCGGATGGACCTGAGCAGGTCCACCTTGCGGTCGCGCAGGTTGCGCCGGTGAAGGGCGGTGGGGGCCTCCATCGCCGTGAGGCACAGCAGCTGGAGGAGGTGGTTCTGGATCAGGTCCTTGAAGGCTCCGGCGTGGTCGAAGTAGCCGGCCCGGCCCTCCAGCGCCAGGGTCTCCTCCCAGTGGATCTCGACGCGCTCTATATAGTTGCGGTCCCAGAGCGGTTCGAAGATGCCGTTGGCGAAGCGCAGACCCATGATGGTCGGGAACGGCTGCCAGGCGAGGAAGTGGTCGACGCGGAAGATGTCCTTCTCCGGCAGGAACCCGTGCAGCAGCCGGTTGAGCTCCTGGGCGGATTCGAGGTTCTCCCCGAAGGGCTTCTCGATGGCGACCCTGCTACCCTCGGGCAGGTCGGCCTCCTTCAGCGCCTCGATCGTCGGGGCGAAGACCGCAGGCGGGAGCGCCAGGTAGGCGAGGATCGGCCTGTCAAGCGGCTGCAGAGCGCCGAGACACGCTCCCCGCGTCGGTGACGTCGGCGGTCCGGTACTCGAGGACCTCGATCGGCCATCCGCGCGCGGGCGCCGGCCGGATACGTCGCGTGCATGGCTCTCCAGGCTATCCAGGACGAACGCCTGAAGCCGTTCTTGCCGTCCTCCCACTCCCTCCTGTCGACCCCGGTGACCTTGATGCCGCTCGGGAGCTTGCCCTCCTCGTAGAGCTTGGTCAGGGCGGGCATGAGGTACCTGGCCGTCAGGTCCCCCGTGGCCCCGAAGATCACTATGCGTTCCACCACGCACCTCCTCCTTAGGATTTGTCTTTAGGCCGGCCGAGCCCACACGCACCTCAGAGCGCCGAAGGTGTAGCGTTTCGCCTGCTTCGATCTCCCGCGCCTCCCCACCGACGCGGACCTCGACGGGGGGGCCGAAGCCCTCGCCGCGCGATGCGACAGCGAGGGTGTCCCCTTCGAGGGAGACCTCAAGCGGCGTCCCGCGAAACTGCATGGGGAACGACAACCCGTCGAGGTTACCCACCGGCTTGGGATCGAAGTGGAGCACCCCGTCGCGGATCACGGTGCCCAGGTAGCCGCGCTGTATGAGGTCCAGCGTCCCGGCCATGACCCCCATGTGAATGCCCTCCTGGGTGGTGCCGCCCTGCACATCGCCGACGTCGCTCTCCAGCGCGACCATGTACCGCTCCCACGAGCTCTCGGGGTCGATCTCGGCCAGGATGCCGGCGTGCGCGATGAAGCTCAGGGTGGAGCCGTGGGAGGTCCTCCGGTCGTAGTATTCGATGTTCTTCCTGCACCATCTCAGGCGCGTAATCGTAGCCCAGCCGCTCGAAGAGGCCGCCTGATCTCGTCCTCGGAGAAGAGGAAGAAGAGCAGCACGGCGTCGGCCTGCTTGGTGAGCTTGTACCTGTCAGGGTCGTCTCCCTCGGCGCGCAGGATGCGGTCGAGCCGCTGGATGTTGCCGTACTCTCTCGCGGTAGTGGTCCCAGTCCAGCTCCTCCAGATCCTCGTAGCCCTCGAACTGGCTGATGAGCCCGTCGCCGTGGAACGGTACGAACATCTTGCGGCTCATCTCGTCCCACTTCTCGACCTCGTCGTCGGTCAGCCCGATCCTGGCGCGCAGCGCCTCCAGACGGCGTCTCGGGCAGCAGGTCGAGAACCTTCAGGGCGATCCCGCAGAGCCAGGCGACCATCACGTTGGTGTAGGCGTTGTTCCTGCAGTCCCTCTTCGTCCGAGTCAGGGTACTTCTCGTGGAACTCGTCAGGGCCCATGACGCCGTGGATCTCGTAGCGGTCCCGTCTCCGGGTTGAAGTGGGCGATGGAGGCCCAGAAGCGCGCGATCTCGAGCATCATCTCCGCGCCGTAGTCGAGCAGGAACTCGAAGTCCCCTGTCGCCTCGTAGTAGCGCCAGACGTTGTAGAAGATGTCCGCGCTGACGTGCCGCTGGTTGTGGCTGAGGTCAGGCTCCCACTTCCCCGACTTGGGGTTGAGGTGCACCTGTCTGGGTCTCTTCCTGACCGTCGGAGCCGCTCTGCCAGGGGAACATCGCCCCCTCGTAGCCGGCCTCCCTGCGCCGCCGCCCTGGCCTCGTCCATGCGGCGGTAGCGGTACATCAGGAGCTCGCGCGTTATCTCCGGCAGCCTGAAGTTGAGGAACGGGTAGATGAAGAGCTCGTCCCAGAAGATGTGGCCGCGGTAGGCCTCGCCGTTCAGGCCCCGGGCGGGGACGCCGGCGTCGAGGTCGGCGGTGTGCGGCGAGCAGACCTGCAGGATGTGGGAGATGTGCAGCCGGAGCAGGAGCTGGACCCGCTCGTCTTTGGGGACGCGCACGTCGCAGAGCTCCCACAACTCGTCCCACGCCCGCGCGTGGCGCTCGAAGGCTTCATCGAACGTCCCGTAGCGGCTGACGGCCTTGCCGGCGTTGACCAGCGGCTCGTTTATGGCGTGTGTCGCGCGAGGTGTAGAAGGCGACCATCTTCTCGACGTGCACGGGCTCCTTCTCTCTCGACCTCGAAGGAGAGCACCTGGTGGATGTAGTCTTGCATCTGGTAGAGGCTGCGATCCACGTCGAGCGGTCCTTCCTCGCCGTAGACGCGGGTGCGGGCCGCCTCGGCGACGTAGATGTGCGACTGGCGGGTCCGCACCTCCAGGGCGATGATCTCGGGCCCGAACGTCCTGGGGGAGACCGGGTCGAGGTGCCGCCCTTCGAGCTGCCGGTAACGGGCGACGCCCCTGTTCGTGACCCTGCCGTCCAGCGCCGAGATCACCTCCACCCTGCCCGACCAGTTCTCGGGCGTGATGGTCCACTGCATGGCCGCCTGGTGCATGTCGGCCATGCTGACGAAGCGCTCGGTCTCGAGCGTCGTCTCCCGGCCCGCCCTGTCGCGGATGCGCTGGTGCGCGTACGACCATGGCGTTGCGGACGTCGTACTCGTGACGGTAGGAGAGCAGCTCGACGTTGTCCATGCCGATGGCCTCTTCGCCCTCGATCCGCAGCTCCAAGAGGAGCCAGTTCGGGAGGTTGACCAGGTCCTCGTTGAGGACCGGCACCCCGGCCATGATGGTGGTCTCCCGGTTGAAGCCGCCGTGGGTGTAGGTGCCAGGGTAGCTCACCCCGTCGGCCTCGGCCCACGCCAGGGCGCCCCGCGTGCAGAAGTAGCCGTTGCCGGTGGAGGTCAACGCCTCGCGCAGGCCTTCCTCCTCGGGCTCGAAGCGGTCGTAGGCGAGCGTCCAGTTCGTCATGCGAGATCCTCCCTTTCTCGTCCGAAGCCTGTCTAGCAGCTCTGCCGGTGCATCCATCGCTCGCGGCCATCAGCGCGCGAGGGCGTTCAGGAACCGTTCCACCTCCTCGAACGTGTTGAGCACGTAGTCGGCGGAGGTCGTCCGCCCGGCCACCTCCGGGTCGTCGGCACGGCCGACGAAGACGCCGATGCCTCTGCGCCTTGCCAGAGCCTCGAACGCGTGCTCGTCGGTTATGTCGTCGCCCAGGTAGATCGGCACCACGTCGTCGCGGTCGAGGTCGAGCGCGTCGAGCAGATACAGGACGGCCTTCCCCTTGTCCCAGTCGATGTTGGGCTGGATCTCGTAGACCATCTTGCCCGGCGTAACCTTCAGCTCGCCGGGGTGCTCGGCGAGGATCTCCTCGACGACCCGTCCCACCTCCGGCCGCTCGTCTTCCGAGACGAGCCGGTAGTGGGCGGCGACGGAGGACTTCTTCGGCTCGACGAGGGCGCCATCGATCGGCGCCCAGCTCCTCGCGCAGGCGCGCCTCCACCTCCTCGAGCAGCTCCGCGAAATCTTCGCCTTCCTCGCGCTGGATCTCGCCGCCCGCGGGGCTCCAGATGTCGAAGCCGTGGCTGCCGGCGACGATCAGGTCGTCTACGCCCATGAGCTCCTGGACCACCCGCCTGTCGCGCCCGCTGACCACGCACACGGGGCAGCGCCCGGCGAGCTCGCGGACGGCGTCGCGCATGCTCTCCGAGATGAGCGCGTCCTCGGGCCGGTCGACGATCGGGCGTCAGCGTGCCGTCGTAGTCGAGGAACACGGCCGGCCGCTTTCCCGCCAGGTCGCCGGGCCAGCCGTCGCCGTCCTCGAGCGCGTGCGGCAGATCACCAATGTGCCTGGCCACCGTCTACGCCACTTTCACGCCACGCGCTTGGAGGGACCCAGCACGTATTCCCCGTCTTCGCCCCGGGCGAGCGCGGCGGCGCCGAGCACGCCGGATTCCGGGCCCAGGGTGGCCAGCATTATCTCGACAAGGTCGCGTGAAGGGGAGCGAGCCCTGAGTTGCACCTCCTCGCGGGCCGGTTCCAGGATGAACTCTCCCGCCCTCGAGGCGCCGCCGCCGATGGGGATCACCTCCGGGTTGAAGATGTTCACGAACCCCGCCAGGCCGATGCCCAGCCACCGCCCCGTCTCTTCCAGGACCGAGATGGCCGCCTCGTCCCCTTCCTGGGCGAGCCTCGTCACATCCTCCCCGAGCACCTGCCTCTCGATGGCGAGCTGCCCCAGCGCCGAGCGTGGCTTCTCGTTGGCGACCTCCCGCGCCCTGCGCCCGATGGCGGTGCCAGAGGCGAGCGCCTCGAGGCAGCCGCGGTTGCCGCAACCGCAGCGCGGTCCCGTGGGGTCGAGGGTCACGTGCCCCAGCTCCCCGCCCGCTCCCTGGGCGCCCCTGAGGAGCACCCCGTGGGTGATGACCCCGCCGCCGACCCCGGTGCCTAGAGTTATGAAGACCTGGTGGTCGACGTCTTTGCCGGCTCCGAAGCGGAACTCGCCCCAGGCCGCCGCGTTGGCGTCGTTCTCCACCGTGACCGACAGGCCGGTCCTGGCACCCAGCTCCTCGTCCAGGCGGATGTTCTCTATCTCGTGCAGGTTGGGCGCGAAGATGACCTTGTTCTCGGCGGCCAGGATGAGCCCGGGAACGGCCACGCACACCCCGCCAACCTCGAAGCCGTCCTTCACCTCCGTGATGGCCCGCGCGATGGTCTCTATCAACCGGTTCGGCGGGACCGCCTGGGTCGGGTACCTGACCTCGTTCAGGATCTTGCCCTCCGGGGAAACCACCGCGGCGGCGATCTTGGTCCCGCCCACGTCCACCCCTATGGCGTTCATCCTTTACCTCCTTGTCCCTCCGGAGCTCCTGCTCCACCCCTTCGGCGTCGGCCCGCCACCCCGACGGACACACCGGCGCCGCACGTCCGGCCCGCCGCTATCGTGAGAGCTCTATCTCAGGTTAACCCCTGGCCGAGAGTCTCCCGCTACGGTCGAGGAGAGATGTGTCGCTCCGTTAGCTGGTGCCTTTCCGCTCCAGGCGACCTTCGGCGAGCGCATCGAGGGAGACGTCGTCGAGGCTGGTGACGACGAGGTCGGCGCCGCGTCGCCAGAAGCTCCTCGTCGTCGGCCCGCGCGAGGCCGAGGGCTGCCATGTTGCCGGCCTTCGCCGCCTGCACGCCGTTCGCGGCGTCCTCGACGACGAAGCTCTCTTCCGGCGAGACGCCAAGCTTCCTCCGCCGCGGTCAGGAAGATCTCCGGGTGCGGCTTGCCCTGCTCGAAGTCCCGCCCGCTGACGTTCGCGTCCAGGATGTCCAGGAGGGTGTAGCCGGGCCGCACGAAGTCGTAACTCAGGCCCTCTTCCTCGGCGAACTCGTCCAGCCGGATCCTCTCCAGGAACGCGTTGGCGTTCTTGGAGGAGGAGGCCGCCGCTATCCGCAGGCCCACGTCCTTGACCGCGAGCACGAAGCGCAGAGCGTCGGGGTAGGCGTGGAACTGGCTCGCCTCGATCAGCTCTACTATCATCACCTGCTTGCGGTCGCCGTACTCCCGGGCGCGCCTCTCGGCGTCGGGCACGCCGAAGTACTCCAGCACGGCCTGCGCGCCCGCGTAGCGCGGCTTGCCGGACATCACCCTCTGGTAGACCTCGGGCGTGAATTTCTCGGGAGCGTAGGACGTCTGGTCCCGGATGTCGCTCCAGTCGTTCTCCATAAGCTGCTGCAGGCCCTCGCGCCAGGCCTGCTCGTGCGGCGAGTCGACCAGGACGCCGTCCACGTCGAAGATCGCGCCACGAAAACTCATAGGCTCTCCTTTCTGCTCTAGGCTCCCTCTTCTGACTAACCCACGTCACTTGGGGCGACCGGCGTGCCCCTGAAGTCGGCTTCTATCTCCTCGAGGGTTCGGCCCTTGGTCTCAGGCACCAGGAAGTACACGAACAGCCAGGTAATCACTCCGATGGCCGCGTACAGCCAGAATGTGCCGGTCTGGCCGAAGGCGCTGATGAGCAGCAGGAACGTCAGGGAGACGATGAAGTTGGAGCCCCAGTTGGCGAGGGAGGCCACGCTCATGGCCTTGCCGCGGATCGTTCAAGGGGTAAATCTCCGAGATCATCAGCCAGAAGACCGGCCCCAGGCTTATCGCGAAGGAGGCGATGTAGAGTCCCAGGCACACCGTCGCCAGGATCCCGAGCGAGGGCGAATCTGCCCCGAGCCTGAAGACCAATCCCAGCAGAGAACAGACTCACGACCATGCCAGCGACCCCGATCAGGAGCAGCGGTCTGCGTCCCAGCCTGTCTATGAGAAATAGGGAGAGGATTGTGAACCCGACGTTCACCACGCCAACGCCTAAAGAGGTGGCGACGATGGCGCCTCCGGCCGAGAAGCCGGCGGCCTCGAGCGTCGTCGGAGCGTAGTAGATGACGGTGTTGATGCCGGTTATCTGTTGGAAGATGGCCAGACCTATACCTATTATGAGGGCTGGCCGAATGAAGGGCTTGAGAAGCTCTGCGTAGCCGACCCGCTCCTGCTCCTGCTCCACGCGCCGGATCTCCTCGATCTCCTCAATCTCCCGTTCCACTTCGGCCTCGTCGCCGGCCAGCGTCCGCCTCAGCACGGCGCGGGCCCTCTCCGCGAAGCCGTTTTCGTAGAGCCAGCGCGGGGTCTCCGGCAAGAAAAACATCCCGACGCCCAGGACCAGCGCCGGGATTATCGCCACCGCGAACATCCAGCGCCACCCCTCGATGGGAGTGAACGCGACGCCCACCAGGTAGGAGACCAGGATCCCTATCGTGATCATGAGCTGGTTGAGCGAAACCAGCGCCCCACGCGTGTCAGGCGGGGCTATCTCGGCGATGTAGAGCGGCACGACGAGCGAGGCCAGGCCGACGCCCAAACCCAACACAAAGCGGCCGAAGATCAGAATTACCACGGTGGGCGTCAAGGCCACGATCAGGGCTCCGACGGCGAAGATAATGGCAGCCAGCAGGGCAGTCCACCTGCGGCCGAATCGGTCAGTGAGCGGTCCGCCCGAAAGAGCGCCGACCACGGCCCCGACCAGCAAGAAGCTGACTATCAGACCCTGTACGAAGTCCGAGAGCGGCCCGAGGTCCTCCTTTATAAAGAGCAAAGCCCCCGAGATCACACCCGTGTCGTAGCCGAAGAGCAAGCCCCCCGTCGCCGTGATCGCAGCCGCGACCTTTACGAACGTTCGCTGGCCACCTCTACCTGCGTTGGTGTTTCCAGTAGACATCCCACCCCTTCCCCGAGCGTTATGGAAAGATCCTATGAACCACTATTCGTTGTATGTCTTAGTCTCGGCCAGCCGCTCCTCCTCATTATCCTCTATGTTGATACCCTTTTGCCAAACTTTCACGCATTTTTGAATGCAAAACATTCGACTCGCATCTCCAGATCTTTACATGGCCAAGCCACCTACCAGGGTTGACGGATCGCTTGTGTACGACATGTGCGAATACTCCGCCGCTTCTTGGCCCCTTGTGTCTCACGTTACGGGACACCCCTTACTACGATACGGGATACTAGCAGCGCAGCGATACGAGACGCCCGCGCCGTCGTCGCGGCGCTCAGCATTCCCGTGCCGACGGCGCGGTTCGCCGGCCAGGAGGAGCGCCTCGCCGGGATGCTGCTGAGGACCTGCGCCGAGGTGAGCGCCACACTCCGCGCCAACGGGCACACACGCTCCTGATCTTCACGCGACCAGCCTGGCAACGCTTGGTAACGATTTAGCAACAGTTTGACAACACGCTCAAAAAGCCCGCTCGAACCTCTTGTTTGCCGCGCAAGTGGTGCTAGATTGGTGTGTAGTGTATGCCGTTGGCATATAGACGAAGCGAACGAGGTTTGAAGGGAGGTGTGATGGCTATCTCTGGTGCTCTGGTCGTTGCGAGGCAGAGAGGGTTGTCGGCGGTTCGCGCCAACTTGGAGGGAGCGCTTGCGCGGCTGCGTGTCGGGAGCTGGCCTGTCGTGCAGACGGCGGTAGCGGCGACCCTGGCCTGGTCCGCGGCGGCGCTGGTGTTGGGGCATGAGCAACCTTTCGTGGCGGCGATAGCGGCTGTGATCTCGGTCGGCGCGGTGGCCGGGCAGACGCTCAAGCGCGCTGCGGAATGGATCCTTGGCGTCGCCGTGGGGCTTACGGTCGCGGACCTGATCATGCTCGCTATCGGCACGGGGCCGGTTCAGACCGGGGTCATAGTCGGTCTGGCGATGTTCGCCGCGCTCTTGATCCGGAGCGGGATCATGTTCGTCACCGAGGCTGGGGTCTCGGCGGTGCTGGTGGCCGGCCTCGATCCCACGACCTCCGGGGTGTCGCCGGACAGGTTCCTCGAGGCGCTCGTGGGCGGCGGTGCTGCCCTGGCCGTGAGCGCGGTGTTCCCGAGTAACCCGAGCACGCGCGCTAGGCAGGCGGCGCGGCCCGTTCTGGAGGACCTGGCCACCGCGTTGCGGAACGCGGCCGCCGGCCTGATCGGCGGGAACCTGGAGCTGGCCGAAGCGGCGCTCTCCGAAGCGCGGCGCATCGACGCCCCGGTGGCGCGGCTGCGCGAGGAGCTCGACGGCGGGTACCAGATAGCCCGCCTCTCCCCGCCGCGCAGGCGGCATCTCGGGCACCTTGGCTACTACGTCGCCGCGGCCGACCAGCTCGACCTCGCAGCGCGCGACACCAGGGTGCTGGCTCGCGCTGCCGTCACGCTGGTGCGCGAGAAAGGGGCCGCGCCAGGAGAGCTCGCCGAGGCGATCCTGGGGCTCGCCCTCGCGGTGGAGGCCCTCGCCGGGAACCTGGAGCGGCCTGGTCACACGCTCGACGATGCCCGCCAGTTCGCGCTCGGGGCTGCGGGGGAGGCCACATCGGTGCTCCAGAAGAGCAACGACCTGGAGACCAGCGCGCTCGTCGCCCAGATCCGATCGACGGCCATAGACCTGCTGCAAGCAGCCGGCATGGAATCCTCCGAGGCCCTGGAAGCGCTCCGCGAGGCCTCGCGCCCCGGCTCGGGATAGTTCGAGCCATCGAGTGAGACCTCGCCTCCCCCGGGTAGCCTCGGGGGCTGCGTCCTTTAGAATAAGAATAGAGGCGAGGTTACGGGTCTGGAGGAAGCATGAACGTATTCGGCATAGATGTCGGCGGCTCCGGGATAAAGGGCGCGCCCGTGGACACGGATACCGGCGAACTGCTCGCCGAGAGAGTGCGTATCAAGACCCCGAAGCCCGCTACTCCAGAGGCCATCCTGGAGACCGCCGTCGAGGTAGTGAGGCAATCCGGGTGGGATGGTCCCGTGGGGTCCGGTTTCCCTGCTGTGATCAAGGGCGGGGTTGTACAGACCGCTGCCAACATCGACAAGTCGGCCATAGGCTTTGACATGCAGGGGAGGCTCGAGCAAGAGCTCGGCAACCCTGTGCGTGTGATCAACGACGGCGATGCGGCGGGGCTGGCCGAGATGCGCTGGGGAGCGGGGAGGGAGGAGGATGGCGTGGTGCTCATGCTCACGCTTGGCACGGGGATAGGCACCTCTTTGTTCGTCGGGGGACGCCTCCTTCCAAATACGGAGCTTGGACACATCGAGATCAGGGGCGAGGACGCTGAACACCGCGCCTCTGACAGCGCGCGCAAGCGCGATGACTTGAGTTGGAAAAAGTACGCCGGGCGCCTGGACGAGTACCTTCACAAAATAGAGGACCTGCTCTGGCCCGACCTCATAGTGATAGGAGGAGGGATCAGCAAGAAGAGCGAGAAGTTCTTTCCGCATCTCACGGCGCGCACCCCCATTGTCAGGGCGCAGATGCTAAACGAAGCGGGCATAGCGGGAGCTGCTCTGGCCGGCATCCCCGATAAGTCCCCTGTCCAGGCCGCCGAGTAAGAGGCCGACGCCGGAATTGGAGCGGAACATGGGTAATGGCCGGTTGACGATTTGCCAGATCAGCGACATCCATTGCGGCAACGCGCGCTTCATCCCCGAGCTTCTGGACCGGACGATCATCGAGATCAACCGCTCGAACCCGGCGACGGTCGTCGTCTCAGGGGACCTCACCGACGCGGGATACAGGGAGGAGTTCGAACAGGCCGCAGAGTACATCGATCGTATCGAGTGCGAGAGTATCATGGTCATCCCGGGCAACCACGACTCGCGCAACGTCGGCTACGTCCACTTCGAGCGCCTCTTCGGGGAGCGTCAGTCGGTCATAGATCTCGACGAGGTGATCCTGGTGGGAGTGGACTCCTCGGAGCCGGACCTCAACGACGGGCAGGTGGGCCGGGAGCACTACGAGTTTATCGAGAGGTCATTCTCCGATGCGGGAGACAAACTCAAGATATTCGTCGTTCACCACCATCTCATCCCGCTCCCGGGGACCGGGCGCGAGCGCAACATCATCTTCGACGCCGGGGACATTCTGGAGAGGCTCATAGAGACGGAGGTGGATCTCGTTCTCTCGGGGCACAAGCACGTGCCGTACACCTGGAGACTGGAGAACATGCTGATCGTGAACGCAGGGACGGCCTCGACCCTGCGCCTCAGGGGCAACACCCGTCCGTGCTACAACGTGATCGAGGTCGAAGACGGGCGTGTGGATGTTTACCGCAAGTACCCCTTCAAGGAGCGCAAGCTCGCGGTGCGCTTCGACCGGGATACCCGGGAGTACTTGCGCTTCGAGGACAAGATAGACGCCGAGATCACCGGCCACCCTCAACAGTGAGCGAGATCAGGCTCTCTTCGCCGAGGGCTTGAGGTGAACTTCTTCTCCGATGGACAGCAGAAGGGCTCGGGCGGCGTTGCCCTTGTTCACGGCGAGGCTCAGGCGCCAGTGAGAGTCGGGGACCACTACCAGGTCACCGTCCTCCGCTGTCCCGAAGGTCTCCACGTAGCTCGCCTGGATGACCTCGTCCCGAACTCCGATCTCCAGGGGCGTGCCGAACCGGAGGTCCAGGTCCTCCTGCATCACGGAGAGACGGGCGTTACCAAAACGATCGATGTTGATTATCTCGGCCGCGAGACCCCCGTCGGCTTCCCGCCGGAACCCGGGGAAGTCGAGTGATTCCATCGAGGCCGGATCCACCCTTTCTCCCAGATCGTCGAGATCCGCTCCCGCGGCCAGGTGAGCCGACACGGGGGAGAAGACGTCCCGGCCGTGGAAGGTGCTGGAGACGGGCTGCACATGATAGCGCGGGTTGGTGAGGTGCACCACCCGCGCTATGCCGCCAAGGGCTTCGGCCGCGGGCAGGAGGAGCCCGTTGTCCGGGCCGACCAGGTAGGCGCCGCTGCGGACCTCGGCGGCGAGCGCTCGCCTCCTGGTGTTGTCCCCCGGGTCTACCACGGCCAGATAGACGCTGTCCTCGGGCATGTACCGGGTGGCGTGCAACAGTGTCTCCGCTCCTCTGATGACGTCGAACTCGGGGACGGTGTGGGTCACGTCTATTATGGGGGCTCCGGGCGCGATGCCTATCATCACGCCCTTGCAGGTCCCCACCAGCACGTCTGTGAGGCCGTAGTCCGATATGAAGCTTATGGGCCTCATGCGAACAAGTATAGAGCACCGTCTCGGATACCGGCACGATGGCCGGAGCGCCTTGCACAAGCCGGCCCCGGTTCCGCCTGAGGACCGACCGACAGGCGGCGCCAGCCGCGCCACACCTTCGCGCTGCTGCGCGTGCAGGAAGGAAAAGTACGGGCGGAGATACTGCCTTTATAAGCCGGTATCCGGGGCGTCCCACTATAATAGCTGGCGATGGTGGAACGCGACGGATCGAGCAACAGGCGTGTCTCGGAGAGGACGGTTTACGAGCCGCGGCTGGCTGTGAGGCGCATCGAGAGGGCCCTTCTGGCGCTCGGCGCCATCACGGTGATAGGTGTACTGGGCTACATGGTGTTCGAGGGCTGGAGCTTCACCGATTCGTTGTACATGACGGTGATCACGCTGACCACCGTAGGTTACAGGGAGGTACGCCCCCTCGATACGACGGGGCAGTTGTGGACCATGGCCCTCCTCGTAACCGGGGTGGGCACCCTCTTCTACGCGGCCGTCTCCTCCGTGGAGCTTGTTGTGGAGGGCGCGATCAGGGGCTATTTCGGAAGGAGGCGGATGCAGGCGGCTATCGGCAAGCTCAATGGACATTACATTCTGTGCGGCTACGGTAGGGTAGGGCGCCAGGTCGCGCGCGAGTTCGCCCGCGAGGGCGTGCCCTTCGTCGTGGTCGACCAGGAGCCGCAGATAATCGAGGAGTGCCTGGTGGAGGGCTACCTTGCCCTGCTCGGCGAGGCCTCCGACGACACCGTACTCGAGGACGCTGGCGTCCGGCGGGCCAGGGGGCTGGTGGCAGCCGTAGACTCCGACGCGGACAACGTCTTCGTCGTGCTCTCGGCCAGAAAGCTCAACCCGAAGCTCAACATCGTCGCCCGGGCCAGCTCGGACGAGAGCGCCGCCAAGCTCGAGACAGCCGGTGCCGACCGCACCCTCTCCCCCTACGCCGTCGGCGGCAGGCGCCTCGCCTCGCTCGCCACGCAGCCTCTGGTCGTGGACTTCCTGGACATCGTCACCCGGGGCGAGAAAGGGCTCGAGTTCAGGCTGGAGGAGTTCGGCGTGCCCGAGGACTCGTTTATCGCCGGTCAAACCATCGGCGAGCTCCGGATCGGGGAGCGGACGGGCGCCATGATCCTGGCCACCCGCAACAGTGAGGGCACCTTCGACACCAGCCCTTCCGCCAGCGACCGCATTCGCGCCGGCGACACCCTCATCATCCTCGGCACCAGGGAGCAGATCTCACGCCTCGAACGCCTTATGAGGGGCGAAGGAGTGAGCGAAGACTGGTAGCTGCTATCTCGCAGCGCAAAACGCGCGGTGGTATCGAAGGTCCTCGCCATTAGAATCGGTGGGTGAAGGATCAGGATCCACGGAGGAGCATCGTCGGTCGCGGGGCTGCCGGCAACCCGAAGAACCGCTTCGAGAGGATAGAGGTCGAGCCTGACGAGATCGAAGGCGACGAACCGCGTCCCGAGACCGTCTACCTGCGGGACCATTCGCGCTCCATCATCGCCCGCAACGACAGCCCCGACATCGGCTTCGACGCGAGCATCAACCCGTATAGGGGATGCAGTCATGGGTGTGTTTATTGTTTTGCTCGCCCCACCCACGAGTACCTGGGTCTCTCCGCGGGCCTGGACTTCGAGAGCAGGATCCTGGTGAAGCAAGACGCTCCCGAGCTGCTGCGAAAAGAGTTGTTGTCTCCCCGCTGGAACCCACAGGTGCTCTCGATGAGCGGCGTCACCGACCCCTACCAGCCCGTCGAGAGGAGGCTCCGGATCACACGCCGCTGCCTCGGGGTCCTCGCGGAGTTCCGCAACCCTGTCGTCATAGTCACCAAGAACTACCTCGTCACGCGCGACCTGGATCTCCTCTCCGAGCTCGCCAGCCACGATGCCGCCGCGGTCGCCTTCTCGCTCACCACCCTGGACGACGACCTGCGGCGGATCATGGAGCCCAGGACCTCCCGCCCCGCCCGCCGGCTGGCCGCCGTCGAGAAGCTCGCCGCGGGCGGCATCCCCGTTGGCGTGATGACGGCGCCCGTGATACCAGGCCTCAACGACCACGAGCTTCCCAACCTCCTCTCCGCCGCTGCGGAGGCCGGAGCGACCTTCGCCGCCTACGTCCCCGTGCGGCTCCCTTACGCTGTTGCGCCGCTCTTCGAGGACTGGCTGGCTTGCCACTTCCCCGAACGGAAAGACAAGGTGCTGAACCGCATCCGCTCGATGCGCGGCGGCGAGCTCAACGACGCCAGCTTTGGATCGCGCATGAGGGGGGAGGGGCTCTTCGCCAAGCACATCGCCCAGCTCTTCTCCATAAGCTGCCGCAGGGCAGGCATGGGAGAGGGGCGCTTCCCGAAGCTCTCGACCGCTGCGTTCCGCGGAGGAGGCGGAGCGCAGCCCGATCTCTTCGGCTGACGGAAAAATGATCCCTGCGGGGTGTGAGGTTGAGCGCTTCGGGGGTATCATGGGTGAGGCGTGGATCACTTGCGAGAGAGACTTCTGGTATGGCGGACATGAGCGGCGGAGATAGCAACGCCCCCCTCGAGATAGGCCGGACTCTGGAGCTGGCCCGCAAGAGGCGTGGTCTCTCCTTGAAACAGGTAGAAGAGGCGACCAAGATCCGTGCCGTGTACCTGGCTGATCTGGAGTGGGAGCACTTCGACGTGCTGCCCGCCGTGTACATGCAGGGCTACCTGAAGACCTACGCCAGCTTCCTTCACCTTGACGCCGACGCGATGGTCGGGGAGCTCAAACGCCGGCGGTCTCTCTCCGAGGAGCCCCCATACCCGTTGTACGTCGGCCCCAGTGAGGATGACTCCCTCGACGACATCCTGACCGCCCTGGGTGGTGCGGCGAACAGCCGGGACGCGACCGGGGACGAAGAAGAGGCCGGACCGATCTCGCTTCCCGCGGGCTTCGACGCGCGCCTGTACCTCGGCTCTGCTGTGTTCCTGCTCCTCTGCGCGGCCGTGGTGGCCCTCGCGCTCACCGTCGCGGGAGATGAGCGGCCGTCGGCGGTCTCCCAGGTACGCGAACCCTTGATCTCCCAGGCGCCCGAGGCCTCTCCCGCGGGCCCAAAGGAGCACGCCAGCGTCCAGAGCCCGCAGCAGGACGATGAGCAAAAAGGTACGAACGAGGCCGATAAGCAACGGAGTACGGCCGACGAGAAAGGTAAGTCGCACTCCGACCGCTCCGCCTCTGCGGCCGAGGATAAGGCGGCGGATCCAATGCCCCAGAGCTCCGCAAGCGCGAAGGCCCCGGCATCACCCGCAGCGACTGCGTCGGCCGCCTCAGACCGCGAAGACAGGAGGCCCGCGACCGCGGAACCGTCCCGGAGGAATACCGCCAGCATCGAGGCCCCCGCCCGTCAGGATGGCACTGCTTCCCCGTCGGGCCCTTCCCCGTCAGGCCCTTCCCCGTCGAGCCCTTCCCCGTCGAGCCCTCCCCCGACCAGAGAGCCTGGAGGCGCGCCCTCTGGGGGCAACAGTAGCCCGCCGCCTCGGAACGATGGCGAGGTCCGCGTAGATGTGAGCGTTGGCGGCAACGACCCCGTCCAGCTCAGCGGCGGTCCGTTCGACGACTGATCAAGGACGGTTCGTGTAAGGACGGTTCACGAACCGTCCCTACTACACATCCCTATTTACACCGTACTCGAGCCCGTCCACGAGCGCCTGCCAGGAGGCCTCGATGATGTTCTCGCCTACCCCCACGGCGCCCCAGACACGCTTGCCGTCAGTCGAGTCTATTAGGACCCGCGTCGTCGCGGCGGTCGCTCTGTGCTCGTCGAGGATGCGGACCTTGTAGTTGGAGAGGTGTATCTCCTTCAGCTCCGGGTAATGCGGCTCTATGGCCTGTCGCAGGGCCTTGTCGAGGGCGTTGACGGGACCGTTTCCCTCGGCGGTGGAGATCTCGCGCTGCCCCTTGACGTAGAGCTTTATGGTCGCCTCGACCGTCGTCTCGCCGTCGGCCCGCTTCTCGGAGATGATTCGGAGGCTCTCGAGCTCGAAGAGGGGCTTCGCCTCGCCTGTCGTCCGGCCTATGAGCAGCGCGAGCGAAGCGTCGGCCGCTTCGTAATGGTAGCCCTCGTACTCCCGCTGCTTTATGGCGGAGAGGACGGACGTAACGTCTCCAGGCTCCAGGCCGAGCTCTTCGGCTTTAGCCCGGATCGAGTTCTTCCCCGAGAGCTCTCCGACCGGCGTGCGTCTGACGTTGCCAACGCGCTCGGGCGCGACGTGCTCGTAGGTCCTCGGGTCCTGTCTGATGCCGTCGACGTGCAGCCCGCCCTTGTGGGCGAAAGCGCTGCGGCCGACGTAGGGCCGGTGCGTGTCGGGGGTGAGGTTCATGAGTTCGGCGACGTAGTTCGAGGTCTCGGTAAGCTTCTCGAGACGTTCGTCGTCTATCACCTTGAGGCCCATCTTGAGCTGCAGGTTGGCGATGGTGGTTACGAGGTCGCAGTTTCCGGTACGCTCGCCCACGCCGTTCACGGTCCCCTGGACGTGCGTCGCCCCCGCCTCGACCGCGACGAGCGCGTTCGCCACCCCGCACCCGCCGTCGTTGTGGGTGTGGATCCCGACCTCCACCTCGGGGAACTCCCTAACGGTGCGCGCGACGATGGCCTTGAGCTCGGTCGGGAGTGTTCCCCCGTTGGTGTCGCAGAGGACGAGGGTCGTCGCCCCGGCCTCTGCGGCGGCCCGCAGCACCGCCAGAGAGTACTCCGGGTCGTCCCGGAAGCCGTCGAAGTAGTGCTCGGCGTCGAAGATGACCTCTTTGCCAGCCCCGGCGAGGTAGGCGACAGTGTCCCTCACGGACTCCAGGTTCTCCTCCGGCGTGGTCCGCAAGACCTTCTCGACGTGCAGCCTCCAGCTCTTGGCGACGATACACGCGACGGGGGCAGAGAGGCCGGCGAGCAGCGTAACCGCAGGATCGTCTTCCGCCCTCCCGTTAGGGCGGCGGGCGCGAGTGAAGGCAACGAGCCTGGCGTTCTCGAGATCCGAGGCCTCGAAGCCCTCGAAGAACTCCAGGTCCTTGGGGTTCGAGGCCGGGAAGCCAGCCTCCACGTAGTGGACCCCCAGGGAGTCGAGCTCGTGCGCTATGCGAGCCTTGTCCTCCGCGGTCAGGCTCACGCCCTCGCGCTGGGTCCCGTCCCGCAGGGTCGTGTCGAATAATCTTATGCTCATATCACGCCTTCCCCCGCCGCCACCCACCTGCTCACGGCATCTGTAACCTCTTCCGTGGACTTGTTTCCCCCCAGATCCGGGGTCAGGTAATGCGCCTCCAGCGCGACCGAGACGCCCTGCTCGATCGCTCCGGCCACGTCCGGGCGCCCCAGAGAGTGGCGGAACATCATCGCCGCGGAGAGGATCGCGGCGTAGGGGTTCGCCTTGTTGCTGCCCGCGATGTCAGGGGCCGAGCCGTGAACCGGCTCGTAGATGCCCGGAGCGCCGGGCTCGCCAAGAGAGGCGGAAGGCAGCATCCCCATAGAGCCGGGGAGCATGGCCGCCTCGTCCGAGAGGATGTCGCCGAAGAGGTTCTCGGTCAGGATCACGTCGAACCTCCCGGGGTCACGGATCAGGAACATCGCGGCTGCGTCTACCAGGACGTGATCCAGGGCGACGTTGGGGTACTCGCCCGCCACATCTTCGACCACGCCCCTCCACAGCCGGCTCGTCGCCAGGACGTTTGCCTTGTCAACCGACGTTACCCTTCCCTTGCGCTTCTCCGCGGCCTCGAACGCGACGCGGGCCACCCTCTCGACCTCCTCGCGAGTGTAGACGGAGAGATCGCTCGCCTTCTCCTCGCCCTCCTCCTTCTCCCCGAAGTACGCCCCGCCGGTCAGCTCGCGGACGATGAGGATGTCTACTCCCTTCAAAACTTCCTCTTTTAGCGTCGAAGCGGAGAGCAACGACGGTATCGCGGCGACGGGGCGCAGGTTGGCGAACGCCCCTAGAGACTTGCGCAGTCTGAGCAGACCGGCCTCGGGACGCACCGTTCCTTTGTCGAAGTCAGGGTGTCCTACCGCCCCGAGCAGGACGGAGTCTGAGGACTTCGCCCGCTCCAACGTCTCCTCCGAGATAGGCTCTCCTTCGTCCCGGATCGCGGCGGCTCCGACCTTGCGCTCCTCGTAGGAGAGCTCGACCCCGAAGTGATCCGCGGCAGCGTCCATGACCTGTATGGCCGCGCCGACGACCTCGGGGCCGATGCCGTCGCCGGGGAGAAGCAATATGTCGAACGAGTCGCGCATCTTCCTCCTAGAACTCCGGCCTTGCCGCCAGCCACTCGCGCCCGCCAGGACCTAGAGAGTCGGCCAGCAACGCCTCGGCCCGCTCCTCGCCGACGACGTCGCTCTCTTCCCAAAGCGCGCGCGCCAGGGCTCTCAAAAATCCCTCGCCAAACTCCTCCACCGCCGCGTCCCCGAGCGCGAGCAGCAGGTTCTGGAACGCCATCTGCGCTTCCGCGTCCGCCCGTCCCCCGAAGCTACGAGCGGTGAAGCCGGGAGTGCGGTCTATCTTTTCCAGATGCCTCTCGAGCGGCAGACCGGTCCTGCGGGCGACCGCCGCGGAGAGGGCTTGCGGCACGAGCTCCCGGAGCCAGGCCGGGGTGCGGGGGAGGGGCTCGCGCAGCAGAAAGGCGTGCGCCAGCTCGTGCCAGAGCACCAGCGCGCCCGTAGCGGCGGTGCGAGGCCGGAAGATGGGGGAGAGCGTCTCGGGCAGCACGAGGGCGGGCGGCCTCGCGGCACGGGTGAAGTATGGGAGGCCGGGCGGGTAGGGGCGTTCGTTCTCACGCGGCGCCCGGTTCCAGTCCGCGTCGGCGACGAGCAGCGCCTCGAGCTCGGGTGGCTCGACGCCCAGTATCTCCGAGAGCGCGGCGCTCCCTGCCGCGAGCACGTCCTGCGCCTCCGCCGCACGCTCCCTAAGCCCCGGCGGATGGACCAGGGGAGCGACGCCCCCCAGGCACTCGTAGCCGGGGAGGACGGCGGCTACGCGCCGCTCCTCTACGGCGCTACCTGCGACGTTTCCCAAGGGGCCTTCACCCCGCCGGCGGTGTACACGTTTACGGCCCGCACGTAGGCTCGCGCGGCGGCCTCGACGACGTCCTGGGAGAGACCCCGCCCGGCGTAATCCTGGCCGTCGAACTCGACCGAGACCCGCACCTCCCCTAGGGCGTCCTTGCCCCCGGTCACCGCGTCGATGCGGAAGTCGGTGAGCCTACCCTTGATGCCGGTCGCTGCGTCTATCGCGCGGAAGACCGCATCCACCGGGCCCTCGCCCTCGGCCTCGGCCTCAAAAGTGCCGCGCTCAGCGTGCGAGATCGTGACCGCGGCCCGGCTCTGGCGACCTGTCGCGGCAACTACCCTGAAGGATTCGAGGACGAACTTGCCCTCAAACGAGCCCACCTCGTCGGCTGCGATGGCTTCCAGGTCCGCCGCTGTCACGGTCTTCTTGTGGTCGGCTATCTCCTTGAACCGCACGAACGCTCGCTTGAGGAGCTCGCCTTCCAAAGTGTAGCCAAGCTCCTCGAGGGCGTCCTTGAGAGCGTGGCGGCCCGAGTGCTTGCCGAGGAAGATGTTAGTGCCCTCGAGCCCGATGTCCTCCTTCGTCATGATCTCGAAGGTCCGCCGGTCCTTCAATACCCCGTCCTGATGTATCCCTGACTCGTGCAAAAAAGCGTTGCGACCGACCACCGCCTTGTTCGGCGGCACCTCGTAGCCTGTCATGTTCGAGACCATCCGGCTCGTGTTGGCGAGCTGGCGCGTCTCGACGCCTACCTCCACACCGTAGTGGTCGCCCCTCGTCACGAGCGCCATCACGACCTCTTCGAGGGAGGCGTTCCCGGCGCGCTCCCCGATGCCGTTGACCGCGACCTCGACCTGGCGTGCTCCGACCTCTACGCCGGCCAGCGAGTTCGCCACCGCCATCCCCAGATCGTCGTGGCAGTGCACCGAGAGCACGCATCTCGCGAGGTCCGGCACCCGCTCCTGTAGCTCTTTGAGGAAGGCGGCGAACTCGACCGGCGTGGTGTAGCCGACGGTGTCGGCGATGTTGACCACGTCCGCGCCCGCCTCGACCGCGGCTGAGACGACCTCGGCGAGGTAGCCGATGTCCGTGCGTGTAGCGTCCATCGGCGAGAACTCAACGTTGCCGCACAGGCTCCTGGCGAAGCGGACCGCCTCGCCGGCCCGCCTCAAGATGTCCTCGCGGTCGGAGCGCATCTGGTGCTCGATGTGCAGGTCGCTGGTACCCACGAAGGTGTGGATACGAGGCCTATTCGACCACTGCACGGCCTCCCAGGCACGCTCGATGTCCTGCTCGTGGATGCGGGCGAGCCCTGCGATGGTCGGGCCCTTCACTTCTGAGGCGATGCGGGATACGGATTCGAAGTCGCCCTCGGAGGTGATCGGGAAGCCGGCCTCGATCACGTCTACCTTCAGGTGAGCGAGCTGTTCGGCTACCTCCAGCTTCTCCTCTACCGAGAGCGAGATCCCTGGCGACTGTTCGCCGTCCCGCAACGTGGTGTCGAAGATCTCTACTCGACGCATGTCTCTCATCCTCCTACGCTTGAAACTCGGTCAAAGTGCGGCTCTGTGGCTGGTGGCCGCGGACAGCCGGCTAGGTACCGGGGCTGGTAATTCGCCCGGCGGCCACCCTGGTTAGTCGTAGGATGTCGCGAGAGACGCGCAAGGTGTCTAGTAGTTCTCCTTCACGTGAGGCGGCAGTATCTCACCCAGCCGCTTTTTCCGCAACCTCGACCGCCACGGTCCACTGGTCGTAGTCGGGATTGTCGCCCCTGGCGGCCTTGAAGTACAGCTCCTGCAGGCGAGCGGCGACGGGACCCATCTCGCCTGTACCAACGGGCCTGCCGTCGACCTGGACGACGGGTGCGATCTGGTATCCCGTTCCGGTGAGGAACACCTCGTCAGCCGCGTAGAGCTCGGTCCTGTCGACGTCGCGCCTGTCAACCGGCATATCGAGCTCGCTCTCCGCGAGCTCCATCACCGCGTCGCGCGTGATGCCTTCGAGGATATCCGCCGTGACCGGCGGCGTGATGAGCTCGCCCTTGCGGACCAGGAAGATGTTGGCCGCGCTCGCCTCCGAGACGTGGCCGTCCTGCGTCAGGAAGATAGCATCGTCGAAGCCGGCCCTCTGCGCCTCGTCGACCGCCAGAGCGGTGTTGATGTACGAGCCGGTGAACTTGCCTCGGGCGGGGATCGCGGTGTCCGGGGTGCGCCGCCAGGAGGAGACGCAAACCTTGAGACCTGTCAGCTCCACGTAGTTGCCCATCGGGACCGTGAAGATCGAGAGCTCGTCGTCGACAGCGAGCTTCACCCCGACCGACTCGGCTGCCTTGTACGCCAGCGGCCGGATGTAGGTGTCCTCGCGCGGGGCGTTGCGGCGCAGGATCTCGAGCGTTATGTCGCAGAGCTCGTCCACCGTGTGCGGCAATCCGACCCGCAGCATCCGGCAGGACTTCTCGAAGCGCTCGTAGTGCTCGCGCATCTTGAGGACCTGCAAGGTGCCCCGGCTCTCGCTCCAGTACGCCCTTATCCCCTCGAAGACCCCCGTGCCGTAGTTCAGTGCGTGCGTGGCCGGGGATAGTCGGATGTCGCCCATGCGGGCGAACTCACCTCCGTGATAACACCACTCGGCATCCGAGGCGCCGAACGCCTTTCTCTCTTTCATCTGTTCTCACCTCCTGCGGGGCTTGGTGCCTCGACCCCCTCGGCGGCGAGCGCCCGCAGCTCCGCCCCGACCTTCTCCACCCTGAGCTCCGCCTCCCTGCGGCGCATCGCCAGGAAGCTCGCCCCGCCTGCCTCGTTCTCGAGTACCCAGTCCTTGGCGAACCTCCCGCTCTGGATGTCCGAGAGGATGTCCCTCATCCTCTCCTTTACGCTCTCGTCTATGAGCCTCGGCCCCGCGGTGTAGTCTCCGTACTCGGCAGTGTTCGAGATCGAGTAGCGCATCCCCGCGAGCCCGCCCTCGTAGATCAGGTCAACTATTAGCTTGAGCTCGTTGACGCACTCGTAGTACGCGAGCTCAGGCTGGTAACCGGCCTCCACGAGGGTATCGAACCCCGCTTTGAGCAATGCGGTCAACCCGCCGCACAGGACCGCCTGCTCCCCAAAGAGGTCCGTCTCGGTCTCCTCCGCGAAGGTCGTCTCCAGGATGCCGGCCCGCCCGCAGCCGATGCCGCGGGCGTAGGAGAGGATCAGGTCCCTCGCCTCGCCCGAGGCGTCGTTGCCGACGGCGAAGAGCGCGGGCATGCCGTTACCCTCGACGTAGAGCCTCCTCAGTACGTGGCCGGGGCCTTTCGGGGCGACGAGCCCGAGGTCCACCTCCGGCGGCACGAATATCTGGTTGAAGTGGATGTTGAAGCCGTGGGCGAAGAGCATGAGATCTCCGTCAGAGAGGTTGGGCTCCACTTCATTCCGATACACGGCGGGTTGCTTCTCGTCTGGCAGCAGCATCATGACCACGTCGGCCCACCTGACGGCCTCGGGGATGGTCCTGACCTGGAGGCCCGCCTCCTCGGCCCTCGGCCAGCTCTTGGAGCCCTCGTAGAGCCCGACGGCGACCTCGCAGCCGGAGTCCTTGAGGTTCAGCGCGTGGGCGTGGCCCTGGCTGCCGAAGCCGAGGATCGCGATCTTCTTCTGCGCGATCTCGTTCCCAACGTCCGCCTCGCGGTATACCCGAGCCATTTAACCTCCGTCCCCAGGCCGGGCCACCGGCCCCAGCCGCACGATGTCCTCCACTTCGAGAGAGCCGAGCCAGGCTTCCATGCGCTCCGGATCTCCCGACGCCACGACCGTACCACCCTCCTCGTGGGATTCGATCCCCGCCCGCGCCGCCGACTCGCGCCAGCCTTCTACTTTCGTCTCGAGCAGCGCGACCTCGATGGTGTCGCCGGAGAGATCCAACCCCTCTACGTCCTCGAGGCCTGAGAGCAGCGCGGCGTAGCGGCGCGCCGTCTCGGGCGGGCAGTCCAGCACGATCGTCGCCCTCATCCCCTCCGCGTCGCGGCCGACGGCGAGACCCGCGACCGGCATCCGCTTGTTCTGGAAGGTCATGATCAGGCGGTTCAGGGCGAGCATGCCGCCGCTCAGGCGAAGCTCGATAGGGTTGAGGGCGGTTGCGGCTCTAGGCGTCATCTTCCTCGATCATCTCGTGCACGCTCATGCCGCTCGGGATCATGGGGTACACGTTCGCCTCGGGGTCTATGTGGAAGTCCAGGATGACGCAGCCGTTCTGCTCCTGCGCCCACCTGACGGCTTCCTCAACCTCGTCGCCCTCACGCACGGTCCTGCCGGAGAGCCCGTACGAAGCGGCGAACTGCTCGTAGTCGGGGCCCGTGATGGGAGTCTCGGAGTAGCGGCGGTTGTGGAAGAACTGCTGCCACTGGCGCACCATCCCGAGGTAGCCGTTGTTGAGGATAGCCACCTTGATGTCGAGCCCGAAGTCTCTAATGGTCGCGAGCTCTTGCAGGTTCATCTGGATGCCGCCGTCGCCCGCCACGACCCACACCGGCTCTTCGGGGTAGGCGAACGCCACGCCCATCGCCGCAGGGAGCGCGAAGCCCATCGTGCCGAGCCCACCACTGGTTATGTGGCTGTTCTTCTTGGTGAACTCGAAGAACTTGGCCGTCCACATCTGGTGCTGGCCGACGTCGGTGACGAGCCGGACCTCCTCGCCAGCCGCGGCCTTTATGGCGGCCATGATCCGGATCGGGCCGTATTCGTCCCGCGCGTCCATCTCCCGCCGCTTCTCGGGCTCCTGGCTCGCGGCGATCTCAGCCCGCCACTCGTCGCATCCGTCTCCATCTTCCCCGCTCTCGAGGTGGGAGAGGACGCTGCGCAGGGCCGGCTTCGCGTCCGCGGCGATCCCGACGGTGGGTTTCACTACCTTGCCGAGCTCCGACGGGTCGACGTCTATGTGCACGATCTTCGCGTTCGGAGCGAACCTGTCCGCGGCACCCGTGATCCTGTCGTCGAAGCGCATCCCGACGGCAAAGAGGAGGTCGGACCGGTCTATCGCCCTGTTGACGCTCGCCGCGCCGTGCATCCCGGGCCAGCCGATGTACAGCGGGTGGTCCTCGGGGAACGCGCTGATCCCTAGCAAGGTCGTCACGACCGGCACGCCGGTGCGTTCGGCGAGCAGCCTGAGCTCCATCTCCGCCCCCGAGAGCGTGACGCCGTGCCCGGCCAGGATGAGAGGTCGCTTCGCCTTCCGAAGCAATAGGGCCGCCGCCTCGAACGCCGGATTCTCCAGCGGCGAGGGCGTCTCTTTGAGCCTCCTGTAGCCGTTGTGCTCGCAGGCCGCGAACTGTACGTCCTTGGGCACGTCCACGAGGACCGGACCGGGGCGGCCGGAGCGCGCGATCTCGAACGCCCGCCGCATCGTCGGGTAGAGCTCGTCAGGGTCCTCGACCAGGAACGAGTGCTTCGTGAAAGGCAGCGTCATGCCCGTGACGTTGGTCTCCTGGAACGAGTCTTTGCCCATCGCAGGCCGGCCGACCTGACCCGTGATAGCCACGAGCGGCACCGAGTCCATCTGCGCCGTCGCGAGGCCGGTTACCAGGTTCGTCGCCCCTGGACCACTCGTCGCCACGCACACCCCGACCCTGCCCGTCGCGCGGGCATACCCGTCAGCGGCATGCGCGGCGGCCTGCTCGTGCCTCACCAGAATGTGTCTTAGCGGGTAGTCGGGGAGGGCGTCGTAGAACGGCATGATCGCGCCCCCAGGGTAGCCGAAGAGGTACTCGACCCCCTCGTCGAGAAGCGCCTCGCACATGGCTTCACTTCCGGTGCGCGGCTTGTATTCGACTCTAAATGCGGTGTTCTCCACGGTTCTCCCATCCTTCTAATTGCTGCGAGCTAGAAACCCTCGGCCGGAGAACGGGAGCTGGTCCCGCCCGGCGACTCTAGGCGGACCGGATGGCGTCGCCCCGGCCCGCCCCGGTAATTAGTCGTAGGGCAGGTAGGTCGACACCCGTGGCTACTCGCGGGTGGATGGGGGGAGTGAGCAGGCGCGAGATCTTGAGCATCAAGCCCGAGACCTTCTTCCGCGCCGTTTCTGAAACCTCGCTCAAAATTCCTCGCTCACTCTCTCGCAAGTGCGTGAAGAGTTACACACCGGAAGAGGCTTTGTCAAGTTGCACATAGTCTGTATACCCGGATGAACCCGCCACAAACCGCAGCTTCGATCAAACCGTCTCGGTGTGCTCCTCGAACCACACTCCAAGCTCCTCGACACCTGTTCGGTGAGCCGCGACGGATAGAGCCAGGTCCACGAGGTCTTTATTGGTAACGCATATCAGCCTGTTGCCGTGTCTCCGTAGCAACTTCTTCGACTCTGACTATGCCGGCTCGGTCCTGCTGCCCTTCCTCTACGTCGCCATCCTCGTCTTCGACGGTATCTACATCGCGGCGACGGTAGTCTACGCCCGGCGGGTAGCGCAGCACTCCAGGGAGAGCTTGCCGGGCTGCGGAGGCGGAACCGCGGCTATTCGAGAATTTTTTACTTTTCGGTCAGAAAAGTGCTGCTCAGGGCCTATCAACCCTTGCTATCCGGCTACGACTGCTGTTATCGTATGGGAGTCATCCGAGGGAGGCGCAGGGTTTGACGGAAGCACTACTTCTGATAGTAGTTGGTTCTCTAGTTCCGATCAGCGTAGCCACCCTCATCTTCGCCCTTCTCACCCTGCGAAAGGCCCACCTCTACGTGATTCTGGCCGAGCAGCGCTTCGAGAACCTTCGCGAGGGGCAGGTTCTTCTCCTCGCGCTACTGCGCGAACAAAGCCGAAGCCCGGAAACAGAACAGGAGCATCGCGCGCAGGAGCGAGTCCTCCGGGAACGCGAGCCTCTTACGTCGGCCGTGATGACCAGGGGGATAGACGAGCTCGGTCTCCACGGTCCCCTCTGGAACGCCGGAAGGGGCGCAGACGATGAGCTGGGAGTCGGTTCGTCCCTGCCGGATGGGCCGTCCGAGGACACGCCAGGGACGCGCGAGCGCGCGGACAGAGAGGAGCCGGCGAAGGAGCGGGGCTCCGAAAACCGGCCGCGCGCGGCGAACTTCCCCAACACCACGTCGTCGTCTCGGCCCGCGAAGGCCGCCCCGGACAACGGGGTGTCGCGCCGCGCGGTGTGGCACCCGCACCCCGACGACGACGTCACTCCGGCGCGGGTGGGCAGACCGGGCGGCGTGACGGTCGAGATGTTCCGCATGCACTACGACAAGTATCTGGACAACTACGAGGGTTACGTGAAGCTGGCAGCTAGGCTCTTCCGGATGCGGGATGACGCTGAAGTAGTAGGGTCCGCGGCGGAGCGCGAGTGGGATGAGAGGCTACGCAGGGTGACCGACGGCATACAGAGGACCACAGCGAGGCTTGACATCCTGGAAGAGTACAACCCCGAGCTGGCGACCGACGACCGCATCTCTCGCCGCGCCGCCATAGCCCGGGACCAGCGGGAGCTCGAGCTTCAGAGGCTGTAGCGCCAGGAGCTCGAAGGGTCGGACTTTCAGAGCATCTGCGGGGCCGGGAGTAACGGCCATGCCGAACATCGCAGTTCACCGGCTCCACAGCCAGCAGCTGAGCAGGCGATAGCCGACAATACCTTCTTACGGACCTGGGCCATGTCGTAGGCATGCCCGCCACCGTCGACTGGACGGGATCGTAGGCGCGTGTAGGGGTGGTTCGCGAACCGCCCCTACACGATAGGTTCCAGGCTGGGGGCAGGGACCTCGCCCGGCGGCTCGACCTGCGCCCCGCCCAGGTCAACGTCGAGCGCCCACGCGCTTGCCTCGACGTCCCGCGTCTCGAAGGCTGCCCGCATCGCGGATGCTATCCGCCTAGCCGCCGTCTCGGGGGCGAAGGCCAGGACGGTCGGGCCCGAGCCGGAGAGGCAGGCGCCATAGGCGCCGTTCGCCAGCGCCGCCTCTATGACGTCCTCGAGGCCAGGGACGAGGTGGGAGCGGTACGGCTGGTGCAGCCTATCCTGCATCGCGACGCGCAGTAGATCGTACTCGCCGGTAGCGAGGGCGCCGAGCAGGAGCCCCGAGCGCCCCACGTTGAAGGCGGCGTCGCGGTGGGAGACCCGCTCGGGCAGGGCGCGCCTGGCGGCTGTGGTCGAGACGGCGAAGTCGGGGACGGCGACGACGACTTTCAGGTCTTTCGGCTCCAGGCGCACCGCGCTCACCCCCTCTGGCGTGAGGGTGCCAATTACCAGGCCGCCGAGCATGGCAGGTGCTGCGTTGTCGGGGTGGCCGTCGAGCTCGCAGACTATGTTGAGCAGGTCGGGGGCGGCGATTTGGCCTCCGAAGAGATCGTTGGCCGCGACGGCCCCGCCCACCAGCGCTGCGGCGCTCCCGCCGAGTCCCCTGGTGGGGGGGATGGCATTCTCCTGGACCAGCCGGAAGTGGACGTCAGACTCTCCGACGAGCTCGGCCACGAAGCGGGCGGCGCGGTAGGCGGGATGCTCCGGCCCGCGGGGGATCAACTCCGCGCCGGTGCCGCGCACCTCGATGGCCGGATAGGGAGACCTGTCCAGCCCGATCCTCATGCTCAAAGTGAGCGCGAGCCCGACCGCGTCGTAGCCGGGGCCGAGGTTGGCCGAGGTGGCGGGGACGCGGACGGAGATCACCGCAGCGCTCGCTCCATGCGCCCGCCTACCGCCTCCAACGTCGCCTCCACGGGCTCGGGCAGCTCCACGCGGCTCAACACCGCGTCAGGGTCCTTGAGCCCGTGCCCCGTGAGGACGCTTACGACCGTGCCTTCAGGTCCTCTCCCTTCCCGGACGAGCTTCAAGAGGCCGGCTATGCCTGCGGCGGAGGCGGGCTCGCAGAAGACGCCCTCCTCGCTGGCGAGCAGCGCCTGGGCGTCGAGTATCTCGTCGTCTGTGACGCTCTCGATGAGGCCCCCCGACTCGCGCGACGCTGCTAGAGCCCCCTCCTTGCTCGCGGGCGAGCCGATGCGGATCGCGCTCGCCACCGTCTCGGGGTTCTCGAAGTCGTGGCCTGCGACCAGCGGGGATGCTCCTTCGGCCTGGAAGCCGAGCATTCTAGGAGCGTTCTCCGAGTATCCAGCCTCCCGCCACTCCGAGAAACCCTTCCAGTACGCGGTGATGTTCCCCGCGTTGCCCACGGGGAGGACGAGGGCGTCGGGAGGGGCTCCGAGGACCTCGCAGACCTCGAAGGCTGCCGTCTTCTGGCCCTCGATTCGGTCCGGGTTCACCGAGTTGACGAGGGCGACGTCCCCGAGCTCCTCGGCGAGCTGGCGCGAGAGACGGAGTGCTTCGTCGAAGTTGCCCTCGATCTGGACTATGTCGGCGCCGTGGGCGAGGACCTGGACGGCTTTGCCCAGCGCGATCTTGCCAGCGGGGACCACAACGAAGCACTTTATGCCGGCCCTCGCGGAGTACGCGGAGGCCGAGGCCGCGGTGTTGCCCGTCGAGGCGCAGACGCTCGCGCGGCTCCCCGCCGCCACAGCCCGGCTCAGCGCCACCGTCATGCCCCGGTCCTTGAAGGAGGCCGTCGGGTTCATCCCTTCGAACTTCAAGAAGAGGCGCGCACCCGCCCTCTCCGAGAGGGTAGGGGCCTCTATTAGGGGCGTCTCGCCCTCGCCTAAAGAGGCTATAGCCGAGTCGGGGATCTCCGGCAGCCACCGGCGGTACCTCCTGATAACGCCCTGCCCCATCTCCTGCGTCCGAACGCCCAATGTCAGACCTTGCCTTTCACGAGAAACGTTTGATCTCCACTAACCACTAGCGAACCGGCCGGGAAATGAGCCGGCATCCGTAGTTCGCGGCGTGCGAAGAGAGGTGTGGGGTCCGCAGACCATAGCGCAAGCAAAGTATCATGCCGGAGCTTCTCCTTTCAAGGAGCAGCGTGGCGCCCTCACCACCCGTCTAGTAAATTACGCTCGGAAGCTACAGGTTTCAGGTTTATTTGCTGAAGCCTGAAACCTGAAACCTGAAAAGGAAGCTATGGAAGAAAGCAACAGGCCTATCCTTGTAACCGGCGGCGCCGGCTTTATCGGGGGCAACTTTGTCCTCGACCTGGTGGGGACCCACAAAGTCATAAACCTCGACGCTCTGACCTACGCGGGCAACCTCGACACCCTGGCCCCGGTAGCCGGCGACCCCGGCCACGTCTTTGTGCGCGGCTCAATCGGCGACCGCCCGCTGGTCGAAGGGTTGCTGGCCGAGCACAGGCCGCGCGCGATCGTGAACTTCGCGGCCGAGACCCACGTTGACCGCTCCATAGACGGCCCGAAGGCGTTCGTCCAGACGAACGTGGTCGAGACGCTGGAGCTGCTGGAGGCGGCGCTCGCCTACTGGCAGGGTCTCGAGGGCGAGGAGCGCCTGGGGTTCCGCTTCGTGCACGTCTCGACAGACGAGGTCTACGGCACCCTGGGTTCCGAAGGGTTCTTCACCGAGGAGACGGCCTACAGGCCCAACTCGCCGTACGCGGCATCCAAGGCGGCCTCGGACCACCTGGTGCGGGCGTTCCACCACACCTACGGGCTACCGACCCTCACGACCAACTGCTCCAACAACTACGGACCCTACCAGTTCCCCGAGAAGTTGATCCCGCTAATGATCTACAACGCCCTGCGCGGCGAGCCGCTTCCTGTCTATGGCGACGGGCGCCAGGTCAGGGACTGGCTCTACGTCAAAGACCACTGCCGGGCCGTGGTGCGGGTGCTCGAGGCCGGGACGGTGGGCGAGGTGTACAACGTCGGCGGCCACAACGAGCGGACGAACCTCGATGTGGTGCAAGACTATATGTGGGTTGTTGGACGAGCTGGTTCCGGACTCCCCACACGCGCCGCACGAGTCATTAATTACCTTCGTCGAGGACCGGCCCGGCCACGACCGGCGCTACGCCATAGACGCGGGCAAGATAGAACGCGAGCTCGGCTGGACCCCGGACGAGACCTTCGAGAGCGGTATGCAGAAGACCGTGCGCTGGTACCTGAGGAATCGGGCGTGGTGCGAGGGCGTGCTCTCGGGTAGCTATCGAGGCGAGAGGCTGGGCCTGGGAGGACGGCGCTCGTGAAGGGGATCGTGCTCGCGGGCGGGTCGGGGACCCGGCTCTACCCGCTCACACTGGCCGTCAGCAAGCAGCTCCTGCCGGTCTACGACAAGCCGATGATCTACTACCCGCTCTCGCACCCTGATGCTGGCCGGCATCAGGGACATACTGGTTATCTCCACACCCCACGACCTCCCGCGCTTCGAGGAGCTCCTTGGCGACGGCTCCCAGTGGGGCGTCAACTTCGCCTACGCCGAGCAGCCGCAGCCGGAGGGCCTGGCGCAGGCCTTCGTCATCGGGCGTGAGTTCGTGGGGGCGGACAACGTCTCGCTGGTCCTCGGGGACAACATCTTCTACGGACAGGGCTTCGGCGAGCTACTCGCAGAGCGCGGTGAGCCGGAAGGAGGGCGCTACGGTCTTCGGCTACTACGTCAGGGACCCCGAGCGCTACGGGGTCGTCGAGTTCGACGGGGACGGCACGGTCTTGAGCATCGAGGAGAAACCAAAGAGTCCCCGCTCCCACTACGCGGTCACGGGCCTCTACTTCTACGACAACCAGGTCCTGGACATAGCCTCGAGCCTCGAGCCCTCGGGAAGGGGGGAGCTGGAGATCACCGACGCCAACCTGGCCTACCTCTACCGCGACCAGCTCCGCGTCGAGGTCATGGGGAGGGGCATGGCGTGGCTAGACGCGGGGACCCACGAGTCCCTGATGCAGTCAGCGAACTTCATCGAGACCCTGGAGCTGCGGCAGGGCCTGAAGATAGGGTGCCCCGAGGAGATCGCCTACCGCAGGGGCTACATAGACGCCGGAGAGCTCGAGAGGCTGGCGGATCCGATGAGCAAGAACAGCTACGGGCAGTACCTTCTCGACCTGCTCGAGAACCCGGAGACACCTGTATGAACGTCCTCGAGACTGGCCTCCCCGGCGTCGTGATCATCGAGCCTGACGTGTTCGGAGACGAGCGCGGCTTCTTCATGGAGACCTGGAACGGGAGGCGCTACGAGGAGGCCGGCCTGCCCGGCCGCTTCGTACAGGACAACCTCTCCTACTCCGCGCGCGGCGTGCTGCGCGGCCTCCACTTCCAGAACCCCCGGCCCCAGGGCAAGCTCGTCTCCGTGCTCAGAGGCGAGGTCTTCGACGTGGCGGTGGACATCCGTGTCGGCTCCCCTACCTTCGGGGAGTGGACGGGCGTGACGCTGTCGGCGGAGAACAAGCGCCAGTTCTACGTCCCGCCCGACTTCGCCCACGGCTTCCTCGTCACCAGCGAGGACGCCCTCTTCTTCTACAAGTGCACGGAGTTCTATTCTCCCTCTTCCGAAGGGATAGTGCTGTGGAACGATCCCAACATCGGCATCGAGTGGCCGTCCGGCGCGCCGACGCTCTCCGAGAGGGACGGCAAGGCCCCGCCGCTACGCGAGATGCCCGAGGAGAGCCTGCCCCGCTACCCGGCAGGCTGAACGACGAGAGCCGCTTTTGCTCGAAGGCCACAGCTACGCGCGCCTGACCACCTTCCGCAAGAGCGGGGAGCCGGTCTCGACCCCTGTCTGGTTCGCGCTCGGCCCCGGCCACGAGCGCGTTTACGTCTTCACGGACGTCGAGTCGGGGAAGGTCAGGCGCATCCGCAACGACCCGCGCGTCGGGCTCGCCCCAAGCGGCTTCAGGGGACGTCCCCGCGGCGCAGAGGTCCGGGCCGAGGCCCGCGTCCTGGACCGGGCCGAGCACGAGATCCGGACCGGGCGTTGCGCGATAAGTACGGCTGGCGCTACCGCCTGGCCCAGGCCGTCATAAGTCTCCTCGGGTTGTCCGCGCGGCGGGCGTTCCTCGAGCTGCGGCCCCTGCCCGGTGGGGTTCGCGAGACGGCGCCGAGCTACTCCGACATCACCGTCCGTGACAGGAACCCGCTCAAGAGCTACCTTCAGCGGCGGCGGCTGCGCGACGCCCTCTCCGTGCTGGACGGCCTCGACGAGGGTTTCGCAGGCAAGCTCCTGGACTTCGGCGCAGGGAGCGGCGAGCTTACCAGGATCATCGCCGGCCGTTTTCCGCGCGCCAGAGTGTACTGCTATGAGCCGGCGCCTCGACCTCCTCGAGGAGGCGAGGCATAACCTCTCCGGCCTCGAGAACGTGGTCCTAGTACCCTCTCTGGCGGAGCTGGAGGGGATCAGGTTCCGTTACGTGTTCTGCCTCGAGGTCTTCGAGCACCTGCCGCGCCGGGAGACGGTGCGGGCAATAAGGGCGATCAACCGCCACCTGGCCGGAGAGGGGACCGCCGTCGTGGGGGTGCCCAACGAGCTGTATTTCCCCGCGCTAGTAAAGGGTCTCTTCAGGATGACGCGGCGTTACGGCGCGTTCGACGCCAGGCCGGGCAACGTGCTGCGCGCGGCTGTGGGACGCCCGCCAAAGAGGCGCCCGGTGAGGGAGATCACGGCCGGGCTGCCGTACCACTTCCATCACACGGGCTTCGACCACCGCGAGCTGCGGCGCACGCTCTCGGAAACCTTCGAGGTCGAGCGCCAGTTCGCGAGCCCCGTGGGGGGAGAGCTGCTCGGTACGGAGATATACCTGGTTTTGAGAAAGCGCACAAAAGGCTTCAGGCAATAGGCATCAGGGGTTGTCTACAGGCTCTAGTTCACCTTCGAAAGCCCCTACAGACGCGACGCACGCGCTACCTAGTTCCAATACCTGAAACCTGATCACGAGCGTATTAACGAGAGCGCCAGCTTCGCGAGCGCCCTCATAGAGAGCCCGAGGAGGACGAGGAGGCTGTAGAGGTTCAGAGGGCCGTGCGCGCCGTGCTTGCGGTGGTAAAGGAAGGCGCTCTTGTGCAGGTCCCAGATCGCCCGCGGACGGCTGCGGGTGCTGCCGCCGGCCCAGTGCGTGACCTGGATCTCCGGCAGGTAATACACGGACCAGCCGGCTTCGCGGACCCGCCTGCACAGATCGGCGTCCTCGAAGTACATGAAGAACCGCTCGTCGAGGGGCCCGATCTCCTCCAGAACCCGCCGCCGGACGGCCATGCACGCCCCCGAGACCCAGTCCGCCTGCGTGGAGACGGAATCATCGGTGATCGCCGGGAACTGGCTCCTGACCAGCGTGCTCCTGGGGAACAGCCGCGTCAGCAGTGAGGTGCGCCCGAAGAGGCCGGAGATCATGCTCACCTCCCTGCGCGCAGAGAGCTGCAAGGTGCCGTCGTCGTCCAGGATCCTGGGTCCCGCGACCCCCGCCGAAGCGTTCTCCTCGAAGAACGCCTCCACCCGCTCGAAGAAATCGCTTCCCACGACCGTGTCCGGGTTTATGAGGACGACTATCTCCCCAGTTGAGGCGGAGATCCCCTGGTTCCACGCCCGCGCCACCCCCGCGTTTCCGATGTTCCGGATTACACGTACCGGGCTCCCGATCTCCGGCGGCTCCGGACGGTCGTTGTCCACTATGACGACCTCGAAGCCGGTGTAGCCCGACGCCTTCAGCGATTCAACGCAGCGCACTGTGAGGGGCCAGGAGGCGTAATTGACGATGACGACGGAGAACTTCACCGGTGTACCAGGCGCTCCTCGCTCTCCCCAGCGAGCTCGGCGCCTACCTGGGAGCCAGGAGCGGGACGATCGCTCGCCTGACTCCGCGCGTCTTCCGGAAACTGAACCGCTTTCTTAGCAAGGGGATCTAAAGGCCAAATTACCTGCGCCCCAGGCGCGCAGAGCCGGTCGCGCAGCCTGCGCGCGATGCTCGCCGTGGCCGCGAGCGACGATCCCCTGAGGAGGCCCCGGATCTTCACGTCCGAGGTCCTCCTGTTCTTCTGGATCCGGTGCCGCTTCTCGAGCATGATCGGCAGGTGATGCCACGCTTCGGCAAGCCCCCGCAGGTGCGCCCCCAAAGAGCCCGTCGCGGCTGCGGTGAGCAACCGCGCGAGCTGCCCGAGGACAAAGAACGGCAGCACGTGCGGCACCGCGGAGAGGGGCAGGTTCTTTACCAACAAGCTCAGGGAGTTTCGGCTACCCAGCCGGGTCGCAGTCGCGCTCCTCTTGCCGCCCGTGGAAACCGACCCCACATGGTAGACGACGGCGTCGGGGACGTAGAGGCAATGGTAGCCCGCGAGCTGGGCACGAAAGCTCAGATCCCCGTCCTCGCAGTAGGAGACGAAGTCCTCGTCAAAGAGTCCGACGTCGTCCAGCATCGCCCGGCGGTACAGCGCCGCCGCCCCGCACGCCGAGAAGACGTAGCTTGGCGTGTCGAACTGGCCGCGGTCCCGCTCTCCGTGCCCGAGGCGGTAGGGGAGACCGCTCAACCTGAGGGCGTCCCCTGCCCCGTCCAGGAGCCTCCTGTCGTGGAAGTCCACCAGCTTGCTAGAGAAAAATCCCACCTCCGGATGCTTGTCCGCCGCGCGCACCAGCGCCGCGAGCCAGCCCGGGTCCTGCTCCGTGTCGTTGTTTAGGAGCGCCACGAGTTCCGCTCCTGAGGCTCCAATCCCGGCGTTCACTGCCGCGGAGAAGCCCCGGTTCTTCCCGAGCGGGAGGGCCCGCACCTCTGGGAAGTCGCGCTTGACCAGGCTCAACGAGCCGTCCGAGGAGCCGTTGTCTACCACGACGGTCTCGAAGTCCGGAAAAGTCTGTCGGCGCAGGGAGTCCAGGCAGAGCCTGAGGAAACGTTCACCGTTCCAGTTGGGGATGACGACTGTTACGCGGAAAGCCAAGGCTTCAGGCCGCCCGCTTGAGCGAGACCTCCGGCGCACGCCGCTTAGCCGTCGCTTGCCTGCGCTTTTGCCGCTTTGTCCACGTCCCTGACGGTTATGCGACCGTACTTGCCCGTGCCCTCGACGCTTCTGAGGTCGACGCCAAGCTCCTTGGCTTTGCGCTCGGCGGCCTCGGTGGCGTGAACCTTGCCCTCCTCTTCGGCGGCCTGCTCCACGTCTTCGACCACGACCTGGGCATCGGCGCCGGTGGGCTCAACCGACTCCAGGTCCACGTCCAGCTCCTCCGCCCGGCGCTCGGCGGCCTCGGTAGCCTCCTGCTCCCCGACCGGCTCCGGAGCGGCCTTTCTAGGCCTCTCTCGCTTGCCTTCGGGGCTGTGGACCTCGACCCTCGTGGGCAGATGGACCAGGCCACCGACAGAGAGCTCGCTCCAGCTCGGGCCAGTAGGCGTTCGGGCTTCTTTCGGCCGAGCGGGGGGTGCACCGGTTCGGGTGACCATGAAGGACGCGGCTTCCTTAGCCCGGTCCAGGTACGAGCCCTCACCTTGGGGAACGGAGAAGGCGGCGTCTACAGTAAAGGTGCCCGGTTGCAGCGGCACCTCGAAGCGTGAAGTCTACGGTCGCCTCTTCACTAGCCTCCCTGGGTCCGAGCGAGGTTCCTTCCCGGTTAGTGTCGGTCGAGAACACGGCCACCCCGGCCTTCCTGCTTTGCAGCGGTAATGCCCAGGGCGCTCTTCTCCGCGGCCTCCGCGTAGCGCGCGTGCACCCGGACGGTTACCGTGGACCCCGAGCGCACGGTGCTGGCCGGCTCCCCCTTCTCGTCGAGCACCTCTACGGTCCGGATCCCGGCTCCTCTCGCACCCCCGCCAGGGCGTGCGGAGCCGTCCCTGGAGCCCACACCCTCGAGATCCTCTTCCTCCTCACTGTCGAGCATGTCGTCAAGCCCAAGGTCTGTGCCGTCGGTCTGGCTATCCTTCTGCACGGCCTTCTCGAGCAGCTCCTTGTAGTGGTCCGCCACCTCATCGGGGCTGCCGGAGGTCATCAGGCGTCCCTTGTGGAGCAGTATGGCGTCCGTGCAGAACTGCTTGACCATCCCCATGCTGTGCGAGACGAAGAGGACGGTGGTGCCGGAGTCGCGCAGATCGTACATCCGCTGTAGAGCCTTCTTCTTGAACGCCGCGTCGCCGGCTGAAAGGGCCTCGTCGAGGACCAGGATGTCGGGATCCACGTTCACCGCGACGGCGAAACCCAAGCGCGAGCGCATCCCGCTCGAGTACGTCTTGATCGGCCGGTCCATGAACTCTCCGATGTCCGCGAAGGCCGCTATGTCGTCGAACCGCTCCAGCATCTCCTGATGGTCTATGCCCAGGATCAGGCCGTTCAGCATGGCGTTCTCGCGGCCCGTGAACTCTGGGTTGAAGCCCGACCCCAGGCTGAAGATCGCCGTGAGGCGGCCGTTGACCTCGGCCGTGCCGGTCGTGGGCTGCAAGACGCCGGAGATTATCTTGAGGAGGGTGCTCTTGCCGGCCCCGTTGCGGCCCAGGATGCCCAGGGTCGTGCCCGGTTCCACCTCCAGGTTTATGTCCTGCAGCGCCCAGAAGTCGTGGCTGCGCTTGACCTTGCCGAAGCTCAAGACCTCTTTCAGCCGCAGGGAGCGACTCGGGGAGACCCGGTACTTCTTCCCTATTCCCTTGAGGGATACGGCGGACCTCACAGCAGATCCGCAAACCGTGGCTTGAGCCGGACGAACAGCGCGAAACCCGCGACGAACAGCGCCACCGAGAAGAGCGTGAAGTAGAGGGTTGCCATCTCGCCGGGCAGCTCGCCGTTCAGGATCAGGTCCCGGTAGGCCTCGACCAGGTAGGCCAGAGGATTGTAGTCCACGATCCAGCGCAGGTATTCGGGTAGCCTGTCGGGTGTCCAGAGTATGGGCGTTAAGAAGAACATCCCCCGTATGACGGGACGCGTCATCTCGCCCACGTCGGGAAGATAGGTGCCGAGGATAGCCATGAAGTAGCTTAGACCTAGAAGGAACACCAGCTGGAGCACAAAGATGAGCGGCAGTAGCGAGATCGTCCAATGCAGCTCTCGCCCGAACACCAGCAAAACGACCAGCAGCGCCCCCAGGCCGAAGAGCTTGTCGATCATCGACGTGATCACGTTGGCTAAAGGTAGCAACTCGAGCGGGAAGACTATCTGTTGCACCAGGCCTTTGTTGCCCGTGATGGCGTTCAGACCCTTGTTCGCCGCTTCGGAGAAGGCCAGGAAAGGGAGCAGGCCACAGTACAGGTAGAGGCCGAAGTTGAGCGTGGGATCTCCCTCGATCACCCTGTACCTCAGCCCGACTACCTCCGAGAAGATGAGGGTAAGGAAGAAGACCCAGATCAGGGGCGACAGGAAGGCCCACGCGAAACCTAGATAAGACTTCCGGTATTTGCGGTATACCTGGCGGTGTACGAAGTACCTCAGCAGCCACCGCCTGCGCCAGAACGTCGCCAGAGAATCGAAGAACGCGCCCGCTGAGGTTGTCTTCGCGCTAGTTGTGTGCGTGGCCAATACAGTTCCTCATCTCGCCAGTAGTGTAAGCCCTGGGCTTGAAAATAGCAGACCGCGGCAAGTTTACATAACGAAAACGGCGTCTGCCAGCCAGCGACGTATCACTCTCGCGCCGCCCTCTACCTGTAGCGCCGGACCAGACGCAGGTACCTGTCCCAGTCGAAGTACGGTCCCGGGCAGGTCTTGTCTACCCCCGGCACCTCGCGGTGCCCGATAAAGTGCCTGCGGTCGACGGGTATGTTGTACCGCCTCGACAGGTACGCCGAGAGCCTGGCCGAGGAGCGGTACATACGGGTGGTCCACGTGTGGGGATTTCCAGCGAAACCCGCGTGCTCTATCCCTATGCTCTTCGTGTTGTACTTCCAGTTACCCGCATGCCAGGCGATGTCTTCGTTGCGCACGCACTGGGCCACCTTGCCTTTCCGGCTAACTACGTAGTGTGCCGAGACGTTGGACACGCTGTTCTTGAACCAGCTTATGGTGCTCGAGTAGGAGCCCTGCGCCACGTGAACGATGACCATGTCTATCTTTTTGGCGCCCCGGTTGCGGTTCGTGTAGTTGCCCCGGCGCGCAGCCCTCCAGTCTGCCCTACTGTAGTCGGCCCTCCTGCGTTGAGCTGTGAAAGTGTGGGGCACCTCCACGTCCTGCGGCGCCAGCTCGACTCTCTCCCCGGTAGAGGTCGTCGCCGAGGCCCCGCTCCTGAGCGTCTCGTAGACCTCGGTGGCGTACAGGTCGATCCCGCCGTACTCGGCCACAGCCTCCTGCCAGCCGTTCAGGTCGACCGGCCTGTCTTGCCCTTGAATCCCGGCCAGGACCGCTGCTCCGCCACGGATGTTGGCCGCGCGGTCGTTCTTGAGCTGATCCTCGGATAGCCCGGTGAGTCGCGCGGCCTCACCCAGGGTATCCTCCCAGGGGTTCCGCACGAGCTGCATGATGCCGTAGGCGCCGCGCCCGTGGATGTCGTCTTCCCGGTACGCGGTCATCCTGGGCGGCGGCATCTCCCACATCGTGTTGACGTAGCCCATGGCCAGAAGTAAGCCTTGGGGCACGCCGTACTCCGTGGCAGACGATTCGAACTCCGCTATCAGGGAAGAAGCTTCCTGGGCCAGGACGCGGCTGCCCGTAGCGCTTGCGGTTCCAAGCAGGACCGCGCCCGCGAGTCCCGCGCCGCCGAGCTTCAGGAACTTCCGGCGGTCTATCCCCCCAAACGAATGCTCCGTACACATGATCCCCCCTCTTGTGCTTCCCGACGGCGCCCGGCCTACCCGCGCTCCTCAAGGTTTGGATCGCCCCGACGCTCATATCGGATCTTCCCCGCGACCAGGGTCGCGAAGATTAGCGATTTGAGACGAGTTCTCCCCCTCCAGGAAGAAACCAGCGCCATCTTCGCCGACATTATGGAACAGGAGGTTCAAAAACGGAAGGCTTCGAACCGGGAGCTATTGGACCTCCGCCGCGCGGCACTGGTCCGCCCGGCAATCTCTCAGCGCCGCGAGCTGGGCCGCCAATCCCGTAGTATCGGGCTTTGGCGGCGGGTTCGGCAGATCCGAGTTCAAGAGGTTGTGCAACTGGTAGGGGTCCACTTCGAGGTCGTAGAGTTCTTTGACTCCGTTCGACCACTCGACGTAGGTGTGGTCGTTCGTCCTGAGGGCCTGGTAGGTGGGGGTTATGTGCTCTACCAGGAAGCCCGTCCGCCACGCCTCAAGTGGCGGCTTCTCGGTGCGCAGGAGCGGCACGAAGGACTTGCCGTCGACGAAGCCGGGGGGATCGACGCCGGCCAGTTGTGCGACGGTCGGAGCGAAGTCGTTGTTGAGGACCAGATGGTTGACCTTCTGCGCCGGCACGTCTGGACCCCGGATGACGAGCGGGATCCTTATGGACTCCTCGTAGGCGAGGCTCTTGTCTATGCGGCGGTGCTCGCCGAAGTAGTAGCCGTTGTCGGAGGCGAGGATGATGTAGGTGTTCTCGAGCTGGTTGGTGTGCCGCAGCGCGGCGATGAGGGCCCTGATCATGCCGTCCACCGACTGCAGGGAGGCGAGGCGCTTCCTGTAGAGATCTCCGAGGCTCTTCACCTCGTCGTGGTCCAACGGGAGGTTCCGCACCACTTGGGGCTTGTCGGACATGTCCTCCTCGTTGAAGGACGGTGATCTGGGCAGCGAGCGGTCCGAGAACATCCCTTCGTGGCGCGTGGGGACGTAGGCCGGGGTGTGGGGCGCGTTAGGCGCCAGGTAGGCGAAGAAGGGCCTGCCATCGCCTCTCTGGTCCCTTATGAAGTCGATAGTCTTGTCTTTCAGCAGGTCGGTGTCGTGTACCCGGTCCAGGTCGTAGCGCTTTATGTCCCCGTTCTCGTTGAGGCGGTACTCGCCGCCAGGGCTATAGTACTGCCCGAGCCAGCCGTACCATCTGTCCCAGCCGTCCGGCACGTGCGTGGTATCGTCGTAGCCGTTCATGTACTTGCCCGCGTAGAAGGTGTCGTAGCCGGCGTCGTCCAGCCAGGTCGCGACGGTCGAGCGCTCGAGGCCAAGACGTCTGAACTTGCCAAAGCCGCCCTCCGGCGGGGAGTTTCCCGCGATCCTGGTGTTGTGGGAGTACTGGCCGCGCAGGAAGGTGGCGCGGCTGGGGCAGCACAGGGGGTCCGTGACGAAGGCGTTGTTGAAGGTTGTGCCCTCGTCGATGAGCTTTGACTCTAGCTCGGGCATTGCCGAGACGGACTCGGTGTCCAGGTCGTCCGTGAGGATGAAGACTATGTTGGGCCGCTCTGGCGTCTGGGCGACGCTCTCATCCACCTTGTCCGGCGGCGTGGCGACGCCTGCGGCCAGCAGCGCCGCCAGCACGAGAGCGCGCAGGATCCCGGACCACCTCACGGGCGGAAGGCTAGCACCTGTCCCGGCGTGGCGCACCTCTGTAAAAGGCTCTCCGCGCCGAGCGGTAGTCCGCGCCGCTCCCCTTTCCTCACCTCGCGGCGTTTGCCCCTGCCGGCTTTTGTGCGAGTATAGGGGCCGTGGATCACCGGATAGAGACCACGCTCGAAGCTGCAAGGACCCGGGTCGATGGGGCCGTTCGGGCCCTGCGCCGGCTTGCGAAGAGGAGCCGGACGCTCGGGCGGATCAAGGTCCGCCTGAGGGGCAGGCGCCAGCAGGCCCACCTGGAGCTCGCCGGGCTGCGCGCGAGGCTCGCTGGCGCAGGCGGACCTCGCACCACCGTCAACCCCGAGAAGATGGTCTGGATCTTCGGCTCGGGTCGCAGCGGCAGCACCTGGCTCAGGAGCATGATGGGCGAGATGGGCGGCCATCGGGTCTGGGACGAGCCGATGGTCGGCAGGCTCTTCGGCGAGTTCTACGCTCGGGCTCCGCAGGAAAACTCGCGCTCCGCCGACTTCATCATGGGTGAGCCGATCCGCAAAGGGTGGACGAGATCCATCAGGAACTTCGTGCTCGACGGGGCCAGCTACTCAAACCCTCGCCTCCGACCCGACGACTACCTGGTGATCAAGGAGCCCAACGGTTCCGTGGGCGCTGTGCTGCTCATGGAGGCGCTGCCTGAGAGTCGCATGATCCTGCTGGTCAGGGACCCCAGGGACGTGGTCGCCTCTGTCCTTGACGCCGCTAGAGAGGGAGGCTGGCTGTACGAGAGCCGCAATGGAGAAGCCTCAAAGAGACGCTCACCCGCCGACAAGGGGCCTAGTGCGTTTGCAGCAGAGAGAGCCAGGGTGTATCGGCGGGGTGTTGAGAGCGCTAAGGCCGCGTACGACGCTCACCGAGGTCCCAAGGTCCTGATCAGGTACGAGGACCTTCTCGCCGACACTTTGGGCACCATTAAACGACTCTATGCGGAGCTAGACATAGTCATCGACGAGGACGAGCTGACCAAGGCAGTGGAGAAGCACGCCTGGGAGAACGTACCCGAGGAGGAGAAAGGGAGAGGCAAATTCTACCGCAAGGCCGATCCGGGAGGCTGGAAAGTAGACCTCACCCCCAAGCAGGCGGAGATAATCGAGCGCATAACGGCTCCGCTGCTGGAAGAGTTCTATCCAGGTTGAGCCTTACCCGTTGGCGGCGATTCTTGCTATCCTTTCTCGGCGACATAGTAGAAGAGCGTAAGTGAGGCTTGGGATGCCCGTATTCAAACAGCACATAAGCGTAGCGGTTCGAGGCATTAGGGCGTTTCTGGACCTGGAGGCCGGTGTCACGCGCGTCGGAGCCGTCCCCGGAACTCAGCAGCGGGCAGCAGACCAGAAATCGAGTCTCGCGCGGGCGAACGCAGCCGCTAACGGTCTCAGGCCCGAGAACATTATCTGGATCTTCGGTTCAGGGCGTAGTGGCAGTACGTGGCTGTCCGCCATGATGGGGGATATGAGCAGACAGACCCTGTGGGGTGAGCCGTGGGTGGGGACGCTCTTCGGTAACTTCTACTACATCCAGGGCGAGGGTAGGCACAATAATCCCAAATTTATCCTGGGAACCCACAGGGAGAGCTGGCTGGGATCCATAAGGAACTTCGTTCTCGACGCCGCAGCTGCCACGTTCCCGAACCTGAATAAGGACGGCTACCTGGTGATCAAGGAGCCCAACGGTTCCGTGGGCGCTGTGCTGCTCATGGAGGCGCTGCCCGAGAGCCGCATGATCCTGCTGGCCAGGGATCCCAGGGACGTGGTCGCCTCCAGCCTGGATGCGCGCAGGGAGGGAGGCTGGAACTTCGAGAGAAACAAGAAACGCCGCCAAAGGAAGGGCAAGCAGCCACCGCAGAAAGGCTCCGTGAATTTCGCGAAAGACCGGGCCAGTAACTACGTGAAAGGAATGGGCAACGCCAAGATGGCTTACGATGCCCACGACGGTCCGAAAGCTTTGGTCCGCTACGAGGACCTCAGGGTAGACGCGCTTGGCACGATGAGACGCATGTACTCCACCCTAGGGGTGCCTGTGAACGAGGAGGAACTAGCCAGGGTGGTGGAGAAGCACTCCTGGGAGAACATCCCCGAGGGGAAGAAGGGGGAAGGAAAGTTCTACCGCAAGGCCTCTCCAGGAGCCTGGAGGGAGGACCTCACACCCGAACAGGCCGAAGTGGTGGCGAAGGTTACTGCCCCGCTGCTCAAGGAGCTCTACCCGGAGAAGGCTTGATCGGTCACGCTCAACTCTACACAGCGTCTGTCATTCAGCGTGAGAAAGGCCGGGATCCCTAAACTCGCTGCGTAGGGATCCCAGCCCTTCTGTAGAGCTACCCGCCCGGAGCGCCTACGGGCGCGGCTTCTGGTTGGTCCTGCGCCCGAAGCCCTGCGTGACGTCGAAGCTATCCGTGTAGACCAGGTTACGGTTTCCTTGGCCACATATGATGCGATCTTTGCACTGCTTGCTTGTCGCCAGCGCCGTCAGCTTCCGTGGCAGAGATTCCTTAGTAGAACTCGGAGAGTATGGGGCCAGTTATCCCCTCAACGACTTTGATCTGATCCGGGGAGAGATCCTCCCTCCAGCCTCCCGGTGCCGCTTTTCTGTAGAACTTGCCGGAGCCCTTGTCGCTGTCGGGTATCTGCTCCCAGCTGTGTTTCGCCACGGCCGCTCCGAGCTGAGATTGGTCGACCTCTATCCCCAGGGCGGAGTACATGGTCCCGAGCGTGCCGATGGCATCCTCCCTCAGATCTTCGTATCGGACGAGGACTTTCTTGCCCTGGTGCGCCTGGTAGGCCCTCTGGACCTGAGAGACGACCTTGAAGTAGTCTTCTGCCAGATGCTTCGTAAAAGCGTGGAGCTTCTCCACTGTATCGAAGTCACGGTTCTGGGCACTCCAGCTGCCTCTTTCAAATGCGTCAAGCCGGGAGGCTACCACGTCCCTGGGGTCCCGGATCAGGAAGATCAGACCACTATCCGGGGTGGCCTCCAGGAGCAACGGCGCCCCGATGGAGCCGTTGGGCTCCTTGATTACCAGGTATTGGTCATCTCTAAGGTTTGGATACCGGACTGCAGCGCCTTCTATGACGAAATTCCTTATTGATTTGAGCCAAGCCTCCCGGTAAGGCTCTCCCAAGATCAAGCTCGGCTTATGCAACAATTTATCGTTGCCTTCCAGCCTCTCATAGAGGAAGGAGCCGAACAGCAGCCCGACATACGGTTCGTGCCAGCGTTCCTGGTTGTCGAACTCGGCCATCATCTTGCTCAACCAGGTACTGCCGGTCCTGGGAGAGCCGAACATCCAGATCAACTGCTCCGCGCGGAGGGAGGCTATTCCTCCGGAGTCTTCTGCCTTGCGACCATCCGCTGGTTTCGGCGAGACACCTTCGATCTGCTCGTCTCGCGGTGAACCCTCTTTACGTTCGAGCCCCTCTCGGCGCGGGACCCTCAAGCCCTTGTCTCCGCGCGCGGGTACCAGCCCGGTCCTGTACGAATTCCTGGCGAGGTCTTGGTGGGCCTCTATGTATGCTAGGAGTTTCTCCCCTTGGGCACTCAACGCATTCTTGAACAAGGTTTCGGGGTCTTCTTGCGGTCGCTCGGTCTCCGGCCGCAGGACTCTGGTCTCAACATGTCGGCCCTCAAGTTGAAGTCCCCGCTGCCCATTGAGAAGTTGGGGTTGTAGTAGGGGTCATTGTCCAGCACTTCCCCCCAGCGCTCTCTCATGTAGAGGACTTCTGCGGGATCGCCTGTGTATCCCCGGCTCACGGACTCGTGGTGGAGGAGCTTGGCGTAAGGCGTATAGATTATCGAGTACCCTCGCTCACGAATCCGTAGGCACAAATCCACATCGTTGAAAGCCACTCGAAGGTTGTCCTCGTCGAAGCCCCCGACCTCCTCGAACACGCTCTTGCGCAACAACATACAGGCTGCGGTCACAGCGCTGTAGTTGGTGACTTTCGTTATCGTGCCCAGGTAGCCTGGAGAGGTCGAAGGATAGAACTGATGCGCGTGCGTGGCTACGCCCAGCCCCCAGGTGCCACCGACCCCGGTCAATACCCCCGCATGCTGGATGCGACCGTCGGGGTAGACGAGTTTGGCCCCCACGGCCCCGACCTCGGGTCTCTGGGCGTGCTCGAGCATCGCTTCCAACCACTCACCGGAGGTGATCTCCGTATCGTCGTTGAGCAGGAGCATGTACTCGCCTTCGGCCATGGAGACCCCAACGTTGTTGATCCTCGAGTAGTTGAACGGTTCCCTGAACGGGATGACCCGGTGAGGCGTCGAATCCAGGTACTCGAGAGTCGCTGGATCGGCGCTGTCGTTGTCCATGATTATGATCTCGTAGTTGCCGTAAGTAGTCAGGCGCTCGATGCTCTCCAGACAGTTCTTTAAGAGGGAGACATTATCCCGGGTTGGGATGATGAGGCTTACCTTCGGATCGCCCTTGATCTTTGGTCTCACTCGAAAGCTGTCAGGGAGAAGACCGTCTTCTACGGATCCGTCGATGCCTCGGCGCTTCAGGGCGTCGGAGAGCGCGCGGTGGGCACTGTCTCCTGTACCACTCCCGTCGGCTGAGATCGAGGAACCAGCGGGTGCCCGCCGATGGTACAGAACCTTCGGGATGTGCCGGATCTTGTCGGGTGCTCTGTGGCGCGCAGAACCAGATCATAGTCCTTATGGTCATCGAAGCCTTCGCTGAATCCGCCGACCTCTTCAAGGAGGCTTCGCCGGTAAACGGTCAGGTGGGAGACGTAGTGGGAGGACAGAAGAAGATCCGGCGCCCAGTCCGGTTTGAAGCGGGGCCGAGCCCTGTTCCCTTCCACGACTATGGCATCCTCATCGGAGTAGATGACGTCGGACTCAGCATGGTCCTGCAGCGCCCTTACCATCTCGAAGAGAGCATCCTGCGCCAGCTCGTCGCCGTCGCCAAGAACGCCTACGAACTCCCCAGTAGCCAGGGACAGGGTCGCGTTCAACAACCTGGCTGTGCCAGTGTTTCGGTCCGGATTACTGAGCTTTATCCGCCCGTCCAGGCGTTCGTACCTGGAGAGGATTCGCATTACCCGTTCCCCAGCCGAACTATCGCAACAGATGCACAACTCCCAGTTCGGAGAGTCCTGAGCTACCACAGAATCCAAAGCCCTATCCAGCCATTCTGGATTGGAGGCCAGCATGAGGAGGCTTATTAGGGGCCTGTACCCGAAGGCCGCCGTCTCGTCTCGCAGATGCCTCAGATCGCTGGCTCTGAGGTAGTTGTTTCGAACCAGCATGGGATACTGAGCCTCTACGTACGACCTGCGAACGTCCCTAACGGAAGGTCCGCTGAGCAGTGCCGGGTCTCTAATAGTCCGCTCAAGACTCACTGCTTCCGTCCCTCTTCTGGGTAGGCTTCGTCAAGGCATCGATCCTGGCCCGTAGTCGCCGATAAGGGTTGAACACTCGCCAGGTCGTCGAGTTTTCCATCTCATGGATCCGGATCCTCATAGCTTGTATGGTTCGCTCCTGCGCTTCCTCGCGCATCCTGGCGCGCTTGACCTGGGCACTGACGTGTCTGACCTGGGCTCTGAGGTAGGCCATCTCGGTACTGTTGAGCTTGAGGGTATCCTGAAAAGCCTGGACCTCGGTTTCTCTTGGCATTCGCTCAATCTCCTCACGCAAGAGTTGGACGTCCTCGGCACGATCCTCGCACTCATCGAGTATACGCCTGTCGCGGTCCAGCAGCAGGTATGGTCGCACTTCTTCCTCGGAGCATTCGACGTCGCTGCACACTGCAATGACGGAACAGGTCTCAGGAGGCTCCGGGCTAATATGGGGATTGGCCAGGACAAGCCCGGCGCTCTCGACCGCTGTGCTGGTTATCTCCTCTGAAGCCGGAAAGACGAAGCCGCCAGCAACTGGTCCTAGTCGATATAGGCGCACGTGCTTGAAATGATGCTCCAGAAGGTTCTGGAACTCGGAGACGTAAACCTTTCCACCTCCGGCGTGAGCGCGGGCGGGGACTTGCTTGTCTGGGGCCGAGATCACGAGCACGCAATCTGGCTTCGAGACCCTCTTGGCTTCTCGCACCAGATCTCCGGATCGTCCAGATTCTCTACCACCCCGAAGACGACCACGACGTCAAAGTGATCTTCGGGATACGGTAGTTCCGGAAGGTGGACCCTGCGGTATGTAGTATTTGGCGCGGAGTAGCTAGCCGGGTCAGGGACCTCGGAAGAGTTGGTCAATGCTGACACGGATCTGGCCGTTTCGGCGAATAGGTGCGAACTGTAGCCCACCTCTCTCCAAACGATGTCGGCCACGTCTTTTCCCTTGACGAATCGCTGGGCGAATCTGTAGCAGGTCAGTCGATCGTAAGCAGCCTCCGACGTGGCGGGTATCAGTTGCTCGAGACGCCGGGTTAAGTCCATCTGCTTATCTCCTCCTGGTGGAGCAGGCTCTCATACATCCCTTCTGCCGAACTGCTCGAGCTTCGCCAGTTCATCGTTTCGTTGGCGAATTCTTGGGTGAGCATCGCCACCTCCTGCTCCTTCTCGGCGAGTTGTCTGGTACGGAGGTTCAGTATGCGCTGCAGCTCTTCGAAGTTACGGAGTTTTCTGGTTAACTCGTAGATCATCTGATCTCTCTCCGCTATTTGCTCCAACAGCCGCTCGAGACCGCCGTAGACCCTCGTTGCCGATCCCCCTTCGTCGGAGGGACGAGCCTTCACAACAAACTGGTAAGTTGTAGCCTCTGGAGCTTCGCGCACCAACTCCAGGATCTCATCCTCGATAGCCTCCGTGTTTACCTTTATCTCCGTCTCTAGTATGTCACGGGTGGTGCGTTCTAGACCGGTTATCGATAAACCGGCGGCGTCGAACAGCTGCTCCACACTCTCTCGAGTAAAGAACCTCAAGTGCGTTTCGTCCAGCAGCCCGAACGGGAGGTACTCGAATTTCCCCTGCATCAGGGCCAGGCGCACGCTTCCGTGGGCCACATTCGGGATTGAAGCGATCACGTAGCCTTCGGAGCGCAGGAAAGACTTCAGGCGTATGAGGGTTAGTAGTCGGTGTTTCAGTTGCTCCAGCACGTCACCAAAGACGATGACATCAAATAGCTCTTCCCCGAGCTCCTCGCAAAGGTCTAGGGTCTCCACGTCTCCGACAATTACCTTCTCGCAGGTCTTCGGCCCGGCGGGCGGCCACGAGGTCTATCTCGATCCCCGTAACGGTGCACCCACGCTCCCTAAACACCTCCGCCAGGTACACCGGTGGCGACTCCGAAATCGAGTACACGCTTGTCGCGCCCCACCAGTTCCACGATCAGGGTGTGCGACCATTCCTGTCTCGAGGTCTATCTCGGTCTCGTACTTGCTCGTCATCCGCCTCCGTCCGGGGTCCGTAGCCGCCCATGAACGGCATGCTTGCCATCGACTTATTGCTCCACGGCGCTCGTAAGCTACGCGAGTCTTTCTCAGCCGATGCGCTAGGGTACTCTTCTCTCACCACTGCGGTCAGATAGCTTACCCAATAAACCCCTCTTGCGCCAGCGGGAGTAGTGTCGAAGGCAGCCAGCCGACCGCGTCGCAAGAGGCGTCAAGCGGCGTAAGGCTTGTTGACGTAACGTGCCTTTGCTACCCTCTATGTTTGTCGCTTGAGAGAGTCGCACACCTGTGAGGTGGAGGTATTCGGTGCCGGTCTTCAAGAGGATCTTCGATTCGCGCGAGTTTAAGGGCCTCTCTGAGCCCGAATGGCGCGCGCGGCGAGGTCTCTGCGGCCGGTGCTCCGTCAAACGCGAAACTCCAACAGGCTCAGCAAAAGATAGCGAGGCAACAGGAGCAGATAAGGAGACAGCGCCAGGAGCTCGAGGAGCTGCGGGCCAAGCTTGCCGAAACCGTCCACGGCACCGAACACCCTGGCATCAGGCCCGAAAACGTCATCTGGATACTCGGTACCGGGAGGAGCGGTAGCACCTGGCTCGCCTTCATGATGGAGAGGCTGAAGAGCTACACCGTTTGGCGCGAACCATACGTGGGACAGCTTTTCGGGCAGTTCTTCGACAGCTGGGTCGGGATGAAGCATTTCGAAACCAAGCACTTCATCCTGGGACAGCGTTACGAGAGAGCTGGCTGAGGTCCATGAGGACTTTCATCTTGAACGAGGCCACTGTGAGGTTCCCCGCAGTCTTGGACGAAGGTTACCTGGTGGTCAAGGAGCCGAACAGCTCCATAGGGGCGCCCTTGCTCCTGGAGGCGCTGCCGGAGAGCCGTATGATCTTCTTGATCCGCACCCCAGAGACGTCATGGCCTCCAGCCTGGACGCTTACAGGAAGGGGAGCTGGCTCTACGAGCGGTCGGTCAAGCAGGGCAGGGACCCTAGCTCGAATGTTCGATATGCAGGTGGATACCCTCGTCGAAAAGATGGCTGGCATGTACA
>CAWFVR010000018.1:0-246977 GCA_963819315.1 uncultured Rubrobacteraceae bacterium
CTCTCATCCCCGAACACCCTCCGCCACCAGGGGCGCTGGATGTTCGCCCCTAGTCCTCTACGATTCTTGACGCTGTGACACAAGCTCAGTAATTTGGGCGTTAATTTCGCGTATAGCGCCCCTGATGTGGGCTTCGAGCAGCCCACGCCGGTAGTCGTCCTCGATACCCTTGATATCGTCCAAAGCTTCTTCCATGGAGTCGCAGATGTCTGAGTCGCGTAAGCAGCTCCTGCAAATTATCATGCTGGTCCATCACATCTCCCATACCCCTGAACAGCCGCGTCTATGGTACCTCTCCTCTCAGCTCCCTGCCCATCTCCTCCAGCACCCGCCCAAGCTCCTCCGCCTGCTCTAACGTAGCCCTCGCCTCCACCCTCGACCTCGTGGGCGCACCCTTCGAGCAGACGGCTTACCCAGGGCGAGTGGGTTCCTGCCTCGATGGCTATGCGCAGTGGCTGCTCGGAGGCGAAGCGTCGCCTGAAGGCCTCTGGGGTCGTACGCAGCCTACCCTCCTCGATCACCTCGCCGCTTTGGGTGTCGATGAGGCAGAGGTAGGAGTACCTGTCGCCGAGATCCAATCCGGCTGTCATCTGTGGTTGTTCGCTGCTACCATCCATGGTGGGCCGATCCTCCTTCCTGGGCGTTAGAGCCCGTATAGCTTTTGCAGACCCACAGGGTACTGCGCACCTGGGGGGTCGGCCTTCTCATCTCATCTTCCGAGAACGCACCAACTCCGACGTTGGGTGAATAGAATACGAGGATACGACCGCACCGGGAGCACGCATCGGCTTTAGTAATGTGTGCTACAATACTGGGGCAAGCCGTTGGACCTCTAGTAGGAGGTAAGGGCCACTGCACAGGAAGATAGACAACTAGCCGCAGGCACTGGCGTTGTGGCACGACCAGGGTTTGTAGCTCGGGCTGGCGATCGCCGACTCCTCACAGGAGAGGCTTCGCTGGTCCGAATATTTTTGCTACCCTCTACTAGGGCTACTCTCTCGGGAGTGAACAGATTTAACTTCCGAGAACCCGACTACTTCTACGCTGTTTCGGGTGGATAAGGACAAGACGCTGGACGGATAAGGGGCTACTCCTCGTGACCCTTAACGCGGCGCAGCGACGGGTTTTGGAAGAGTGGATGCGCTCGAAGGCGATCGTCAAGTGCCCGTGTTGCGGGCAGGAGAAGTTGCGCTTCGCCGCTGCGGCCTACGTCAGGGCGCTCTTGGAGGAGGGCCAGGAGGACCTCATGGAGGACGCGGGGGTGGTAAAGATCCCGTGCGATAACTGCGGGTACTTAGCGCTCTTCGACGCCGAGACACTCGGCATCCGGGGGTTGTGGGCGGAAGGGAGAGAACTGTAACGTTCGAGGAAGGGCATTTGCCGTGCCGGCCGTTCCGATTAGGGGGCAGTAGCACCAACGATCCGAGTACCAGCTAGCGGACATCCGAGACGACCTCTTCTGGGCACCTCGGTGAATAAGGGCATGAAGAAGAGGAAGGGCCGAGGCGTAGTAGCAGCCTCGGTCCTTCCCCTACTTGAGCTAAGTCTTAATGCTCTTCCTGAGCCGCTCGCTTGATGTACTCGACCATCGCGCGAAGCTCTTCCCTGAACTTCTCGTTGCTGTAATCGACGCCGTAGAGGTACGCACTCGCACCCGTAACGCTCTGAACGACCCAGCTGGCCTCTTTGATGTGCTCATCACCCATCTCGTTCAGCGCAAACTGCGCCGAGTGGAAGGGCACTCAGTACGCACAATGGATAGCCGAAGCCGCTCCGAACGCGACCAGGGCCTTATCGCGTGCCGAAAGCGTGGTGTCGCTGGTCACCCAATCGAGAGTGCTGGAGTACTGCTCCAATATGGGTTCTGGCATCTCGCGCAAGAAGTCGGGAACGAGACCGAAGTTCTGCTCGAACTGGTCAAGGATCTCTTGCCTGGCCACTAGTATCATCTCCCTTCATCAGGCATCCCTACCACCAACTATAGTACCAATTATCACATGAATGCCGTAGGAGATTAGCCCTAACTTCGCAGAACACTTCAGCGTGTTGAAAAAGTCGTTGTTGGGCCGGTTGGCGTCCAAAAGAGGCCAGATACAAGACCAAAACACTACAAAAACGGTGTTTTCAGCCTCTGAACCAGGAGCATAAAAGGGCGCGAAGGGGTTTTTCAACAGGCTGACTTCTTCCACGCACTCGGGTGAATAGCCTGATGGAATAGGATATGAGCAGTAGTCCTGGTGACGAGAGGGGTCCACCTTGACGGAGCTGTACGTGTCCTTGGCCGCCGTGGGAGGGCTGCTCCTGCTGCTCGGGATGCTCGGCGGCGTTCTCAAGGAGCGTACCCCCGTCTCCGAACCCCTGGTCGCCCTGCTCGCGGGCGTGCTGATCGGTCCGGCTGCCCTCGGCCTGCTCGACCTCGCTGGCCTGGGCGACCAGACGGTGATCCTTGAAGAGGCTGCACTCGTAACGCTCGGGATAGCCCTGGTGGGGGTGGCCCTGCGCCTGCCCGTTGGTTACGCCAGCACTCACTGGCGGCTTCTGGTCGTCCTGCTCGGCGTCGTGATGCCGCTGATGTGGCTGGCGGGTGGCTTCCTGGCTTACCTGATCCTGGGCTTACCCTTCTGGGTGGCGGTGCTGGTCGGCGCGATCGTGACGCCCACTGACCCCGTGGTGGCAAGCTCCATAGTCGCAGGCGGCGTAGCCGAGAGGAACCTGCCCGCAAAGCTGCGCCACGCCATCTCCGCAGAGTCGGGCTTCAACGACGGGCTGGCGCTCCCCTTCATCGCGCTGCCCGTCCTCGTGCTGACCGAACCGCCCGGGGAGGCACTTTCGCACTGGCTGACCCATACGATCCTACTGGAGATCACGGCAGGCGCGGCCGTCGCCGCCCTCATGGGCTACGCGGCAGGCAAGACGCTGAGATGGGCAGAGGCCAACGAGACCATGGAGCGCACGTCGCTGCTCACTATCAGCCTCGCCTTGTCGCTGACCGTCCTCGGTGTCACCGAGCTGCTCCACCTCAACGGTGTCCTGGCTGCCTTTGTAGCGGGGGTGGTTTTCAACTGGGCGGGCAGCAGCGACGCCAAGGAGAGCCAGGAGGAGATCCAGGAAGCAATATCGCGCTTCTTCGACTTGCCGATCTTTGTGCTGCTCGGGATGGCGCTGCCTTGGGAGGGTTGGCTCGCGCTCGGTTGGAAGGGTCCCGTCTTGGTGGCGGCTGTGCTCCTACTGCGTAGGCTGCCAGCGGTGCTCGCCTTGAGGCCCTTCCTGGGTCCGCTGCGGGGCACAACGAAGGACGTGCTGTTTTTGGGTTGGTTCGGCCCGATCGGGGCAGCGGCACTCTACTACGCGGCCTTCTCGCTGCGTGAGACCGGCATCGAGGAGGTGTGGGTGGTCGGCAGCCTGATCATCTGCGCCTCCGTCCTCGTCCACGGCGTGACCGCCACGCCGCTCACCAAGCTCTACGGGAAGCTGCCCCACGGATAGCACGCGAAGCTTCGTACTGCCGAGAACACGTACTCTACGAAGTCGGGTGGGTATCCGGCTCCTTGAGTTGCTTCAAGTCGTTTGATACAATAGGTGCATGGGCGATGGGTCCCGCCCTCCGCTCCTGAGTGAGCGGTAAACCGGCCGTCCTTACGGTCTGATGGCTCCTGACCGCACTGTAGTAGCGCGGTGAGGGGGTCTCTTTCCTTCTCACCGCCGAGGGGAAAGGAGAACCCCATGAACCTCACCCCGCTGGCGCACCACCAGCACCCGCGTCCCCCGCACCACGAACTCCGCCAGAAGAGCGTCTTCGACTCCGGCAACTACCACATCGGCCAGGTGGAGAACCTCTACGTCGATGACGACATGGACCTGCGGTTCGTGGATGTCTCTAAGAGCGGGCTGTTGGGCTTCGGGAAGAAGCATCATCTCGTTCCCGTCGAAGTCATAGCTGAAGAAGCGCCCGGCTCGATCACCCTGACGGTAGATCAGCAGACCGTAGAAAGCGCCCCGACGTTGTCCGACCCGCACGACGCGCCCGATGAGGGGCTACAGCGCGCCGCCCGCGAGCACAGCGGCTTAGGAGCAGTCACTTCTGAATCCTGAACTTCCGAGAACACCAACCTTCTAGGAGGTTAGTGAATAGCTCTTTGTTAGGAGGTCCGGGCTTGTTGCGCTAGTTGAGGTACCTCATAGAGCGGGAAGAGGACTTCGTAGGCCTCAACACGCACCTCCTGTGCCCCGTAGGCGGCCGGGATGGTGCGCGCTAGCTCACTCTGAAGGTAGGCTTGGCGGGACTCCTCGGAGTCGAAGATGAGGCAGCCACAGAAGGCCCCGCTGCTCGGCTCGTAGCCGTAGTACTTCTGAACCAACCCCGGCACCTCACGGAAGCGAGGTGCTCGCTCCTCCATGATCCGCCGTACTTCGTCGTGGGCTAGGTTGGTGGTTATCCGCACGAAATGAATGACCATGGCTCCTCCTTTCCCTAGAGCGCTCTCCCACCGGAGTGCCTGCCGTCTATTGTAGCGAAAGATGCAAGGAGTTGCTACTTCCGAAAACACTAACCTTCTGCAAGCTTCGGTGAACAGACAGCACTTACTCCGCCTGCTCACCCCTGCGAGTGGTCTCAACAGGCAACCGCAAAGAGATCGATACCCGTTACGAGGAGATGTTTTCCGAAACACAAGTCCTTTGCCTGCACCAGCCCACCCGCGAGGATGTGGAGGTGCAGAGAGCAGGTCGCATCCTGACTGATGAGCCGGGCGATGTCTCCTCAGCCTGGCACCCCCTGCTTTGACATCATCACCATTCCCACTTCTATATAGGGATATGGGGATGGTGATGATAGATGTGTAGGGGCATCTGAGGGGTTCAGCTTTCTGGTATTCGGTTTCGGGTGGTGGCCCCCGAGAAGCTCTTCGGAGTAGTCCTGAGTCTTTCCGAATCCTTGCTCTCTTAGGCTGCTCCGTGTCCAGGTCTGCTTAGATAGGTGCACAGAATGATTGAACAGGCGCTTTGCTAATGTGCCGTAGGTAAAAGGATAACAAGCCGCCAGAGTCCATTTATCTTGTGCACTTATCTAGAAGAAGGGATTCTCAGAAGGGTTGTGTCCGTAATCTTCTGTAGATTGGTAGGTCGCTAGAAAAGAGGGGCCATCGTCCTCCAAGATGGTTGGTGTCTTATGTCAACCGATCGAAACGGAGCAGCGACGATGGCCAAAGATCATCGTAAAGTGAGTGAGCAGCTTGCACAAGAGATCTTGCTCGAGGACCCCAACTTCCTGCGTGAGATCGTCGAGCGAGTGCTCCAGGAAATGCTCGAGGTGGAGATGACCGAGCACCTGGGAGCCGCCCCCTACGAGCGCAGCGCCACCCGCACCGGCCACCGCAACGGCCACAAGCCGAGGACTTTGAGGACCAGGGTCGGCACCCTCAACCTCTTAGTGCCCCAGGACCTTAAGAAGGAACCTTCTCCACGAGGCTGTTCTCACGCTACCAGCGAAACGAGAAGGCACTCTGTTTGGCACTCATGGAGATGGGTAGGTGGAGGGAGTTTCGACCAGGAAGGTCAAAGAAGTGACCGAAGAGCTGTGCGGGACCTCCTTCTCAAAGAGCCTCGTATCCTCGCTGGCCGGCTCCCTCGACTCGGAGCTCGAGGCTTGGAGGGATCGCCGCCTCGAAGCGCGGGGGCTCGAGAGGCTCAACCAGGAGATAAAGCGTCGCAGCAGGGTGGTAAGGATCTTCCCTAACGAGAGATCTTGCCTGCGCCTGGTTACGGCGCTGGCGGTGGAGCAGAGCGAGGAGTGGATCACGGGACGACGTTACCTGGACATGGGGGAGCTCGAAGGACGCTGCCCCGAAGAGGAGCGAGCAGTAGAGAGGGTGATCGCCCACGAAACGATGAGGTAAGGATGAGCTTGGAGGAAACTACAGAAAACTCGGGACTTGACCTAGGACGCGATCGCTACTCATGTCCTACCAAACCCCAACTTCGGGGTCAACACTCTCTCTGCCTGGGTAGGAAGAGTTACCACAGCGTCCACATCAAGCGTCGGGACGGTAATGGTTATTTTCGAGCCAGGCCTCTACGTCCTGTCTCCGAACCATGATCTTGCGCCCAACACGATAATTAGGGATCTCACTTTGCAGGAGGGCATACACTTTGGTGCGCCCAAGTGGTAGCCAGGCATAAAGTTCAGATACCGTTAACCACTCCTTCTGCGTGTTTTCAGTCACTCCGTAGCCTCCTTTGCTCAGAGGTTCTTTGACTTGCTGTCCGAGTTTAGGACGTGATATTGACTCCTCCAAATGAAAGCCGTAAAATCCGTAAAGTTAGAAAGGCTGTATATATGGCATTTGAGATCCCAGACTTCTCAAGCTCTTCAGAGGAAGCCGTAAAAGCAGACTTCCGCACGGGGATATGGCCCACATTCGAGCGCTACGAGGTCCGAGAAAGCGACGAGAACCTTCTAGCGTGGGAGGGGTACGACGTGTGGGCGGACGAGAGGAATATGCCCCACGTGTGCTTAACTGAGGAGGAGGACGATCCGGGCCTCGCTTACGTGCGTGTGGCCAACGACTCCTACGGATCCGTCGACTACTACCGACCGTTGGTAGATACCCCAGCCCTCTTCCTCGAGTTCGCCCGGCTCGCAGATGAGGAAATCACGAGGGAGGTATGGCTGGATTGGGTGCAGCGCTACGGCGTTCTGGGCCTCGGTCTTCACGATCCGAGGAAGGCGTCGTGCATGGAGATACACGTGTGCGACCACGGGGGTCACGGGGAAACCTACAGGAACTTCGTCCGAGAGGCTTCGAAGGCCGACTGGTTACTGAAGCTCTACGAGTACGCCAGGTCTCCCGAGGAACCCAGCGAAGGGCACTCTTGTCCCACGCGATTCCAGGTGCAAGGGTATGACGAGTGGTACGAACCACTCACGGAGCCCGAGGCGTCAGACCCTGCCCAGCTAAAGAGGTGGGCGCTGGGCACAGTTCTCTTCGAAGTAAATCTCAACCTGCGACAATCGTTCCCGGTGATTTATCCTACCAACGGTGCGCGGCAGTCAGTATTGGGGTGGAACTTCTACTCCCTGCTCGGCGCGATGTACCTTCAGATGGCATGGCTGATTAACGCTAAGGGCGAGGAAGTCAGGTGGTGCAAGATGCCTGGGTGCACCAACGTCATCGCCTTCGAGCCGCCGGAGCAGGGAGTGCCCGCAGGAATGAAGAAGAACGACCGCAGCATGGGGTACCACACGCGTAAAGACAAGGAGTTCTGCTCCGACCAGTGTAGGAGTCTTTACCACTACCATTACCGACGCAAGCCTTCACGCCAGAACGAGTTCTCCACTCCTTAGCGGCAATCAGGGCAGCAATAATGATGGCAACAGTAGGGGCGATATAGGGCGATATTCAGCGTAACGGTGCGAACGGATGCTCCGAAGAATAACCTGCAAAACGGCGTATTTACAGGGGTGAGGAATGGGGGAGCGGCCTACTCGTAATGAGCAGGTCAGCGGTTCGAGTCCGCTCGTCGGCTCTCTCTAATCGGCTTATATAAGCAGAATTCTCGAAATAGAGAAGGCCTTCGGCAACGATCCGGAGGCCTTCTGACACCACTCAGTCGCCACAGAGGGCTTCGCGCATCCCGTCTGCGCTAGCCTGCCTATGCGAAGTATCCAGTGCGAGTAGCGGTCGCGGGTAACCTGATTTGAGGCGTGTCCGAGCAGGCGTTGGACCAGCTTCGGGTGCGTGCAGCGAGAGAGCAGCATCGTGAAGCGGCTATGCCTCCATTGACACCGCTCTTGACACCACTGAGCGCGCAACACGCAGAAACGTCGGGCAACCACCAGCAAGGAAATCAGCTTAGCTTGCGTTTTAACCATGAAGGGTTTTGCGATGAGCTTTATGCCCCTGGTACGGGTGATCACCATGGAGGGCTACAATCCGTTTCCTGGAGCCTCTTCTTGATGGCAGAGATATCGCAGGTGTGGTTCCCCGAGCCTACTGAAACGGATAACACTTACTCCCGTCGTGTGGAGCCGACCGCCGACTGGCTGAAGAGATCTACGGTCCCGCGGGCCAGGGAGTGCCGTCGCTTATTGATCCTCTTCCGGCTGATGTTCATCGCCTATGCCGAGGACTCGCGGCACTTGCCGCTGAATGTCAATGCCGAATACACTCACTACGCTCTCAAGACCATCGCCCGGCGTCTGTCGAACATAATCAGGGACCCCGACGCCGATCTAGGGGATCATGGAGCATCTTCGACCAACAGGAATGCAATGTCATAGACTCCGGTGTTGATTGGTGTGTCGTGAGTTGTGTAGGTTCCGAGCCGCGCCTCGATATCTGAAAGGACGGCTTCGAGCTCGCGTCGACCGAGGCCTTCAACCAGGAGCACGACATCGAAGGCGTCTTCGTTCGTCGCCTGCCGCATCTCACGCTCGTTGGTAGGCACGCCGGTCACTTTGTGGTCGACAACGCCGATATGCACAGCAATTACCCCTCTGAGGGTGAGCACATGACCAACCAAGCCCTGGGCCACTTCCGGCATGCTCGTGGCAGTACCATCCGTAGGATTAAAGCGTAAAGTTGCCAAGGCGCCCCCGATCCCAGTGCCTGCCGTGGCAACAGTTCGGCAGGCGCCGCGAACCATGTTCCGGAACGCCGGCATCATCTTCTGCGTCCACGATGTAGGAGCGTTGAGTCGGGCGATGTAGTCTGGGCTGTCGAAGGTCTCGATGGCCTGGCCCTCGTAGAGAGTGAAGTAGCGATGCAACTCGAGGTTCCAGTCGACGTATCGACGCGCCACCTTGAAACCGGGAATACCAACACGTTCGGGCATATGCTCCTGCGTGTGCCAGAGGTTATATTCTTCTTCTGCCTCGGAAGCAATGTCATGCCACATCGCCAAGAAACCGTCCCCAGTTAAAGCCACGGTTGCAACTCCTCCGCTATAAGTGACACACAATCCGGATTGACGCCAAACTGCTAGGGTGTGCTTAGGTCAGATGGCGCAGTCCTTGATAGCCGCTCCCTTCTCGACGAGATTGAGCGCGGTTTCGAAGTCGTCGAGCGAGAGTTCGTCCGTCTCGGCCGACGCGCCTTAGACACTACCGTTTCCATTAAGCTCATTATTCGCCACCACAACCTTTATTTTAGCGTAGCCGCGCGAGTCGACGATTTCGAGTTCTCGTATCATGACGGGGAGGCGGAGACTGCGGGCTTCGTCCTGAGCGGAAAGGCGCGTATCTACTACGGTGAGGACTTCAAGGAATACATGGACTTCGAAGAGGGCGACTTCGTCTTCGTCCCGCCTTACTTTCCGCACATAGAGGGTCATCGGAGCGATGAGGAGCCACTTGAGTGGGTCACCGCCCGGACGCCGGACAACATCGTCGTCAACCTAGACTAGCGGTCGGAGCTTGGAGATCAAGCGAAGCCTCCAAGCGACGACGATCTCATTGCCGAAGCCGGACCTGGCTGCCACACTCCCGTGATGGCAGCAGATCGCAGGCGGATGTTCCGAGGATTAATAACTGGTACGGGGGAAGGCTGCATGAAAGAGATCGATCACATAGGCATGCTGGTTGACAACCTGGAGGAAGCCGAGGCTTTCCTGGCCGATGTTCTGGAACTGGATCCTGGCAAGAAGCTGAACACGGCCGAAGAGGGCTTCAAGGCGGCTTTTTTTAGCTGCGGCTGTCATGCATTATCTGGCTGCTCAAGGGTGACTGCGGCATGTGAAGTTTTTGGGCAGCGCGGTTGAAGCTCATCTCTTCTGCCACCGTCACGAAATAGCGGAAACGCCGTAGTTCCATTTCAGTGTTGTAGCTAAAGCACATATCCAAACCACCTAATTAGTATTTGTAGTCCTGCTCGGCACGTGCCAAGATTATAAATAGGAGGAAGGGAGAAAAGGAGAAGAAGATCTACATTACGCAAAGTTAGCACGATGGGTAAGGGAATGATGAAACAAAGGAAGATGAGGTTTCCTGTCGATACGGAAAAGTCGGAGGACGGTTAGGGCTGCGTTGTCGCGCCCGGCTGAGGGGATCAGCCGGCGGGACTTCCTGAGGATGAGCGGGGCGGGACTCGCCGGGGCCGCGCTTCTCGGAGTTGTGGGCTGTGCCGGAGGCATGATGAAGCGCAACTTCCCGATCGCTCCACTCTTGATCGGCGTGATTGTAGGTCCCATCGCCGAGCAGAACTACCGGCGCGCTATGATTCAGACTGGAGGCAGCTTCGAATGGGCTCTCGAACCGCTCACGCTAACACTACTACTACTACTGCTGGCTGTGCTCTCGTTTGTCGCTTCGCTGTGAATGGCCAGGGGTACTTCGTCTTGACGGAGGAAAATATCTCACCCCCGTGTGCCCGTATAGTCACCGCGGCGAACTCGAGAAAGGCAGGTTGACTTGCGAATCATTGCTCTTCAAGGGCCTAACTTGAACCGTCTCGGTCTCCGTAAGCCCGAGATCTACGGCAGGCGCACGCTCGCGGAGATCCAGGACGAGATGGACCGGAAGGCAGGCGAGTTAGGGTGCACGCTCCTCCACTTCCAGTCTAACTCCGAGGGATCGCTCATAGACTGGTTGCAGGAGCATCAGGACGAGGCCGACGCCATTATCTGCAACCCGGCCGGTCTCACCAACTACGGACTCTCACTAAGAGACGCTCTGGCCGAGGCGGAGAGAGACCTGGCGATCACACATCTCTCGAACGTCCATGCCCGCGAGCAATGGCGGCGCCACGACGTCTTCGCCGAGGTGGCAAACATCTACCTGGCAGGGTTGGGATGGCGCGTCTACCTGTTCGCCATCGAGGCTTTGCACAAACAGTATAGCGAAAGGAATGCGTGAGCGAGCTAATATTGCAGTAGTTGGCGCAGGTGGGATCGGACGCCGTCACGTACAGTTGATTCGGGAGAGCAGATCGTGTCGGCTGTCAGCCCTCGTAGATCCGGCTCCTGCTGCGGCTGACTTCGCACAAGAGGCTGGCGTGCCCATCCATACTACCCTCACCGACCTGTTCGCCTCGCAGCACCTAGACGGCGTCATGGTCGCTACCCCCAACTCGCTGCACGTCGAGAACGGCCTCGACTGTGCGGAACATAGCGTTCCGGTGCTGGTTGAGAAGCCGATCTCTAACTCGGTGGAAGAGGCAATACGCCTGGCCGAAGCGGCTTCCGCCGCCAACGTTCCACTGCTAGTCGGCCACCACCGGCGCCACAGCCTCATCCTGGCAAAGGCGCGCGAGATAGTGCAGGGTGGCTCGCTCGGGCAGGTAGTCGCCGTGGTCGGAAGCTCCCTGTTCTATAAGCTCGACCACTACTTCGACGAAGGACCGTGGCGCCGCGAAGTCGGCGGAGGACCAATCTTGATCAACATGATCCACGAGGTGGATGTCCTGCGGTGGCTGTGCGGTGAAATCGTCGCCGTGCAGGCTTTCTCCTCCAACGAGACCCGTGGCTTCCCCGTAGAGGAAACCGCCGCGATCAACCTGCGTTTTGCAGGCGGTGCGCTCGGCACCTTCTTGCTCTCGGATACCGCAGCGTCGGCGCGTAGCTGGGAGCAGACTTCTCCGGAGAACTCCGGCTATGCACACTACACGGACGAAGAGTGCTACCTGATCCCTGGCACACGCGGCTCGCTCGCGATTCCCACCATGCGGCTCAAGGTCTATGCCGGGGAGCGCTCCTGGTCGGAGCCATTCCACGAGGACACCATCGGCGTAGATTGGGCGAACCCGCGCGCGGCAGCTAGAGCACTTTTGCTCCGTTATTCGCGGCGAGACGGAACCTCTGGTCACCGGGTGGGAGGGGGTTCAAACACTGCGCGCCACGCTAGCAATCCACGAGGCCGCAGAAGCCGCAAGATCGGTGGATTTGCCGCCTACACAGAACACAGCGATAACGACGGACGAGGAGGTGAGGTAAGTTGCACATACCTGTGCTGCAAAGTCCAGATTTAGACTGGTTTGGGCTACATGATATAAACGACGGAGTCTCCGTGAGGCAGTAGAAGGATGCCCAGGAGACCTTGGAGGTGTACAGGTGAAAGCTTTCGTAAAGACAGGCCTTCAACCTGGAGAGGCTAGCGTCAACGACGTACCGATCAGAAAGCCCGGCTCAGGCGATGTGTTGCTTCGAGTAGCCTACTGTGGCATTTGCGGCAGTGACATTCATGCTTTTAGATCGGACGCCGGGTTCGAGTGGGTCCAGCCGCCGGTGACGCTGGGTCACGAGTTCTCCGGCATCGTCGAAGAGGTCGGCCAGGGCGTGAGTGGAGTAAGCCCGGGAGACCGGGTAGTGGCGGTCGCGGTGCAGGGTTGTGGCCGCTGTGAAGTTTGTCACGCCGGTTCTCCGCAGTTGTGTCCCTGGCGCGAAGCCATCGGCCTCTCCCGCGACGGAGGTATGGCCGAATACACCGTAATATCCGAAGAACATCTCATTCCTGTTCCCGAGGGGCTGGACCTTGCTGTGGCGGCCCTAGGCGAGCCGCTAGCTGTGGCCGTGCACGCCGTGAACGTTCGAGCGGACATGAGCCCGGTCAGCAGGTTGTAGTGTCGGGACCCGGACCCATAGGCATCCTCTGCGCTATGCTGGCCCAACTGCGCGGAGCGGAGGTGCTCCTCACCGGAGTGGGGAAAGACTCCGAGTCCCGCCTCCCTGCAGCCGAGCGCGTAGGGCTCTGGACCGCGAATCTGAGTGACAAGTCCCTGGAAGAGCACCTGCAGGATAGCTTCGGAGACCAGGGGCCCATCGTCTGGGTCGAGAGTTCGGGATCGGTGCAGGCGCTCGGCTCCGCCTTGGAGTCCGTCCGGCCGGGAGGGGCGGTTATCGTGGTCGGTCTGTACGCCGAGGAGATGCGCTTTTCCCCCACCCTCGCGGTGCGGAGGGAGTTGAGCCTGCTATTCAGCTACTCCTGCAACCAGGCAGACTATCGAGTGGCTCTGGATCTGCTGGGGCAAGGCGCTATAGACCCCACTCCCCTACTATCGAAGTACGCGCTCGAAGACGCTCCGCAGGCTTTCGAGGTGGTGGGCCAAGGCGAGGCGGTGAAGGCGATTCTCGTTCCCTGAGTTTCGGACCCGGTCGTTGATCGAAGCGTAGAGAAGCCAGTAAAGAGACGGAAGTCAGGAGCAATGATATGAATGCATCGCCGCGAGTAGGCATTGACCATCTCACGTTGCTGGACATCTCGCCTCCCGAGCTGGTGACCATTGCCGGTGAGGTGGGGTTCGACTCGGTAGGACTCCGCGTCGCTGCCGCGACCCCCGGTGAAGAGCCTTGGCCCATGGCCGTTGGCTCTTCCATGCTGGAGGAAACCATCCGCCGGTCAGACGATACCGGTGTCCGAGCGCTGGCCGTCGAGGTTGTCCGCCTCGGACCAGAGACCAGACGAGAAGATTACGAGTTCGCGCTGCAGGCGGGAGCCCGGTTGGGAGCGAGTTACGTAATGGTCAACGGCGACGACCCGGATATCGAACGAGCGTGCGATACCTTCGCAACCCTAACCGCCGACGCAAAGCCTTATGGCCTGCGGCCCCTGATCGAGCCGATTATTTACACTCAGGTATCCAACCTGGATGAAGCGGTCTACATCGCCGAACGCTCCGACGGCGGCGGGATACTGCTGGACTCGCTTCATTTCCAGCGCTACGACGGTAGTTTCGAACACTTGCGATCCGTGAATCCTGGTTTGTTGGCCTACGCGCAACTGAACGACGCGCCCCTGCAACCACCTACGAATCTACCACGCCCCAGCAGGCTACCTCGCGGGCAATCTACGGACGGCAGCGATTTGCAACTAGAGAGCCGGGCCATGCGACTGTTGCCCGGAGATGGTGAGTTGCCGCTGGCAGAGTTCCTCGTTGCACTGCCGGAAGAAATACCTCTTAGTGTTGAGGCTCCCGCTTTACCCCTGCGAGAGACTTTGACCCCGGTCGAGTTCGCCCGGCGAGCATGCCAGGCGATGTCGGATGTTATCGCTGCAGCGCGTCGTTACACTGACCAACAAAGATGAGGAATGCTATGGAGGTACAGAAGAAAGATGGTGGTGCAAGGGAGGAGTTGCGATGACAACTGATCAGTCCAGGCTACCCGACCGGATCGACGTACTCGTCGTGGGCGGTGGGATGGCGGGTCTGGCGGCCGCGTTCATCACCGACAGGAGGGCGGCGGCCTCCGCGCTCGCCGCGTTGGCGAGCAAACCCCAAGGTACGGCAAGGACGGAAACAACCCCGTGAGAGTGCCGGCGAGTATAGGAGCAAACTGGAGGAAATCGTGACTGAAGGACGGGAAGGAGATGGACCTGTCTGCGGGCTCGTCGCAGGAGGAGCCGGAGGTATCGGCCGGCACATAGTTGCCCAGATGGTCGAGGCGGGCTACGAGGTGACCATCGCAGACCTCGACCGAGAGGGGGCCGAGCAGGTGCGCGCCGATACTGGGGCCGCACGCACCTGGGTCGGCGACCTCACCGCTGAGAAAGGCGTCCGCGAAGCCGTAGATGCGGCCCGAGATGGTGGCGTGCTGCACGCCCTGGTCATTGCCACGGGTATCTCTCCCAAGAAGGACGGCCGCAAGCGGCCCTTCTACGAGATCTCGCTCGAAGAGTGGTCGCAAGTCATGGCGGTCAACCTGACAGGCCCCTTCCTGCTCTGCCGGGAGGCCTACCCGCATCTCGCCCGTGACGGCCGGGCGAGCATTGTCACTATCCTCTCGATAATGGCTAAGCTGGGGGCGAGCGGCCCAGAAGAGGCCTTCCCGCCGTACTCCCCTTCCGGAGCCCACTACGCGGCGTCGAAGGCCGCGTTGCACAACCTAACCGTCTCCGTGTCCAGGGAGCTCGCACCGGAGGGCATCCGATGCAACGGCGTCGCGCCCGGTTACGTAGGTGCAGGCATGGTAGGGACGACTGACGCCGAGTTGGCTCAGCGGATGCGTTCCCAGGTTCCCTTGGGCCGCTCAGCCAGCCCGGAGGAGATCGCGGACGTCGTCGGCTACCTCCTCAGCGACCGCTCCGCCTACATCACCGGAGAGACCATCGACGTGGATGGGGGTGGCATCCGGACTAGTCGCCGTAGCTGTGAAACCTGATTCGTCGACGTTGAGGGAAAGTAGAGGATTGTGGAAAGCATAACTCCAGAAGAACCCAGAGGAGCGGGCACAGTACTGACCGAGATCCAGGAGGAGCCGCGCCTTTCGTGGCGACGTACCTTGTAAACGCGACAGGAAGTGACTTGGCGCCGGGCTTCATGGTAATGGGCGGCGCATTGATCTCTCTGGTCGCTTCCATATTCCTGAGAGAAACGGCGAAGCTGCCCCTCCGCGACCTGTAATCGCGGGGAATTGTCTGGGCAGTCGTATCCGAGGTTCTAGGATGAGAAGGCTGCCCAAGCGATCACCCACTAGGACCTTGCGAAAGGGAGAGAACGCAACATGGCGGAACACATACACGGCGGTGTAGTGATCGAGATCCGCGCGGCCACCGGTTCCGAGAGAGGGACACGTCGTGTCTGAAACTACCTATCCAGGCGGTCCCCCGGTCGGCACGTCCACCGGCGTGCCGCGCCTGCTCGGCTCTCCCCTTGAGGTGGGTGGGGTCGTGCTGCGGAACCGGATCGTCAGCCCGCCGATCGAGCGGAACTACTGCGCCCTGGATGGTTCGGTCACCGAGCGCTACATCGCCTATCTGCGAGCCCGCGCGGCGGGGGGCGCGGCGCTACTGTTCACCGAGGCCACCTATGTCCGTGCAGACGGGCGCGGACGCCTGCGCGAGATGGGTGCCCACGACGACCACGTGATCCCAGGCCTCCGGGTCCTCGCCGGCGCGGTGCACGCCGAGGGCGCCCTGCTCGGCGTGGAACTGGTCCACGCCGGGCGCGTCGCGCAGACGTTCGTCTCGGGCTTCCAGCCTGTCGCGCCATCGCCGGTGCCCTGCGAGATCTCCGGCGGCGAGATGCCGCGGGAGCTCGCTACGCAGGAGATCGGCGAGATCGTGCGGTCGTTCGCCGACGCCGCCCGCCGCTGCGTCGAGGCGGGGGTGGATGTGATCTCGATCCACGGCGCCCACGGATACCTGATCCACCAGTTTTTGTCCCCGCGGACCAACCTCCGCACCGACGAGTACGCCGATCCGGTGCGCTTCCTCAACGAGGTACTCGTCGCGGTCCGCGACGCTGCGCCCGAGACCCCCCTATTCCTGCGCCTCTCCGCGTTCGAGGGCGTCGAGGACGGGCTCGACGCCGACGCCACCCGGGCTCTGGCCGACCGCATGCGCCTGGACCTGGTAGACGTCATCGACATCTCGGCCGGAAGCTACGAGGCCGGCGAGTGGATCGTGCAGCCGGGCGAGATGCCTCGCGGCGTGCTGGCCCCCTACGCCGCCCGCTACCGCGACCTGGGCAAAATCGTGTCCGTCGCCGGGCGGATCGCAACCGGCGAGGCCGCCGAGGCGATCCTCCAGGCCGGCGACGCGGATCTCGTGTGCGTGGGACGGGCCCTGCACGCGGATCCGGCCTGGTCGCGGAAGGTACTAGCCGGCGAGCCCCCTCGGCCCTGCATCGCCTGCAACCAGGGATGCATCGACTACCATCCCACCCACCAGCCGATCTGGTGCCTGGCCAACCCGGATACCGGCCGCGAGTGGGTCCCGGCGCCGCCACCGCCCGCCGCTCGTCGGCGCGTGCTGGTCATCGGAGCAGGGCCGGCCGGCCTGGAGGCCGCGCGAACGGCCGCCGAGCGCGGGCACGAGGTGCTGCTCGTCGAGGAGCAGGCCCAGATCGGCGGTCAGTACCGGCTCTCCGCGCGGCTGCCGACTCGGGCCGAGTTCGGGCGCCTGCTCGACTGGTACGGCGCCGAGCTGGAGCGCCTGAAGGTCGACGTGTCGCTATCCACCCGTGCCGATGTCGCCCTGGTGGAACGGATCGGGCCGGACGCGGTCGTGATCGCCACGGGCTCGGTGGGGGCGACACCGGACATCCCCGGCATCGACCTGCCGCGTGTGGCGGACCTCCGCAAGTGGCTGGCCCAGTGGCTGGACCGGAGCCCAGCCGTCCCGGACGAGGAGACCGTCACGGTCTGGGGCGCCGACCGCGTCGGGGTGGCTGCGGCTGACGTCCTGGCGGCCCGGGGCGCGCGGGTCCTGCTGCTCGGAGCCCAGCCCGAGCTCGCGCCTGAGGCCGGACGCCGCGAGAAGATCCTCGTAGTGCCACGGCTGCGAGCCAACCCGCGGGTGCGGATCGAGCTCGGCGCCACGCTCGAGGCCGTCGAGCCGGACCGGCTCCTGGTCGGGCGCGTGGGCGCGCGGGAGTGGCACGAGGTGTCCGGGCCGGTCCTCGTCTCGCAAGGCACCGTGCCGGTCCGACCGTCGCTCGGACAGGGCGACTGGAAGACGTACGTTATCGGCGAGGCGTCCCTCGGCACCGTGCACGTGCCGACGGTCGTGGCCGGCGGGCCCATCCCGGCAGGTTCGGCCGACGCGGCGATCCGCGAGGGTGCCGCGGCCGGCCAGGACATCGGTTGATGGCCTTATCTCATGCAAACCCCTGCAACGCCTGATGCATCACTCGTAGCTGGACCAGGGTTAAGCGGTTCTTAAGTCCGCTCGTCGGCTCTCTTTTTCGTCTCGATTTGCAGGTAAAACGGAGCGCAAGATCAAGACCGCGGCAAGCTACCATCGCTTCCACACTACTGTGCGCGGAGTCCTACCCCAGGAGAACAGGAGCGAGATAACGCCACCGCTCCCTGAGACTTTCCGCGGGGTCATCCGTCAACACCTGAACACACACCTGATCGGCGCCGGCCGAGAAGTGTTCGCTCACCCGCTTGTGTATGTCGCTCTCGGATCCCCAGGCCACCAGTCCTTCCGCGAGCCGATCGCTGCCGTCCCCCGAGAGGTCCTCCTCGCTGAAGCCCTGGCGGAGCCAGCTGTTGCGGTAGTTTGGCAGCCGCATGTAACGGCTCAGGTGGAGCGGGCTAACTTTAGGGCCTCCTCACGCTCGCTTGTCGGAGCCACCGCCTGCTCCACAACCAGTAGAGGGCCTTCGCCCAGGATCTCGCGGGCTCCGGCGGTGTGCTGCGAGGTCACCAGGTAGGGGTGCGCGCCGTCGGCGAGGTCTCTGGAGAGCTCCAGCATCCTGGGTCCGAGGGCCGCGAGGATCCAGGGCGGGTCGTGCTCCGGCGGCACGGCTTCGAAGCGTGCTTCGCGCATGTCTTTGAGGTAGGAGCGCATGGTCGAGAGAGGCGAGCTGTAGTCGTGGCCGCGCATCTCGACCATGGGTCTATGGCTCACGCCCAGTCCCAGGACGAACCGGTCCGGATAGGCCCCCGCGAGCGTCTTGGCCGCGGAGTTCGTGGCCCAGGCGTCGCGCACGAAGATGTTGGCGATGCCGGTGGCCACGACCAGACGGCTCGTGGCGCAGAGGAACATCGAGGCGTTGGTGAAGGCCTCCCTGCCCAGGGCCTCGCCAAACCACAGCGCCGCGTAGCCCAACTCCTCGATCTCGGCCGCCGCCTCTCTGACTTCGGGGGTAGGCATGGGGTTGAGAGTCGAGCTCGCGATCCAGAGGCCGACCTCTCCTCCCAGAACCGAAGGATCCGGATACTCTCTTTGAAGGGTCTCTCCCTCTCGCTGCGGGTCCGTGTCGGTCATGCTCTTTCCTTTCGCGCCCTTGTCTGACCTGCTAACGAGCCGACAAGCCGCCTTCAGAAGGCGGCTTGCTGACTAGCTCATCCGACATGGAGCACCGCCTTGCCGGCGTAGTCCCGGTCTACAAGGCGCCCTGCGATATCCCCAATCTCTTCCCACGGCGCCTCCAGCTCGATGCGCGGCTGCAAAGTCCCGTCGGCAACCAGGCGCAAGAGACGCGTCAGGCCCTCAGACGCGGGATGGGCGAGGACCTCGTAGAAGATTATGAACCCGTAGAGGGTCGCGCCGCCGGTGAGGTAGAAGCTTCGGACATCGAAGGTACTCTCTATGCCTGCGGATACTCCGATAGATACGCAGGTGCCTCTGGGGGCAAGCATAGCTAGGGTGTCCGCCAGCACCTCGCCGCCAAGTGACTCGAGCACTAGGTCATAAGGGCTGTGCTCGCGAGCGGCGGAGACGTCGTTACCGGTAACCACCTCGTGTGCCCCGGCTTCCCGGACCAGCGCCTCGCGATCAGCCGACCGGATCAAGCCGATGACATGCGCACCGGCCATCCGGGCGAGACGGCAGGCGAACAGACCGACTCCACCCGAGGCGCCCGTGATCAGGACGTTCTTTCCAAGCAACCCACCTCCTTTCTCCAGCGCGTAGAGGGCCGTGAGGCCCGCGACGGGCAGCGTCGCCGCCTGAGCAAACGACACTCCCTCCAGCAGCGTCGTGAGGGACCTCGTCGGCACAGCCGCCAGTTCCGCCCACGCGCCGGCTTCGAGCAAACCGACGACCCGGGTGCCCTCGGACGGGCCGGAGCCGTCCTCCGCGGCTCGCTCGACCGTCCCGGCCACGTCCCAACCCGGCCTGAAACCTTCCTGAGTGGTGGTTGCCGCCCGGCGCACCTCGCCCCGGTTGAGCGAGACCGCAGCAACGCGAATCAGAGACTCTGAAGGAGTCGGCGAAGGCTCTTCGACCTCCCGCAAGACCAGACGATTCGGAGAGCCCACTTCCACGACAACGGCCTGCATCATGCTCACTGATCGCACCCCTCCTTTTCGGCTCCGCTTGAAGCAAGTATATTGGCTTGCCGTGAAGCAGGGCTTTGCTTTGTACTATTCCTCAGGTTGAGCGCCCAGGATACATCCGGCTGCAATCTCGCCGATGACTTTCCGGATCATCTCCATATATTCCCACCAAAGTCGGTCGCGTGGGCCAAGTGCTCAATGGACTTTCGACACTACTTGACCCTAGTTTGACCCTAACCCGCACGCAACACTCTGCAATAGTGGGCAATGCAGGGAACAGAAATCCCTTTACCTATGCGGAGTCTGCAAACCGCTGCAACCCTTAGCAACCACTGACCGCACACTCGTACCTGGAGCAGGTCAGCGGTTCGAGTCCGCTCGTCGGCTCTCTGAATCGGCTTAGATAAGCCGATTCCTCGCGACAGAGAGATGCCTCGGGTACTGGACGGGGGCATTTTGATACCACTCTGATACCACAGAGAGAGGGACTGCTCAGGCACCTCATTTCGAGACCCTCCGTGTAGGAGATTCCTGAGAGTGGCGTGGCTCGCATGCCGGGGTTTTTTAGACCACTCGATTAGATAACATGAATAGAGCACCGCGGAGCTACAGGACGCTCCGCAGTGCTCGTGGTTGGGGAAAGACTGGGAGGATTTGTCAATGGCGTGGTACGCAAAGAAGTTGCTCACTACCGCTACTTACTTGCGAGTGAGCATTGGATAACTCATTTCTGGATGGAACCGATGCCCCCAAGGGCAGGTGGCGTGATCTTGAGGCGGAGAAGAGAGGTATTCGCCCCGCCTACCGCTGGACAGGACTCGGCAGGGATGGGCTCGAAGTCGTCTACGGCACAGCAGGCGCGAGGCCGAGCACTACTGTGGTCCGGGATGTGTGGAAGCAGCGGCATGGGTATCGCGCGGCCCCTCTCCTGGTCGTGGTTGCGTACCCGCAGGAGCGACCGAACGAGGCGGTGGTCTGTGGCCCGGCGGGCGACAACCCTACCGTGGTCGACCTCGACCTGAGTCGCGCCGAGCGCCTGGCTGAAGCCGCGCTCGGCGAGCCACATCGCCACCTCGCGATCCGTTCTCTCAGCTCTCCCGGTCCTATGCCCTACGCACCACCGGACCGGGAGAGCGCCCGCGCTCATGGACCTCTATCGTGGATTTACAAGCCGCCCATAATACCCCGCGATAGGTACTAGCTCTGCGGCGGTCCTGGCCCAGCTTCGCTGGACCGGGGCTATGCGCCCGAGGCACATTTGGGTCGCATGTCCTACATACAGCTTCCGCACGTGCTTGCTACAGTGGTGGCGTTATATAACACGGCGGGGCTGACGAGCCTCGCCCTTACAGAGAGAGGGGCCTCGCGCCATGGCCACCGCCGCTCCCCTACAGCCTGCTGCTCCCCACAGGGGCATCAAGGCTCTGCTTGCCCGCCACCCTCTGGTTTCCTTCTTCGTGATCGCCTACGCCGGTACATGGCTCTTCGAGCTACCCTATGTGCTCTCCGAATATGGTGCAGGGCTCCTGCCAACCAGGAGCCCTGTGCTGCTATGGACGTCACCCGTTAGTATCTTCATGGGTCCGTTCTTGGCGGCGTTTGTCATGACGGGAGTGACCGAAGGGAGAGAGGGAGTAGGTCGCTTCCTGCGTCGGTTCGTGCTGTGGCGGGTGGGCTTGAGGTGGTACCTGTTCGTCTTCGTCGGTGTCCCCGTGCTTGTGGTGCTCAGCGTGGTCGTCATACCGGGTGTCGCTGGGATCGTTTCAAGGGCTCTCTGCCCTGGCCCCGTTGTACTTGCTCGGTATGTTTTTTTACGCACTGTTCCTAGGAGGAGCGCTAGGCGAAGAGCCTGGGTGGCGCGGGTTTGCACTGCCCCGGCTGCAGTCTATGCACGGTCCTCTTCTGGGGAGCCTGATCCTCGGTCCCCTCTGGGGCTTGTGGCACCTGCCACTGTTCTTGACGCCTTGGAATGAACTCACTGCACTCAACGTCGTGGGGTTTGTCCTCGCGACCACCTGCTTGGCGATCATGTACACGTGGGTGTTCAACAACACCAAAGGCAGCGTGCTTATGGCCATCTTGATTCACGCGACCTTTAATTGGACTACTATTCCGGTGGGTCAGCTCTTTCCCGCTCCCATCTTGGAGGACTACGGCCTCTTGACTATCCTGGGCGGCTTTGGTGCGTTTGCGGTTGTGCTGGTCGCCTTGACACGAGGGCGTCTGGGCTACCAACACTACCACCAAGAAGTCGAAGAACCCGATCCGGCTACAGCCCCAACGTGAAGGTGAAGATGAGTTTCCGAGAAGCCCCTTAGCGGCAATAGGGTGAATAGAGGCAACGGCAACACCTAGTGTAGGCGAAAGCTCCTCACCTAGATTCTGCTAGTGGCTATTGCCATCTGCGTTGTTTGCAGTCATCATTGCAATGAACAACAGAAAGACGAGCTTCTCATGAAGCACGAAGAGCCCAAGGATCAGCGGAGTAGTATGCCCGAGCCTGAGCACGCCACGCCACCGTACCCAACAGGAGGAGAGCCTCCGGATGATCTCTCGGTGATCTACCAAGACCACAACACCTCGCCTCCAGTCCCGACACCGGAGTCTGGGGAGCAAGGCGGCTCTGAGGAGCAGCGCACGAAACCTCTGCTTTCAGCATACCAACAAACATTTGAGGTAGTTGAAGACCTTCCAGCAGTTGTTTGGGTACGGTGGCGTGGGAAGGGTCTCAGGCGCTTCGTGAAGATTCCCTATCTGCGATGGTTTATTCGGTATTTCCTCCTCCTCCACATCTATAGAAACGTAACCATCCTCAATCGACGGTTCCATATTATCTCCGCGATGAACAACGACCACGACGTCAACAAGTGGGATCGCGAAGCCGTTGGACTCTATCTAGAAGGGCTACCGACCCCACCGTATAGGCGCTTGGCATTCGCACTATTCTTTGCGGCATTACTGGTGGCGCTCCCACTACGAAGCGTGGGCGATGTGGCTCTCGTGCTTGACCTCGTTGGGTCAATCATGAGAGTCGATATAGGTGGAGTGGCTGAAGCATTTACAGACAATAAGTTTGAGGAGACCGTTCGGGCTATGCTCGTCCTCCTATTGACAGCCTCCATCTTAGGGTTCTTTCTAACCTCCCCGTTTGTGCTGAAACGCATGCTTTTCAACCTATACCCAGCGGCTAAGGAACACCTTAGTGACACCGCAGCTAGAGAGCAAGCCTTAAGCGTCAAAGGTATCTACGCAATCGAAGATCAGGTTTTTAATGAGGTTGGTCTCAGACGTCCACAGGAAACGCCATTCGACCTGCTCTATCGAGTCTATGTACTTCTGGTACTGCTCCTCCTCAGTGTCTTGCTGGGGTTGATGTCTCTCCTTAGTGCTCTGGCTGTTTCTATTGAGGAGCCGCTTATCACGCTCAAGGGATCTGGCTGGTACATCCACTTGACTGTGAACACATACTGGGAGGGCATCATTTTCTTTGCCTTGCCTGCGATCATCTTGCTTATGGCCTTCGTTGCCTATTTCAGACTACTTCTCAAGGTTTGGCGGAGTAGGAAACCTACCTAAAAGCCTGTTTGGTAAGTAATGGACTTGACCCTAGTTTGACCCTAACCCGCACGCAATACCCACAAAAAGCTAGAAGCCCCCGGTCACTTCACCGGGGGCTTGGCAGCAGTAGGGCAGCAGTCGACTTTATCCCAAAGGCTCGTCAACGCCATCGGCGGCGTGCCTTTCCATGGAGGGTATCCAGTGCTAGTATCGGTCAAGAGTCATAGGTTATGGTGGCGTGCCCTTGAAGGTGCTGGACCAATTTCAGGAAGACATCTGAGCTTCTTTCGAGAGTGGACGTCTAGCTCGCTTTCAGGCACTTAGATCCGGCTAGGCAGCCTGTGCGTATAAACCCTGATCTCAGGAAGCGAGCCGCGGGTACGCACATCCTGTGACTGACCGGGGAGAGGCTAGGCCGACAAGGGAGCAGCGGGCAAAGTGAGTCCGCCTTAGAGGAGCTTATGCGAAGATGAAGGAACCAACTTCCGGCAAGCCACTGTCGTTCTGGATGGACACGACGCCCCGTACGAATTTTCCGACTCTGCAGGATGATACCGCGGTAGATGTGGCCATACTCGGCGGCGGCATCGTCGGACTGACCGCTGCGGTTCTCTTGAAGCGCCTGGGCAAGACGGTCGCCGTGATCGAGGCTCGCCGCGTTGCCGAGGGCGTCACGGGCCACACCACAGCGAAGGTCACCTCCCAGCACAGACTCATCTACGATACGCTCATCAAGGAGCACGGCGAGCGCAAGGCCCGGCTCTACGGCGAGGCGAACGAAGCCGCCATCGACCGCATCGCCGCCTTTGTGGGTGAGAAGAAAATCGAGTGCGATCTCCTGCGTCTGCCGGCCTATGTGTACACGGAGTCCGACGCGTTGTTGCCACAGCTTGAGACCGAGACGCATGCCGCGAGCAGATTGGGACTCCCTGCGAGCTTCGTACGGGAGGTCCCGCTGCCGTTTCCGGTAAAGGGGGCCCTGAGGTTCGAAGATCAGATACAGTTACACATACGCAAGTACCTAATACCGCTGGCCGCAGAGATACCGGGCGGTGGCAGCTACGTCTTCGAGAACACGCGAGCGGTCAGGGTTCGCGAGGGGATGCAGTGCAGGGTTGAGACAGATAAAGGGTTCGTGGTCGCGAAGGACGTGATCGTCGCCACCCATATCCCGTTCCCGTTCAAGGGACAGTTCTGGAGCAAAGCCTACCCCAGGCGGGAGTACGGGATCGCAGCGAGGATCGGCCCGACTCCAGCCTCCGAGGGTATGTTCATTAGCGCGGAGTCTCCCACGCGCTCCGTTCGCACCGCTACCCGCAACGGGGAGAACGTACTCATCGTAGTCGGCGAGAGCCACAAGACCGGCGAGGAGCCAGACACGGAGCGTCGGTACGAGAACCTCGAGAGGTGGGCACGCTTGCGCTTCGGGGTGACCGAGTTCGAGAACCGCTGGTCCACGCAGGATTATTTCTCCGTAGACGGCCTGCCTTACGCCGGGAGGATAGGCGCCGGCTCCGATCACGTTTACGTCGCGACGGCTTTCAGGGGTTGGGGCCTCTCCAACGGTACGGCCGTAGCGATGCTCCTCTCCGACCTCATCGTTGGGAGAAGGAACGAGTGGGCAGAACTCTACGATTCCACCAGAAAGACACCACTCGTCTCGAAGGGCTTCTATAAGGAAGGCATAGAGGAAGCCGCGCACTTCGTGAGAGACCGTATCCGGATCACCAAAAGCGACTTAGCTGACGTTCGGGCCGGTGAGGGCAGAGTCATGAAGGTGGGCGGCGAACGAGTCGCCGTCCACCGGGACTCCAGAGGCGAGGTACACGCCGTCTCCGCGGTCTGCACCCATCTCGGGTGCATCGTTTCGTGGAACCCGGCAGAGGGGAGTTGGGACTGCCCCTGCCACGGTTCGCGCTTTGGTTTCGAAGGAGAGGTGCTCCAGGGTCCTGCGGTACGAAACCTGAAGAAGGCCAAGGTCGAAGAGTAGACAGAAGCCAATACGTGTTACTTGCGAACGCACGCTTGTGCGCGCCTGACTTGCATCGAGGGGGGCGTTATTTCTTCTTGCCGGACCTTCGGCCGGTCGCCCGCCTTCGGGCCAGGAGCAGCGGCCGGACGAAGACCGCGGATACAGAAATGGTTGGGGACCGATGACGAGGATCAGGCCAGAAATGACTCAATTGGGGGATGAACCGCCCTCTGAGCTGGGTTAAGCTACTCAGGCTACATAACAGAGCGGGGTGCTCTTCCCCTGCCCCAAGAGAAGGAGCAAGAGGAATGGCACGGACCCAGATTTCGAAGAGCGTTGGCGACGGGGCTGTTGCTGGCACCGGCACGAACGGCGACGACACCTTGCATGGTACCTGGGGAAGTGGCTCGATCTGCGGCATAAGGTAGAGGCTTTAACGAGTCCCGAACTACGGCATTAGCGGAGAGACGACATGAAAGCGATCACCGCATGGAACCGACGACCTCCACAGGATGGCGCTGAGGCGCGTCCTCTTCGGCGTGCTGCCGGCTTGATCCTGGTGTTCAACGGCCTACTCCTCGCCTGGGTGCTCCTCAAACCGGGTGGCGACCGTGTCGCTGCCGTTGTGCTCAACGCGGCAGGATTTGTCGGTCCGCTGCTCGTGTTGCCCTTGTGCTTCGGTGGACTGCTGAATCCGATGTGGCGGCGAGGAGACTCCCGAACGGACAACCAGTCGGCGGTGACGATAGGCCAGCGTTGGGCCCCCATCCTGCTGGGCCTGGGGATCATTAGCTGGATTTTCGCGCAGGTGCTCTTCACCTACTATGATCTGGTGCTGCACCAGGCACCCCCGTTTCCCTCCCTCGCCGATGTCGGCTATCTGAGCTTATACCCTTTCTTTCTGCTAGGCATCCTTCTGCTGCCGTCCCGCCCGGTGCCCGTCGCGTCGCGCACGCGTATCGCGCTCGATGGGCTGATGATCATGACCGCAGCCGTCACCTTCAGCTGGTACTTCATTCTCGGGCCGGTCATCCAACAGGGGACTGAGACGACGCTTGCGAAGGCCGTGTCCACAGCCTACCCACTGGCCGACATCGTGCTGATCGCCTGCCTGATAATACTCGCATTGCGTCCCGGTGAGCATGCTCTCCGACGCGCCGTGTACCTGCTGACGCTCGGCGTGGGTTCTCTCGTGGTACTGGACAGCATCTACGCTTACCACACCCTGAACGAGACCTATGTCACGGGTACGATGTGGGATTTTGGCTGGCCGGGGGCATACATGCTCATAGCACTGGGTGCCTTCGCCGTACGGCTGGCACCAGCAGCGGCATCCCCGGATGAGACGCTCTCCGCCAGGCAGGGGATGTGGCGCTCGTTGTTGCCGTACGTCCTCGTCCCGGCGGTGGGTGTCCTCGTCTTCTATGCCTGGCGCCACTCTGCCGGGAGTGGCAATCTGGCGGCAGGGGTTTATCTCGGGGGAGGACTGCTAATCAGTCTGGTGTTGCTGCGGCAGGTCTTCACCATCGTGGAGAACGCGCGACTCTACAACCGACTACGAGGCACGTATCTAGAGATGGAACAAAAAAACGACCAGATGGAACAGAAAAACGACCAACTGGTGCGCTCGCAAGGCGAGTTGCGCCGGCAGAAAGAGTACTTCGAGGCGTTGGTGCTCAATAGCCCGGTGGCGATCGCAATCATAGACCTCGATGCAAACGTTGTTTCGTGGAACCCGGCGGCCGAAAGGTTGTTCGGCTATACCCAGGCCGAAGCCATCGGGCGCAGCATAGATGACCTGGTCGCGAAGACACCAGAGATGCGCGCGGAAGTCCTCAAGTACACGCAGGAAACGTCGGGTGACAAGCCAGGTTCACACCGTCACCCGTCGTAGCCGCAAGGATGGAACGATCGTGGATGTAGAACTTCTGGGCGTCCCGGTGATCGTGGGCAGGGAACAGGTTGGAACTTACGCAATGTATCATGACATCACCGAGCTGCAGCATGCCCGCCAGCAAGCCGAGGCAGCAAACCGTGCCAAGAGCGATTTTCTGGCCAACATGAGCCACGAGTTGAGAACACCGCTCAACGCCATAATCGGCTACAGCGAGATGCTCCACGAAGAGGCCGATGAGCTCGGACAGCAAGATCTTATCCCCGACCTGCTGAGAATCAGCGCCGCCGGCAGGCACCTGCTCGGCCTCATCAACACCATCCTCGACCTCTCCAAGATCGAAGCCGGAAGGATGGACCTCTACCTAGAGACCTTCGATGTGGCGGACATGGTCGAAGACACGGCGACCGTCATCCAGCCGCTGGTGGCCGAGAACAACAACGAGCTGCAGATCCACTGTACCGAGACGGTCGGCTCTATGCTGGCGGATCTGACCAAGGTACGCCAGGCGGTCTTCAACCTCCTCAGCAACGCCTCGCAAGTTCACTAAGGATGGCACCATTGGACTGGATGTAACCCGCGAGTGTGGCAGCCGGCCAGGAGTGGGTGATCTTTGCGGTGAGCGACACGGGCATCGGCATGACCCCCGAGCAGCTGGGGAAGGTGTTCCAGGAGTTTTCGCAGGCCGACTCCTCAACCACACGCGACTACGGCGGCACGGGGTTGGGACTGACGCTCAGCCGTCGCTTGTGCCGCATGATGGGTGGGGATATCACGGTGGCGAGCGAGGTAGGCAAGGGCTCCACCTTCACGATCCGCCTGCCAGCGGAGGTGCGCGATCCCACAACACAACCGGACGGGACAGCTGATGCGAAGAGTAGCCTACGATCCCGGTCGTCGTGACAGCGAAGTACATCGCCCAGGAAGACCGGCTGCGCCTCAATGGATACCAATGGATACGTAGCCAAGACCATCCAGAAGAGAGCGCATAGCTGTGATGCTCTGCTCGCCAAGATCCGTGAGTTGCTGGCGCACGTGTGCCTGAGATCGTGCCAGCGGATAGGGGGAGGCCCGCGCGCTTGAGCAGCGGCTTGAAGTGGCGGTTGACTACGTTCTGTGCGTCCAGCGCTGTGCCCTTGCGCGTGGCGAAAACCAGCCCTGAGTCCTCGTAATCCGTCGCCCTTAGCTTCCTCTGTGCTTGTTCACCTGTAGCTGTCTGTTCCCCGGTTATGAAGCGTTGGCGAGCCTCTGGCGCGTCTCCTCCACATCCATGCCCGAGAGACGGAGCAGGTTTTCACCCAGGATCTTGCGCTTCGCCTGTTCGGTGAGCTGTGGGTAGCCGTAGCCCTCGACGAGGTCTTGCGGGAGCTCAAAGTTCCAGAAGGCCTCTGTAGCCCACTTCGGGTGGAAGAGGGGAGCTTCCGAGCCGTAGATGATCTTGTCCTCCCCGCACCAGAACAGGAGCTTGCCAAGCCACTCAGCGAACTGCCGCGGCGAACGCACGACGAAGTTGACCGTGGCCGCTATCGAAGCGTAGAGGTTCGGGAAGCGCACGAGCTGCCAGCAGGTTTCGTCTATGAACGGGAGCCCCACGTGGAAGATCACAAAGTTTATATCCGGGAAGTTCGCCGCCGCTCCGTCCATGTCCCACGTGTGCGTCACCTCTATGGGCTGCGGCCCAAGCGGTAAGCCTTTGTGCACTCCGATCAGGTTGATCCCCAGCTCCTGCGCCTTCTCGAATACGGGGAACGCAACCTGTGGATCGTCCATCCGCCAGGGGAAAGGCTCTCCGTAATCGTAACGGACGTTGTAGAATTTGAAGGCCGTAGCCCCGTACTCGTTGACCTGCACCTCCATGTCCTCAAGGGCCTTGCGCCCCTCAAGAGGGTTGACCGTTCCCCAGAAGACCGTCCGGTCGGGGTTCTCGTCGCGCAGCTTGGCGCAGCGCTCCCAGGGGGAGAGGCCGTCGTGAAAGAGGTCGGTGAGGGGGAGGGGCATGGCGACGAGCATGTCCGTGTCGGACTCATCAAAGACCATGCGAGCTATCTCCGCTGTGCTCCACTCCTTGAGGAACTCCTCCGCCGAGAGCTTCGGCTCGCTCTCGGGCGTGAGGACGTTGTGGAAAGTATAGAGGTGGTTGATGAATTGCTCGCCCGGCTGACCCAAGGCGTTGGACATGTCGAAGTTGAACGGGTGCGCTACGCAGTCGAAGACCAGCACGTCGTCCTTGATCATGCGCTCTCTCCTCTCAACCGTGCTTCGCGTAAGGGTGCCAGCTTCTCCAGCGGGAGCCTAAGCTTCTCGCGCGCGCCCGCGCTCATCCTATCCGGTGTCCACGTCGGGTCCCACACAACCTCTACGTCTACCGCGTCGACCACCGGAAGCTTGCCTACCTCCTCCTTGATCATCTCTAGAAGGCGGGCGGCGAACGGGCACCAGCCACTCGTGAGCACCATCTCAATACTCACATTACCGCCTTGGATCTCGACGCTCTCGATGAGCCCCATGTCAACGACGCTTATCTTCCGGTCTCGGCAACACGGGTCATAGCATTCCTCCAACGCCCGGATCACCATCTGCCGCTTCGGAGACGCTTCCTCGATGAAACCCGTTACCCTCTCCACACATTCCTCCTTTTCCACAGGCCCCACGCCCCCAAATAACAGGGGTTACAGGCTATCCCTTGCCCAGGCCAGCGTCAATGTGTGAGATGACTTGTGACAAATGAGACCTCATCGCTAGCTTGAGGCTTGAGGCCATAACCCAAAACTCTAGTGGCAGCAACGCTGATGCCAACCGGGGCGACACTAGGCGGTACCCTAAAACAGCAAACTCGTAAAGAGGGTAGGTCAGCGGTTCTGAAGTCTGCTCGTCGGTTCTCATCTTTTTTCTAGTTTTGCAGGTAAAACGTGGAGGTGAGAACAAGGGCCGGTCGAGCCTCCTGCTCTTTTGATGCCACCCTGATGCCAACGGGTATTGATCGAAGGTAACCTATCCTCTACAGGGCCCGAGGGTTGTGCTCCAGGATAGAGCGGCTGGTCTGGGCTCAAGGGTAACGGGTAAACGCCACCATACCTAAAGCGATAAGGCTATAGTCACCCACTGGACGCAGAGGAGAGAATAGCCAGCCTTCATGCGTCAACAAGGGTGGTGTTTAGTGGACACTCAGTAGGGTAGTGGTAACAGTGTTCCTGTCACAAGCTGGGGTAAGTCTAATGTGAGTAATCGTGACTATTCTTGACGCAGATTTACTGAACCTCAAGAGTCTGGGCGGCGCTCGCCTGCGGCCCGGGCGACCGTCTTGCGCGGGTTGATAGAGAGACCTAGAGAAGGAGGAAACGCGCATGGAAACCCTGAATAAGGCCACGATGGAAGAGATGCTAAGCACTCCGAACCGCCTGCTCGTTGGCGCGGGACCCGGTAACCTGGACCCCCGGGTGGCGCGGGCCTTGACCCTCCCCTTGCTCAGCCACTTGGATCCCAGCTTCTGGGAGATCATGGACTCCACGGCAGACTCGCTGCGCCAGGTCTTTAAGACCGAGAACGAGGCTACCCTTCTTCTTCCGGCAACGGGAATGGCCGGGATGGAGACCATGTTCGCTAATCTCATAGAGCCTGGCGACAAGGCCCTCATCGGGCACTCCGGACACTTCGGGTCGCTCATGGTGGAAGTTGCGTCCCGACAAGGGGCGGAGGTTACCGAGATTCAAGGACCCGAGGATGGAGCGATAGACGAAGAGGAGTTCATCGAGAAGCTCGACTCTGATGACTTCGCGGTCGCGGCTACCGTCCACGCCGAAACCGCCACAGGAACCTTCCAGCCGGTCCAGAAGATAGCCGCCGCCTGTCAGGAGCGGGACACGCTCTTCTTGATGGATGCGGTTACCTCGCTGGGAGGGATGGACGTCCGCGTAGACGAGTGGGGTGTGGACGCCTGTTACTCGGGCACCCAGAAGTGTCTGTCCATACCGTCGGGAGGGTCGCCCATAACGTTCAGCGAGCGGGCGATGCGGAAGGTGCGCAACCGCAAGCAGAAGCCCTGCACCTACTACTTCGACATCCAGGAGCTTATGCGCTACTGGAGCGGCGGGATGGAGAAATCCTACCATCACACCGCGGCCATACCTCTGGTGTACGCCACCCATGAAGCGTTGCGCGTTCTCCTGGATGAAGGGCTGGAGAATGCCTTCGAGCGTCACATCCGGTGCTCCAGGCTGCTGCTCGAGGAGATCGAGCCGTTGGGTTTCAAGCCGTTTGCCCGACCCGAGTACCGGCTGCCCATGATCACCGCCGTCACCATGCCCGAAGGCCTGAACGCTAAAGACGTGCGAACTCGCCTGCGCGAAGAGTGGAACATAGAGACGGACCTGGGCCTCGGTGAGATCGGCGAGAAGATCTTACGTATAGGGCTCAAAGGGTACTCGGCCCAGCCCCGCAACGCGGCCTACGTGACCCTGGCGCTAAGCACCATGGTCGGAGCGGCTTAAAGAAAAGAGTCCACAAGAGTGGGAAGAGGGGCACGTCGAGGGCTCATTTTACGTTCCCTATCAGCAGCTGCGCGACGAGGTGCCAGACGAGATCTATAATAACGCCGAGAGCAGGACTCTAGCCTCTGCAACGCTCAGCAACCATTGACCGCCCACCCGTAAAGAGGGTAGTGTCAGCGGTTCGAGTCCGCTCGTCGGCTCTCTATTTTGTCCCGATTTGCAGGTGAAACCCCCAAACGCGAAAAGGCCTCGGCTCCAACGCCGGGGCTTACTTATTGCGACCTGGCGAAGAGGCACACTTGATCGAACGGAGGCGGGAAGGCACAGCGCATCGATCTGATGGCGAAGCACCGTGCCCTACATAGGGGACGTACCGCTCGGTCAACCCGCACAGATTGGTACCGGCGTCTTTGCGGCTCGACGAGGCGCTAGCAGTTCACGTCTCAGTAGGGTCGAGCTGGAGCCCATTGCCGAAAGCCCCGGGGCGTTCCCGGACCCATGAGACCACATCCCGGCACGGTGCGCACCAAACCAGCCCATCTTGTGTTAAGTCCCGCACCGCCTCGAGCGCTCCGCGCATAATCCCAAAGCGATCTTCCTGTTCTTCCAGGAAGGGATGGAACACCAGGGTTAGGTGCCCGCCGTCGCGGACGACGCCCTGCAGCGCCGAGCTTAGCGTCTCCCGGAAGCTGGCCAGGGTGCAGCGACTCGCTCGATCCAGTGGCGGTCTCCCGAAGACCTCCGAAGCGCGGCAGGTAAAAGTAGGCGTCGATCAGGCGCCACTCGAACGGCAGGACGACCAGGTTGCCGAGAAAGCCGATCCCGACGCCTGCCGGTGAACAGTGGGTAAAACCGAGGCTCTCGAGCAGTTCTGGCGAGGAAGGGGTCAGCCTCCCGCCCGGCGGCCGAAAGCCGCGCGGTCGGACTCCGAGTTCGTCCATCTTGCGTACGCCCCGTTCTAGCAGACGGGCCTCATTGGAGGGGCTCAGATTGGGCCAGAATTCGTGGCGCCAGCCGTGGTAGCCAAGCTCGTGGCCGGAGTTGGAGATCTCGAGGAGTGCATCGGAGTAGAGTTCGGCATTGATCCCTTCGACGAAGAACGTTGCCCGAAGTGCTAGCTCCTCGAGCGTATCCAGGATGCGGGGGAGCGTACGCTTCACCGAGAAGTGGCGCCCGAGCGGCTCGTTTTCGGGCCACTGCCCACGCTCGAGGTCGGCCGCCTCCCCCAGGTTGTCGAAGGTCACGCTGACCCCCGCGAAGCGGGAGTCGGGGCCCCAGACGGAAGGAGTCTCCCCTGGTAGGTCACTCATGTGTTCTCCGGCTCGAACAGGGGATCAGGAGTCGGTATCAGGGGTGCCCGTCACGGCCACGGAGTAGCGCAAGCGTCGCAGGTTCACGATCGCTTTATACTAGTTATGTATCAAGCAATCAAGCAGATGTGTTGGACGTAGCTGTCTCCTGCCGTCAGAATGGTTCGTAGGGAATTGGTGGAAGGAGGTATTGCATGATGCCGGCGCCAGATGGTCATCATCTACGATGACGCTGACCGGGAGAGCGAAGGTGACCTCACGAAGGTCGCCGAGCTCGTCACCTTGACCCGCGTCAATGTGCGGAGGTGATTCGATGAAACTCGTCACGTACCTGGACGGTCAGCTACGGGTAGGAGCCGTCGTCGGCAGCGGAGTGGTCGACCTGAGCGAGAGGTTCGACTCCATGCTGGCGCTCATCGAAGAAGGAGAACCTGCCCTCGAGGAGGCCCGCGAGCTCGCCGAGAAGGCCGATCTGCTGGCAGAGGTCAGCGAGGTCAAGTTACGGGCTCCGATCCCGCATCCCAGGAGGAACGTCTTCTGTATGGGGTGGAACTACCTGACGCACTTCGAGGAAGGGCGAGGGCGCCGCGGAGACCAGGAAGAGGAGTTGCCCGAGTACCCGACCTTCTTCGACAAACCGACGACGACGGTGATCGGTCCCTACGACGACATCCCCTTCGACCCGAATTTCTCCGAGAAGATCGACTACGAAGCCGAGCTCGCGATCGTGATGGGCCGCGCCGGGAGGAGCATACCGGCCGCAGAGGCCATGGACCACATCTTCGGCTACACGGTCGCCAACGACGTTACGGCCAGGGACGTCCAGCGGCGCCACGGCGGCCAGTGGCTCAAAGGCAAGGGTATGGACGGAAGCTGCCCGCTGGGACACCTGGATCGTCACGGCCGATGAGATAGTAGACCCGCAGAACCTGCAGGTACAGTGTCATGTAAACGGTGTGGAGAAGCAGAACTCCAACACCAGATTCATGGTCTTCCCCATCGCCAGGCTCGTAGAGGAGCTCTCTCTGGCGATGACCCTGTTGCCCGGGGACATACTCCTGACGGGCACGCCCGAAGGGGTCGGTTACGCCCGAACCCCTCCCGAGTACCTGAGTCCGGGCGACGAGGTCACCGTCACCGTCACCGGTATCGGGGAGATCACGAACAGGGTCGTCGAACGATCCCTCACCCGCTAGGGGAACCTAAAGAGATAACCGTTGTGCAAGGGGTTGGATAGAGTAGCAGCGGCACGTCTAGGGGTGGAATCGACTCTACCAAGACCTGACTCTGTGCCCAGTATTGGACGTATCAAACGGACGTAGCCATAATGGCGCGTAGCGGTAATGCGGGAAAGGAGAGATGAGCGTGGAGTCGGCGAGGGTGAGTACTGAGAGGCTGCAGAAGGTCTTGCCTGATGCCATCGCAGCCATACACGGGGTGATCGAGAAGCACCGGGTGACGGAGGAGGAATGGTCCGCGGTGCTCGCTTTCCTCACCGAGGTCGGAAGGCAGGACGAATTCATCCTGCTCTCCGACGTCACGAAGACCTCGGTACTGGTGGATGCCATCTCCCACGAAGGCGAGACCGGCGTTACGCCGAGCGACGTGGAAGGACCACTCTATCGGGAGGACCCGCCCTGGCGCGAGAAGCCCGTGAAGATCTACGAGGAGTACGAAGGCGCGGAGAACGGGGACGTACTCTTCGTCCACGGTCGGGTCACCTCCGCGGACGGCACGCCCATAAGCGGCGCGGTCCTCGATATCTGGCAGACGGGCCCAGACGGTGGCTACGATCTCTGGGACGAGAGGCAGCCGGACTACAACTTCCGGGGGAGGTTCGGCGTCGACGAGGACGGCAGCTACGAGTTTCAGACGATGGTGCCCAAACCGTACACGGTCCCGACGGACGGACCAGTGGGCAGGCTGCTAGAGGCTACAGGCCAGCCCCCGTGGCGTCCGGCGCACATACATTTCAAGGTGGAGGCGCAAGGACACGAGCCGCTCATCACGCAGGTCTTCTTCCCGGAAGATCCGTACCTGGAGAACGATACCATAGGGGCGGTCAAACCGGCCCTGGTCAGGCCGCTGACCAGGCACGAGAACGAGGAAGAACTGGCGCGGCGCAGCTTCGACGCTCCGTTCTACACCTGCGAGTTCGACATTACGCTGAAGCCGGCGATGTCCGCTGCGCGGGCCTGAGATGCTTCGCACAGGTCGAAAGACACGCTTGCTGCGCGAACGGGCTAGGCGCAACGGGACCGCCCCGGTCGTTACGCGGAAGAAAGGTTAGAACAAAGATGTCTCCTGCACGAACGCTGCTACGCGGTGGCCACGTCATCTCTATGGATCCAGATATAGGGGACATCCCGGGCGGGGATGTGCTCATCGAGGGTGAGGATATCGCGGCTGTCGCTCCGTCCATCGACGCGTCCGACTGCGAGGTCGTCGACGCCTCGGGTGCGATCGTCATACCGGGGTTTATCGACTCGCACCGGCACACCTGGGAGACCGTGGTGCGCGGCATCGCGCCGGACGTTACGCTTGACGGGTACTTCGCGTTGATCCTCGACACCCTGGCGCCAGTCTACCGGCCTCAGGACGTGTACGCCGGCAACCTTCTCGGCACGCTCGAGGCGATCGACGCCGGCGTGACGACGCTCCTCGACTGGTCGCACATCAACAACACGCCCGACCACGCCGACGAAGCGATCCGGGCCCTCTCCGAGCTCGGCATACGGGCCGTGTACTGCTACGGCAACCCTAACACCTCGCTTGCCGACTGGTGGTTCAACAGCATCCTTGAGTCGCCCGAGGACATTCGCCGAATAAGGGACAGGTACTTCTCGTCCGACGAAGGGCTCATGACCCTCGCCATGGGCACCAGGGGTCCAGGGTTCTGTGTCCCCGAGGTGGTCAGGCACGACTGGGAACTTGCCAGGGACATTGGCGTGCCCATCAGCGTGCACGTCGGGATGGGCAACGTCGCAGGACGCTTCAGGATGGTCGAGCAGCTCGATGACCTCGGTTTGCTCGGTCCGGACACCACCTACATCCACTGCAACCACCTGACAGAGCGGGAGTTCCAGCTCATCGCGGACACCGGCGGCACCACCTCGATCGCTCCGATGGTCGAGATGACGATGGGGCACGGCATGCCTCCGACCGGAGAGCTGCTGGACCACGGCTTGCGTCCCAGCCTCAGCTGCGACGTCGTAACCACCGTGCCCGGCGACCCGTTCACGCAGATGAGGTTCCTGTTCGCGGCCGAGCGGGTGCGGGTCCACGAGCGCGTCTTCGACCAGGAACTGGAAGAGGTCCCGCCGCTGCTATCGTCGCGGGACGTTCTCGAGTTCGCCACCGTCGAAGGGGCTCGTGTGTGCGGGCTCGCCGACAGGACCGGCTCGCTCACGCCCGGCAAGAAGGCGGACATAGTGATGCTCGACATCGAGCGCGTCAACGCGGCACCGGTCATCGACCCGGTGGGGACGATCGTCTGCAGCATGGACACCTCGAACGTGAACTCCGTGTGGGTCAACGGACGCGCCCTCAAGAGAAACGGGCAACTCGTCGGCTTCGATCTCGAGCGAGCGCGCCGGTTGGCCGAGGACTCGCGGGACTTCCTGGTGACACACACCGAGCGGCCTGCGCACTGGGCCACCCCGCGGACCACGAGCGGGGCGACGCCCGGCGTCGCCGACTCGTCGAGCCTTGATACCTGAGCGCAACGAGCCTGCGATGGATGACTCGGCGTGGTCTAGTTCGGGCTCTCTCACCAAGAGCGAGATCTAGATGGGCGGTGATACTGCGGAGCCTTACCTCGCGGAGGCGTTCACTTGAACCCCGATCCCTCGAAAGACTCGTGGAGGAGTTTCGCAGAATGAAGGCCATCCTGATCGAATGCTTCGGGGATCCATCGGCGCTCCGGCAGAAGGAGGTCCCGAGACCAGAGCCGACGGAAGGCGAGGTTCTTATCGAGGTCCACGCCGCCGCCGTAAACCGCAGCGACGTGCTGAACGCACGAGGCTCGTTCCCTTTCACCACCCTGCCTCGCATACCGGGACGCGACTTCGCCGGGGTCGTCGTCGAAGGGCCGCAAGAGCTGGTGGGGACAGATGTCTGGGGCACGGGCGGTGGGGAGCTCGGGTTCGTCCGCGACGGGACCCATGCCCAATACCTCGCCGTCTCCAGGAACGCCGTAGCGCCGAAATCCGAAACGCTCTCTCTGGCGGAGGCGGCCGCATCGGGCCTCGCCTACGTAACCGCCGGGTCTGCGCTGGTCGACTTGGGCAGGGTCTCGGCCGGGGAGACGATCCTCGTTACCGGCGCAGCCGGCGGCGTGGGGAGCGCGGCGGTGATGATCGCCCGCTGGAAGGGCGCCCGCGTCATCGGGGCCATCAAGGATGAGTCGGAGCGTGCGATGGCAGAGCGGGCGGGCGTCGAGGTCACCGTCGATACCTCTCGGGAGGAATTGACAGACGCTGTCCTGGCGGCCACGGACGGGGGAGGAGCGGATCTCGTCCTCGACGCTGTCGGCGGCCCCCTGTTCGAACCGGCCCTGAACAGCCTCGCCAAGAAGGGACGCATGGTCGTCATCACGACGACTCCCGACAAGCAACACGTCTCCTTCAACCTGCTTGACTTTTACCGCAAGGGGCTGCGCCTCTTCGGGCTGATGACGTCGTTTTTGGACGCCGAAGGGAGCGCCGCCGTCCTGAGGGACCTAAGCCCGGGGTTCGATGAAGGGGCCCTACGTGCGCCGGCGATCGCCGACCGTTACCCGCTAGAGCAGGCGGGGATGGCCTACGCACGGGTAGAGAGCGGTGAGGCGGCCGGTAGGGTACTTCTCCTCATGAGTTGAGCGGCCGATCGCTGGAACGTTCTAATACACTTTCTGGCCGATCGAAGAGGTTCCTGGATTGAAGTATGGGAGTTCGTTCATCGGTGCGCCAGCGATTGAGAAGAAAGGAGGGCCGTGGAGATAAGAAACTCTAGGGACGTTGCCGAGCAGGTGATGACCAAGGCCGACCAAGAAGGCTTGATCGTCAGGAACGTCATCAACAAGGACAGTGCCGGGGCCCGCAAGATCATCTTGCTCTCCGTCGAGCTTCCGCCTGGCACGGTCCACCTGCTGCACCGGCACCCCAACGCCGAGCAGATCATGTACGTGCTCGAGGGTTGGTGCCTGGCTCTCTCGGAGGGAGAGCCGGTACGCCTTAACGAGGGCGATGCCGTGTTCACCGCCCAGGGCGAGTGGCACGGCGTCAGCAACAACACCGACCAGTCGGCCGTAACGCTCATAATCTATGCGGGAGCCGGAACCCTAGAAGAGGCTGGCTACGAGGAGCACCCTCGGCAGTTCGATGGAGCGTAACGAAGGAGATGCAGGGAAAGGAGGCATGCGCACTGTAGAGAGGAACCAGCGACTCGTAATCCACGGACTCCTGACACAAGTGCTCTGACACCACCGGGAACGCAATACGGTGCAACTTGGGGCAAGTCAGAGCAGCGAAAACGGCTTAGGAATGCGGGTTATGCAACCCCCCTGCAATCCTCAGCCACCACTGACCGCGCACTCGTAACTGGAGCAGGAAAGCGGTTCTTAAGTCCGCTCGTCGGCTCGCTTTATTCGGCTTAAATAGGCCGAATATTCGGAGTAGTGGGCACCGATAGACCAGGTGCGAGAGCCACTCTACATTACTCTTACATCAGCGCCGCACACGAGCAAGAACGGGCGGGGAGAATGCCGACGAACAAAGTCCAACCCCAATAACCTCGTATGCGGTGCCTCCATTAAGTAAACTAGGACCCGTGCCACATCTAGGCTTGGGCTTATCCCGGAGTTACGGGGCGAAAGGCAGAGGTCACGTTGGAAGAAGGCAAGAATGGACCGGGCAAAGAGGATCCAATGTCAGTAGGCGGGGGAGTGAATAGGGATCCAGAGCCTGCGCCCAACACCCCCAGGAGCTCGCCGAACCCGCATCAGACGTCGGAGCCTTCCAGCCCGGAGCCCTCCGAGAACCACGCGAGCCCGGAGGGTGCGACACCCGAGCAGGAGGAGGCTAGAGAAGAGTCCGAGGAGCGCACAAAGGGACTCCTGAAAGCCTACCAGCAGACGCTCAACAAGGTCGATGATCTCCCCGCGGTGGTCTGGGTGCCGTGGGGTCGCAAGGGAGTGGGACGCTACTTCAAGGTCCCGTATCTGCGATTGTTTCTCAGGTACTTCGTCACATACCATATTGGTAGGAGCCTGGATACCCTCAACCGCCAGCTTACTCGCGACCGCTGCGCTCTCCAGCGACCCCGACGCCAACAGCTCGAAGCGCGAGGCTGTGAAACTCTACCTTCAGTCGTTGCCTTCGCCGCCTTATCGGATCCTGATCTTCTCTGCGGTGCTCGCTGCGCTTGTGATAGCGCTTCCTCTGCAGGCATTCGGAAACGCATTTTACGTACTCGACCTGGTAGGGGCGATGTTGAGGTTCGACGTGAGCTACTTGAGCAGAGCATTGGAAGGAGATGAAGTCGGCCCCACGGTGCGCTCCCTGATCGTTCTTCTGATCGGGCTGATCGGGGTGGGCGCCCTGCTGACCTCTCCGTTTGGCTTGAAGCGCATGCTCTTCAACTTGTATCCGTGGACCACAGGAGCGCCTCGACTCGACCGCGGCCAGGAGCCACGGTTACAGGGTCGAAGGAATCTATGCCCTGGAAGAGGGCATCTTCAGCGAGGTCGGCATCCGGCGTCCACAGGAGGGGAGGTGGGACCTCGTGTTCCAAACCTTCTTGCTCTCGCTCCTTTTGGTATTTGGGCTTTGCATGGCGTTTCTGACCCTCGCTGTCTTGATGTCGTGGGATATCCATCTCAACTTAGACCTTGGATTACCGCGCCTGGAGACCCACTTTACATTGCCGGTAGTGTCCTGGGTCTACTACGCTCTGTTTACCGGGCTTGTGTTAGCCGCGTTCGTTCTCCTCCTCAGACGACTCGTCAGAGCCTGGAAGAAGCGAAGCCGGAACGCCGCGAGCGGTTGACGCCGCCAACCGCATCTATGTAGTGGTTCTCTCTTGGACCTGGTTGGTGATTTGTCGAGCCGCACGATCACGCGAATTAGCCCAACGCTTTATCTATCCCTTCGGCGGTGTTGCGGCCCATTGAGGGCATCCAGTGCGAGTAGCTGTCGAGGACACTTGACCCTAGTTTTCGTGTGGCGGTCTGGCTTACGCCCCTCGTAAGAGGCTAGAGATTATGTGGATACCTGAGTCTGAGCAGGAAATCTTGGCGGCCATTAGGTGCATTTTGCGAACTTCGCCAGGAAACCGTCTGAAAAGTCTCGGACGGATCTGAGGCGTAGCCCTACGGATCGTCGAATAGGGCCTTCTCGACCCACTTTGCCTTCCACATAGCAGCCAAAGTGACGCCTCAAGCGTTGCTCATACCCCTTTTCGGACAGTTTCTGATCAGAATTCTCGGAAATTCGCCAACAAAGTTCCAAATATCACTCATCTGAGTGATGCACCTGGCTAGCCGATGCTTGCTAGCGTGGTGGCGTTATTTAACACGGCGGGGCTCTGACGAGCCTCGCCCTATAGAGAGGGGCCGAACCATGGCCACCGCCGCTCCCGTGCAGCCGGACGCTCCCCACCAGGGTGTGCTCGCCCGCCATCCGCTGACCTTCTACTTCATCATCGCCTACGCCGGTACATGGCTGGTTACGGTACCAGTCGCACTCTCTGCGAATGGCGTTGGCCTCTTACCATTCGGTATTCCTAATGGAAGCGTGATCTTCGTCAGTGCTGTTTGGGTCTTTCTGGGCCCGACCTTGGCGGCGTTCATCATGACGGGCTTAACCGAAGGGAGGGCGGGCATACGCTGCTTGCTGCGTCGCTACGTGCTGTGGCGGGTCGGCTTCCGGTGGTACCTGATCGTTCTTCTCGGTCCCCCCGTGATCGTGTTGCTCGTCACGATCGTGCTGCCGGGGGCTCTAGCATCGTTTCAGACGCTCGCTCCCCTTAACCCCCTGCTCTTGCTCGTTAGCTTTCCTCTTGTTTTGATCTTCGGAGGAGCGTTGTTCGAGGAAGGAGGGTGGCGGGGTTTCGCGCTGCCTAGGCTGCAGCGGCTACATGGTCCTCTTGTCGGGACCCTGATCCTCGGGCCACTTTGGGCGTGTTGGCACCTGCCCCTGTTCTGGGTTAGGGTTTGGGGTACGCCTCCCACCATTCTCACCATGGTTCTATTCCTTGCCACCGTGATGTTCATGACCATAGTCTTCACGTGGGTGTTCAACAATACGAAAGGCAGCATACTCCTTGCCATTTTGCTGCATACGTCCTTTGACGTACTCGTTGGGCCCGTGGGTCTGCTCTTTCCCGCTCCCGTGGTGACCGACTACGGCGGTGCCGTTCCGCTGTTGATCGGCTCGGGCGTGACGGCGCTGCTGCTCGTCACCTTGACCCGAGGCCGCCTCGGCTACCGAAACTACCGGCAAGGAGATCCGTATCCTGCCACGACCCCAACGTGAGTGCGCGTCCGTGCCTCTGGGACAACAGAGGAGCGCGATCTACAACGGCACCCGCCACCTCTACGCGGTCGCGGACGAGTCGGCGACGGTCAAACAGAGCGTGGCCGAGGCCACCGACGCCGCCCCCTCGCTCGGAGAAAAGCCGCTGGTGGTCTTAAGCGCTGGGGCTCGTCAGTACCCCGGCTTCACGAAGGAGCAGGCCAAGCGAGCCGACAAACAGATCAACGAGTTCGAGGCGAGCCGTCAAGACCTCTCGGAGAACAGCGAGCTTGTGGTCGCGAAAAACAGCGCGCACTACATCCACTTCGAGCGGCCCGAACTGGTGGTTGACTCCATCCGCCGGGTAGTGAACGCGGCGCGATGGCACGGTCTCTAGGTTCCTCATTGAAAACGAGGAGGCCGTGGACTCGGGCCAGGATCTCGTAGAGCTGGAATAGGCCGCTCCCACCTCGCAGGCACCCGAGCGAGTCCGCAGCGATCTCTTGTTTGCAGCGGACCTGCGGTGCCAGGATAATCCCCTGTAGAGACACGCGTTACTTGGGAGAGAGCGCAACCGCGAACGAGGAGATTGGGGCATGACGGAGATGGCTCGGCGGTACATGGGGAACAGCGTGCCGCGCAAGGAGGACCCGGCATTCCTGACAGGGCATGCTAACTGGACGGACAACATCAAGCTGCCGGGCATGCTGCACATAGCCCTCCTCCGAAGCCCTTACGCGCACGCCAGGATCACAAGCATAGACGTCTCGGCCGCCGAGGAGAAGCCCGGCGTCGTCGCGGTCTACACGGACGAGGACCTGGCCCCCGACTTGGGCATGAGCGCGATGGAGGCCGAGGCTCGCCGTGCTGGCATCGACGTCGATGAGGCATCCGAAAGCGAGACCGATGTCACCCCGACGGGCAACGATGAGCGCCAGCCGAGAACCTTCTGCGGCTGGCCGGTCACGGAGGACATAAAGATCCCGGATCACTGGCCCCTGGCCAGAGGCGAGGTGATCTTCGCCGGTGAGCCGGTGGCGGTCGTCGTGGCGACCGACCGCTACATGGCGCAGGACGCCCTGGAGTTTATCGAGGTCAACTACGAGCCGATGAGCGTGGTGACGGACATCGAGAAGGCACTCGAGGACGGGGCACCCCTCGTGCACGAAAAGCTCGGCACCAACGAGTGCTACATCTGGACACTCGGAACCGGGGACATCGAGAATGCCTTCTCCAAGGCGGACGTGGTGGTGAGCGAGCGCTACATCCAGCAGCGCCTGATCCCGAGCGCCATCGAGACTCGGGCCGTCGTAGTGCAGCCCGCGCCGCTTGGCGGCGAATTTACCATGTACACCTCGACCCAGGTTCCGCACTTCGTGAAGGACATACTCTCCGTGATGTGCGGGGTGCCGGACACCAAGCTCCGGGTCGTGGCTCCGGACGTCGGCGGGGGCTTCGGCTCCAAGCTGAACGTGTATTCGGAAGAGGTGCTGGCGCTCGTGCTGGCGCGTAAGCTCGGGGTGCCGGTAAAGTGGGTCGAGGACCGCTCCGAAAATCACCTGGCCACCACCCATGGCCGGGGGCAGGTCCAGTACATAGAGCTCGCCGCGACGAACGAGGGCAAGATCCTCGGCATGAAGGTGAAACTTCTGGCCGACGTGGGCGCCTATTTGCAGCTCCTCGGCCCCGGTATCGCCATCTTCGGAGCCTTCACCTACCCCGGCCTGTATACCTTCGACGCCTACTCTTTCGAATGCACCGGCGTCTTCACCAACCTCACGCCGACGGACGCCTACCGTGGCGCCGGCCGCTCCGAGGCAGCCTACGCCCACGAGCGGATCATGGACGCCCTCGCCCGCGAGCTCGACATGGATCCGGCGGAGCTGCGGTTGAAGAACCTGATGCCACCCTTCGACGAACCGACTATGACCCCCGCCGGCGTGCAGTACGACTCCGGCAACTACGAAGCCTGCATGCGCAAGGCCCTAGAGCTCGTCGAGTATGAAGAAGTGCGCGCCCAGCAGAAGCGTCGCCGCGAATCCGGAGACGTCAGGCAGATCGGGATCGGGATCGGTAACTTCACCGAGAGTGGCGGCCTCTCCCCCTCGAAGGTCACCGCGGCGGTCCGTCTGCAGAGCGCCGGCTGGGAGGCGGCCTCCGTGCGGATGCTCGCCTCAGGCAAGGTAGAGGTCATAACCGGCACCTCGCCCCACGGCCAAGGCCACGTTACGTCCTGGTCGCAGATTGCTGCCGACGCACTCGGCGTCGACGTGGATGACGTGGAGGTACTCCACGGCGACACCGCCATAGCCCCGTACGGCCGCGACACCTATGGCTCCAGGAGCCTGCGCCGTAGGCGGCGTCGCGGTGCACCTAGCCTGCGAGAAGGTGGTGGACAAGGCCAGGAAGCTAGCGGCGCACATGCTGGAGGCTGCCGAAGGGGATATCGAGTTCGAGGCCGGGCGTTTCTCCGTTGCGGGCTCTCCGCATCAGAACGTCACGATCCAGGACGTCGCCGGAGCCGCTTACCTGGCGGACAACCTCCCCGAAGGCATGGAGCCATTGCTCAACGCTGACCACGTCTTCGATCCCCCGAACTTCACCTGGCCCTACGGGACGCACGTCTGCGTTGTCGAGGTGGACACGGAGACCGGGATGGTTACGATCCCCAAGTACGTGGCGGTGGATGACTGCGGGCCGGTGATCAACCCGGCCATCGTGGACGGCCAGCTGCACGGCGGCATAGCACAGGGGATAGGGCAGGCCCTTTACGAGGAGGCTGTCTACGATGTGGACGGCAACCTAGTGACCGGCACAATGGTGGACTACCTGATCCCCGGCGCCCCTGAGGTACCGAACATGATCCTCGACCGGACAGTGACCCCCTCTCCGACCAACCCGATGGGCGTGAAGGGCATAGGAGAGTCGGGGGCCATAGCCGCATCCCCCGCCGTCGTCAACGCGGTTATAGATGCGCTCTCGCATGAGGGCGTCACCCACATAGACATGCCGGCCTCCCCGATGCGGGTGTGGCAGACTCTGCAAGAGGCTCGAGGCTAGGGCCAGGACGTGGGGACGCGCGACGCCGACCTCTCGGGCCGTCCGTCGCTGTCGAGGGAGACGGGGCAGGAAAGTGCCGATGAGGTTTAGCTCAAGCCATGACGAGGGCAGCGCGAGGGTCTTTGTACAGGCGGTCAGCCAAGCGCTCAACCCCCAGCCCTCGGTAAAGTTGGTGTACCGAAGGAGGGTAGCGAATGCACACCAACGAGGACCGTACCGTGGAGGTCGTCCCTAGGGACTACAGCTACGTCTTCAACCCGTATCGGGAGCCTATAGTCAAGGTGAAGCCCGGAGAACGGGTGACCATACATACGGATGATGCCTTCGAGAGCAGGATAACCAAGAAGGAAGATCTCCCGAGTCGTGCCCTTGCCACGGCCAAGTTCCTCAATCCCCAGACCGGACCCGTCTTCGTGGAGGGAGCTGAACCGGGCGACACCCTCGCCGTTCGCATCGAGAGCATCGAGCCCACACGAGACTTCGCCGTGAGCGTCCTGATACCCTACTTCGGCGGTCTTACCTCGACGAACTTCACCCGCACGCTACAGGAGCCGCTGCCCGAGAGGGTCTGGATCTGGGACCTCGTAGACGGCGGCACTAACCTTGTCAACGAGGAACTCGGTGTGAAACTGTCCTGGGAGCCCTTCCTGGGAACCCTGGCCGTGGCCCCAGACCTGGAAGCGATCACCGCCCTCGCCCCCGGTCCCTTCGGGGGCAACATGGATGTGCCTGACGTGAAGCCGGGCAACACGGTCTACCTGCCCGTATGGAATCCCGGCGCGCTCGTCTACACAGGTGATTGCCACGCCAGGCAGGGGCAAGGAGAACTCTGTGGGGTCGCAATGGAGATCACCTCCAAGGTAACCGTAGTGTTCGAGGTGATCAAGGACAGAGCAATAGAGTGGCCGCGCATCGAGTCGGATGAGGCCATAATGGTAGTCGGCAGCGCGCGTCCCATGGAAGACGCGGCCCGCATCGCTAATACCGAGCTGGTTTTGTGGCTTGAGCAGGAACACGGCTACGATCGCTGGGATGCCTACCAGTTGCTCACCCAGGCAGGCGGATTGTACGTGGGCAACATGGTCGACACCACCTATTCTCTGGTAGCCTCCATTGCCAAGGAGCATCTAGGACGTCCGCAGTAGAGAAAGGGCAACGTTAGCCTCCTTCGAGGCTCGTATCCTTGCCCGTAGCGAAGATAAGCCCTGAGTCCTTGTAATCCGCCCGGGATACTGGTGAAACCATACAGGCGATCCTCGTGGCTGTTCTTCGGCTTTTTACCCACGAGTTAGGCACAATGCGCCTTCTGCCGTTTCCTCTCGCCGACCGCTATCGGGTACGATGGCTGTCTGGGAAAGTTCTGTACGTTAGGAGCGAGAGGGGGACGCATGAATGGAGAAGTCGGTGACTCTGGAGCCCGACCAGACGAGGACATCTGGGGCCATAGCTTGAAGAAGCTTCGTCGGGACCCAAGATGAAGGTGCTCAGGGAGTTCACGGAGGACCTGAGAAAGCAGACAGGTAGGAGCGTGCCGAACTTCGACCCGGACGATGGCGGGATAGAAGCGGAGATGCTCTTCGTGTTGCAGGATCCTGGGCCGACCGTGGAGGACACAGATTTCATATCCCGAGATAACTACCTCTTCAATAGAAGGGTCGGTAGTGCCAGGAACGCTTCGATGAAACGTTCCGGCAGATCAAGAAATTCTTGGGACCTGGTGGTACGCAGGAGCAAGGGGTGATCGAGACGTGAGTACGCGAGGGTCAACCATCACCGACGATTTCCTCACGGGGATCCCCAAGGCGGAGCTGCACATCCACATCGAGGGTTCATTAGAACCTGAGCTGATGTTCGAGATCGCTAGGCGTAATGGGGTATCCCTGCGGTATGCCTCCGTGGAAGAGGTGCGCAGGGCCTACGACTTCGCAGACCTGCAGTCGTTCCTAGACGTCTATTACGAGGCCACCAGGGTGCTCCTGCACGAGAGGGACTTTTACGACATGACCTGGGCTTACCTCAAGAAGGCCTCGGCTCAGGGCGTCCGCCACGCTGAGATCTTCTTCGACCCGCAGTCTCACACCGACCGAGGGGTGCAGTTTGAGACGGTCATCACGGGGATACGCCAGGCCCTCCTCGACGGTGAGCAACGTCTAGGCATCTCATCGGCGCTTATCATGTGCTTCCTCAGACACCTTAGCGCCGAGGAAGCCATGGCCACTCTTCGCCAGTGTCTGCCCTACAAGGAGTGTATCGTTGGGGTAGGTCTCGACTCCTCGGAGGTGGGGCATCCGCCCGACGATTTCAGGGCCGTCTTTGATGAGGCCGGAACGCACGGGTTTCGGAAGGTCGCTCACGCCGGGGAGGAAGGACCTCCCGAGTACATCTGGCAGGCGCTCGACGACCTCAAGGCGGTCCGGATCGATCACGGCGTGAGGTGCATGGAGGACCCGGAGCTGGTAGCGAGGCTCAGGGAAGAGCAGATCCCCTTGACTGTCTGTCCCCTCTCCAACGTTAGGCTGCGCGTGTTCCCTTCCATACGCGAACACCCCCTGAAGCGGATGCTGGATGAAGGGTTATGCGCGACGGTGAACTCCGACGACCCGGCGTACTTTGGCGGCTACGTGGCCGATAACTTCTGTGCCGTGCGAGACGGACTAGGTCTGACCCAGGAGGACTTACGCACGGTGGTGGAGAACTCCTTCCGTGCTTCGTTCCTTGTCGAGAGGGAAAAGGAACGGCTCCTATCCGAATTGGACTCCTACTTCGCCAGCACAGCCTAGCCTTGGTATAGAGAGGGCTTGAGAGGAGCTTTTTCGAGTACCATAACGCCTAGGGGATGATGCTCACATAAGGAGCAGGAGGGCATTGTATGGGTGCTGAGACCGAAGCCGCCCAGACCGAGAAGGACCGGAAAGCACTCGCATGGAGGCACGCATGGCGGATCGGCACCCGGAGGAGGGGTTACGGAGGGCGCACGAGATTTCGCCCGGTGGCATCATACCGATGGTCGACCGGAAGGGGGTGGGATGTTCTTCTCATATGGTGTGCACCAGAGGCGGCTGATGGGGCCTGTCGTGGCCGCGTTGGCGGCTGTGCTGGTGAGTAGCTGTGGCGGGGGCGGTGACAGCCAAGAAGATTCCGCTGCAGATACAACCTCCGCCGGAGGTGGCCAGCAAGCATCCACGGCCGATCTCGATGCGGCGTTGAAGAAGTCATTTCGAGAGAGCGATGCGCCTGGGGTAGTGGCCGCTGTGCAGACACCCGAGTACACGTGGGTGCGCGCCCTGGGGGTAGCGGACCGCGCTTCCAAGGAACCGATGACGCCCGATGTGCACCACCGGATAGGAAGCGTCACCAAGACCTTCACCGCCACCCTGCTCCTGCAGGCCGCGGACGAGGGGCTCCTCTCGCTCGACGACACGATCGACCAGTACGTCAAGGGTGTCCCCAACGGGGATAAGATCACGCTGCGGCAGATGGCGAACATGACCAGCGGGATCGCCAGCTACACGGAGGACAAGCAGTGGGGGGAGGAGGTTCTCGCCGACCCGAGGCGGAGTTGGAAGCCAGAAGAGCTGGCGCAGGTTGGCATCAAGGATTCCCCTCTGTTCGATCCCGGTACCGAGTGGTTCTACTCCAACACGAACTACGTGCTGCTCGGTCTGGTCCTAGAGCAGGTGACGGGCAAGCCCATCGGTGAGCTGTACCGCGAACAGATCATCGAACCGCTCGGCCTCGAGAACACGTCCTTCCCGGATCCAGCGGACTCTTCGATTCCCGACCCCCATGCCCAGGGCTACACCCTCCAAGGACAATCCGACGGGGAGCCCGCCGATGCTACCGACTGGGACCCCTCCTGGGCATGGACGGCGGGCGCGATGATCTCGACGGTTGAGGACCTGCTGGTCTACGGGCGGGCGCTTGGTACCGGAGAGGGTCTGCTCCCACCCGAGCAGCAGGCCGAGCGGCTCGACTCGTTCGTTAATGACCTGTCGCCGCTCAACCAGCCTCCGCTCAACGGCGAGCTGGGCTACGGCATCGGGCTCGCAAACGATAATGGGTGGATCGGTCACAACGGTGAGCTACCCGGTTACAACACCTACCTCTTCTACCATCCGGATCTCGACGCCGTGGTGGCGGTGGAGGTCAATAGCGACATCCCCTCTGGCGACTGCCCGTCTGACAAGCCGACCATGACGGACGGACCGCGGGGCATCCCCTGCGACGATCCTGCGGACCGGATCTTCAGAGCCCTCGCCGAAGCGCTGGGTAAGCCCGCACTGAACTTGGGTCAGTAGTCACCCTGGCGGCGGCAACTACGTGCTGAATGCCCACCTCTAGCTAAGCAGCAGGAGCGTGAAAGAGGGCGACGGGGTTAATGCGGGATTTGCAAACCTGTGCAACCCTCAGCAACCGCTGACCGCACACTCGTAAAGAGGGTAGGTCAGCGGTTCGAGTCCGCTCGTCGGTTCCTTATTCTTAGCTTTGATAAGCGGAATTCTCTCGCCAACGCATGTCCCCTTGCCTGCACCAGAGGTCTTTTGACCCTAGTTTGAAGGCAGTTTGATCGCCACGCGCTGGGGTGCCATGGGACCAGCCTTTAAGTTGGAGTCTCTCAGGCGCTGTCGGGCGCCGTGGCCCGGCGCACTGGCATCATCGTCGGGACAGGATCGTTATCGAGAAAGTCGAGGACGAGTTGGTTGACCAAAGAAGGCTTCTCCATGAAGTGGACGTGCGACGTACCCGGCACGACGGCGAGTTCGGAGTTTGGTATGGCGCGATATAGCTCGAGGGTATGCTCAAGAGGGACAACGTCGTCGTCTCCGACCAACACGAGCGTCGGAGCACTGATGCGTCCCAGATCCTCGATCGGGATGTTGGGCTCCGTATGGTACATCTCGAGAAGCTTTCCGACGACGATGGGCCAGTGCTCCGGTCCATCCGGCGATGCCGCCTCATACATAGCGCGGAACATCCCCAATTCCGGCGCGTCGGCAGTGAGCTCATCGAGCCCCTCGGCCATGCCGATCTCCGGGGGCGGTTTGAAGTTGGCCCCGGTCACCGCGATCTTCCGGACGAGGTCAGGGCGCGCGATGGCGACGAGCAGAGCGACTATGCCGCCGTCGCTCCACCCGACCAGGTGAGCCGGACTTTCTACAACCGATGTCAGGAAGTCGATAGTATCGCTCGCCATGTCGTGATACGAGAGCCGCCCCTCGACGTCGGGGGTGTGTCCGTGCGCACGCCGCTCGGGGAGGAAGACTCGGTGATTGGCAGCGAAATCCGCTCGCTGCTGGCCCCAGGTTTCGTTGGTGCAGAAGCCGCCGTGCAGAAGGAGGACCGGGTCACCCTGACCCTCGACCTCATACCAAGTCTTGACGCCAGGAAGTCCGATGTACTCGCCCACGTATCTCCTCCCTCAATCGCGGCACAAACCTCGTATACGATAGCTCACTTTGTTCAGCTTCTCGAACTGCTCTCGTCTGCATAATGTCGTCTACGAGCACCATGTCCGGCCACCACCGCCGCAGCGCCTCTCGGGAGGTCATGGCCTCGTAGACGATGGAAGCGGCGCGGGGACGAATCACCCCGTTCGCCAGTCGTACGTTTCGATCGCACGACCTCCCATCAGCAGCCCCGCTCCGGCACTAATGAGGCCCGTTGGATTTACTTGATGGTGTTGTTCACGACAGCTTGACAACAACCCAGCCTGAGAAGCGATTGATCGAGACGCCGCCCGACAGGGGATGCGGGTGGTTCCAAAGGCACCAGGGTGTTTAAGAGTTGTCGTTTCAGCTGCGTGGTACGAGCGCGAGCGCCCGTACCGGGCTGCCGGTACCGCTGGTGAGCTTCAGCGGCGCCACCACGAACAGCGCACCGGTCGGCGGCAGCGAAGCGAGGTTCGCGAGCTGCGTAACGCCATACTTTCCCGCACCGAGGAGGTAGTAGTGGAGCGGGAAAGGCGGATCAAAGCCAGCGGCCGCGCCAGCGTCGATGCCGACGGTCTCCACACCCACGCCGACGATCGGGCTCTCCTCGGCGAGCCAGCGGGAGCACTCGGCGTCGAAGCCGGGGTTGGTCCCGTTGTTGAGGAAGAGCTCCTCGTCGTGAGCGCGAGCGTCCCAGCCCGTGCGGAAGAGCAGCCAGCCACCCTCGGGCAATGGCCCGTGCTCGGCCTCGAAGGCGCGCACATCCTCGATGGTCAGCAGATAGTCGGGATTTCTTCCCGACTCGACAGATTTGTCGATCACGACCGCGGGCGCCACGAGGTGGCGGGGTGGCACCTGCGATACGTCCCGGCCTTCGCGGCCGGTGATCCAGTGTATGGGTGCGTCAAAGTGAGTGCCGACGTGCTCGCCGATCTCGAGCCAGTACCAAGCCCAGGCGGGGCCGCGCTCGTCGTAGCGGCTGATCTCGTGCCGCTTCAAGCCTGGCGTGTCCACGAACTGCTCCGGGAGTCGAATAACCGGCGTGCGCTCGTTCAAGGGTTGGGTCAGGTCCACAATTTCGACGGCACCGCTCGCCAGCGCCTCGACGAGCGCTCCGATGGGGGACATTGTGGGTTCTCCTCTCATCCTGGCTCCTTCACTATTGTCGTGTCCTCCTTGCGCCATCGCCTCCCTAGTGAGCGCGGAACGCCTCCTCGAGCCACTCGGCCCGTACCTCGGGATTGACCTTCGCGTCGACCACGAGTGGCCCATCGCGCCGCTCCAGCCAGCCTTCGATCGGCGCGAGGTCGCCCTCCTTGCGTACCGCGACACCCTCAGCTCCCGCCGCACGCGCGAGCGCGGCGAAGTCCGTATCCGGGAAGCGAGCGATGTTCACAGGCTGACCCTCCGGCCCGAAGTGGTGCACCTCGGCCCCGTAGGCCGAGTCGTTGTAGACCACGACGAGCATCGGCAGACGGTAGCGAGCAGCCGTCTCCAGCTCGCCCAAAGACATAAGGGCGCCGCCGTCGCCTACCGCCGCTACGCACAGCCGATCCGGTCGCGCCACCGCGGCTCCAATACCGCTAGCCAGGCCCAGACCCACCGACTGGAACGCGTTCGGGAACACGAATCCCTTGTGGTCGGGCACCGAGAGGTACATGGATGGGTAGCCGAGGAAGTGCCCGGAGTCCGTCGCGACAGTGCGCTCCACAGGCAGCAGATCGTCGAGTGCTATGCTGAGGGTACGCGGATCGACGTGCTCGGCGGTGCCCTGGTCCTCGTAGGGCTCGTCGCGCGAGCGGCCCCGGGCGATCTCACCCGCGAGGGCCTCGTCGTGAAAGCCCTCCTTATCTATGCCCCGGCGATCGAGCTCGTCCGCGACGGCCCGGGCCGTCGCGGTCGCGTCGCCGACTACGCCGACGTCCACGCGGTGGAGTGCCCCAATCATCTCCCCGTCCAGGTCCACCTGCGCTACGCGTGCCTCGGGCGAGAAGAGCCTGCCGTGGCGCACGGTCCAGTGGTTCAGCGACGCGCCGAAGGCCAGTACGACGTCCGCCTGTGCGAGCAGTTTCAGGGCGAGCGACGAGGAGAAGCCGCCGGCGATCCCGACGCCGTACGGGTGATCGGCGAAGAGCCCGTGCGCCATCGCGCTCGTCGCCAGTATCGCCCCCACCCGGTCGGCCAGTGCCTCGAGCGCCTCGCGAGCCCCGGACATCGCCGCCCCGCGCCCCGCGACTATCGCCGGGTGGCTCGCCTCTTCGAGCAGGTCCGCCACCTCGACGACAGAGCGGTCCGACGGACGCGGAGGCTCGAGTGCCGGCCAGTCGGGGACGACGCTCGAGCCGCCGTCGCAGGACGCATCCACGAGGTTTATCGGTATGTTGAGCACGACGGGGCGTCGCTCGATCCGGGCTCGGCGCAGCGCCCGCGCGGTGTCGGCGGCAGCGGTTTCGGGGCCTCGGACGCGCTCTGTGACAGCGCCCACAGTCTCGGCCAGGATCCCCTGTTCGATCTTGAAGTTGGACCAGAGGGTGCTTGGGGGCACGTCCGCGGCGAGGACGAGCAGCGGGGTGCGGCACTTGGCGGCCTCTGTGAGGCCGGTGAGGGTGTTGGTGAAGCCAGGGCCCTGGTGAACGCTCGCGACGGCGATCTTGCCGCTGGCGCGGGCGTAGCCATCGGCCATCGCTACCGCGCCGCACTCGTGGCGGGAGGAGTAGAATCCCACACCCGCCGAGTGTAGGGCGTTGAGGACTGCAAAGTTGCCGCTGCCGGCCAGACCGAAACAGACCTCGACTCCGCGCTCGGCCAGCGTTCGCCCGATCGCTTCGGAGACTCGCATTTCGGAGACCTGCATCGCTCACCCCTTCTTACACCTTTGGAAACGCCACCTATGGAATATGCCAGCGTCCTAGTGGCCAGTCTACGTGCCGGCGGCGCTAAAAATCCCACCACTTCTACTCTTCGCCGCCCTTCGGGCTCATCTCAGGGCGCTTCGGCTCAAACCTTAGAGTAATCCGGAGGGTCGCGCAACGGATCCCACCGGTCGAGGTGGTTGGAGGTTTCTCGGATCACCTGTGCGCTATCAACGCGCAGTCGACTCTAAGCGGTTGCAGAGTACAGCTAGTGGTGCAGGCCAATCCTCTGGCATTGAGCGTCTGAGTGATGTGCCCGAGTTTCGGCGGGTGCGCCACCGTCGAAAAGGCTTCGCCCGAGTGCCGAGAAACGGAGTTCTAAGAAGTATTCAAATCTAGCTCATTTGGGGGATGCGCTTGCTAGCTCATGCTTGCTACGGTGGTAGCGTTATATAACACAAGGCGGGGCTCTGAGGAGCCTCGCCCTACAGAGAGGGGCCTCGCGCCATGGCCACCGCCGCTCCCGTACAGCCGGCTGCTCCCCGCAGGGGTTTCAAGGGTCTGCTCGCCCGGCATCCGCTCGTCTCCTACTTCCTCATCACCTTCACCTTCTCCTGGCTGTTATTTCTGCCGGGTCCGCTAATGTACTACGGAGTCCTGAACCTTAACCCTTCGGCGTTGGGCGTGTTGGCCATCACGGGCCTGCTGGGTCCGATCCTGTCCGGGTTCATCATGACTGCCCTCATCGAAGGGAGGGAGGGCTTGGGCGACCTGCTGCGGCGGATCGTGCTGTGGCGGGTTGGGCTTCGGTGGTACTTGTTCGCTCTCGTCGGCCTCCCGGTGGTCATGGTGCTCGGCACGATCATCATGCCTGGGGCCCTGGCATCGTTCGATCTCTCCGCCCTCCCGTTCACCCTGGCCTACCTTGTTGCCTTCGTCACCATGGTCCTCATCGGGGGACCGCTGTTTGAGGAACCGGGTTGGACCGGCTTTGCCCAGCCCCGCTTGCAGCGGTTGCACGGTCCTTTGGTCGGGGGACTCGTCCTGGGTAGCCTGTGGGCGCTGTGGCACCTGCCCGGGTTCCTCATACCCTCGCAGAACCTGACGGACATCCCCCCGAGGGGTACCGTCCTGGACTTCGTCGTGTTCGCCCTGGCCCTCGTGGGTCTCCGTCTCGTCATCGTGTGGGTCGTCAACAATACGAGGGGCAGCGTGCTTATGGCCATCCTGACCCACGCCTCCTGGAACACCTTCTACAGCGCTGCCCTCATAGGGCTCTTCCCGGCTCGCAGCGTGCTGGGCAGCTACGTGAACCTCACGATAGCTTCGTGCGTGCTGGCGCTTGTGCTCATCGCCGTGACACGGGGGCGGCTGGGCTACCGACCGGAGGCCGAGGCGGCTCTCACCGATGCCACTGGGGTGCCGCACGTGAGGTGAGATGGCGCGGAGGAGTTTGAGCTTGTAGATTCCCGCCCTACCTCTTGGCTTTATTCACCGGAGTATGTGGAAGAAGGTGTGTTTTGCGGTGCTGGCGGACATCCTGCCCGTAAACGAGGCCAGCGGATACGAGATCGACAACCCGATAGGGATCGAGGGACTCGGCTACGGCAACTCTCAGCAACCGCTGACCGCGCACTCGTAGCTGGAGATTAGATCAGCGGTTCTTGAGTCCGCTCGCCGGCTCTTCGTATCTAGCTTAGATAAATTGAATACTCAGAATTAGAAGGGTCCCAGAGACGGATCGAGGGTTCCCGGATCAGGCTGGGCCGATCATCCGGCGAACTCCCGAACCGGCAGACCGGCCACGCCCACAGCCGACATGAACAGTGAGCCGGCCAACGGATCGTCGCCGCTCCCGAGGCCTTCTCGCGACGTGGTGATGAAGAGTTGGTCTAAGTCCGAACCGCCAAAGGTACAGGCAGTGACCTGCTTGGCCGGAACCTCGATCACCTCGTCGAGCATGCCCTCTGGGGTGTAGCGCCGAACCGCGCCACCGCCGTAGAGCGCCACCCAGACGCCGCCCTCCTCGTCGACCGTCAAGCCGTCAGGACCGCCGGCCTCGACCGGAACCTCTGCGAACGGACGCCGCCCGGTTAACCCGGATTCGCCATCGTAGTCGAAGACATCGATGCGTTGAGTGGGTGTGTCGTTGTAGTAGGCGCGAGAGCCGTCCGGGCTCCACTCGAGTCCGTTGGAGATGGTGACGTTTTCCAGCACCACCTCCACCGAGCCGTCGGGATCGAGCCTGTACAGCGCGCCCGCACCAGGACGCTGATCGTAGGCCATCGACCCACAATAGAAGCGGCCGTCGGGATCGCAGCCTCCCTCGTTCATCCGTACATTGTTGTCGGACCACAACTCGGCCAGGTGCCTGATCGCCCCGTCGGCGTCCTCCAGCGCGAAGCCCCGCTCTACGCCGATGACCGCTCCACCCTGGCGGCGAGGTCGAAGTACGGCGGCGACGTTGCCGACGTGGCGCCGGTCTATCGTGCCGTCGGCCGCCAATGACAGGACATCACCGGCCAGCATGTCCACCCAACGCAGTCCGCCCCAACGCTCCGACCAGACTGGCCCCTCACCGTGGTAAGTTACAGGGCCGGTGACTTGCTCAGCTCGCACGATCGTCCCTCCTCATCTATGACCAACATTAGTCAATTCCCGATCGAACCAGGATAATTCGGTCCCACCCGTAAACTCGACCCTGTAGACTTTGATGGTCCACACTCGCGAGGGCTTACCTGAGCCGTGTACAAAGTAGCGGCCCGGAGACGAGCACCTCGCTTCAATGAGATTACTATACTCCGAATAGAAAGTAGTAAGCACCGTATACCGACGCAGCAACAACCGTTAGGATCGCCAAAAGGATCAGGGCTTTCCCCACGACAGGGGTGTTGTTCCAGGCTGCTCTGACCCAGCGTACCAGCTTTCTTAACCGCACCTCGATCCAGTCCATGAAGCGGGCGACCGGAAACAATTCGCCGCTCAGCATCCCAAGTCCTAGAATAATGGCGAGCCAACCAGGACCCGGGGCGATCACCATCAACAAGCCCCCGAGCGCGATCCCGCTCCCTGCGCCGATGTTGAAAACCCTCCAAAAAGTAAAGCGGCCACGGTTCCTTCGCTGGCTGAGGTAATAACGATCTTTGAAGCGCTGGCCTGACTCGCCATGCTTGAAGTGCCGCCAATCCTCTTTAAGATGTTGCAGCATGATCCACATTATGTCTCAAAGTACCCGGCGTCATCCTCTCATGATGCGTCGTAGTTACCGCTGTAGTGGGTGATCCTAAGCAGAACCGGTCGAACCAAGAACACGAGCAACCAACTCAACTCGGCGGCCCGGGGGCTAATAAAAGACACTGCGATCGAGAACGCGAAGATAAGCGGCATGGCGAATACCAGAAGCTCGTTAAATCTGCGCTGCCGCGAGTCCATTCGACTCGTGTCCATCAGCTGTGGGGCACGCGAGGCGTATCTCCACACCCATGCCAGAGCCAGTTCGGCAACAGCAACGTGGGCTGCGTAAATGATCACAGCAACCTGCTGGTCCTCAAAACGGCTCAGGAGGGTTGCCGAGAAAGGCAGCAGCACTATCCACATCAGAAAAAACAGGTTGAGCACGAGCAAGGTTCGGTTGTAGCCTCTTATGTAGTGAAAGACCCTATGGTGAGCAATCCACAAGGTTCCAACAAACCAGAAGCTGATCAGGAAGCTGTAGAAATCCGGCCAGAGTTCCTCAACCAGCGCGCTCAGAAGGCCCGAGGCATCTGAGGCGGGTATGGGCTCGGGCAGCCGGATCTCGAGCACTAGCAAGGTTATGGCGATAGCGAATACACCATCGCTGAAGAACGCGATGCGATCTAGGTCGGGGCTCCTGTACAGCTCCCCTTTTGAAGGTCCGTTCACTAAAAAACCAGCCTTGCTGGGTGACGACGCTTCCCCGATTATCTTACAGCATGCCCTCTGAGTGCTGGGGTCCTCTACCTTAGAGCACTGGAGCGCCTGGCATGGCAGTTGGGCTGTAGCGCGCGGCAGCTGTGGTGTTCGAAGAAACCCCGAGCATCGCTAGCCGTCACCGCGTCGAGAGCACTGCCCGTCGCCTCTATAAGCGCCTCGCGGGTACGCGCACCGCCTCTGCGCAGAGCAGCGCTTTGAGCTTGGCAAACGCCTCTTCCGAGGCCCCGATGATCTTGCTGCGCAGGTCTTCCTAGTAGGCGTTCATCCTTCCATGATTGCCGTACAACCCGACTATGTTGCAAGGCGCTCTAATGACCTGCTCCTAAGCACGGAATTTTCCGAGGTTACTCCGCAGTATCCTGGTCCCACGCCCATGAGCGTACGGGACTCAGATTGGCCTCCTTCGGGTATTAAACGCTTCGTGGCCAGTCGGAAACTATGTGACAACTCGACGGGCGGACCCATTTACTGAGTGCAATCTATTGACAGGAGCAGACGATGCCCATACGTAAAGCACAAGCCGTCTGGCACGGCACCTTTCGCGACGGAGAAGGGAAGATGCGGCTGGGAAGCGGCGCCTTCGAAGGCGCTTACTCCTACCGCTCGCGCATGGAAGACTCGGACCCCGGCACCAACCCCGAGGAGTTGCTAGGTGCGGCCCACGCCGGCTGCTTCTCGATGTCGTTGGCGCGCAGGCTATCTGCGGCCGGGTACTCTCCGGAACGCATCCACACCGAAGCTCGGGTTCGCTTCGGGCGCGAGGGGGAGGGGTATGCCATCAGCCGGATCGACCTGCGCACGGAGGCGGAGGTCCCAGGAGTTGATGAGAACCTTTTCCTAGAGAAGGCTGAGGCTGCCAAGCGTGACTGCGCAGTCTCTAAAGCGCTTGCGGGCGTGGAGGAGATCAACCTAGAGGCCAGGCTGGTCGAGCACGCTGGGTGAGAACCCCTTGGTTGCCCCATATCGTGTGGGGCCTGTTCACGATCTCCTGGGATTTCTCGGGCGATGAGGCTCGCGGCAGAAGGAAACGAATCGCACGTCAGTACCGCAGCCGACGGGTCCCTCGTTGCGGTCGCCTTCGGCCCGGTCTGGGCGCTACGCGCGGTTCCGGGCTTGCTGCGGCTACCATGCTCCGCCGCCACCGCCACCGCCACCGCCACCACCGCCTCCACTGAACCCCCCGCCGCTCCCCGAGCCGGAAGAGGAGGGAGGGGTGAAGGCCTCAGAGAAGTCGTTCTCAAGATTGGAGAATGAGAAACCGTCGGGCCCGCTGATGGACCCGTCGGAGCCCGGGCCGTAGAAGCTGCCGCCCTCAGCGACCTCGGGCGGGGCGTGGAGTCGGGCGGCGTCGAGTACCTGCTCGGCCACGCCGAGCGCGATGCCGTAGACCAGGAACTGCTCCCAGAGGGCGAGCGAGGCCGGGGAGAATCCTCCACGCGGCTGAAGTCGTTCAGGTAGCGGCGGAAGGCTTGCCAGCGGGCGTGGAGCAGAGCCCCCTTCGGCGTGCGTCTCACCCACATCCGGTGCATAGCTGAGCCGGCGTAGCCGAAGACGCGCCGGAATACCACCCACACGACCACGGCCGCGATTACAAGGGCGAAGAAGCTGGAAAAGACCAGGGAGATCAAAGCCCCAACATTGGCGCCGAAGAGGGAGAGCACGAACCACGCGGCCCCTGCCAGCCCCAGCAGGAAGGCCGCCCAGCCCACCCATCTACCAGGGCTACGCTCGACGAGATCGCGCCGCTCGACCTCCCGCTTCACCTCGTCCCTGAAGGACTCGTACGACGAACGGTTGGCCTGGCGGTCATTGCCGTCCTTTATGCGCTCCTCGAAATCCGTCAGATTGACCGGGCCATGGGAGAGCACACGTTTGGCCACGGTGAGAACCCTGCGCTCGAAGCCTTCGAGCGAGCCGGAGTCGTCTGAGCCGAGGTCCACGCGGATGTCGGTCATGGTCTTCTCGCCCCAGAGGCCGCCCTTCTTTACCGAGACCGGCTGCGCATTGAGGACGCCGCGACGGATCAGGTCGAACAGGGTAGCGGTGAACTCCCTGGTTCCCACCGAGGGCTTCTGGCTGATGATTGCGCCGATTACCGCCGGCGGGTCGTTCGTGGGCGGCTCCCGCTCGTAGCGCTCGTCGTAGTCTACCTTCGGCTCCCGGCCGTAGCGCAGGTAGACGAACGCCATCGTCCCCCCGGACAGGACCACGAGCAGCAGCCCGAACAGAGGCTGCAGGCGTAGGAGCCATGCCTCACGGGCCTCAGAACGGGCGTCCGCAGCCTCTTCGTCCATGATCTCCTGCAACCCGTCGCCCGGTTCCACTCTGGCCCCCTCCGTCGAAGAGAGCAGCTCCCTCGGGAAGACTACCCGCATCTCGACGAACTGACCGGCTGGCACGTCTTTGGCGACGAGCCTGGGAGAGACTCCGTCCTGACCGAGGCTCGTCTTCCCGCTCACCGAAGCGGGATGTCCAAAGACCTTGACGTCGCCCTTCCCGGCATCTCCGGGGAGAACCGCGGTCGCTTCGAGTGAGTCTAGGGGCTCTTGCCACTCGTCGCCCCAGACCTGCCAGTAGACGTCCACCACGTCGTCGTGGGCTACGGCCAGGCCGCTGAGTCGGTAGCGGACGGTGAACGTGCGCTCCTCGTCAGAGGCCCGGTAGTGCCACACGATCCTGTACGCGTCGCCCAGATCTGCGGTGCCGTAGGTGCCGGGGACGCCGGATGACCCTAGTTCCGCCGATGCTCCGGGCGCGTACGCTTTTCCGTCCTCGCTCACAGAGACTTCGTCCACGCTCATCCCGTCTTTCAGGGGTATCTCGCGGTATCCGCCCTCGAAGGAGCCGGTGAAGTCGTAAGTGATCTTCTCCGTGACGACGACCGAGCCATCGGTCTGTACGTCGGCTACGACCACCGCCCTCGGCAGCTCGAAGAACTTGTCCTGAGCCTCGGCCGGGGAGGCGAAAGGTCCCGTTATCAGGACCGCCAAGACGAGCGCCAGTATCGCCGGCAGTGTCGAGGTTCTCACCATTTGACCTCAGGGGTGTGCCGGGATCTCTCTTCGGCCTGGAAGTAGTCGCGCACGGAGAAGCCCGCGAGGCGGGCGACGAGGTTCGAGGGGATCGTGGTAACGGCGTCGTTGTAGTTGACGGTGGTGTCGTTGTAGATGTGGCGGGAAACGGAGATCTTATCCTCCGTCTCCGCGAGCTCCTCCTGCAGATCTGCGAACCTCTCCTCGGAGCGCAGCTCGGGGTACGCTTCGGCGACGGCTAGGAGGTGCCCGATGGCCCCCGTCAGGGCGCTCTCGGCCTTGCCCTGCTCCTCGATCGTGGTCGCGGAGCGGGCGGCGTCCCTGGCCCTCACGACGGCTCCGAGGGTTTCCGACTCGTGAGCAGCATATGCCTTCACGGTTGCGACGAGGTTCGGGATCAGATCGTAGCGGCGCCTGAGCTGCACGTCGACCTGCGACCAGGCGTTGTCTACCCTGTTGCGCAACTTCACCAGACGGTTGTACAGCAGCGTGCAGGCTACCACTACCAACACGCCCGCGCCCGCCCATAGCCACCACAACATTCCGTGCGCCTCCTGCGAGTCGACCTACCCTGCCGCACCGGCCTCTCGAAGGTCTTCCGACTGAAACCTTGCGCATTCTCTGGTAAAGCTTCTTGTCCTTCTGCGCCCGCTTCCGCTCAAACCGACCTGGTTAACCCGCCGTCGACCCGCAAGTTCTGCCCAGTCATGTAGCCGGAGTCACTCGAGAGAAGGAACGCCACCGTCTTCGCGATCTCCACGACCGAACCCTGCCTTTGCATCGGTATGGAGCCCCGCGTCTCGTCGTCGATCTCGAAGCTCTCGATGAACCCCGGGAGGACGTTGTTCATCCTGATGCCTTCGGCCGCGTAACGGTCGGCGTAGAGCTTGGTGAAGCCGGCCAGGGCAGCGCGCAAGGCGGAAGAGAGGGGGAACACGGGAGACGGTTCGAACGCCGAGAAGGTCGAAACGTTGACGATGGCGCCGCCTCCCTGGCGCAGCATCACGGGCGTTACTAGGCGGGCCATGCGCACGGCATTTAGCACCACCAGGTCGAGGGTCGCATGCCATTGCTCGTCCGTGAGCTCCAGGATCTCCCCTGAGGGAGGATGCCCGGTGCTGTTGACCACTCCGTCGATACGACCGTAGCTTTCGAGCGTCTCGCCGACGAGCGACTCCAGATCCGCATCCTCCGTAACCGAGCCGGTAAGCCCGAGGCCCCCGAGCTCCTTCGCTAGGTCTTCGGCCTTTCCAGAAGGGGACATGAGCGCCACCGCGTAACCTCGGCTCGCGAGTTCTCGCGCGCAGGCGGCCCCCATGCCGCCTCCGCCCGCCGTCACTATCGCCGTCTTCACATTGCCTCTTTCGACCTCACCGTTGACCACCCGCCGACTCCTTCCCAGTCATTCTCCGTCTCCTCCAGGGTACAACCGGTCAGCATACAGGCTGGGTTAGGGCGAAGGCATCTCCCAATGGCGTATTCTTGATAGCCCCTTTGAGCTAGAGGGCGCGGGCTTTCAAGAACACTTCCACCTGCACACGACCTTATGGGTAGGGCACGAGCGCCTAGCCGCCAGCCCAGCGCCACCTCGACCACCGGCTCCTCGCTCAGCGTGGCGGTGAAGCGGACCTTCGGTGTGTCGTAGGTTCGTATAGTGGAGGAGAGGTGCGTGCTGCCCACAACTTGGGTCTCCAGAGCTCTTATCTGCTATGAGTCAGGGGGAATGGAGCGGCTGTTGGCCTACTCCTTCGTCCTGCGATAATGCGTAGAGCGCAACCACAACGAGACGTGGGCGGGCTGCATCGTATCCCTTACCACCCCTACCAGATCGCTCGCTCAACGCTTCCAGGTCCGTTTCGTCCCGCAGCTCGCTGAGAAGGCTCCAGGGTCTTCCTCGCGTCGTACTTGCTTCGGTAGAAGCGGCGGTCTATGAAGGACTGGATGCGGCGCCTTAAGGGGTTGAACAGCGCGGCGATCACGAGTGTGGAGGCCACTACGGCGAGGGTGGAAGCTTTGCTGGCCGGTCAGCGCCTGAGAAGAGTTGCCTGCAGTAGCTGTCACACCCCCGAAGTAGAGCAGCCCCAGGAGGCGGTGAGCAAACCGTAGACGAGGGTGCGGTTTATGAGGACGTCTATATCGAACAGGTGCGAGCGTAACACGGCTACGCCGATGGACAGCGGGATGAGCAGAAAGGACAACGCAAAGCCCACTTTGAGGAACGAGTAGCGTAAGGGGCGTGTCTCCGCCGACCAAGGAGAGGTCCACCGGCAGCTTGAAGAGGGAAGGTTCCCGCGACACCCAAGGTCGTGCCGAACACAACCCACTTGGTCTGCCGCCGTTGCGCCTGCGGAGGAGACCCTACGGTAACGATAGATCTGGGACCAGACCAGGCTCACCACGCATCCCCAAGAACACCAAGAACGAAACATCTCCAGGGCGGGCGAAGCGAGAGTACAACCCCGGAAAGAGAGTCGTGGGACAACTGAAAAGCGATGAACGCGACGGCGAGCCAGCGAGTCCAGCGCGGCACAAACCGTCCACCTGGGAAAGAGCAAGAAGAACAGCACGCACGCAAACCTCGCCCACGATCTCCACGCTCTGGACGGGCAACCACCAGGCTGGCTGGGAGGAGACCAAGGTGTAGCAGCCGTCGGGATCGACCGCAACCGGCCCGAAGGCCACCAGAAACAGCGAGGTCAAAAGCGCCATCCGGTCGTCGGAGCGCCGAAAGAAGATGAGCGCACCCACCGCGAACCACACCAGCTGGAAGACCTTGTCGATGACGACGTTAAAGAGCGCATAGGAGCCTACCGACAAGCCCGACCTCCCGTAACGCTCGCACGCCTTCGGGGGTAGGCTGACCTACCGCCCGCTCGGAACAGACCTCGGATGCGGCGGTGCACACCGTGCGATAGTGCTCGAAGCTGCTCGGGACGCTGAAGAGGACTATCGCCAGCGCCGTGATGGCCACCGCCATCCACGCCACACGGGCAAGCAGGAGCCAGCGAGCGTGCGAGCGTGAAGCGGGCGGAGAGGCGCGTGGCGCTCGCCTGGACAACTCCTCAACTATGCTCCTTTGTCCCTTCTGTCACGACTCCACTCTACAGCGCTACCGTCTTCGAAGCGTTACGACAACCGTTACGATATGGGGTCGTGAGCGAACTTTCGGCAATTCCTCTCCTCTAATGCACAAGCTCTTTGTGTACGCTTGACACCGATGTAACTATCACACAATAATCGAAGTAGCAGGGATTGGTCAGGAAAGGAATGGCTAGATGGCAAGAGAATCGACACCCGACTGGCGCCTTCACGGAGTTAGGATAGTCCGAAGTGACGAACTGGATCTCAATACTCCCCAAACGCCGGGTATGACGCGTGCGGCGGCCATCACGCATGCCACGGCCGGCGCAAACAAGCTGTGGGCGGGTACCGTCACGATCCACCCCAACGCTAAAACCGGTCCCCATCACCATGGGAAACTGGAGAGCGTGATCTACGTGATAAATGGCCGGGCGCGGATGCGGTGGGGAGAGTGCCTTGAATTCGTTGCCGAAGCTGGGCCGGGCGACTTCATCTACGTGCCACCGTTCGTTCCCCACCAAGAGATTAATGCGAGCCAGGACGAACCGCTTGCCTGTGTCGTCGTGCGCAATGATCAGGAGCCCATCGTTGTCAATCTCGATATTCCGCCTGCCGAGTCGCCGGAGGAGGTCCACTGGGTAGACCATATCCATCCGCACCCCTAAGAGCGTGGCGAACGGGCTCTCGGGAATTCTGAGATTATGAAGGTGCCGAGCAGGGCAACGGCACCGTTACCGATCAGCGGCTGTACCAGCTGGTCCGGCAACCCAAGCCCATCGCTGATCGGCTGTTCGAGATCGAATTTCTCGATTCGGGCGTGGAGGCTTTTGCGTTCACTTTCGGCTGAACCGCGGCAGAGGCTCTTCGCCCGATCAGACGCTCAGCATAGCCACTAACCAAACACCTGGCACACCCCCGCAGGGACTACGTTGGCGGTCGAGAAACGAATAACCCAGAAGGCCGCACGATGAGCTCGAACCCACACGACGGATCCCGGCCCACCATCGTCCTCGTACACAGCCCCTTCGCCGAGTCAGCTATGGTGCGTACGACCCAAGCCCCGTGGTGTCTTGGAGTATCTGCCTGGCTTCTTCCACCAACGAAGCGGGCACCAGCACGTCCCTGGGACCGGCAGACAGGAAGTCCGGGGCGTCGAAGCCGGGTGCGCGTTGGATCAGCGAAGGGATGCCGGCGTCCTTTAGCACGCCGTCCATCAGCAGCGCGACAGACTCGTCCGGGGCCGCCGCCACTTTCACCCACCTCTCCGCCATGCACGCATCTTACCTCAGGCTATTTGAGACGGCGACCTCTCGCGAGTTCCGGCGCGAACTCCAAAGCACGTCATCCCTCTCCCGGTTGCGTGCTTCTCCGGACCACATCTTTATGTGCGCCAGGATCGCCCGCCAACAGTGCGCTCGCTCTTCCAGCCGGAGCCGCTCGGCGTGACGCTCGCACAGCCACAAGCCGTCTAGCTTAACCTCTCTGAAAACTGGTTCATTTAGGGGATGCGCTATCACCTCTCTAATAGATAAAGTGCAAACGGCCCTAGCAATTGAAGGTGAAAGGCATCGCTAGACGGTGCAGTAGCAATCATCATCTGCATCACGCGGCAAGGCAGGGAAATGAAACCTCTCTAATACGCGTGACCATCGCCCATCTTCAGCAAATGGATGATCCTCGTAACGGTAATCGTAACGTCTGGAAGACGATCATCCTGTAGAGTGGTGTTGTGACGGAAAGAGCAAAGAGTCGAGGAGTTGGTTTGCAAGGTCGCAGGCTTGTGTTTGCCCGCGTGGTGTGGGTTGGGGTCGCACTCCTGACTGTGGGTGTCTTCGTCCTCAGCATCCCGAGCGAGTTTGCGCGACTCCAGAGCCCATGCACCGACACGGTGTCGTGCAGCTGGTTAATACGGCTCACCGCTCCACATGTCCGAGAGCTAAGGGACCTGGGTCTCTCTGTCGACTTCTTTGCCAGCTACTTCATCACGTTAGAGGCTGCCTTCACGGTCGTTCCTATCGCTGTAGGAGCGATCATCTTCTGGCGCCGCCCGAATGATCGTATGGCTTTCTTGGTTTCGCTTGTGCTTCTGATGTACTGGGCTGGCATCACCTATCCCTACCATCTATTGAAACTGCCCCGCTTCTGGGAGGCGTTGTCGGCAGTGGTGGCTTTTGTTGGTGTTGCAGCGATTTTGCTCTTCATGTACGTGTTCCCCGATGGTCGATTCGTGCCCCGCTGGGCACGCTGGCTGGCACTCGTGTCTATCGTGGTGTTTGCACCTGGCATCCTCTTCCCCTACTCGTCCTTGAGTCTGTGGTGGCATCCCTTTCTTAATGCCCTGGTGAGTGCGGGGGTCTTCGGCGCCATAGTATTTGTGCAGGTCTACCGCTACACGCAGGTGTCGACCTTCGCCCAGCGCCAGCAGATCAAGTGGGTGGTCTTGGGCATAGTAGCGGCGGCTATAGGCTACTGCATGTTCCTTGTCCTCAACCTTCTTCAAGGTGGAGTTCTGGTTAGCCTGCTCGGCTACACCGTCGCACTACTGCTCCTGTTTTTCCTCCTGATTTCCATCGTCGTGGCGGTCTTACGCTATAGGCTCTATGACATAGACCTCATCATAAACCGAGCTCTCGTCTACGGCTCTCTCACTGCCTTGCTGGTGCTGGTGTACTTCGGGGGCGTGACAGCGACGCAAGCGATCTTCCGGGCACTCAGCGGGCAGGGATCGACTCTCGCGGTAGTCGTTTCCACTCTCGTGATAGCGGCACTGTTCAACCCGCTAAGGCGTCGCATCCAGGGCATCATTGATAGGCGCTTCTACAGGAGGAAATATGACGCAATGAAGACTCTGGAAACCTTTTCTACCAGGCTCAGGGACGAGACGGATCTGGATGCGCTGAACGCCGAGTTGATAGGGGTGGTGAGGGACACGATGCAACCAGTTCACATCTCGGTGTGGTTGCGCCCCGAGACGGCTCCAAAGCGCGAGCAGGCAGACTAGCAGCCGTCGCATCCACCGGGATGTCCACATATGTCCACATATCTGGCCCGAGGACGTCGAGCTAGACGGCAACAGGTGGAGGCTATGTAACCTTACTCTGTTGCAGCGCGCTCATCTCCGCTAGGTACTGGTGAACGAAGCGCACTGCCATCGAACCCTCACCTACGGCCGAAGCCACCCGCTTGACCGATCCGCTGCGCACATCGCCCACGGCGAAGACGCCGGGCAAACTACTCTCGAGCATGAACGGCTCGCGCGATAACCCATTCCAACTCTGCGAGTCGAGCGTGGAACGATCCAGTGCTCTCCCCGTTGGCACAAAGCCGCGCTCATCGAGCACGATAGTGCCTTTGAGCCAACCGGTGTTGGCCTCGGCCCCGATGAAGACAAAGAGTGCTCTTGCGCGGAGGGTACGGCGCTCGCCAGAGCGATTGTCCTCGACGACGATTCCCTCCAGCGCTCCGTCTCCCACCAACTCACGCACCCCGGTATGGCCTAGAAGCTCGATGTTGTCGGTCCTCTCGATCCGGTCGATAAGGTAGCTGGACATGCTCTTCCCCAGATCGCCGCCGCGGATGAGGAGGTTGACCTTCGCTACCCTCTCCGCGAGGAACACAGCTGCCTGGCCTGCCGAGTTGCCACCGCCCACCACCGCCACTTCGTTGCCCTGACACATCTGAGCCTCGGCCTCGGTGGCGGCGTAGTGGACACTCACTCCTTCAAATCGCTCCAAGCGCGGGATGTCCAGCCTGCGGTAGCGAGCGCCGGTGGCCACTATCACACTGCGCCCTGCGACCTCACTGCCCTCCGAGAGGGTTACCCTGTAGTGGTTATTCTCCCTCCTCAAGCCAACCGCTTCTTGGGGCACCGCGGTGCGAGCGCCGAACTTGTCGGCTTGCACCAGGGCCCGGGAGGCCAGCTCCGAGCCAGAGAGACCCGCGGGAAAGCCTAGATAGTTCTCTATCCGCGATGAGGTGCCTGCCTGACCGCCCAGAGCCACCGCTTCCAGGCTGAGCGTGGCAAGGCCCTCCGAGGCCCCGTAGACTGCAGCGGCGAGCCCCGCCGGTCCGGCACCGACCACGATGATCCCGTACATTTGTTCCCGGGAGGTGTCGACGTCGAGGCCTATGGTTCGGGCAAGCTCGGCGTTTGAGGGGTTCTTCAGCACCTTCTCGCCCAGCCATATCGCGACCGGCGTCTCCTGAGGCCGTACGCCGAACCTCTCGAGCAGTGCTTCGGCCCCCTCATTGTCTTCCTGCTCGATCCAGCGGTGGGGCAGACGGTTGCGGATGGCGAACTCCCTGAGGCGCAGAGCGTCCCTGGAGCGGCGAGAGCCAACTAACCTTAGTCCCGTACCGGCCCGCATTAGAACCGAACGCCTTGCGAGGAAGGCCTTCAGGATTATGTCGGAGAGGGTGGGCTCCTCGGTTATGATCTCCTTCAGGTTTTCAGGAGGAATGGCGAGCACTTCCCCGCTCTCGCGCATCACGGCGGAGAGGTAGACCGACTGGCCGGTGAGCATGTTCATCTCGCCCAGGAAACGGCGCGCTCCGTGAACGGCTATCGTCCGTGCCTCTTCCTCGAAGTTGTCGACGATCTCTACTTCCCCTTCGAGGATGACAATAAAGTCGTAGGAGCGATCGCCTTCCCTGAAAAGGACGTGCCCGGGCTCGATCTTCCTTACCTCTCCGTAGCGCCTCAAGAACTCGATCTGGTCATCTGCCAGCGTAGGAAAGGCTGAACTCTGGATGCCATCGGCCCGGTTATCCATATAACCTCTATTCTAACCGCAGTTGCATTCACCTTTGACCAGTATCCTGGTTGCAAGAGGTGGGCTTCGCCTTGGTGGGAGTAGATACGAGGGTAATATTGACACCGCTCTGACACCACCGGGAGCGCAATACGGTGCAACACTGGGCAAGGCAGAGAAAGGAAACCGTGCCACGGTCGGCCCCTCGGGGAGCGTGAAAGCTATCGATATCAACCCGGTGCTCCTCGAGTTGATCCCCGCACAAAACCTCACAGTTCAGCAGATGGATGTGCGCACAGGCGAGTTAAGAGCGAACACCTACGATCTTGTAACCTGCCGAGCCCTGCTGCACCAGATCGCCGAGTACGCTCCGGCGGTGCTCGAGCAGATGGCCGCTGCCCTCTAACCGGGCGGATGGCTTTTGGTCCAAGAGCCGGACTTCCACCTCGCGCCGACCACAGAGCCAGAGGTCGGTAGGAAAGCATGAAGCCCCGGCCTATACGACCGGGGCTAAGTATTGTGGGAAGGATACGTAGCGGCTAGTCGGTGATCTTGCCCAGGGGTCCTTTCCGGGCGGGGAAGTTGCGGGTGCTAAACGCCTGGATGCCCGCCTTGTGATCACCATCGAACTGCGTGACGGTGCCCGGGCAGCCCGCATCCTTGGCTTCCTGTGGGCTGCCGAACCACAGCCCAAGATGGAGGGTGTGCACCGGGGTAAAGGCCGGGTTCTTCTTGGCGTCAAATTTGTCCACCTGCGGCGCTTTCACGCTGCCCGGAGCAAACACGAAGAGCTCTTCACCGAAGATGCCTCTGGCGTGTACCTCACCGTGGCCCCCGTTGTTGGTCTCGAAGTCTGCCTGGTACCAGGAGACGCCAAAGGGGCTGTTAGCCTGTTGGGTGACAAACAGCTCTAACTCCGTGTTCTTGGGCGCATGGTTGACAGTGACGTCCATGTTTTGGATGCCCTCAAACGTGTTGATGTCCACGTTGGCTTTGGCCCCTTTGAGACAGTCGCCGGCCACGGCCGCTTGGGAGCGCACCATCTTGAAGGAGGTGCTGTCCACCGCAAAGGCGGCCGCAGCGAACAAGGCGGCCGTAAGTAGCGCGGCGCCAACAGCGAGCACCACACGCCTGGCATTTCTGTTCACCTTCTTATACCTTTCCTTATTCGTCTCACGTTTTTCTTCGTCGCTTCGCTTTTAATCCTTGATCTGGCTATCACCCTCCATCGCTCACCTGATGACACAGGATATCGACCCCAACACCCGCAGCCACGGCGGACGGCGACCCGTTAACCAGCAATCCGGCGCCGAGCGCGAGCCCCATTCGTAAGAAGGCACGTCGGCTGGGGAGGTTGGTGGTCCGGTCCTCGACTTGACGGACCTCATACTGGCTGACTATCACTCTCCTCTCTTGAGTGGGCGATTGGGCGCCCTTCCATTAGCGGAGGGTTATACGGAGCTTTCGCCTAGACGGTTTTGAGATCATCTAAAATTCTTCTAGACGTTGGTGAAAAAGCTGCTTCGCAAAGGCTTAAGCACAACTGTCGTATAAAGTTGGTGGATGAACCGCTACGTCTTTTCCCCATAGACCCTATCCCTGATTTCAGCCCCCGTGTGGAGTTGCTTGACGGGATGCTGGTGGTTCCCACCGGTGTGCTGGTCGCCACAAAGACGATCCCGAGTGACGTCTTCGAGGAGTGCAGGGAGAACTCTCGGGAGGTGGCGGAGCAGACATACCTACAATACCTACAACAACGAGAGAGTCAGACGAGGCCGTGCTCGACTGCGAAGCGTGTGGCTGCCGCCCGAGAGCTCACTCCTAGCTTGTGGTAGATGGAGTTGAGGTGTCTCTGGATGGTGCGGGGGCTGAGGAAGAGCTCTTTAGCCACCTGAGCGTTGGTGAGTCCGGTAGACCACCAGCCCGAGCACCTCCACCTCCCGTGAGGTGAGCCCAGCCAGGATGCTCGAGCCTAGAAGTGGAGATCGCCTGCTGTGACGTTGCGGAAGACAGGGGCGTGGAGGGCTGCTCTTCAGAGAGGGCGTGCCCTATGGCCTCATCCAGTCCCATGGCCCACCCCTCGCGCCACAGCCTCCTCCCATGCTGCCTCCCCTAACCGCGAGCGAACGCTCGCCCGGTACGGCTCCAGCACGGCCCTTTCTTGGGGCACAAGCCGGTAGCCTATAGCCTCCATCAGCGCCTCGGCCGCCCCGAAGAGCCTCGCAGCCCGCAAGGCTTCTCCCTCGGCTCCAGCGACGCAAGCCAGCCCTTCCAGGCTCATCAAGAGTGTCCCCATGTCACCCAGTTCCTTGCAGAGCGCGAGGTTTTCTGCGAGCACAGCCTTGGCCCGCTCTGGCTCACCACCCAGGAGCGCCGCCCAACCCAATGTGTCGAGTGCTCTTGGGAGCAAGCCCATAAACCCCCGCCTCCGCTCCCGGGCTAGCTCCACAGCTTCCTCTATGAGCACAGTGGCTCGCTCGGTGGTCGCCTCCAAGCAGGACTGTCCACCCCCAGTTTGACAAGTAAAGGAAGCGCGAATACGCGCTGTCCAACTCCCGCGACAGGCTCAAGCCTTCAGCGTAGAATTCTTCAGCCTGCTCGTAGTCTGCCCGGTCGGGTCGCTGCAATTGCGAGGATGAGGAGCGAGCCAGGCGATTCCTTGCACATCGTTTGCTTGCCGGTTGAGGGCCAGGCTCTCTTCACTCAGCTTGCAGTGCGCTCTTGTTCGCCTTTGTGAAGAGACACGTTAGCCAGCAGGTTCAGGAAGAAAGCTTGTAGGTGCCCCCAAACAAGAAAGGTCACGGCTATCCTCTATTCCTGCCTCCTTACTGAGCCTGAGCCCCTCCTCGGCCGCTCCGTTCGCCCGCGCGTAGTCGCTTTGTCTCCACGCCAGCAGACTCGCAGCCCCAAGCGCCTTCGCTCGCGCCAGCGCGGACGTGGGGCCTTCCTGGGTCAGCGCTCCCTCTATCCACCTGCGCCCCTCGCCGTAGTGCCCCTCCCAGAACCAGAAGGACATCAAGGCCCCCGCGAGCCTGAGGCCCAACTCGGCTCGCCCGCCTGCTCGCGCCCATGAGAGGGCGGCCCTGAAGTTGTCGCGTTCTTCTTCCAGGCGCTCGAACCACTCTGCTTCCCGCGGCCCGATTAGCTGCGGTTCTGCCTCTTCTGCCAGGGCAAGGAAGTACTCTGCGTGAGCTCGCCTTACGTCCTCGGCTTCCCCGCTCTGCTCCAGCTTCTCTAGCGCGTACTGGCGGATGGGGTCTAAAAACCTGTAGCGTACCCCGCCACCCTTTGCGGTTGGCTGCGGCCATGACTAGAGACTTCTCCACAAGCCCCGAGAGCAGGTCCATGACCTCGCTCTCTTCGACGCCATCACCAGATCCTGCGGCTTCTGCGGTCTCCAAAGTCCATCCTCCCGCAAAGACCGAGAGCCTCCTGAACAGGATCTTCTCGCTTCCTCCAGGAGTAAGTCGTGGCTCCAGTCCAGTGCCCCCCTTAGCGTCTGCTGCCTGTGCACTACCCTACGGCCTCCACGCGTCAAGAATTCGAGGGAGCCTTCCAGCCTCTCCGAGATCTGCTCTAAAGACAGTGTGCCCACTCTGGCCGCTGCAAGCTCGATGGCAAGCGGTATGCCCTCCAGTTTGCTGCATACCTCAGCCACGGCTTGGGCATTCTCGGCTGCGAAGGTGAAGGAGGGGTCACGGTTGCGGGCTCGCGCCAGGAACAGACGGGCGGACTCTGCCCCTTCGAGTGCTTCTATCGTGGGCACACTTTGCGGGTCGGGTGCGCTGAGCAAGGGTACGGGCCACCTTACCTCTCCCTCTACTCCCAGCCCTTCGCGGCTCGTTGCCAGTATTCTCAAGCGAGGGCACGCGTCGAGCAACGAGTCCGCTAGTCGGGCGCTAGCTTCAAGGAGGTGCTCGCAATTGTCAAGGACCAGGAGCAACTCTTTATCTGCCAAGACCTCGGCTAGCGTGTCGGACAGTGGCTCTCCAAGACGCTCGGGCACCTCCAGGGCCTCGGCCACCGCCTTTGGCACTAGCGCCTCCTCAGTGAGGGGAGCCAGCTCCACCAGCCACACCCCGTCAGGGTAGGTAGCCATGAGGTCTCTGGCCACCTCCAGGGCAAGGCGAGTCTTGCCAGAGCCTCCCGCCCCGGTGAGCGTGAGCAGCCTGCTCTTCTCCAGCTCTCGCTTGACCTCCAGCATCTCTTGCTCACGGCCCACGAAGCTGCTCCTCGGAGCGGGCAGGTTGTGCCGGGAGGGGCTTCGGAGCTGGTGGACTCTAGAAGTGCTCAAAATATCCCGTTCGGCTCTTTGGCTACGCGCCTTGAAGTAAGCCGGCGGCCTCGCGCTCTCCTGCTTTGAGGTGGGCCGAGGCAAGCCCTCTGGGGGCGCACGAGCGCCCTCCGGCATTATTGTAGCAAGCGCTCTGGTGAACGTAGTGCAATCGGCTGTTGCGTCATTACGTGAGATGCGTATGAGTAGTAGTGAGAGCGCCGTAGCGCTCAGCAGATCCAAAGCATCAAACTCCTCGTATAACCCCGCGTTCTCCGAAGTTCTCAGAAGCCACCTGAAAGGAGAGGCCTGCTGTGATGTAACATCGATGTCATGGTTTCGTCTTTTGAAGTCAAATGCTCCAGTGGGAGCACAGAAAAGGAGGCTAGGAGCGATGCCCCTTTACATGGACCGCCACAAGCACATAGAAGGGCTGACCGCCGAGGCGGTAGCCGAGGCACACCAGAAGGACCTCGAAGCCCAGGACAAGCATGGAGCGAAGGCCCTCAAGTACTGGTTCAACGAGGATAAGGGCGAGGTCTTCTGCCTGTTCGACGCACCGAACGCCGAGGCAGCAGAGGCCGTCCACCGCGAGGCACACGGGCTGGTGGCCGATGAGATAGTTGAGGTTGAAGAAGGTTCATAGGTTCATAACGTCGCAGGGGAGGGGGCGGGGCATCATTGCTCCGCCCTTTCTGCCCCCTATTCACCTGATTGCCTGGAGAAACGGTATGGAAGTTCGAACAGGCTCTTAGGTGGCGGCCTGCAAGATGCCAATTTCCGGCCAGGAAGCGTTCTATCTTGACACTGTGCCTATCCAGGACCCCTGAAACCCTCAGCCTATGTTCCAGACTGTCTCTGAGCTTCTCGAAAAATCGCACGCAGGATATTGCCTAGCACCGGTTACACACCTATGGATTTTCAGGCTCTGCGGCTCCTCAGCCCAAAACCGATCAAGCAAATCCCTCGTACAACCATTCAGTAGACCAGGGCGACACTTGGCGCCCCATAAGACAAAGGAGAAAGACGATGCACAAACCATTACGCCATGTAGAGGATCCGCTCACATCAGTAGTTGCGCTACTCATCTGGGCGGCTTTGGGCTTCTTGGGCCTGCTGGTGGTGATGCTCACGCTCGCGCTCGGCTTTTAGGGCTCAGCTCGTGAGATCGAGAAAGGACATGAAGGTGAAAGCCCCCTCTTTGGCATCCAGCCCTGATTGCCTCGTTTGCCCGGTCTGCGAAGCGGGTGAGCTACAACCTTACGGTGGTGAGTATGCCCGCTGCAGCTCGTGTGGGCGTATCCTGGGTGTTTCGATGCTGCTAACTCTCGAGCAGATAGTCGCGCTTGCGGACGCCTTGGGCAAGCACGCCTGCGAGTGTGGTCACCCCGAGATGCGCCGCCTGCCTGATGGGGCGTTCCACTGCCCCTCATGCGGCTCGGAGGTGCTTCCCATCGAGGCTGTCTCCGGCCCTTTGTAACCCGCCCTTCGTAACCATCAGTGTGCCCGATGGTCTGGCTCGCATCCTAGAGGGTTACGGCATCTTGCCCTTCAGGGCTACCTCATCACTGGAATCAGGAGGGTGGTCAATATGCTCCTCGGTGATGAGCAAGGTGGGGTAGTCTCGGGCCTCGGGTGGGGCATTGAGCAACACCCTGGTTTCGCCTTGGCCCACGCTGGTGAACGAGCCGGCGCTTATGCGCTTCTCGCCCGAGACGAACCATAGCTCGTAGTAGCTGTTCGGTTTGGGTTCCTCGAAGTTATTGAGCTTGAGCTCGACCTGCTGGTTGCCGGAGGGCTGCGGGCGGATCTCGGCGACACCCCAGTATCCGTCGAGCCCGGCTGCCTCCTGTGGAGTCGGCACTAGCTGGATAGTCGCTACCGGAGGTTCCTCCCGCACAACGCCGAAGAAGACACCGAGGGCGACCGCGGCAACCACAGCTGCGGCTGCCATGCTCGGCAAAATGATGCGGAGATGCTTATAGCGGTTGAAGCGAGAGGTTCCGGAAGATCCCGTCTGTTCTTCCAAAGACGACGACTCTTCCGGCTCCTCCTTGTCGGAAGCGGAAAGTCGCTCAACGCGCACCCGAGAAAGGATCACGTCCTTAAGGTGGCTGGGTGGATCGACCGGTGGGGGCGCCGCCTCCAACGCGCGGTTCACCTTCCGGAGCTCTTCAAGTTCACGTCGGCAACCAGGACAGGAAGCCAGGTGGCGCTCTACCTCGGCAGCTTCCTCAGGCTCCAGTCCGCCCAGAGCGAAGACCGCCAGGTTCGGGTGTACCTCCGCGCACTTCATCGCATGGCCTCCCGCGAAGTATCCTGGATCGCAAGCTCTCCGCGCAAGCTCTTGAACGCACTCGCTGTCCTGCTCTTGACCGTGCCAAGTGGTACGCCGGTTCGTTCGGATATCTCCCTCTGGGAGAGCCCTCCAAAATAGGCAAGCTCTATGACCTCACGGTGGGGCGCGTCGAGCACCTCCAGGGCTCTCGAGACCCGCCAGGAGAGCCAGGATTCATCCACCACCTCCTGAGGACCGGCAGAGGGATCCCTCACGGTGGCTAAGTAGGATTCCCTTTCGGATACCGGGTGAACCTTGTGGGCGCGCTTGCGGTAGAGATCGATGGCGGCGGAGCGCGTGACCCTGTAGAGCCAGGTTGAGAAGCTCGCCCGCGAAGGATCGAAGGTGCCAGAGGAGCGCCACACTTTCAAGAAGACATCCTGTACCAACTCCTCAGCTAGAGATCGGTCGCCACCGAGGATCTTCAAGCCAACTCCGTAGACCGTGCGGCCGTAGCGATCGTAGAGCCTGGAGAGGGCCGCCTCGACCTCCGGCCCGTCGAGGCGGTTCATGAGCTGCTCATCAGATAGCTCGTCCGCCTGTTGAGACGTCATGGAGCGCTGACCCCTTCGTCTGCCGTTGCTCTCAACAATATCACCCGCCACAACACCCATAAAGCGTCTCCGTAGAAGTCACCTAGAACGTATGCGGAGTTATACGAGAGATGTGGCTCAGCGGATTAGGTCTTACCCTGAGGCCAGGCAATGACGAAGAGCGCGGCGTGATCGGTAGGAATGCCTTGAATTATCGGCCACACCAAGTATGGGGAAGTGCCAAACATGGCCAGAGGCATGAGGTCCTTACATTCGCCTTGCTTATAGCGTGTTAGATCCTCAAAAGCAGAAACCAAATCCGAAGCGACGAACCTCTCGTATAACCCCACGTTCTCACAAGCGAGTCGAAAGGAGAACCGGAGAGATGGACAAGTTCACCGAGAAGAAGGCTACCGAGAGCAGGTACGGAAGATGAGTACTCTGACACTCCGAGGCACCACAGCTTCTGAGAGGCTTGCGGGAGCAGGCATCTCCTTGATCGTAGTAGTCGGCCTCATCCACCTGATCGACGCCCCCGGGGACCTGCAAGAAGCACCCTACCAGGGGCAATTGTTCCTGGCCAACTTCTTCGGGGCGCTCACGGCGGCGATCGGCATCTACCGGGGTAGCAGGTGGGGCTGGAGCCTGGGAGCCCTCGTTGCCGGAGGGGCTTTTGTGGGGTACGTGATCAGCCGCACGGTGGGTCTACCCGGGTTGCCCGTTGAGGAGGAGTGGCTCGAGCCGTTGGGGCTGCTCTCTCTGCTTGTCGAGGCTCTCTTTATAGGACTTTACCTGACGATCTTCGTCCACCCCGCAAAGGAGGCAAGGATAGATTGATCCGGATCTCCCCCTACCGAGAACGGGGTACGAGCCACCGAGGCGTACAAACGAGTAGCTCAGTGCTGCGTTTCGGGGACCCTGAAACGACTAGAAAACGGAGGAACTTATGAGACGACTGGTATACATGGCAGCGCTTGCCCTGGTGGCGATGGTTGTGCTTGCGCCCGGGGCGATAGCTCAGCAGATGAACGGTGAGCACATGATGCCCAACGGACAGATGATGGATGACTCGCAGATGATGGGCGCCAATAACAATATGATGGCGAGCCCTTCCGCCTCGGCTAGCGCTACACCGAGCGCTTCAGACAAGCGCTTCCCCTTCGGCAAGCGCTTCCCCTTCAGCTAGCGCTTACTCTTCGGCTAGCGCTTACTCTCCGGGTAGCGCTACCCCTACGGCTACGGCTTCCGCTCCTCGGAGCCATCACCATCATGGAGGCGGTGGGAGCTCCACTTCAGCAGTTGCTGGCGGCCGGCTCCCGAGCACCGGCGGCGTGCCCCTGGTGTCGCTGGTGTCGGTCGGGGCTCTGGCATTACTCCTGGGATCAGGGCTCGTTGCAGCAAGACTGTTGCGCCGAAGCTCTTAGTCCGTAAGAGGAGGCGTTTGCGTAAGGAACACCTCCGTTTGTGGGCCGGAGTCCTTGAGACGGTAGGGGGGCTCCGGCGCCACAATTCACTTTTGGCCCCTGAATACCGTAAAGCGTGGGTTCTGCGTAGCTAGCTAACGCCTTCCCGATAATCTGCCCCCGTAATGGTAAGCGGCGGCCCAGCGTGAAAGGGAGCGCAGGGCCCAGAGGAGAAAGACAGAGTATGGATGCTATGTACGACCTCCATTCTTGGAGCAAGCAGCGCCGAGAGGAGGCGCTAACGGAGGCGCGGAGGCGCTCACTGGCCAAGCGGGCGAAGGATGGCCGCGGGACGCGCTTCGAACCGGCTCGTGTCGGCTCCGCCTTGAGCGTAGTCCTGAGCCTGCTCAGGTAGTCGCCCGATAGTTGCATTACGTAGATCAGGGAAGGAAGTGATCCGCGATGGTAAGGGTTTGGATTCTGATCCAGGAAGGTGCTTCGCGTTTCGATGTGTCAGTCCAAGCGCAAAGTATCCGTCGAGCCGTGGAAATCGCCGCGGCTCGGTACCCCGGCGCCGATGTGCGGGTGAGCTTCCCGATCGACGCCGAGACTTTCTTTACCGGGGAGCCTGGCTCACGGGCCGCTCGGCTTGGGCGTGAGCGTTCGGAAAGGGTGGCGGCATGAGCGAACCAAGTGGTCCCAGGTCTGAGAGTCGGAGCCGCGCCAGTTAGCGTAGCAAGGAAGGGAAGAAGAGCATGGACATTACGGAAGCCAGGGAAGCGAAGCGCCCGCTTCGGGAGGGGATCCTCCCCCTGCCTAAGGAGGGCCTGGCCGACCACCATCGTAGCAAGATCTTCGTAGAGGTTCCGGGAGGTTCCGGCCCCATCCGCAAAGAGATAGGGGAGCTCTCCCAGGCGGAGATTAGGACTCTCGAGCCGGGTCTGCGAATACGCGTGGTAAATTGCCTCCTCGAGCGCTACGTGGTCGGGCAGGGCCAGAATGAGCTCCTCATGGGAAGGCACCCCAATACCAGGGACATACGGAGCACCGCCCCCGCGGACCTTCACTCTACGGATGTGATCTGCATAGGAACTGGCGTCGCCTAATCCACGGGCGTTTTGACACCACTTTGGCATCACAGCGGATGACCTCGGTGAAGGCGACGAGGGTATGTCGCCTGTAATATGCTGCGGGCAAGATTTGAGTGCAGAATCAGATGAGGGGAGGAAGTCGGACGGATGAAGATCGTCGACGTGGTCGCCCACGTGTTGTCCACGCCGCTGGAGGAGCCCTTCGCCTTCTCCCAGGGCCTGGCACACCGCCGTCGTCCCGCACGTGTGGGGCACGGGCATAGGGCTCGCGGCCTCCCTGCAGTTCGTGGCAACCTTGCCCCCGACGCCGCTTTCTATGAACCCGGAGGAGCCGATGCTCGAGTACGACACCTCCTCGCACCCCTTCCGCCAGGATCTCATAGGCGGCGCTATCCGCATGTCGGACGGCAAGGTGAAGATCCCACAAAACCCCGGCATCGGCGTCGAGGTGGACCGCGACACGCTCGAACGCTACGGCCGCCGTGTATCCTAGCCCCGGGCCACAAGTTCTGACGAGGGCCCGGGACGGTAGCCGCCAGGGTGATCATCCGGAGCGATCTCCACCGCTCCTCCGGCTTCGACAGCTTGGCGACGCGCCGGTCGCCCGTGAAGCGGATGAGAGTTTCCATTCACGAGAAGCCAGAGGAGCATCTAGGGTCGCATGGCTCCCTATATCAGCTCCTCCTCGCCGATGATGCTCAACCACTGGATTTACTGCATCTGGGCTGGAACGGGGCGGTACGCAACTGGATGAACGCCACCACGGCGACCCCGGTTTTGGCCTAGATAAGCCACGCAGCGGCACGGGGTGGCACAGGCTAGTATGGGCTCCAGCCAACTCGTAATGAGGGTAGGTCAGCGGTTCTTAAGTCCGCTCGTCAGCTCTTTGTTTTTGTGGGGTTTTGCAGGTAAAGCATTTGGAGAGGTGGAAGAGCCGAGCACCGTACCCCTTTGATGCCAACGCGCTAGAAGAACACTTCCTCGATCTTCTTGGCGAACACTGTGGATATCTGTCCTCTCCTCCCCGGGGAGCCGCACGGCGCCATCCACGGGGGTCTCCCTAACCTGGGGAGGGGTAGCCGTAGTGTTCGTAGAGGGCACGTTGGTGGTCCTCATCCGGGCCGACGAGCGGGTTCGGGACCGTCGGGGCTCCCTCTACGGTTTCTTCGTCCACCCCCAGCGTGATCGCGTTTATGGTCTCTTCCGTGATGGCTTCGACCGGGATTAGGTGGTGCTTCCTTCCCAGGCCCAAGATGCCTCCCGTTACGACGTCCACGAAGCGCAGCTTCCTGTCATCATCCACGTAGAGCTGATCTATGTGACCGAGGTACCGCCCCGTGGAAGCGTAGACCCCGCGATTGCGGAGTTCGTGCCGCGGGGGACTAGGGTGCTGGTGCCTTTCCAGCCTAACAAGGTTCACCGATTCTCCTTTCCTACCACGCCGAAACACAGTTAACACCTTTATTACCGGATCTGCAGATTTTAGACATTTTAGACATAAGCGGACGAGGGTTACGATCGCACCACTTCCGGGTACAGTTCTAAATAGGGTGACACCAACCGGCCGGGAAAGCGCAAGGGAGGAATACGAAATGTTTGCGGCGATACGGCGTTACCATACGGATCCCGATTCGATCGAGGAGGTAGCTCGGAGAGTCAACGAAGGCTTCTTGCCCCTCATCAGCGACATGCCAGGATTCGTGGTGTATATCGCCCTCAACGCGGGGCAGGGCGAATATGGTACGGTCAGCGTCTTCGAGGATCAAGCAAGTGCTGAAGAGAGCAATAGAGTAGCCGAGCAGTGGGTAAACGAGAACCTGCGCGACCTCCTTCCGCCTCCGGAGTTCGCGGCCGGCGAAGTGGTCGCCTACAAGGCGAAGTAGGGAAGCGTCCTCACCAGAGCCTCCCGAAGAAGTAGTCATCGGTCATGGTCAGGAGGACCCTGGCTATGGTGGCGTGGACACTGGACTTCAGGAAAGCCAACTACAACCCGATCCCCAGCAAGCCGTAGACCAGCGGCTTGGCCACCCCTGCGTTGTTGGCCCCCACCAGCGCCACAAGGAACGCCGTACCTATTGGCACAACCTTCTCCACCGGCCGGTCTCGCTACACGTCCACGCGTACTCATTTCCCCTATAAGGTAATGAGCCTCTAGGTCAGCGGTTCGAGTCCGTTTATCGGTCAAGTGTTAGTTGGACCGAGCTATAACCAAGCGACTTCAGGACGTAGGTCGGATGCACACCCCTGGCGAGTAGTAGCGTGGCGTAGGTGTGCCTCAAGTCGTGCCGGCGTATATCAGGAAGGTCTGCGCGCCTGAGCAAAGGCTTGAAGAACCGATTGACGACGTTCTGAGCGTCGAGCGGCGTACCCTTGCCCGTGGCGAACACAAGCCCAGAATCCTCGTAGGAGCGTGTGACCCTGGTCGTCCTCTGCCTGTGCCCTGCGATGGTTCCTGAGTGCTCCTACGGTCCTCTGCGGAAGGTCAATGGTCCGTCGAGATGCGTTCTTCGGCCTCGGGTAGCAAAAATATTCGGACCAGCGAAGCCACTCCTGTAAAGAGTCGGCGATCGCCAGCCCGAGCTACAAACCCCGGTCGTGCCACAACGCCAGGGCTTGTGGCTAGTTGTTGACCTTCCTCTTCATCGTTCCTTACCTCCTGCTCGAGGTACTACGACGTAACCAACATTGTACCACACATTACTAAATTTGGGCCGCGCTGCTGGTGGCGGCTCTCGCCGACTCCGCCCGTCATGCCCCACGCAGCATGTCCAGGCCGTGCCGGGTGATCCTGAACGTGAAGTCGCCGTGCTGGGCGCCGGCCGCGTTCCTGGCCCCCTCGTTGGCCTCCCGGTCAGGGACCAACGCCTCCTTGTCCAACAGCCACCACACGGCCGCACGGTATAAGGTGGACCCTGGTCTCAGCCCGGCGTCAATAGCTTCCTCCTCTCCCGGTTTCACCAGGCTACCCTCGCGGCTGTGCGCTTGGTTCTCGTTCATGGCACGCAATAGCCGGCGGGCGGCTTCTTCGACGTCAGCCACGGTCTCTCTCTCCGACGCGCAACCGTACCGCCTCCAGGGCATCCCCGCTGGCAACCCTGATGTAGCTCGCCAAATCAGCAGGGCATGAGGGTCCTGAACAACCTTCTCGCGTTTGTAGTCTCATGCGGATGGGCCTACACGACGCCCCTAGTTATCGCGGTTCAGCCGGTAGATGACTTCGACCCCCGCCGGGCCGTTACCGATCACCACTACCGCTTCTGTGCTATCCCTTCCTTCGTAAATCTCGTTGGCGCGCAGTTTCGCATTGTCCAGGTCGCCGGCCCATCCCGCATAGTGCCTCTCGCGCGCTCTCGGTTCCTCCGAGGACCGAGTCTCCTTGTAGATGCTGTAAACGTCCACCTCACCTCCATGATCGGGACCAACCCGTTCCTTCGGAGCCGCTGCCGGAGAGCAAGGCTAAAAAGAAACATTTGCTACAATAATATTAGTATCCCGAGGGCTGCAGGTCAAGCGAGGAGGAATACGTGGGAAGCGCCTGCCATTTCTGGGCGGTACTGCGCTACGTCGCTCCGATCACATGAGACAGTCTCAGGAGCAGGGGGGTCCATAAGAGAGGCCCCTGGCCTCAAAGAGAGTGAGCGATGGCCGTGGTATAGTCATCGTAGTTGCAAAGGCATCACGACGCTGTCTCTCGTAAGTCTTCGCTGGGTGCGCCAGACGGCAGGAAGGGGCAAGAGCCCATGGCGCACAAGATCACCGAGCGCGTCGAAGCGTGCTACGAGGCCCGCGAGGTCCCGTTCGGCAAGGTCTACGAGTGGCATCCTGCCTACATATCCCTTGAGTGCGACTGCGGCGAGCAGCTGCTTCTAACCTCTGCCAGCACCACTACTGCCTGTTCATGCGGCGCCGACCTCGGCGGCTTCGTCCACAATCTCCGAGAGCGAGAAGATCGGCTAGCGGACAGGCTCACCCACCCATGGTTCTACGACGCCAAAGAGCAGGCATACCAACACCGACAGGATGAGGCCGCTTATCCCGAAGGCTCGCCCTGGCGTTACAACGATGTTACGGCAGACGAGGCGTAGAAATGGAACAAGGGAAGGCCATGCGAAAGAACCAACGAGTTGCCGACATGGCGGTCGAGGTCTTAGCTCGACAGGTGGGCGCGCGCGTAAGGCGAACCGGGGAAGCGTTCGAGGCGGCGCTCAAAGCTGTTCTCGAGACAGAGGCCGGCCGGCAGCTAGCGGAACTGCGCGACGGACCGCACGGCGATGAGAAGGCAGAAGATTGGCAGGAAGCCCTCGCCCACAAGCGCGCTCAGGAGCGTAAGCGAGAGCAGGTCGAGGAGAGGCAGCGAGCACAGGAAGCCGCCGCCTGGGAACTGTTCATGCAGGAGGAGCTGCGGGAGCTGGAGAAGCGAAAGGCCGGGCAACTCGCGGAGTTGCTAGGAGAAGCGCTGCCCGGGGAGCAATCAGCGGCTTTGGAGCGACTGGCCTACGAGGACCGGCGGCAGGCAGAGGAAGGGCTGGTGGCTCTGATGAGCATGGGGAAGGTCTCCTACAAGCCTCTTGACGAGCTCTCCCCCAAGGACATGGCGGCCAGGATCGCGGCAAACAGATTGCGCTTGACGTGGCTCAAGGAGCGGCGAGACGGGTGGCTTGCTCGGAGCTCCAGCGGGCGCACGTGATGGTTGCTCCCAGGCCGCTGCCGAACATCCTACGCCATACGGCCTGACCGAAGTACCCATATAAACCGTCCGAAAAGCCTCGGAGAGGCCTACAGCGTAGCCTTGCGGGCCACCAAATGGGGGTCTTTCGGTCTATTTCGCCATCCGTATAGCAGCCAAATTCACGATCGGAGGGTCAGCAAACCCAAGAGGCGCGTCTCAGGAAGCCGATGCCGCAAGGCGCTCGCGCCAACCTAGCTGGGCGGCATACCACAAAAATGCTAGCCTCGGCTTGGCATTGTGCGAAGCCGAGGCTAGGGGAAAATCAATGGTGGTTTGATCGCTGGGCCTAGCGGCCCTCGCCATGCGTCTCTCGCTGCGGGTGCTGATTGAAGAACCGTACCATCTCCGCGGAGGCATCTGGGCCTTTAGGATCGGAGTATGAGCCGGAGGAGCTACCGCCCGACCACGCGTGCCCGAGCCCGTGGACCGTCCACCGCTCTACGATGGCCCGCCCTCCGGCGTCGCGGTAGGTTGTGCGGGTGTAGGCGTGCCCGCCGGGGATCCGTCCCTGACGCACCGTCCCGCGCGGCGTCGATCCGCCAGCCGCGTCTCGGCTACCGGTGGTCTTGGCGGTGCAGTAGTGCTCGAGCAAGTGGTCGGCGTTGCGCGGGTGAACCGTCTTGTCGCAATCCCCGTGGAACACGATCGCCGGTACTTTCCGGGCGGAATGCCCCGTGGACGTCGCGGTGGGAACATCCCGCCGCAGGGTGGCCGGTCCCCCTTGGCGCATCGCGGCGAAGGCGGAGGGCATGTCGTGGGCTGCGCCGGGGGCGAGACCCGAATGGACGCCGACCGCGGCGTAGAGCTCAGGGTAGGCCTCGGCCATGATGGCCGCCATCGCCCCACCGGACGACATGCCGGCCACGTACACTCGGCCATCGGCGACGTTGTACTCGTCGATGATCCGGCGCGTGATACCGGCAACTAGCGACGGCTCGCCCCGCCCGCGCTGCTGGTCTGAAGCCTCGAACCAGTTCCAACACTTGTTCATGTTGGCACCCTGGGCCTGCGCGGGATATGCCACGAGGAAGATCTGCTCCTCGGCGAGCGCGTTCAATCGGGTTCCGGCGGCGATGTCGTTGGGGCTTTGGGTGCAGCCGTGGAGCATCACGACCAAGGGTACTTCCTGGCCTATGTAGCCGCTCGGGACGTACAGCTTGTAAGAACGGGTTCCGGCCTGATTGGTGTAGGAGCGCTCGACGAAGCGTCCCCCCGCAGGAACAACTGCCGGATCAGTCTCTCCTTCTTTCGGGCTGGGCATAGCATTGGGCAGGCCCGGCAGGCCGGTCAACCCACCGGGCATGGTCAAAGGCATGCTGTCAGGCATGGTTAACGACAGCCCGTCGGGCATGGTTAAGGGCGCGCTGCCGAAGAGCCGGGGCGAAGCAGCCGGTCTACGATCTGCGGCGGCACTAGAGTCCGAGGCTTCCTCCACGACGCTACTTTCCACGTCTATCGGCTCGTCGGCACTGTCGTGGGCATCCGGCGAAGGCACCGGGGCGAATCCAGTTCCGAGGGAGCTACCCCCGAGGGTACGCTGGATGACGGCGGTCGCCTCGGCCAGCTCACCCTCCTGCATGAGGCGCATCGCCTCCGCCATGCCGCCCTGCATCTGGTCGCTCATGGTCATGTTCTCCTCTCATTAACATCTATGTACCATCCAATTACCATCCAGACAGATGGTAGAATACACGCTGAGGGGTGCTTGTCAAGCGAACGGAGCCAACTGCTGCAGTAAATCGAACGTGAGCTGCGATCTAGGAAGGACGAATTCGGTCGCCACGGGGTGGGAGACGAGTGAGATCTCGGGGACGACTATTGACATTGGTCCACTACGTTCGAGATAACGGATCCCCGCACAACAGAAGGAGCGCGTGGTTCGAAGGCACCGAGGATCTATGACACACGAAACGTTAGCCTTGAGCTGTTACCGGAAGGTGGAGAAGATGTCTATCTCGTTCATCATCTAGTAACCGCCCGGAGCTACGGTTCCGCGCCTTGCTGAAGGACGGCATCAGTCGCAAAGTAGAGGCGTCGAAGATTTAGTTTCCGCCGTCCGTACCTTGGTAGATGTGTTTAGGAACTCACCCTGAGGGAAGAGTTCGGAAGGCGGAATCACCGTACGAGGAGAACAATGAAAAGAAGGTTCACCATACTCTTCGCCACCGCTCTCGTCTCGGTGTCCGGCGCAGCGGCTTGCGGCGGGGTGCAAGAGGAGCTACAGAAGCGGGCGCAAGAGGAGGTGGAGAAAGGTCGCAAGCAAGTGGAGCAGAGGGCGCAGGAGGAGCGAACTAAGATAGAAAGGAAGGTGCAGGAGAAGGTGCACGAGGGACAGCAGCGGGTAGAAGAGGAGGTGAAGAAGGGACGGAAGCAGGTGGAGAAGCGACAATAGGCCAACCTGAAGCTGCGCAAGCAGGGGCTGTAGGCTAATAAGGTACCCGGTCTCTACGGCGCTCGATCTTGTTCACGAAGATCACAGGCAGACGATGGCAGTAGCTCTACGGTCGTGTGTCCAACCTGAGCACTTTACGTCGATCGGATGCGCCCAGCCAGCGCCGCCTTCACGGCCGGGCTTGCCCGCAACGCTCCCAGAACTTCGATAGAGTCGATGGTCGCCACGGCCAGCTCCGGGCTAACGTCGTCGGCGATGCTAGCCAGGCCCAGCACCCTAATCTCCAGCGTCTCGCCGGCCTCGCGTACTGCCTCCAAGTCACGGCTGGCGTAATGCTGCAAGCCGAGCACCAGCTCCTTACGGGCTACGGTCTGCTTGACCGCTTCGGCGTGCGCGCCTAGCTGGTTGCGTATTGCCGTGCGGATGAAGTCGGTGCGGTTCTGGTAGAAGCCCTCCTGCACAAGCAAATCGATCTGCCCGAGATCCACCAGCCCCAGGTTTATCGTGATCTTCTCTGTCTCGCTCAATACGTCAGCTCCTCGCCATCCATGCGGATGGTAGCATAAACATGCTGAATTCACCGTTAGTAAGACGAAGTTGCTGAACCGACGCGTGACCGAGGGACTTCTGCACGGGGTAGGGTGCGTTCCCTGGGTATCCCCACCTTGATGCTCTTTCCGTCTCGACACAGTCCGAAGTAGGCGCGCTACGTTCTGCGAGTGTCAGATCGCACGCCTTGGAAAATGACGTTGGACCCTATCGTGGTTCCTCGTTAGCATGCCCACAAGATCCGCGGAAGTTGAGGGTTCCTCGCCATCCTCGACGAAGGAGGTAACGTGATCCGGCTTCATGACAACCTGTCCTCCGGTAACGGCTACAAGGTGCGCCTGCTCCTAGCACAGCTTGGCGTCCCCTTCGAGCGAGTCGAGTACGACATAGACCGGGCCGAGACCCGCACCCCGGAGTTCCTGAGGATGAACCCGAACGGCCGCGTCCCGGTTTTGGAGTTGGAGGACGGTCGCTTCCTCCCCGAGTCGAACGCCATCCTCTTCTACCTCGCCGAGGGCACGCCGTTCATCCCCGACGACCACTTTGCAAGGGCGCAGGTCCTGAGTTGGGCGTTCTTCGAGCAGTACTCACACGAACCCAACATCGCCTCGCCCAGGTACTGGATCACCCATAACCTGCCGATCACAGAGGAACGTCGCGTGATGCTCGAGCCCAAGAGGAAGCTCGGGTACGCTGCCCTGGGAGTCATGGAGGGGCACCTGAAGGACCGTGAATTCTTCGTCGGGGACCGCTACTCGATAGCGGACATCGCACTCTACGCCTACACCCACGTCGCCGACGAAGGGGGCTTCGACCTCGGCAGCTTCCCCTCGATCAATGCCTGGTTGGAGCGAGTTGCGGCGCAGCCAGGGCACGTACCTATAACCTGGGGCTAGCTCGGACGGTGATAGAGTTGCGTCTCGCGCTATATCAATGCATGCGTCATTCCCTCAATTTATCGGGGTTCTGCTACACCGGGCAACGGCCAGAAACCTACAGTGGAGTATGGTGGTTCCGAAGGTTGCGGGTTAGAGCCCCGGCGCTCCCCTCCTACTTGCAGTAAAGCGTGAAGAATGATCGAGGTTCGGCACTCGCACAGGGCCATTCGATATGGCCGATGGCAAGGGAGACTCCAAGACCCCCGCGGCAGTACTCCGACGCCTGGAGGTGCTGTATCGGAACCTCATACGACACTGGTATTAGAATCACGCCCGTGAGAAGATGGCCCGGTCAATTGGGTGGATAATGGGTTCATTGGTACCTCACCAGAACATCAATGATCACCTCACCAACCCTAACCGTATAGCAGCCGTTTAGTGGGCAAGAGAAGTACTGGTTTCGAGGGCAGAGAAGGAACGCTGCCTTTGCTGAGAGGCGGGATAGTGGGCAAGGCCTGGACTAGGTTCCGGTGGTTCGAGGTCGGCGTTGTGCTCTCGGGCGCCGCGGCCCTCGCGGTGGTCGGCCCTTTCCGGAGCGTCTTCGCGACGCTACCCGAAGTCCTGCTGATGAGTACCTTGATTCTGTTCATGGCGCCGGGGGTACTGCTTACGCGTTGGTTCTTGAGGGATTATTTCTCGGGAGCTGCCTTGCTGCCCGGGGCGTTTGTGATCAGCGCAGGCGCCTTCGCACTGTTGGGCGTGCCGATGCTCATCTTGCGGAGCAGTCTGGAGGCCTACCTGTGGGCTTCGGGCGCGATGGTCGCCTTCTCCGTGCTTGCCGCGGCGCTTGTGGCGTTGCGCGGCGCATTGCGCCGGGAGCAAACGGCCAAACCCGATACCGGCTTCGCCGTCTCAGACCGCGGGGGGCTGCTTTGGGGCCCGTTTCTGGCCCTGGTCGTGGCGCTGACCTACATCAGCCGGATCAACGCACCGAGCTCTTCCGGGGACATCTGGGTCTACCTGTCGTGGGTCAGGCAGTACCTCGGCGGGGACGCTCTCGCCTCCGAGGAGCCATACTTCGGGGACGCGGTCGGCCTCTCTCGGGTCAGAATCAACAGCTGGCTGCTGGAGCAGGCGGCCTTATCCAGAGTCTCGGGAGTCGACCCCGTGGACCTGGTGTTCTCGTTCCTGAACCCAGCGCTCGTGGTGGTGGCGCTGCTGGTTTTCTACGCACTGGCGCGCACCCTCTTCAAGAGCGAGAAGGCAGCGCTTTTGTGCGGGAGCCTTTACGCACTCTTCTTTCTGACCCACCTCAGTAGTTCTCGCTTGACCTTCGGAGGCGAGTTCATCCAACGCCTGCCAGAGGACAAGTTGGCCACCAAGTTCCTCTTCCTGCCGATAGCCCTCGCCTTCGCGGTGGCCTTCCTGGAGAGCGGCAGACGGGCGTACTTCTGGTGCTTCGCGTTCGTCTGTGCCGCCGTTATGTGCGTGCATCCTATAGGGTTGGCGATAATCGGGATTTCTATGGCCGGCTTCGCCATCGTGCACCTGGCGACCAACCCGCGTAGCCGTGAGGCCTGGATCAGGATCTCGGCCATGGGCATCGCGGGACTCGCCGTCGTCGCCGTGCCAGCGATCTCCGTCCTCGCCATCGCCGGTGAGCCGTTAACCGCCGTCCTCACGGACGCCGACATCAACTCCGGCGACCCCGATGTGCTGCGCAACATGATCTTCGTGCAGCCGGAGAGGCAGCGCATCTTCGAGTTCCCAGACGGCTCGTACATCATGCACCCGTCGCTGCTCCTGGATCCGGTAATCGCCGCCGGCTTTATCCTGGGGATTCCGTTCTTGCTCTGGCGCCTACGACGGAGCCTGGCGGCGCAGCTGCTCCTGGGGACGATGTGCCTGACGGCCATCGTAGTCTACGTCCCCCCGATAGCCACGTTTATGGGGGACAACGTCGTCCTTCCCGGCCAGCTGTGGCGCCTGGCGTGGCCGATCCCCCTGGCCGCCGTGCTTTCCCTGGGCTGGATCGCGTGGGAGGCATCGAGCCGCACGGGGGCGTGGCTCGGTAGGATCGGGCCGGCGCGTCCCCTCGCCCGGATCCTGCCCCTCTTGCTGGTAATCGTCCTGACGGTCGCGGCCGTGCCCCAAGTGACAGCCGGCACCGACCGCGTACAGCGCCATAAAGAGGATGCCCGGACGGAAGGCTACTACCCCGCCGATCCCATCTACCTCTGGTTCCGCGATGAGATATCGTCGCCAGTCGTCGTACTGGCGCAGGATGTCCCGAGCACCAGCATCCCCGCCTACTCCTCCGAGGCGAACGTGCTCAGCCGCAGGGGCGGCCTGGTGCTGCATGTCCTGCCCCAGCTTGAGAAGCAAGCGCCTGGCCAGATTGAGGCCCCGCAAGGCGCGCTCGACCTCCAAGAGTTCTTCAACGGGGCCGACCTCCAGAAGAGGGTCGAGATCCTGCGCCGCTACCAGGTAGATTACGTGATGGTCGAGGCAAGCTCGCAACTCAACGGGACGCTAGACGAGCTTCCAGGCTTCGACTCGCTGAAGGAGCCCAGCAAGAGGTACAACGTGTATGCGGTCCACCTTAGAACAATCGATCGGATGAGCAATATTTCAGATGGGGACCGGCTACCGCCACAATAGGCCGGTATCGAGGCTCCATCTCGACCGAGAATCGGCTACTACAACCATGTCCCAGAGTGAAAATCGTCAGCGAAGGTATCGTCTGCTGTCCGATTGAAAGGAACGTGCGGGCTGCTATAAGATGACCCAAGAGTCTACAAAGCATCTAGCAAGGATAGCCCGACATTCGACTCCCGAATGACAGAGGAGATGCAGGTCAGTACTCGGCGGGGAACAAGCATTCGAGATCCTTGTTTCCTCGCACCGGCAAATCACCTTTCGGGTGGGCGGATATGGTGGTCATTCCCCTTATCGCAATCCTCTCGGTGCCACCGTTGGTGTGGTTCGAACACAACTGGACGGTTGTCGGCAACGATGCTAGCCGGTACCTGCTCGCCGGCTCGCAGCTCGTATTGGGCCAGAGCCTCGGTGACCTGAACGGTGGTTCGCACATCAATCATGGCCCAGGTTTCCCGGCCTTGATCGGCACCTTGATCCTCCTGTTCGGACGGGACACGGAGGCCTTGGCGTGGGCGGTACGCCTGATAGCGTTAGCCAACCCGTTGCTGGCTTACTTCCTGGTCAAACGCATCTCCGGACCGGTTGCTGGGCTGATCGCTGCGGGGCTTGTTGCCCTGTGCGGCTACTACGTGACGAATACCTTCAGCCTGGATGCTGCATTGCTGACGCTCTACCTGTTGTCACTGCTTACTCTACTCGCGGCCATACAGAGAGACAGTTCTCTGCTCGCTTTCCTATCCGGGCTGTTCCTCGGGGCTTCAATACTGACCAAAGAGACGGCGTTCGTGAGCCTGCCCCTCGCGCTGCTCGCGGTGTTGCTTCACGACTGGGATCTGCGCGGGGCGCTCTGGCACTATCTAGGCGTGGCTTTTGTATGCCTGCCTTGGTGGATCTGGGCGTACTCCGCCACCGGAGAAGTGTACCTGGTGGACCGTTTGCCCGTCTCGTGGCAGGCTCCGATCGTGATGGTATCGGCGATATTGCTGGGTGTTGCCGCGGGAGCGTACATCTCCGGGATTATCGTCCGATTCCTGGCCGACGAACGCCGGCGTCGGTGTACCGGCTGGCTTGTAGTAGTCGCCTGGACCGTCTCGCTATCCGGCTTGCTGCTCGCCACCGCGGCCCCCGCGCTGGCCGATCTGTCCATTGAGGACTTGAGGCTTTACCTAGCCGGGCTCTTGGCACCCAATATCGTCGTCGTGCCCGTACTACTACTTGTCAGTGGGTACGTGATCTGGAGGGCGGTTCCGCAGAACGCGCCCTGGATGCTGCTGGCGCTGGCCTTGCTCTTTCAGGTGCCAGTCTGCCTGCTGGTAACGGTAGAGGGTTGGGCTCCACGCCAATTCCTCATCCCCCAGACGCTGCTGTTCTGCGCCGGGGCTGCGCTCGTAGTGGCCGCTGGCAAGGTAGCCTTGCGGCAGCGCGGTTACACCCGCCGGCTAATGGGTACCGTGGTCGCTGCTGCGTTGATGGTCTTGTTGCTGGGGTTGTTCGTGGAGAGGGTTCGAGCCTTGCTCCTCGAAAGCCCCGAGGCTCTATCCGAGCAACACATGGTAGCGTCCCAGGCAGGCGAGATGATCGATTGGATGGCCAAGAACGTACCCGAAGGGAAGAATATACTTGTCAACGCGGCGCAAGGCAACTATCTGGCATTTCTAGACGGCGGGCGGCACGAGTGGTCACGGTTGCGGCTGGACCAGGAGAGGTGCGTGCCGAGGCCAAACACCCAGATAAGATGCAACCCCGATAGGAACGCCGTTTCCAGAACGCCGCCCGACGCGGTCTGGGTTCAGAAGGTGGGCAGGTGCAAAGTCATCTCCCTGTCCATGTCTAACCTCCTGGGACAGGTACGGCGCAGCGACTCCGGCTACATGATGATATCAGGTAGTTCAAAGTACCCTAGCATCTTGAGGTTGCCTTCGCACCTAGAGGAGAGCAACGCTTTCGAGGTCGTCCATACCGAACGCGGTCACAAGGGAAAATCCGGTGCGGAAGAGGGTGTCGTGCTGCTGAAAAGCACCGGACGGGAACCCGGGACTGTGCCTACCCAGATGGACGCTAGCACGGTATTCCGCCCGAAGCGCTGCGAGCGGGCAAGTGGTCTGGGGTATGAGCAGAGGATGAGGTCGAAGTCTCCGAACGGGCTCTTGATGGTGCCTGACTAGACCACGCGATGAGGATTCTAGCATCCAGGTGGATCTCAGCCCTACTTCTATGCACTCCAGTCCATTAGAAATAGATTCCCCGAAGGTTCAGCGCGCCGCAACTGGTTCGTGTTAAATACAGAGGCATGGCCAGCTTGGGAGGGTAGGGGAGGAACAGGTGCCGGATGACCCAAGCACGAGGGATTCAGTTCACGAGGCTGCGGGGATTTCGACAACGATAGAGGAGGAGGACGCCCGGAGCGGCGGCCTCTTGTTCGTGCTCACCATCTACGCGGCGAGCCGCCTCTTTTACCTCGGGGCTGGGACCATGTTCGCTGGCAACCTGCCTGCTGGAGGCTTCCACTGGCTTACTCCCGACGTGCCACCAGGGACACTCAACATCTGGGCTCACTGGGACGGGGCCTGGTACTCTCAGATAGCTGCAGAAGGGTACTATACCGTCGCCTCGACCGCGTTTTTCCCTCTGTACCCGCTGCTTATGAGATCCTTCGCCGAACTCTTCGGTGGACCGCTCTCACTTCCAGCACTTTCTATGTGGGGAGTCCTCCTCTCCCTGCTCGCCCTGCCCTTCGCCTTCTACTTCGTCTACAACATAGCTAGAGAAGGCTTCGGAGAACGAGCCGCTCGGGCGACTGTTCTCACCCTAGCGCTGTTTCCCACGAGCTTCTTCTTCAACGCGGTTTACACAGAGAGCCTTTTCCTGGCGCTCTCTGCGGGCTCTATATGGGCTTTGCGGGTAAGGAGGGATCTACTGTTGGCGTGTGCTTTAGCTGCGTTTGCTACGGCCACGCGCAACGTTGGGATCTTCCTCCTTGTGCCTCTCGCCTACGAGTGGCTGAGAGGAGAGGCGGGCAAAGAGTATGGTTGGGGGAAGGGGGTGGCCTGTCTGGCGTTGGCGACTTCGGGTCTCCTGGCGTACGCGGCGTACCTTTGGTCGCGATCCGGCGACCTGATCCTCTTCTACTCCGCCCAGGGTTACTGGAGCCGAAGGCCCACCGGTCCCTCGAACTCCCTTACCGCCGTCTTCACGGAAGCCTACGAGAGCGTGGAGGGGCTCTTCCGCCCGCAGCCCCTGGCGGACTCGGCGCTGGAAGACCTGATGGGCCGCCTCAACGGCATGACGGACGCCTACAACCTCCTGTTCTTGCTCTTCGCGGCAGTCCTGCTGGTGTTGGGGGTCCGGGTGCTCTCCTTTTCCCTGAGCGCCTACACCTTCCTGCTGGTCATCCCCGCCGTGTTCTTTGGGAAGCCGGAGACCCCCCTGATGGGCTTTCCTCGCTACGTGCTCGTCGCGTTCCCGCTGTTCATCGTGCTCGCGGTGCTGCTCAAGAACCGCCGGCACCTGGGCTTCTGGCTGGGCCTGAGCGCTGCCTTTTCCCTCGTCCTCTGCGCCGAGTTCGTGAGCTGGAGGTTCGTAGCATGAGAGAGCGTGCTGCGTTTGGAAGACCATCTCCGGCAGGCGATCAGAACATTTGGTGGCTGGCGCATAGTATCTCGATAACTTGAACGGGCAGGAAGCGGTTTCTCTGCTCTCGGACTGTCGCGTGCGCGAAGCCGAGGCCAGGAGCCGGGAGGCGCTGATCGAAGCGATTGGCCGGGCGCCCGATGCTCAGGTTGACTTCGACTCTTCCTCTGCATACTTATCCACTTGGCGTAGCCTGGCAAGGCTATGAGCCACTGTTGAAAGAGTCGGCGTTAAGCTGATAGTGTCCACGAATGGGGATCCAAAACCCAGGTCCGGCGCGCTGGGGACACAATCTGCGGCGAAAGTGGGCATCAAGTGAGTTTTTCAACTGCCTGACAAGCTAAGATAGCGGCTGCTGATAACCGCGGATCCCAAGTGAGTGATCGGGGAGGTGACAAAGGGTTGAACGCGGAGCAGACGCGAAGGGGTTTTCTCAAGATGATGGGCGTCGGTGGTGCCTGCCTCGCGCTGCTGGGCCTGCGGAGCTGCTTCCCGTCCCCGGGAATTCGGGCCACTGCCTCGCGCGTGCGGGCGGGGCAAGCGTGGACCTTCCGCTCGCGTCCAGACCTCAGTCCGCCCTCCGTCGAAGTGACCGAGCGGGCGCGGGGCACGGCCCCGGGCTACCTCTTCGCCGCTTCGAAGAACGGCCCCGGAGAGGAGTATCCTGCCCAGGACGGCCCGATGATCCTCGACAACGATGGGCAGCCGGTGTGGTTATGCCCCGTGCGCGGGGAGGAAAAGGACGCGATGGACTTCAAGGTGCAGCGCTACGTGGAGAGCCCGTCCTCACCTGGTGGGAGGGCGTTCATACCGGGTACGGCCAGGGCGAATACCTGATCCTGGACAACTCCTACCGGGAGGTGGCCCGCGTCCGCGCGGGCAACGGCTACGACGGCGACCACCACGAGTTCCTCATCACCCCTGAGGACACCGCGCTGTTCACGATCTACCACAAGGTGCCGATGGACCTGTCCTCCGTTGGCGGCCCCAAAGAGGGCACGGTGCTGGACGGGATCGTCCAGGAGGTCGACATCGAGACCGGCGAGGTGCTCTTCGAGTGGCACAGCCTCGACCACGTCGGCCTCGAGAGTCACTTGACGAGTCCGAGATGAGCGTACGACTACTTCCACATCAACTCCATAGACGTGGACCACGACGCTAACCTGCTTATCTCGTCTCGCAATACCTCCACCGTCTACAAGGTCGACCGCCGGACCGGTAAGATCCTCTGGCGGCTCGGCGGGCAAGAGCAGCGACTTCGAGATGGGTGAGGGCGCCCGCTTCGCCTACCAGCACGACGTCCGCCGCTGCCCGGACGGCACCGTCACGATGTTTGACAACCGGGACAAGGGCATGGACGAGCAGTCGCGCGGGATTACGCTAGAACTCGACGAGGACGCCATGACCGCCATGCTCTTACGGGAGTACACCCACCCGAACAAGCTGTTCGCGATCTTCCAGGGTAGCGTGCAGACGTTGCCGAACGGCAACGTCTTCGTCGGCTGGGGCAGCGCGCCCTATCTCTCTGAGTTCGGCCGCGACGGGGAGTTGCTCTTCGACGCCCGCTTCCCACCTGAAGTCGAATCGTACAGGGCCTTCCGCTTCCCGTGGAGCGGACAGCCCGACGTAGATCCCGCCCTGGCCGCCGAGCGTGGTCCCGATGATGAGGTGACGCTCTACGCCAGCTGGAACGGCGCCACGGAGGTCGCCACCTGGGAGGTGCTCGCAGGCCCCGCGCCCGAGGAGCTGAAGTCGGTCGGGTTCGCTCCCCGGAAAGGCTTCGAGACAGTCATCAGGGTGTCCACCGGCGAGCCGTACTTGGGCCTGCGGGCTAAGGACCATCTGGGCCGGGCGCTGGGCTCCACCAGGGCGATCAAGCAGGGAACCTGAGGACCTTCCGCTTCAAGGCGGGAATCACCCAGGCAGATAATTCGTGAGCGTTAACGGCTGGCACACGACCGCATGAAGCCGCGCCAGCCAGGGCACTTGAGGAGGAGATACTCGGCGAGTACTGGGAGGCTATTGAGCAGAGCCTCCCCGAGATATCTCCAGGCGGTCCTGTGGGGGCGGCATGATGCTTCAAGAAGATCCTCCCGCGCCTCGATACCTGGCCTGGTTGGTCTTTCACTATATGACGCGGAACGTAAGATGCGTGACCCCAGCGCCCTCGATCACCTGGGTTCTCTCCAGATCGATCGGCCCCGTGCCCAGGTGGTCGAACAATCGGACGCCGTCCCCAAGCAGGACGGGCACCAGATCCACGTGTATCTCGTCGAGAAGTCCCGCTCTGATGCACTGCTGCACGAGGCTCGCGCCTATAACGCCGACGTCCTTGCCGCCCGCGACCGCTCTCGCTTGCTCTATGGCGCTTTCGAGGCCGTCCGTGACGAACGTGAAAGGCGATCCTTCGTAAACCCACTCTTGCGCGACGCTATGGGTGACAACAAAGACCGGCACGCCCAAGGGATGTCCGCCACCCCACCCGCCTGTGAGGTCGAACGTCCTCCGTCCCGTCACCAGAGCCCCCGTCGTTTCGCGCGTCTCGCGAAGGAACTCGGCGCTCTGCGGCGAGACCTTGAAGATCATCTCTGTGCCAGGCAGCCTGTATTCGGTGTCGCCGCCGGCGTACCACGCCAAGAGCCGCTCGCCGCCCTCACCCATGGGTGCTTGAGGGCCGTCGTTAGGCCCAGCGATAAACCCGTCCAGCGACGTTGAGTGCCCTGTGCGGACTTTCCCCATGCTTGTTCTCCTTTCCCGACCATCGTCTACTCGGCGCATACTGTCCTTACCTATTCTATATATCCTGCCCTAGTGGCATACTTGACCGCTAGACTTCGATCGAGCACCCTTCAGCTATTTTCAAGCTGCTGCAGAAGATCCATTCCACGAGGTTAGCCTGCCGAGTGTTTTGCCCCGCCCCAAGATAGCAAATATTCCCCATGCATCCGCTCTCCGTCCTTGTTAGGCTCCAAGTCCTAACGTAGAAAAGGAGAACGAGTAGATGCTCGCTTTACTGTGCAACTGCTGCCTCCTTGCCTCATCGCCGCGCGAGGTTGACAAGGCTCCAGAAGACCATGAAAGGAGTAATGATGAACACCGCGAGGTCTAGAAGATCGAGGATAAACGAAGCAGCGCCGGCAATTGTGCGCGTGGTGCAGGGCTCCCTTATGGCCGGCCACGGGGCGCAGAAGCTCTTCGGATCCTTCGGAGGGCCCGGGTTAGAGGGGACAAGTGGTTTCATGGAGATGCTAGGTATGCGGCCGGGACGCCCCTGGGCCTATCTGGCTGGGCTCGCTGAGTTCGGTGGCGGCGTGCTCACGGCACTGGGACTGCTCCACCCACTGGGTCCGCTCGGAATTATAGGAGCTATGTCGATGGCTACGAGAAAGGCCCACTGGGGCAAGCCTGTCTGGGCAACCGAGGGCGGGGCCGAACTGCCTCTCCTCAACATCGCGGTCTCTACAGCCCTCATGATCCGCGAGCCCGACAGGTACTCCCTCGATCGCATTTTGGGGATCCGCCTGCCGGCATGGGTAGGGCCGTTGGGCCTCGTGGGGATCATACTCACCGTGCTCTTCGCCGAGCTCGAGGCCGACAAGCCATCTGAGCAAGAGGAGGCGCAGGAAGAATGAGCCCAGGAGGGGGCCCAGGACGAGGCCCGCGCCGCAGGCGACGGCGCTGAAGTTAGGACCAACACCTCTGTGTCCACCAGCTCAGGTGGCGATTTTTCCCTTCCATCTTCTTGAACACGAAGGTCTACTTCGACCCCGATAACCTCGTATGCGGTGCCTCCATTAAGTAAACTAGGACCCGTGCCATCTAGGCTTGGGCTTATCCCGGAGTACGGGGCGAAAGGCAAAGGTCGCGTTGGAAGGAAGCAAGAATGGACCGGGCAAAGAGGATCCAATGGCAGTAACCGGGGGAGAGAAAGGGATCCAGAGCCTGCGCCCAATACCCCCAGGAGCTCGCCGAACCCGGATCAGACGGCGGAGCCTTCCAGCCCGGAGCCCTCCGAGAACCACGCGAACCCGGAGGGCACGACACCCGAGCAGGAGGAGGCGAGAGAAGAGTCCGAGGAGCGCATAAGGGGACTCCTGAAGGCCTACCAGGAGACGCTGGACACGGTCGAGGATCTCCCCGCGGTGGTCTGGGTGCCGTGGGATCGCAAGGGACTGGGACGCTACTTCAAGGTCCCCTATCTGCGATTGTTTCTCAGGTACTTCGTCACATACCACATCGACAGGAGCCTGGATACCCTCAACCGCCGCTTCACTCGCGACCGCTGCGCTCTCCAGCGACCCCGACGCCAACAGCTCGAAGCGCGAGGCCGTGAAACTCTACCTTCAGTCGTTGCCATAGCCGCCTTATCGGATCCTGATCTTCGCTGCGGTGCTCGCGGCGCTGGTGATAGCGCTTCCTCTGCAGGCATTCGGAAACGTATTTTACGTGCTCGACCTGGTAGGGGCGATGTTGAGGTTCGACGTGGGCTACGTGGGCAGAGCATTGCAAGGGAATGAATTCGGCCCCACGGTGCGGTCCTTGATCGTTCTTCTGATCGGGCTGATCGTGGTGGGCGCCCTGCTGACCTCTCCGTTTGGCTTGAAGCGCATACTCTTCAACTTGCATCCGTGGACCAAAGAGCGCCTCGACTCGACCGCGGCCAGGAGCCACGGTTACAGGGTCGAAGGACTCTACGCCCTGGAAGACAGCATCTTCAGCGAGGTCGGCATCCGGCGTCCAAAGGAGGGGAGGTGGGACCTCGTGTTCCAGACCTTCTTGCTCTCGCTCCTGCTGGTATTCGGGCTTTGCCTGGCGGTTCTGACCCTCGCTGTCTTCATGTCGTGGAACATCAATCTCAACGTGGACACTGGAGCGCCCGCGGAGTCCACTTTACATTGCCGGTAGTGTCCTGGGTCTACTACGCACTGTTTACCGGGCTAGTGTTCGCTGCGTTCGTTCTCCTCCTCAGACGACTCGTCACAGCCTGGAAGAAGCGAAGCCGGAACGCCGCGAGCGGTTGACGCCGCCAAGCGCATCTATGCCCAACAGATAAGGGAGCTATTTGTGAGAATGGTTGTCGCCTCGGAGTTCGTGTCCCAAGTCCGCGTTACGGAGGACCCGAGCTGGGCCTCCCCAAGCATGGGCGATGCGCGGGAGAACTCCGGGTTCGACCAGCTGTCGTCAAGCGACACCCTCCCGCTCGGACGGGTGCCGGATCATGTTGACACCACCGTGAGTACAATATGAAAAGGCTGGCTGGGTGGCGAACTGGCCTGCTGTAGCGAGCGTATGCGTATCTCCTTCTAGCCCCTTACTCCCTCGCCGAAGAAGGCGGGATGTTGCGGTTGAAGCGGAAGAGATTTTGTGGGTCGTAGCGATCCTTGAGCTCCACCAGGCGCTCCCAGTCTTCAGGGGCATAGGCCGCGCGTACTCGTTCTGGAGTTGCCCCGCCGAATTCAAGGAAGTTCACGTAGGTGGCGCCAGTCTCGTACGGGCGCATCTCCTCCGCCAAGCGGACAAGGTTCACCTGGACCGCCTGGGCCACCTCAGGGGTCGGGGTGGCCCCCGCGCCGAACATGAGGAACTTGGAGTCGCGGCGGCCCATAGGGCTCAGGTCCGCGGGCAGGCGAGCCAAGGCCCCGCCCAGGTGGCGCAGCTCGAGCATTATCAGCGGCGAGTTGGAGCCAGCGCCGGCCATATTCACCAACGCCTCGATCGCCTCCGGCGTGAGATCGCCGAGCAACTCGACGTGTGTATATACCCCCAGGGGATCGGGCGGGTCCATGCTGATCATGTCCATCTGTTGGATAGGCATCACGCCGAACATGTCTATCTCAGGCTCGCCGAACTCCCGCCAGGGACGAAGCAGTTCCTCGCCAGCTTCGGGCGGGTCCCCACAGTAGCAACCCCGCACCGATATGAACGCCCCACCGCGCAGCGGCTCGGGGATCTCCGGAAAGGGCGGGAAGTTCATGAACGCGACAGCCGTGGTCATCTCGTCGGGGAGCGTATCTACCCACTCGCTGTAGAGCTCGAGCACCTCTCTGGCCATCTCCAGCGGGTAGAAGAGGTTCCCACCGTAGACGGTCGTTAGGGGGTAGAGGGCGAACTCCATAGAGGTGACTATCCCGAAGTTGCCGCCTCCGCCCTTGAGGCCCCAGAAGAGGTCGGGGTGCTCGTAGGCGCTCACCCTGAGCAACTCCCCGTCGGCTGTCACCACGTCGGCTTCCTTGAGGGTGTCGGCGTTGAAGCCATACTTGCGCCCAAGCCAGGCAAAACCCCCGCCCATAGTGTAGCCGACGACGCCTACGCCCGAAGCGGAGCCTCGGAGTCCCGCTAGGCCGAAGAGTTGCGTCTCGGCTGTGACGTCGGCCCACAGCGCGCCTGCCTCCACGCGGGCGGTTTGTGCCTCGGGATTTACGCGCACGCCCCTCATGCGTGAGGTGTTGATCAGGACCCCGCCGTCGCAAGGGATGGCCACAGCATGACCGGTTGCCAGCACCCCCACACCTAGCCCTTCATCGCGGGCTAGGCGCACCGCGGCCACCACGTCGGCCGGGCCGGCGGCCATGACCACGAGTGCGGGGTGCTGGTGAGCGTTGAGATTGAAAGCCTGCCGCCCCTCGTCGTAGCCTTCTTCACCCGGCACGTAGGCGGCGCCTCGCAAGCCTGCTCGCCACTCCTCGAGTGTCGAATGGTCGATGATCGTTTCCATGAGTACCTCCTCTTGGCCCATGAACACGAGTAGCCTACTCCCCCAAGCGTGGGTCTCGCCTCCCCTGTATGACGTATATTTGCTGTAGCTTGAGCGTTGCTTGCAGGTAGCAAGCTTCTAGGGAATCGTTTTATAAGGTAGTATCTTCACTCGGTCGTTGGTGCTTTTCCATGGAGGGACCAGCAGAGGTCCTGTATCATGGTACAAGTCGATGTGGACAGCCTCTGGGAACGCGCCGTAGGAGCGGGCGCCGAGGTGTTGCACCCGCTTGGAGATACCTTCTGGGGAGACCGCCACGGGCAGATAACCGACCCCTTCGGCCACCGATGGGGGCTCGCACAGCACATACGCGACGTCCCGACAGAGGAGATCTTGCGCGCCGCGGCCAAAGCGTTCGGAGCTTAGACGATCACACGGCGCCGCGGTCTAGAGCGGTAGTCAACGAAGTTCGACCACCCCTGCGGTGTTTGCTTGCAAACAAAGCGCGGGAGGCTTCGCAACGATCAGCGGCTTCGCGCGTATCAGGTAGTAAGGAGCTCGCGAGGATCTCCGGTACATCGAGGAGACCGGAGACGGGTAAGAGACACGAACCGCCAGCACGGGGAGGATCCGAATGGCAGACATACCCATAGACGTAGCCTACCCAGCAGCGGAAGACCTGAGCTTGCGCATAGCCCTTGGCGCGTGCCGGTTCAGGGCCAGGCCGGGCGATGGTGACGCCTGGATAGCCGGTACGTGCCACGACCCTACAGACAGGCGGTCCCCCAGGATCGTTCAGGAAGGGGGGAGCGTCACTATCACCGAGGAGGAGCCCTCCTTCGAGCGGATCCCGGCCGTCTTCGGGGGAGTTCCACGCTACGAGCTAGAGTTCTCTAAGCAAAGACCCTTCGCGCTCACCATAGATACCGGGGCGAGCGAGTTCGACCTTGACCTCGGTGGTGTGTCGATTCATGGCCTTACGGTCAGGCAGGGTGCGGGCAAGTTCGAGCTCGATTTCTCGGAGCCGAACCCCCATCCGATGGAACTGCTCGAGGTCTCCAGCGGGGCTGCTGGCATAGAGCTAGAGAACCTCGCGAACGCCAACTTCACAGAGATGCGCCTCTCTGGCGGAGCGGCGGGCTACGAGCTCGACTTCGGCGGGGTGCTCTCGCGGGACGCACGGGTGAACGTAGAGACGGGTCTTTCGGCGGTGGAGATCTCCGTGCCGGCCTCGATGGCGGCGAGGATCGTAGCCGAAACTACCTTGGGCAGTGTGGATGTAGGCGACGGCTTCACGAAACAGGAGGGCGCTTTCCTGACGGAGGGTGCTGTAGCCGGGAACACACCTGTCTTGGAGATCCGCGCAGGGGTGAGATTGGGGGCTTTGCAGCTCAGGACGACGTGATCCCGCCGCCTTTGGAATAGTGCTGTTTCACGACCTGCCTCGGTTCGAGCAGTATGGCACAAATAAGTTGACCTCTAGTCCTGCGGCAACGATGATTCGCGGTATCCTGTGGCCACCCGATGCCGAAGGGAGCCTCCGTGAAAACGAAGTATGTAGTCGATCCGACCAAAGAGGAGAGCAGACCTCGACGTTTCACAACCCGATGCCTGACGCTACTTCATGGAGGCGGAGACCGACAACAGTGCCGACGTTGCTGACCAGCGATGATACCGCGCTCGGAGGTGACGCTGCGCGAGCACTACCGGAAGACGCGCCGACGGTCGCTGAGATCTGGCATCTCGGATGGCGCGATGGCCACCTCGGGTTCGTGTCCCAAGAGCTAGTCGAGGCGCGTCACGAAGATTCGTTCCGGACGAGGGCTGCGCAGCGAGTGAACGACACCATTGTCGCAGTAGTGCAGGGCCGGATCGCTGGATTCGTGATGGTCGTCGACAACGAAGTCGAACAGGTCTACGTTTCGGCGCTCCATCGTGGCGAAGGCGTGGCCGACATGCTCATGGCGGACGCAGAACGACGGATCAAAGATGCAGGGTACTCGACTGCCTGGCTCGCTGTGGTGGCGGGTAATGCGAGAGCCCGGAGGTTCTACGAGCGCCGCGGCTGGTCGGACGGGGGTATGTTCGAGTACGCCGCGGCAGGTGACCACGGTCCAATCCCTGTGCCTTCTCATCGATATGTGAAGGATCTCTAGTTCAAAGCCGAACTAGCTTTACACGCGACAGTTGACGCAGAAATACGGTGCAACACGGGGCGAGACACAGAAAAGAAACCGGCTTAAATATGGCGAATGTGCAAACTCCCGCAAGGCTTTGCAACACCTTATTTATCACTCGTAATGAGCAGATTAGCCTAGGCCCTTACTCCGCGTCCGAGCGCGCACTCGAGTGACTGCTTGGCGGTCATCGCGCTTCCCTCGGCCTGAACTCCTCGAAGCTCGCCATGCCTGGCCAGGACACGATCCAAGATTACTTGCGCATCCCATGATTGGTAGGCATCATAATATAGTGGGGCTGTAAGCCTTGGGAAAGGAGAAGAACCATGTCCGAGCCGGCTACAGAGCCGGGCGTGGTCGAGGGCGGCCGTCTGCAGAAGAGCCTGAAAACGCGGCGCACGACTAAGGTCTCGATCGGCGATGTCATTGGGGCCGGGCTGTTCATCGGTGGATGCCAGTTCCGCTCCCGCCGGCGACGCGTGATAGGAAACTCTGTTCCGAAGCAATCGGCATCTTTCAGCCCGGTCTCGTCGAACCTGTTGGGGGAGTGGCAGTCATGAGTAGCGGATCCACTGGGTGGCAGAGTGTCTTCCGACGAAAGCCTGTAGATGCGTTCGTCACCGAGACTAGACCCGACGCCGAGGGCGGCGAGCTCAGCCGGTCGATCGGGCTGTTTCAGTTGACGATGTTCGGGGTCGGGGCCACGATCGGCACCGGCATCTTCATCGTACTGACCGAGGCGGTACCGGAGGCGGGCCCGGCGGTCATCGTGTCCTTCATACTCGCGGGGATCACGGCCGCGCTCACGGCGGTGTGCTACGCGGAGCTAGCATCGACCATCCCTGTCTCCGGCTCGTCTTATTCCTACACCTACGCCACGATGGGGGAGATAGTAGCCTTCGGCGTGGCGGCGTGTTTGCTCCTCGAGTACGGTGTCTCCTCCGCCGCCGTGTCGGTCGGGTGGTCGCAGTATCTCAACTCGCTGTTCTCCGATGTGTTTGGCTTTCGCATGCCGGACGCCATAATCGCGGCGCCGGGCGAAGGCGGCGCACTCAACCTCCCGGCCATCGTGCTCGTGACGCTATGCTGCCTGCTGCTCATGCGCGGAGCGCGAGAATCCGCGCTGGCGAACACGATCATGGTCCTCATCAAGCTCGGGGTCCTCGTCCTTTTCATCGTTATCGGGTTCACGGCCTTTTCGGCCAGCAACTTCGAACCGTTCGCCCCCTTCGGGATCGCGGGCATCGGCGCAGCCGCCTCGTCGATCTTCTTCTCTTTTATCGGCCTTGACGCCGTCTCGACGGCAGGCGAGGAGGTACATAACCCCCGCAGGAACTTGCCGCTCGCGATTCTCTTCGCGACCGTCGTCGTGACCACGTTTTACATTCTCGTGTCGCTCGCCGCAATCGGTGCGCAGCCGTATCAGAACTTCGAGGGCCAGGAGGCTGGTCTCGCGGCGATCCTGCGCAACATCACCGGCTCGAACGTGTGGTCCGCGATCCTGGCCGCGGGCGCGGTCATCTCGATCTTCAGCGTGACGCTGGTCACCCTCTACGGGCAGACTCGCATCCTGTTCGCCATGGGGCGCGACGGGATGCTCCCCGAGGTTTTTCACCGGGTGGATCCACGCACCCTCGCCCCGGTTCGCAACACGATCATCGTCGGCCTCTTCGTCGGGGCGCTCGCTGGGTTCGTGCCGCTCGGCGTGCTCATAGACCTGACGAGCATGGGAACCCTGGTCGCCTTCACCGTGGTCTCGATCGGCGTGATGATCCTGCGTCGCACCCAACCCGATCTACCCCGGGGATTCAGGGTCCCGTTCTACCCGGTAACGCCCGTACTCTCAGCGGTGTCCGCCATCTATATAATGTCCGGGTTGCCTCTAACCACGTATGGGCTGTTCGTGGTGTGGCTCGGGATCGCGGCGATCATCTACTTCACGTATAGCACCAGGCACTCGCGGCTGGCAAGGGGAGAGGCGGTCGCCACGGAGGAGGAGCCGCGATGAACTACCTGGTCGCGTTGACTGCTCTGGGCGGCCAAGATGCGCTCAGTCTGGGCCGGATGCTGGCCCGCACCGGCGACGTCACCCTCACCGTGTGCGTTGTCGTGCCGCAGCCCTGGGATTTCCCATCGCCGGCGCGCGTAGACGCCGAGTACGCCGCGTTCCTGAAGCAGTACGCCGAAGATGCAATTGCCGAAGCGCGCGAGTTCCTAGGTGATACCGTACGTGCGGAGTACACTTCTACCTCCGCCTCGTCGGCGTCCGAGGGGCTCATCGCCACGGCCACGGAGACGGGCGCGGCGCTCATCGCTCTGGGCTCCGCCCGGCACGGGCCTTTGGGGCGGTTTACGGTCGGCGGCATCGCTAACGAGATGCTGCACGTATCTCCGGTGCCCGTGGCGCTCGCTCCGCGGGGATATCGTCCGTCTTCCGACGCGCCGCTGCGCCGCGTCACCTGCGCGTTCTCCGGGTCCACGCAATCGCGGAGCGCGTTCGACGCCGCGGTGCAACTGAGCAGCCAGCACGGCGTGCCGCTGCGGCTTACCACCTTCGTAGTCCGCGATCGGCAGATGTATCCCTCGCAAGTCGGCTACGACGCGGAGCGCCTCGTCGCCGAGCAGTGGCGCGCGCAGGCGTTGGAGGCGCAGGAGAAGGCGCTGGCCTCGCTGGCGGACGACGTCGCGGTGGAGGCCGGCATCGTCGAGGGTCGCGACTGGGAGGACGCGCTGGACTCGCTACCGTGGGAGGAGGGTGAGGTGCTCGTTGTGGGATCGAGCCGCCTCGGGCCCGTAGCGAGGGTCTTCCTCGGCTCAAACGCCACCAAGATCATCCGTAGTTCGCCGGTGCCGGTACTCGTCATACCTCGCAGCGCGGACGTGCGCCTCGCAGGATTCAGCGCCCGCCGCTCGAGGCTTCGAGCGGGAACAGTAAGGGTGCACCCTTCGTCGGATTTCGTTGCTCCCGAAACCTTGGGTTTCGAGAGCGGCTCGGAAGGGTGGTGGAAGACCGTCGGTGACCGGCGACTGCTTTTCATGCGCCTGCGCTCGCGCCTCGACCTGGAGAAAACCGAACGGCTTCAGCGCACGGTCTTCGGGGTGTCCGACCGCGACCTGGCTTCATCCAGCATCCTCGTCGCCGTACACGAAACAGGCGGGGAGGTACTCGGGGCGTTCGATGGGGAACAGCTGGTGGGCTTCGTATCGGGTTGGGGTGGTTACGTGGACGGCCGGGCGCGCCTTGTCTCCGACCTGATGGCGGTGGAGGTTGGATACCGCGGTGGCATCGGGTTCGCCCTGAAAGGAGCTCCAGGCCGTCGTTGCTTTCCAGGCCGGTTTCGAGGAGATCGTGTGGACCGTCGATCCACTGCGGGCCGCGAACGCGCGGCTGAACTTCGAGCGTCTCGGCGCCCACGCGCGCAAATACACTGCGGAACGTGTATGGGGAGCATTTCGGAGAAGGCCTCTACGGGGGCCTGCCAAGCGATCGGCTGTTCGTCACCTGGCCGCTCCGCAGCGCTCGTGTGAGGTCAAGGCTGCTGGGAAGTTACCAACCACTCGCGCCCAGGCGCGCTCGCCACGCTACCGGAATTTGCTCCTGACACATCCGAGAGCCGGGTCCGCCTCGCCGTCCCCGGCGACTTCGACGGTCTCCTCGCCTCCGATCCGGCCCGTGCGCGCGAGTGGCGCTTTCGGCTGAGGGATAATCTCGAGGCAGCCTTTGCGTCCGGGTATGTCCTTACGGGCTTCGCTGGTCGGCGCGGCGAGCCCCATGGTTACTATCTGCTCGAACGCGACTTCGTGTTCGAGTGAGAGTGAGTGCCTCTACCTGACTCTCTGCAGTCGAACCTATTCGAGGAGGCAAAGTGCGAATCACCGGCGTCGAGATCGTACCCGTGAAGCTGCCCCTGCTCGAGCCATTTGTCGTCTCTTACGGCACGTTTCCGGACTTGGCGACCGTGTTGGTGCGTTTGGAAACAGACGGAGGGCTGACCGGCTGGGGAGAGGGGACACCCGACCCGCACGTGACCGGCGAGACCTTCGAGGGAGTCGCCGCTACGCTGCGCCACCTCGCCCCGGCGTTACTGGGGCGGAACCCGCTGGACCGTTCCACCGCCATGCGGCAGCTGGAATCGCGGGTCGCGGGCGCGCCGACGGCGAAGGCTGCGCTCGACATCGCGCTGCACGACCTCACCGGGCACGTCACCGGGCTGCCAGTCTGGGCGCTGCTAGGCGGGCGCGCTAGGGAAGCTTTGTCCATCTCCCGGGTCATAAGCCTGAAATCGCCCGAGGAAATGGCAATCGACGCTACCCGGCACGTCGCGGCAGGTTTCGGTACGGTCAAGCTCAAAGTTGGGGACGCCCACGACATCCGGGGCGACGTGCGGCGGGTTGCGGCCGTGCGCGAGGCGGTCGGACCGGACATCGCGATCAAGATAGACGTCAACGGCGGCTGGCGCACCCCCGGCACGGCAATCGGCGCTGCGAGGAGCATTGTCCCCTACGAGCCCGAGTACGTAGAGCAGCCGGTCGACCGGCGCGACCTCGAAGGTATGGCCGAGGTGCGCCGTTTGAGTGGCGTGCCGGTGATGGCCGACGAAGCTGTGCTTGGCGCGCATGACGCGCTGCGAGCGGTTCGACTGCGGGCTTGCGACCTGATCAACATCAAGCTGATGAAGTGCGGCGGGCTGCTCGCCGCACTGACGCTCGACGCCGTCGCCGAGACCGCGGGAGTAGGCTGCCAGATAGGGACAATGGTCGAATCCTCAGTGGCATCGGCGGCTGGCTTGCACCTCGCCTTGGCGCTCCACAACGCCGCGACGGTTGAGATGGGCGGACCGATCATGCTGGCCGAGGACGTCAGTGGCCTGCGTGCATACTACGAACGCGACCGGGTCACCGTACCCGACGGTCCCGGCCTCGCTGTCGAACCGGATGAGGCTGTCCTTATGCGCTACGCTGGCGAACGTGATTGGATCACCGCCTGACCCGAAGTCTCACCCGAGGCCTCTTGCCTCAGACAACCAGTGCGACTAGCGCGATAATGATCTGATGATCTATATGGAGGATACGCTCTAAGTGGACTACGGAGCACACCTACCCCTGATAGATCTGGACGGGCAGTCCTGGACTCTCCACCGCCTCCTGGAGTATGCGCAGACCGCCGAGAGCGTGGGCTTCCAGGCTCTCTCGGCGAACGACCATCTGGTCTTTGGCCGGCCGTGGCTCGATGGACCGACGGCGTTAGCCGCGGTGCTTGGCCGCACGGGACAGATGGCTTTGGCTACCACTGTGGCCCTGCCGGTAGTGCGAGGGCCGGTGGCGCTGGCGAAGAGCCTGGCTGCCATCGATCTCCTCTCCGGCGGCCGCCTGGTCGTTGGGGTGGGCCCCGGCTCCTCGGCCAGGGATTACGCTGCGGTCGGAATTCCCTTCGAAGAACGCTGGAAGCGCCTGGATGAAGCTGTGCAAACGATGCGCGTCCTCTGGCTTGGGGAGGGCACACCGTACAGGGGTGAGTTCTACTCTACGGAAGGCGTCACGCTGGAGCCCCGCCCGGCGCAGCGACCCGGGCCTCCTATCTGGATCGGGAGCTGGGGATCAGAGGCCGGGCTCAGGCGGGTGGCTCGCCTGGGTGACGGCTGGCTGGCTTCCGCTTACAACACCACCCCGGTTGCTTTCGCGGCCAATTGGGGAAGGCTCACAGACAAGCTTCAGGCCTTCGGAAAGGATCCCAACCGGTTCCCCAACGCCATAGCGACGATGTTCTTCTACGTCACCGAAGATAGCGCGACATCGGAGCGGATCGTCCGTGATGTGCTGACCCCGACGCTCAAACGCCCTGAACAAGAGTTGCGAGAGCGTCTCCTGGTTGGACCCGCCGAGGATTGCGCGCAGAAGCTCGCGGCTTACCGAGCAGCGGGAGTTCAGCGGATCTTCTTGTGGCCGGTGGAGGATGAGCTACGCCAGCTAGCGACCTTCCAGGAGCGAGTCGCACCGTTGGTTCACAGCTAGACTCGTTCACCTGTAAGCTGTCTTCGCGGGGAAGATAAAGATGTACTTCCTGGCAGAGTTCGCCGACTTCATTCTCCAGAATGCGTCCAGGGATTATTCTCGGAAGCCCGTATGCGGCGAGCCGAATCTCGACGATGGACACCGAAAATCTGGGTCCGGAGGTTGTCCTGGCTTTAGCCCGGTGAGAATATGCCGATTACCTAATGAAAGGAGTCGAGGATGCTCGCCCAGGATATGCGCCAGCGGGTGTGGAGGTTAGGCATCTTCGTGACCGGGTTGGTGCTTCTACTGGGCATCGGATGTAGCGGGGGTGACGGCAGCAAGGAGGATTCCGCTGCAGGTCAAGACTCCACAGGAGGTGGCGAGCAAGCATCCACGGCCGATCTCGATGCGGCGTTGAAGAAGTCATTTCGAGAGAGCGATGCGCCTGGGGTAGTGGCCGCTGTGCAGACACCAGATTACACGTGGGTGCGCGCCCTGGGGGTAGCGGACCGCGCTTCCAAGGAACCGATGACGCCTGAGGTGCACCACCGGATAGGCAGCGTCACCAAAACATTCACTGCCACCCTGCTCCTGCAGGCCGCGGACGAGGGGCTCCTCTCGCTCGACGACACGATCGACCAGTACGTCAAGGGTGTCCCAAACGGGGATAAGATCACGCTGCGGCAGATGGCGAACATGACCAGCGGGATCGCCAGCTACACGGAGGACAAGCAGTGGGGGGAGGAATGGTCCTCCAACCCGTACCGGGTCTGGAAGCCAGAAGAGCTGGCGCAGGTTGGCATCAAGGATTCCCCTCTGTTCGATCCCGGTACCGAGTGGTTCTACTCCAACACGAACTACGTGCTGCTCGGTCTGGTCCTAGAGCAGGTGACGGGCAAGCCCATCGGTGATCTGTACCGCGAACAGATCATCGAGCCGCTCGGCCTCAAGAACACTTCCTTCCCCGATCCAGCGGACTCTTCCATTCCCGACCCCCATGCCCAGGGCTACACACTCCAGGGAAAGTCCTCCGGCGAGAAGCCCATCGACTCTACCGACTGGAGTCCCTCCGTGGCATGGACTGCCGGCATGATGATCTCGACTGTTGAGGACCTGCTGGTCTACGGGCGGGCGCTGGGCACCGGAAAGGGCCTCCTTTCACCCGAGCAGCAGTCCGAGCGGCTCGACTCGTTCGTCAGCGACGTGCCGCCGCTCAACCAGCCTCCGCTCAAAGGCGACCTGGCCTATGGCATCGGGCTCGGTAAAGATCATGGGTGGGTCGGGCACAACGGCGAGATACCAGGTTTCAACACCTACCTCTTCTATCATCCGGATCTCGACGCCGTGGTGGCGGTGGAGGTCAATAGCGATATCTCCTCCGGCGACTGCCCGAAAGATGTGCCGACCATGTCGGAATTGCCGCAGAGCGTACCCTGCGAATTACCAGCAGACCGGATCTTCGAAGCGCTCGCCGATGCGCTGGGCAAGCCCGCGCCATCGCCGCCCGAGTAGCATACTCGAAGACTAGGACGGTAGGAGAGGTATGTAACGACCTGCAGACCTTCCGGTTCAGGCGGCCCTAGCCAGAGGAGGCGTCCAGTTTCCTGGTGAACCTGGTCGAGAAGATTCGTGTGCCGAGAGCGGGGCGCGGGATTCGCGCCCCGTCGGATTGACTCTAGTCAGCGTCGGACAGCCACGACCTCCAGGTAGTCGGAAGGAAGGAGAGCCGTCTCATCACCGGAGATGTTCCATTCCCCGATGAGCTCTTTAAGGTCGTTCTCCAGGGCGTCACGCCCGTCCTCGTCGAGCGATTCGAACGCCTTGTGCACAGGCCCGTAGTAGGAGCGGAATTGTTCTATGAAGTGGTCCGCCGAGAGGTAGCGGAAGACGTAGGTGCGCCGCCTGCTCTCCAGAGAGGAGATCGTCTTCTCCCAGGAGCTCCCGTAGCCGATCTTCGGTACCCCAGAGGGGGGGAGGCTTGACGCCGGCAGGAGGGGGGACGTGCTTGCCGACGGTGCGCAACATGTTGCCCACGTAGCCGTCTGGAACCCAGTTGGCAAGCCCGATCTTACCTCCGGGCTTGCAGACTCTGCAGCAGCTCCCTGGCGGCCCTCTCCTGATCCGGGGTAGAACATCACCCCCACAGTAGAGAGCACCACGTCGAAGGAGGCGTCGGGGTAGGGCAGGTTCTCGGCGTCCCCCACATCGAAGGCGACGTCGAGGCCCTCGGCCTGCGCGCGCTCCCTTGCCTGCTCGATGAGCTCTGGGACGTAGTCTATGCCTGTGGCTATGCTGAAGCGGCGGGCGGCGGAGATGGCGGTGTTGCCGGAGCCTGTGGCCACGTCGAGGACCGTCTGACCGGGACGGACATCTACAGCCTCGGACAGGCGTTCTCCCATGATGACCAGGGAGTTGCCGATTCTGGCGTAGTCGCCAGAGGTCCAGGTCTTTTGCTGCCGCTCCTTGATGGTGGTCAGGGTCGGGGTTTGTGGTGTGGTCATTTTGATCTGTACTCCTCTCAAATAGCCATGTCTTTGTTCGTTGTTAGTTCTTATGCCGTCACATGAAAGCTCCTTTCTCTTGAGGTTCATCACCTGGCCGCCGTGGCCGGCGCGCCTGCTCGCCGCGAATCAAGGCTAGTGCCCGCAAGAGGTCTAACGGGTGGCCGCCAGGGAGTAGCTGTTAATCGCTGCTGATGTCCTTGTCGTGCATCCATCAAAGGCTCTGTCCTATGAACTGCAACGCCCACAGCGCCACCATGCCCCCGCTGAGGGTGAACAGACACGCTCCTGGTGCGCCAGGCGATAAGGGCCGCTACCAGCCCGGCGAGCAACCGCTCGTTGCCCAACGAGACTTCCAGAGCGCCGTTCTCGTAGAAGAACAGCGGGATCACCACGGCCGTCAAAACTGCCGCCGGCACGAACCGCAGCGCCCGACCGAGAGAAGATGGGTATCTCCATCCATCCCCAGCAGCGCGATGAAGGAGAGGCGCAGCGCGAAGGTGACGGCGCCGGCCCCAGCCACCGTCGAGCCACAACGTGAGGGTACTCATCGCCGCCTCCTTTCGACCACGGTCTCCACTACCAACCCACCAAGGACGCCGACGAGCGCGGCGGTGATCAGACCGAGGTTCAGGGGCAAGGCGGCGGCAGAACACGGCTGCCAGGCCCGCCGAGATGGCCGCCGCGGTGGTCGTGCGGTCCTTGATGGCGGGGACAGCAAGCGCGATGAAGATCAGGGGCAAGACGAAGTTCAGAGACCAGCCCTCCGACGCCCACGCGCCGAGAAAGACGCCGAGCATGGTGGCTGCCTGCCACGTTACCCAGATCGCCAGCGCCACGCCGAGGAAATACCAGCGTTTGTCCGGCTCCTTTGTCTCTGCGTCGTCGAAGCGGGTGATGGTCGCAGCGTAGGCCTGGTCGGTGAGGAGATAAGAGAGAAGGCCCTTCCACCCGACCGGTAGCCGCCGGAAGTGCGGCGCCAGAGAGGCGCTATAGAGCGTCAGCCGCAGGTTGATCATAAGAACGGTAAGGACGACTATGGCCACCGAGGCGCCGGCCGAGATCAGCGGAATCGCGGCCAGCTGCGCGGCGCCGGCAAAGACGAAGACGGACATGCCGAGCGCCTCAGAGGAGAGAGCCCGCCTCCCGCAGCCGTGGCGCCGAAGGCCAACCCCGAACGGGCATCAAGGCGAGCAAGACAGGTGACGATAGCCTTCGCGCCGGAAACGAACGCCGCCGCTGCGCCGGATGCCCTCATCGGCCTCTCAGGAGTAGCACCGTCGGGAAAGTAGCCTGCCCCGGGGGAACGCGCCGACTTCCGTAGAGGGTTTCTCGTGCGGGGCGTGCTTATTGTGGATGCCATTTGTGATCCTCCAATCCTCAAGCGACGCGACTGAGCGCTCGCGAGGTGTGCGCCGCCGGCTCGGACGTCCCCAGCGGCATCCGGACGTGGTACTGGCCGTCCCTGATCGTGTAGCGGGTCCCGGCGAACATGGCGGCGAGGAGGAACTCCTTGTCAGGGTGATCCAGGTCTAACATGAGGGCCAGCATCCACTCCGGCACAGCCGGATACGGTGTGTGGAATCTCAGGTAGAGCGTCTCTGAGGAGGCGCGGGAGAACATCCCGCGCAACGCTTCACCGTCCGCGGGCGTCGCGCCCCGGATAGAGACCCGCGTTTCGATCCTCGACCCTTGCACGCGAGGTTGTCCTGATCGCTCGTGAACCGGACCGTTCACTTCGACTTCCTCTTGAGTCTCCCTGGTCCTCGCTAGCGAATAGTTCATCGTTCCTGTCTCTGGTTAGGGGCGGGGCCGATAGTTACCGCCCGTGCAACTCCCTCGGGCTATCTGGTTTGCGGAGTGTCTTACCGAAAAGATCTCCGTATCGAGGTATCGAGCAAGCTCCCAGCTCAGATCCCGCACCACGTAGGGCCTCGTTTCACGGTTCGCACGCGCCAACTTTTCCAGTCGGGCAACCGCTAGTTCGTGCTGGATCTCCTTGTGGCGTTGCCGCAAGTCTTTGTGTTTGGCCAATCCGTACATTCCGTTCTCCTCCGTGTCGTTTTCCGTCAGGGCTTGCACTCGTCTATTCAACCGGGAGCAGACAGAAACGACTTCCCCTACCCGGGCCATGTTCCGGGCGCGAAAAAAGATGGCCCGAACGGGCCACGCAGATCAGATAGACGGACTTAGTAGGCTCAGAGCAGGTCGTTCCGGGCCGCGTGCGCGACCGCGGCGGCACGAGATGAGACCCCGATCTTGCCGAGCACGTTCGCCACGTGGCGGTGAACGGTATGCTCGCTGAGGACGAGGCTGGTGGCGATCTCCTGGTTGCTCATACCCTGCGCGACGAGGCGGAGGATCTCGAGTTCCCGCCCTGTGAGGCCGGCCGGCGCATGCCGTGCGCCGCGAGGTAGCGTCTTCTCTAGCTCCGCCGCTCGCCCCAGCGCAAGCTCCGCTCCCAGTGGGGCACAGATCTCTCGGACCTCGCCCAGGACCGCACGAGCTTCTTCTGGACCGGCTCCGGCGGCCAGGAGCCGGCCCTTCGTGAGCAGGGTGAGGGCCCGCTCGTAGGGCGCCTCGCACGCCTCCGCCAGCGCCAGCGACTGCTCGACGTGCTCCGTTGCTTCTGAGAGACGCCCCGAGTCGGTGTCGAGTTCCCCGAGGAAGCGATGAGAGGCCAAAAGCGACAGAGGCTGGCGGGGCTCCGTGGCGAGCTCGAGGGCTTTTTCGGCGTGCTCGCGCGCCGCTTCGCTGTCTCCGGTCTCGCGGAAGTACCTTGCCCACAGGAGCTGTCCTTCCGAGCGCCAGAGCACCGCCCCGCTCCAGTCCAGCCAGTGGTCATGGGCTTCGATCCAGGCGCGGGCGCCGGGGATGTCCTTCGCGTCGAGCGCCAGGTTCGCGGCCAGGCGCTGGGTCGCCAGCGCGCTGAAGAAACGGTTGCCGCCGGGCTCGGTGCTGACCCCCAGTGGCAACACTTCATAGACGTATCCCCAGGCCTTCTCGGGTTCGCCCCGGTTGCGTGCGATCTCGCCCAGGGTGCATACGGCGTACTGCGTTAGCGCCCCCGTGTCGAAAGCTCCGCGTCCCAACTGCATTAGCCGGCTTGCCTTGGCCCACTCACCTTCCAGCACCCGTAGCCACTGGCGCCCGATCCCGAGCGGCGGCACCTCGCTGGTGAAGGCTCCGGCGCCCCGCGTCTGCAAGTTCAGCTCCTCATCGGCCAGCCGTCTGCGCTCCGCCAGACGTTCCGGATAATAGGGCAGGTTCAGCAAGAGTAGTTCGTTTACCAGCGCGAAGCTATCCATCACCCGATGATCTAGCGTCCGGTAGGCTTCGTGAGCGAGAGAGAACCAGCGGCGAGCTTCCTCGGGCCGCCCCAGAGCGGCACTTGCCACTCCCAGACCGAAGTACCCGTTGTTGCACAGCGCGAACGTCAGCCTGTCATCTGGACTGGCCGCGGCTACCCGTGCAAAGTATTCTTTGCCCGTCTCCACCGCCTCCCGGTAGCGACCGACGTGCGCGAGCCACTCGACGAGCGTGTTGCTACCGGGATTAGTCCCTCTCAAGGCTTCGGGAAGCGCACTCGTCCCGAACAGAACCTGTTCGTTGGCCGGAGAGGTCTCCAGGATGGGGTCGGTGCCGGCATCGCCCAACCGTGCTATATCTCCGGAGAGCACCTGTTGCGCGGCGGCGATGCTGGCCTCCATCTCGACCAGTCCGGGCCGCATGTTCCCGGACATGCACCGCACGAAACCGCGGGTGAACAGGCTGTTTACTGCCAGGATCGGGTCGTCGACCGCCTCCGCCGTCTTCTCGGCGTTATCCAGGTAGGATATGCTCCGGCCGGTGTCCGAGAAGCGCAACAGCACCCCGATCCGGAAAAGCAGCCAGCCCTGCTTGCGGACTGTCCGCTTGTCATCTCCTCCGAGGAAGTCCAGCGCCGCCTCGAAGCGCTCTGCGGCTGTCATCCAGGCGTACGTACCTTCGGCGCGCAGCCCGGCCTGGATGAGCCAGCTCGCCGCCCGGGGATCTCCGGCCTGCCGGTAGTGGTGGGCGATCTCATCGGGATCGGCCCGGGACGTCTCCTGCAGAACCTCGCCGATACGGCGGTGCCACATCTGACGGAGCGGGGGCAACATATCGCCGTAGAGCGTCTCGCGAACGAGGGCGTGGACGAAGCGGAGCTTCTGCCTGTCGGGGGCTTGCTCTATGAGGTGCGCCTCCAGGGCGCGCCCGAGCATGTCAGCCAGGCGGTCATCGCTCGCGCCGCTCACCGAGCGCAGCAGACCGAACTGTACCTCCTGGCCGATCACCGCAGCGACAGCCAGTAGACTGCGCGTCTCCTCGCCCAGCCTTTCGAGCCGGCCTTCTATGACCTGGCGCAATAAAGTGGGTACCCGGACGCCGCCCGGGTCTTCTAGGGACCAGCATTCACCATCGGTATGCAGGACGCGCTCTTCCTCCAGCGTCCGGAGCAACTCTATCGTAAAGAACGCATTCCCCTCTGCGAGGTCCGTCAGATAGGATACCAACCGCCTTTCGTCGGACTCGGGTAACCGGTAGCGTGCGCCAACCAACTCCTGCACCGCTCGCTCACCCAGCCGCCGCAATTCGATCCGGCGCGCTCCAGACTCACGCACTAGCGTTGGCAGGAGCCGGTAGAGGGGGGAGCGCCGGGTCACTTCATCGTCCCGGTAGGTAACTACAAGCAGTATGCGAAGCTCGTATAGATTCCGAGATACGAAGCGCAGAAGCTCCAGACTGGCGGGGTCCGACCAGTGCAGATCTTCGAGTATGAGCACCAGCGGATTCTGCCTCACGACCCCCGCTAGGAATTCCTGCATCCGCTCGAAGAGCGCCGCCTGGCTGCTTGCCGGTCCGGAACCAACTCCGGGCATCGGGGGAGACGGAACATCCTCGGAACGTTGATCGAAGATTCCGCTGTCCACCCAGGGCCCGTAAGGGGGCGTCGCGGCGAGCTCGTAGCAGTGTCCAACCCATACCGGGATACCCCGGCCACGAGCCTCGCGCGCGATGGATGTGGCCAGTGCCGTCTTGCCGATTCCCGCTTCCCCGCCGATCAACACCAGGCCGCCACTTTCGCCTACTGCGGCGTCCAACAGCTGGCGCAATCGAGCCTGCTCCCCCTCGCGTCCGAACAGCTGCGGTGTGTTCTCCTGTTGGCGGTTCGCCGCGCCCCTCCCGGCGGTCTCGTTGGATGGTTGTCTGGGTAGCTGCTTCTCGCCATCGGCCGCTCCGACGCTACCGCCCGCGACCGCTCTAGAAAAGTATATCTGTTGCGAGAAACCTACCGCAACCAGGCGGGCAAGTGGCGGTACGCAGCAGACACACCAACTCACTGAAGCTGCCTCAAACCGCCTGAACTAGCGAAATTGCCGGACGCACCAGGACGGGCTAGAGCACCTGTCAGCAGACTCGTAGTCGGAGATCAGGTAGACGGTCATTTCGTCGCTACTGTCGCCCTCGCCCTGGCCGCGCGTACGGCGGCAGAAAGGGTGGCGGTGTCGTAAGCGCCGTAGTGGCGCTGCCCGTTGATGAAGAAGGTAGGGGTGCCGGAGACCCCGCTGAGGTCGGCACTGTTGACGTCCTCGGCGACGCGGTTTGCGCCCGCGTGCTTGCGCAGCTGGCTGGAGAAGCGCTCGGCATCGAGGCCGAGCCGCGCCGCGTAGCTGATGATGTCGGCGGGTCGGAGCGCATCCTGGTGGTCTAGCAACAGGTCGTGCATCTCCCAGAACGCGTCCTGTTCTGCAGCTGCCTCGGCGGCCTCGGCAGCGAGCTGGGCCTGGGGATGGACGTCGTTCAGCGGCAGGTGGCGCCAGACGTAGCGGAGGTCGCCGAACTCGCGCAGGAGCTCTCGGACGAACGGCTCGGCCTGTCCGCAGTAGGGGCATTCGAAGTCGCCGTACTCGACGACCGTGACGGGTGCTTCGATAGGGCCGCGGATGTGGTCGCGCTCCGCATCGACCTCGAGGTAGAGATCGAGGATCGGAGAGTCGGTGCCGAGCAGGGCGCGCGTCCGGGCGCGCCGAGGGAGCAGCGCCGTGGCGCGAAACAGGAGCCATGTGACGATCGACGCGCAAAGAGCGGCGCTGAGGATGCCGAGCTTCGCCTCCTCCAGCTGTAGCCCCTCGAACGCGAGAGTCGCTACCAGCAGCGAAACCGTGAAGCCGATTCCAGCGATCGTGCCGCCGCCGGCTACGGCCGCCCAGCCGACCGGCGGCCGTAGCCGCTCGCGGCTCAGTCGCGCCACCATCCACGACGCTCCGAGAATGCCAAGCGGCTTGCCGGCGACGTAGCCGAACAGGATACCGAGCGTGATCGGCGAGCTCAAGGCTCGCTCCAGGAAGCCGCCGTCGATCGCGATCCCCGCATTCGCGAGCGCGAAAAGCGGAACTATCACGTAGCTAGTCCACGGGTGGTAGAGCAGCTGCAGCCTCTCGTTCGGGGAGATCGCCGACCTCAGCTCGTCGCGCGCGGAGCGCTCCAGTTCTGGCGTCGGTTGCTCGCGGAACTCGCGAAAGCGATCACCAACGCGCTCGAGATCGGACCGCGCCGCCGGGTAGGAGTAGGCCAGGAGACCCATCGCGAGGCCCACGACCACCGGCTCCACGCCCGACTCGAGCAGCGCCACCCATGTCGCCGCCCCGAGCACCGCGTAGACGAGACCCCGACGCACGCCGAGTGCGTGCGCGACGAGGACCACCCCGAACAGGCCCAGGGCGGCGAGCAGCGCCGAGGCCCTGACCTGCTCGGTGTAGACAGTCGCGATGACGACGAGTGCGAGGATGTCGTCGACCACGACCAGCGTGAGGATGAACGCCCGCAGCCGGTCAGGAATGCGCCTCCCCACGAGCGCGAGCAGGCCAAGGGCGAAGGCCGTGTCGGTCGACATCGCGATGCCCCAGCCGCGCGCGGACGAACCATCCATGTTGAAGGCGAGGTAGATGGCGACCGCCGTCGCCATTCCGCCGATCGCGGCCAGCAGCGGCAGCGCGAACCGTCTTCGCTCTCGCAGCTCGCCGAGGTCGAACTCGCGCCTTGCCTCGAGCCCCACCACGAAGAAGAAGAACGTCATCAGCCCGCTGTTCACCCAGTGGCGAAGGTCGAGCGCGACGCCCGCACCGCCGACGTCGATCGAGAGCATCATCCCCCAAAGCGCGTCGTAGGAGGACGCGTCGACGTTGACCCACACCAGCGCGGCGATCGTCGCAGACAACAGGACCGATGCGCCGCCGGTCTCCGTGCGCAGAAACGCCCGCAGCGGCGTCTTGAGCTTCCGAATCCAGATCGTACGCCCCGAGAACTGCTGGCCTGGCTGCGACGTCGTCACGCCCTGCTCCCATGCCGGCGCCGACTGCGGGATTCGAGCACTGCACTGCACCTAGGGATCAGCATCGGGTGCTCCATGTTTGAAGTGTACTAATTTCTTCTACGCGATCGACGCCGACGGCGGCCGCATCTACGGGCTGGGCGGTCGACGCCGAGGGCACGCTTGATTCGGTAGGGTCGTGGGACGGCGTGCCTGAGACGGTGGCCGGGATCGCGGCGAGCTGACGCCGGAGCGATATGCGACTCGAGCGGCTCTACACGGTCAGGATCTGGCTGATGCTCTGGCTTTCGCACGGTGGTTCACCGAGAACCAATCAGCCTGTGCCAAGTTGAGCTAGCGTGTCGAGATGGTCCAGGGTCTCGCCTTCGGGCAGGGTCGGCAGGCGTAGCAATACGCGCTCGACGCCCAGCCGCGCGTAGGCTTCCAGGTCTTCGGGCTCGCTGGATGCGTTGAACACCGTTACCGGCACCTCCCTTCCGGCTACTTCTCGCAGCTCGCCCATCATCGGCTCGAGATTGCCCGGCGGGAGCCCATTTGCGAGCCAGGCGTCGCCGAAAGTGGCGACTCGCTCGAAGGCCCGGCTCCCGCCCCCGACGTAGATCGGCGGGTACGGCTTCTGTACCGGTTTGGGCCAGATGCCGATCGGTTCGAAGTCCACGTACTGGCCGTGGAACTCCGGCTCCTCTCGGGTCCAGATCTCTATCATCGCGCGGATGCGCTCGTTCATCAGCTTGCCACGGGTTCGCGGGTCGGTGCCGTGGTTCTCCATCTCCTCGCGGTTCCAGCCTACGCCGACGCCGAAGATCATTCGCCCCCCGGACACGAGGTCAAGGCTCGCGACTTCCTTGGCCGTGATGATCGGGATCCCGCTCCACTACGAGGGCCACCCCGGTGCCGAGCAGCAGGCGTTCGGTTGCGGCGGCAGCGGCGGTTAGCGTGATGAAGGGGTCCAGGGTCCGGTAGTACCTTCGCGGTAGTTCTCCACCGCGAGGCCAGGGGGACTTTCGGCTGAGGGGTATGTGAGTGTGCTCCGCGACGAACAGAGAGTCGAAGCCGCGCTCTTCGATCGCTCTGGCCAGGGTCCCCGGGGCGATTCCCTCGTCGGTCACGAATGTCGAGATGCCGAACTTCACCTCTTCATTGAACCATACCAAGAGGATAGGACAGATGCGCGCTCTCTAACCGGCTCTTAAACCTCTGCGGAAAAGTTCATACAATCTGGGCGGGGGTGGATCTTCAAAGGAAGGTGACCTGAGCGTGATGGACCACGGAGCAGCGCTGGGAGCGCCACTCCTCTTCGCCATCGAGCTGGCCATACTGTACGCCGCTGGTTCATACGCGATGAGCCACCTCATGGGTATGTCCGGATTCGGTGGCGGGAGTGTCCTGGGGCGCGTGGCCTTCTACTTCCTGGTGTTTCCGGGCGTGGTACTTCACGAAGGCGCCCACTACCTGGCGTGCCTGCTCACCGGAACCAGGGTCACCCGCTTCGCGCCGTTCTCGCCGGGCAGGACGTCGAACGGTGGTCGCCTCATGCTTGGCTACGTACGCCATGAGCGTCGCGCCTTCCCCATAGGAGCGATAATCGGGCTCGCGCCGCTACTCGTGAACCCTTTGGGACTCGTATTCGCCACTGCCTTGCTCACGCCCCTCACGCTTCAAGAGGTCGCCAGAGTGTCTCCTGAGGTTATGCTCGACGGAATCTTCGCGAGCGGGTTTCTAACCGATACCCCCCTGCTGGCCACCATCTGGGCGTACCTCGCTGTAAGCTTCGCGCTGGGAAGCGTGCCCAGCCGGGAAGACTTATCGTCTCTGCCGGCGATGCTACTGGTCTTTGGAGGCGGGATCCTCCTGGTCGGTCTTCTAAGAACAGGCACCGAGAATGTTCTCACCTCGGCAGTCGATGACCTGTCCGCGCTGGCGGCTGGACTCTACGCTCTGCCGGCCACGGTCGCCGCCGTCGCCGCCCTGACGATGGGGCTTGCGGGACTGGCGATTCGGCTTTGAAGCCGGATTGGGGTCGCCCATCGGTGCTTCTTCGCCCCGTTGTGCGGGTAAGATGCGCAAGTATTGCCTGGTACGAGAAAGTGGCGGGAGTCCTCTTGCAGGATGTAGCGCTCCACGTTGGTCGTAGTTGGAGGATGTCGAATAGGTGAAGCAGGAAGCGCGATAGTGCGTGCGCCGAGAGAGTCCCCTGGAGGGCTGCGGCTCCTCCAGCTTGCCGCATTCTTCAGCAGCTTCGATCGCTTCGCGGTCGCCCCGATGCTCGTGACGATCGCCGCCTCCCTCCAGGCGTCGCTGAGCGAGGTCGCGGCCACGGCCAGCCTCTACTATCTGTTCTATGGCTTGATGCAGCCCGTATGGGGGATGCTCTCGGACCGGCTCGGGCGCGTGCGCGTGATGCGCTTGACGCTCTTCGGGGCCGCGGTGGCGGGGGTCCTCTCGGCGTTGGCCCCGAACCTGACTGTGTTGATAGCTGCGCGAGCGCTCGCCGGGGGACTCTTCGCGGCGGTGATACCGGCTTCCCTCGTCTACATCGGCGATACCGTCGGGATGGGCTACCGGCAGAAGGCGCTTGCGGATCTGATGGCAGCCTCGGCCGTCGGTACGGCCCTGGCTACGGTTCTCGGGGGGCTTGCCGCATACCTCGACGGCTGGCGGCTCGCTTTCGCGGCTCCTGCCCTCGCCGGTGCTGCGCTTGCCGTTCTGCTTGCCCGGTTGCCGGAGCCGAAGGCCTTCTCCGAGCAGAAGAAGGAAGGGCCACTGGTACAAGTCCGCCGTGTTCTCGTCCAGCCCTGGGCACTGGTAGTGGTAGGGATTGCGCTGGTAGAGGGAGCGGTGATACTGGGCTTCCTCACATTCCTCGCTCCTTCGCTCGAGAGCGGCGGCGCTAGCTCGGCGGTCGCCGGGCTCGCCGTCGGGCTCTACGGGCTCGCGGTGCTCGGCTGGACCCGGGCTGTCAAGCTCGTCGCCAATCGCCTCGGGGCGAGCGCGCTCATCCTGATCGGTGGCGGCATGCTGGCGCTCGGTTACACCGCGGGCGCCATTGAACAGTCTCTCGTAGTCGTCAGTGTCGCGGCTGTATTCATTGGCGGAGGGTTTGCCTTCATGCACTCCACCCTTCAGACCTGGGCCACCGAGGTCGTGCCCGAGTCGCGCGCCACCGTGATCTCGCTCTTCGCCGCCGCCCTCTTCACCGGGAGCGGGTTTGCCACCCTGGCCGCGGCCCCGTTGGCAGAGGCCGGTTCCTTCGACCTGCTCTTCGCGCTGGCCGCCTGTGTGGCCGTTCCTCTGGGACTCTTTGCTAGTCTGGCGCGCCGCCTGTATTCACAGCATCAGCAGTAAGGACTGCAAGCCAGCTCACAGCACTTGCAAGGTGGGGGTCAGCGGTTCGAGTCCGCTCGCCGGCGCTTTGAGAACCTCGTCTGGTCGAGCGCCCTTACCAGAGCCTCCAGACGGAAGTCTCCGCTCTCGACCTCCAGGACTTCCACCGACTGGTCCCCGACCAGCAGGGCGCTTTCGGCAAGCTCGTGTATGGTCTCCCGGTAAGAAGGCGAGCTCTGCAGCGCCTCCACCGCTCCACGGTCCTCCCAGATCGTGAGTGATGCCGCGCGATCCTCGGCCTGGCGCAGGAAGAGCACCCCGAGAAATCCGGGCTGTTTGTGGAGCATCGCTATGCACTGTTCCGCCTCGAAGCGCCGGTACTCTTCGATACGCGCCCGGTTGAACCTCGCGCGCCACAAGCGCAGGATCATAGCTCCTCCTCCATGTTCGGCCTCACCTGGTGTCCGGCGCCGGCTTGTATAGGATCTTGGTGCTAGATCCGGGACCACTGCTTCTCAGGGTGAGGCGGATCCAGACCTCCGCCAGCGAAGAGTGCAAAACGAAAGCCACCATAAGGTAGAGTCCGCCCAGGACCACGTGCAAAGCCACGATGGTCGGATACTTCAGAAAGCCTGGGTTGTAGGGTTCGTAGAGGTACTGGGTGGTGGCTGCCCCTACACCCCCGAGCGCTAGGAAGCCGACTACCACTCCAAGGGGCCTCCACATAATCTTTATCATCGAGGTGCTCCCTTCCTGCGACCTTCTGGTCGAGTGCTTCTCGAGGACCACTCTCTTTATATGGAGAGCCGGGGGTGAACGGCATCGTCCGAAGGGTGGATCGGGGGGTGGAATTCTATTAGTTGCCGGGGTGCTCGGGCGCTATATCGAGGCTCGGCGATGTGCTAGAGAAGGCCCAACTCTCTGGCACGAGCTACCGCCCGTGTGCGGCTGCGCGCCCCAAGCTTGCGGTAAAGGTTGTTGATGTGGGTCTTGACGGTGCTGATGGAGACGAAGAGCTTGCCTGCTATCTCCCCATTTGTCTCGCCGGCGGCGATGAGCGCGAGCACCTCCAGCTCCCGCTCGCTCAGGGGCTCGGTGAGTCGCCCGTCGGAAGCTGGCGCCGCGCTCGCTTGATCGAGGGCCGCCAGAAGTTTCGCGAGGTAACGCGCCGGGACGCGGCCTGCGCTGTCGGGATGGCTCTTCTGGCGGGCTTCAAGCGTCGCTGCCAGGAGGTCGGCCATCGTGGCTCCCTCATCCACGAAGGTTCGGACGTAGCCCTCCGGTTCCGCCATAGCGAGAGCTTGCGTTAGGATCTCTACGCCTTGCTCTTTCTCGTTCGAAGCCCACAGCGCCATGGCCTGTAGCGAAAGGATCTCTATCAGGGTGCCTGTTCGCCCCGCAGCCTCGGCAGCTTCCCTCAACTCCCGCAGCAGCCGCAGCGTCTCGTCGTGCCGGCCCCGGGCGTGGAGCAGCCTCGCCGAGGTTAGCCGGTCCACCGCCTGGGAGGCGCCAGAGGCGGTGTTCGTAGCACGCTCCTGCTCTAAGGCGGCCGTCTGTTCGAGATCCCCCCGCGCGATGTGTAGCCGTGCCGTCCAGGCCGCGGCGATGGAGATCTGCAGGTTCGCGCCGGAGGTGCGCGCGACTCGCTCGGCCTCGCGGGCCGCCTCGAGAGCGCCCTCCTCGTCCCCCCTTGCCCGCTTTACCTTCGACAGGGTGACATAGCCCCTCACCAGCTCGCCGACCTCCCTTGTCCGTTCGATCAGCCCTATGCCCATCTCCAGCTCGCGCTCCGCTGCGTCGATGTCGTCTCGTTCGTAAGTGATGTCTGCCATCCCTATGTGGACGAGCCCCGCCGCGGGAAGCTGCCCGACGCCTTGTTCGATCACGAACCGCAACACCTCACGGAACGCTTCTTCCGCCTCCCTTAACCGGCCTCGCTCCGCCTGCACCCTGGCGCGCAGTGCCATCGCATTTAGAGTCCCGTAGACGTGGTCCGCGGCGCGCCCGATCTCGGTGGCCTCCGCGAATGCCTCGCTCGCCGCGGACAGATCGCCGGTGATCCAGAGCGCGTCGCCCAGGCAGACGGCGGCGAAGTTGCGGAGGTACGCCTCTTCATCGGGCAGCAACGAGAGAGCCCGCCTGGCGAGCTCGACTGCTTCTGACGCATCTCCCCGCAATCGGGCGCGCCAGGACCTGACGGCCGAGGCAAATCCCATCAGGAACCGGCTGTTCTTTTCTGTGCTAGCTTCGCTGGCCGCTCGCTCGGCTTCCTCGATAAGGGATTCTGCGTCATCGGGTCGGCCGGTGAGCACCAGGGCCTGGGCGTGCTGGAGGAGCAGCCGGGGCCTGCGGCGCTTCGCTTCTTCGGGCAACGCCTCGAGCCAGCCCAGCACTGTCGGTCCCTCGCCCCGGCTCCAGGCCCCCTTGACGCCCCGCTCGATCAGGCGTGAGGCAACCTCGTGGTGGGGGTCGGCCTCCGAGGCCAAGAGCGCATGCCCTATCGCCTCGACATCCAGACTGTTGGCTTCGTACCAGCCTGAGGCCCTCAGGTGCAACTCGCTCGCAACAAGCTCGGGGATTTCGCCTGATAGGAGACGGCTACGCAGGAAGTCGGCGAAGAGGTGGTGGTAGCGGTACCATCTACGCTCGTCGTCCAAAGCTACAACAAAGAGGTTCTCCCTCTCTAGCCTCTCTAGCATAAGCTGTCCGTCAAAGCGACCCGTGAGAGCGTCGCAAAGCGGGGCACTCATGCTCTCAAGCACGGAGGTCTTTAGCAAAAACTCCCTCACCTCTTCTGGCTGGCGCTCCAAGACCTCCTCGGCCAGGAAGTCCAGCACGTGGCGGTTGCTCCCAGAGAAAGCCTCCACAAAGCCACTTACGTCCTCTCGGTCGCGCATCGAGAGGGCCGCCAACTGCAAGGCTGCTACCCAGCCCTCCGTGATCTCCTCGAGGCTCGCGACATCCCCCGCCGATAAAGTGAGCCCCATCACGTCTTTGAGGAAGGAGGCTGCTTCCTCTGTGGTGAAGCGCAGCTCTGCTGCCCTGAGCTCGGTGATCTGGTCGCGGGTGCGCAACCTGGCGAGGGGGAGGGGAGGGTCGCTGCGCCCAGAGATGATGAGGTGTGCGTTCTCGGGCATGTGCTCTATGAGGAACGAGAGAGCCTCATGCACAGTGTCTGAGGAGATAAGGTGGTAGTCATCTAGGACAACTGTGATCTCGTGTGGGAGCTCTGCCAGCTCGTTTACCAGGGCGCCCACCACCACTTCGACGGGAGGGAGCTCGGGCGAACGCAGCGAGGCAAGGACCCCTTCGCCTATTCCCGCTTCGACGCTCTGAAGCGCGCCAAGGAGGTAAGAGAAGAAACGCGTCGGGTCGTTGTCTGTTTCGTCCAGGGAGACCCAGGCGACGGATCTTTCACTGTCCTCCGAACGGTATTCTGCCCATTCGCCCAGCAGCGTAGTCTTGCCGAAACCGGCCGGAGCGGAGATGAGGGTCAGGCGGCGCCCCTCTCCGGCGGCGAGGGCTTCGCGCAGGCGCGGGCGCTCCACCAGGTTAGGGCGCGTACTGGGAGCGCGCAGCTTGGTCGTTAGTAGGGCTTGGGGCACGACGGTTGGTCCGGCCTGGTTCTTCCTGAGCACTAGCTTACTACGGAGGTACGCCGGATCAAACCCCCACTTGCCCTGGTGAATCGCAATGGAGGTGCCTGCTCACGCGAAACCCTTCGATGGGGCGCCAGGCCCCAACATTTCACCCCTCAATCGCCCCGGCGGTGAATCTCCACCCCCCGCTCCACCCTACGGCCGATGCCACTCATTACGCCCGGGAGGTATGTTCATTGCCAAGGATCTGAGCAAAGGCTATGACCGCCTTGTGGATCGGATTCGAGACGAGCGCCGTGTCAATTGACAACGCGCAATGAGTGGAGGAAGGAGCTGAAGATGGATAAAGGCAACGGGCAAGAGGCGAAGATGACGACGACGCTGGTTCTTGGCGGAACAGGCAAGACCGGCCGCCGGGTGGCGCATAGGCTAGCGGCGCGCGGCCTGCCTGTGCGGGTCGGCTCCCGCTTCGGCGAGCCGCCGTTCGACTGGGAGGACGTAGCGACGTGGATGCCCGCCCTGCGAGACGTGGGGTCGGTGTACATCTCCTACTTCCCGGACATCGCGGTCCCTGGCGCGGTGGAGGCCGTACGCTCGTTCGCGGAGCTTGCCGTGGGTAGTGGGGTCCGGAGGCTGGTGCTCCTCTCCGGCCGGGGCGAGGAGGAAGCCCAGCGCGCCGAGCGTGTCGTGCAGGAAGCCGGTGTGGGGTGGACGATCGTGCGCTCCAGCTGGTTCAGCCAGAACTTCAGCGAGAATTACCTCCTCGAGCCGATCCTCGATGGCGAGGTCGTCTTGCCGGCTGGGGACATACCCGAGCCGTTCGTCGACACGGACGATATCGCCGACGTCGCTGTCGCGGCGCTGACTGAGGAAGGGCACACGGGACAAATCTACGAGCTGACCGGCCCGCGGCTTCTTACCTTCGCCGAGGCGATCGCCGAGATCTCACAGGCGTCAGGACGCAAGATCCGCTTCGTGCCGATCACGGTGGAGCAGTACGCCTCCGTGCTGGCCGAGCAAGACGTTCCGGCCGAGTACGTGTGGCTGCTGACCTACCTGTTCAGCGAGGTTCTGGACGGCCGGAACGCCTACCTGACCGACGGTGTGCGGCGCGCTCTGGGCCGGGAGCCCAGGGACTTCGCCTACTACGCGCGCGACACCGCCGCAACCGGCGTCTGGGGTGGCGAACGATGAGCGGGATCCTCTATGCCGCGACGCTCGTGACCGCCCTCGGGTGCGGTCTCGTCGCCGGCGTCTTCTTCGCCTTCTCGAGCTTCGTGATGCCCGCGCTCAAGCGGTTGACTCCCGAACGGGGCATCGCCGCGATGCAATCCATCAACGAGCGGGCCGTCACCCCAGTCTTCATGACGGCGCTATTCGGGACGGCCGTGGCCTGCCTCGGGCTTGCCGCCTGGACCGTAATTTCTTCTGACGGGCGCACCACGGCGCTGGTACTCCTCGGCGGTGCTCTCTACCTCGTCGGCGCTATCGGTGTGACGGTCGTTTGCAACGTCCCGCTCAACAACAGGCTCGCGAAACTGCACCCTCAGAGCGCCGCGAGCTATTGGGACGAGTACCTCACGCAGTGGACCGCGTGGAACCACTTGCGGACCCTCGCCGCCCTGGCCGCGGCGGCCCTGCTCACGATCGCGCTCCACCTCTAGGAGGTACTGGCAAACCCGAGTGGCGGGCGGTAGCAGGAAGCTGGAAACAGGAACTAGTCTGAGGAGGAAAGACATGGCGAAAGCGGGCGACGAGCTCGTCAACCCGGTCACCGGGCTCAGGACCGTGTTCAGGAAGACCGCCCCGGACACGTACGGCGAGTTGCTCCAGGTAGATTGGATCGGCGAGCCTGGATGGACCACGGGTCCGGGTCACGTAACCGGCTGTCCTGTGAGCTACGCGGGCCAGATGAAAGAATTACCTGAAGTGAAAGGAGTGCCCGAGAAGTGGAAGCGAAGTCGAGCAAAAGTAATCCTATGAGCCCCGGAGCCACCCGTCCGACGGCGCGCGGGTCGGCCTTACGTGGCCTCATGCTGGCCGGCGCCACCCTCACCACGGGTCTCGTAGCCGGCGTCTTCTATGCCTACGCGGTATCGGTCAACCTCGGCCTTGCTGCACAGCCCGACGCAGCGTACATAGCTACCATGCAGGCGATAAACGAGAGGATACAGAACCCTCTGTTCTTCGCTAGCTTCTTCGGCGCGGCCCTGTTCCTTATAGCGGCGCTCGTCGTGTACTCCCCGCGACCCCGCTCTGGCCGATTCTGGCTCATCGCTCTGGCCTGCGTGCTCTACGTGGGGGGTGGCTTCCTGCTGACCGTATTCGTGAACGTCCCGCTGAACGAGCAGCTCGCTCGCGTCGCTGCCGACGCGTCCCCGGGTGAGCTGGCACGCGCGAGAGCCGGATACGAAGACCCGTGGAACTTCTGGAACGGCGTGCGCGCGGTGTTCTCGTCGCTCGCCTTCCTCGCCCTCGTATGCGCCTGCCTCCTGCGCGAGGACCGTCGGTAGACGATGGCTTCACCGGCGTGGCCGTCGCCTGTAGAATCTCCACCCTCGTTCCACCCTTCGGTGGATGTCTTCCACCAGACCCCGCAGTACCATCGAAAGGCAGCCGTCAGGCAGGATCCAATGAAGGAGGTCACTGTGAGAAGAGTAATCGCATCGGAGTTGGTGTCGCTCGACGGCGTCATTGAAGCGCCCGAGACGTGGCACCTGCCGTATTTCAACGACGAGATGGGGGAGGCAATCGGGGCGGCGATGGCCGACTCAGACGCCATGCTGTTCGGGAGAGTGACCTACGATGAGTTCGCTGCTTTCTGGCCTTCCCAGAGTGGTGAGGACCAGGAGTTTGCGGACTACATGAACAATGCCCCCAAGTACGTCGTCTCGACGACCCTCGAGGAGCCCCTCCAGTGGAACAACTCGACCTTGATCAGTGGCGACGTCGCTGAGGAAATTGCCAATCTCAAGCAGCAGCCCGGCAAGGACATCTCGATCTCGGGCAGCGCCGCCCTGGTCCGGTCGCTTCTGCGTGACGGCCTCCTCGACGAGCTTCGGCTTATGGTTCACCCGGTCGTCGTGGGCAGTGGGAAGCGCCTGTTCGAAGACGGGGGAGATCAGAGGGCGCTGGAACTCGTCGACTCGAAGACGTTCGGCACGGGCGTTCTCTACCTGACCTACCAGCCGGCGCAGAGCTGACGCATACAGCTCCCGAGCAAGGCACCGAGCTCCGCCGTACGGTGTCACAGGTACGGTGGAGTGGCAAGAGGCGTGAAGGGCGTTCGGCCAAGCCGGTGTAAATAACACTCAACACAATATGTTGTGTGTCTGGTAGCGCAGGATACATAAAAAGGTGTAGGAACATGTTACATTTTTCGACCTAGGGAAAGGGATGGCGGTTGGGGCCAGAACCCTCTTCTGGCCCCAACTAGGCGGGATACTAGGGAGTAGCATCTTGGAATCGAATGAAGTGCATCCAGAACGGTCCCTGGCAAACCTGCTACGACCGGTTTGTGAATCGTCGGGCACACCTTAACGGTCTGTATGAGCGACTCTCACCATCGATCAGATTGGTGCCTAGAGCGGGTGACGCGCGTAGAAGGCGGCTAGAGCTTCTGCCATGCCGCGGGGATTCTCCAAGTACAGGAGGTGCGTCGCCCCAGGTAGTTCGAACGGCTCGGCGTTTGGCAGCCAGGCGAGCAGCAGCTCCCGTCGCTCGCGGAAGATGGGATCGGTTCTCTCCCCGAGGACGACGAGGGCGGGCTGGGTGATGCGGCTCGCATCCTCCTGCGTGAATACCCACTGTTGCACCGCGGGCAGCTCGTGGCCGAAGAACGTATCCGCGTCGGCCACGGCCTGGTCGAAGGCATCGCGGCAGTGCGCGGTCCAGCGCGGCACGGTAGTCCGACCCGCCGACTCCCCGCATCCAGGTATCGACGGCCCCGGCCTTGTCTCCCGCCCCGTAGCGCTCCAGAGCAGGCCCGACGACGCTTCCGACGAATTCACCCTGCCGCTCATTCTGCAGCGCCGGCCGCGCCGACTCCAGAAGCGCGAGGGTGTGCACCGCCTCCGGGGCGTCCAGGGCCAGCTGCAGGGCAATCATCGCACTGGCGGAGTGGCCGACGACATGCGCCCGCTCGATCCCCAGGTGACGCATCAGCGAGCGACAGTGCGCAGCCTCCTGCTCGAAATCGAGCGGACCCGTGACGCGGCTGCTGCCCCCATAGCCGACGCGGTGGTAGCTGAGCACGCGGTAACTGTCGGTGAGGGCTGGCTCTTCCAAGAGCGGCCTGAACCAGTCGAGGCCGACGCCGTGATGCACGAGCACGACGGGTTCTTCTCCGGTACCCCGTAGCTCGTACTCAAGCTCAATGCCCTGGAGAGTTGCTCGATCCAGGTGCGCCTGTTTCATGATGTGCCTCCTTTCGGATCAGGCGGATGGGAAGAACTTGACTGCCGATTATGCTGCTAAATACACAAGTTTGGCGCGCCTAAGAAAGCGATCGTGTGTCCTGCAATCCTAACATGCGAGCCAAAGCCGCTCCCCAGATACACCCTAAAGATGTCCTGCATCTCCGGCTCAAAGATGTCGGAGTCCGCGTATATCCTGCGGTGGATGCAGTCCTCTCGAACCAACTCACCCACCATCGAAGCTCACCACGTACCGTTCGGTCCCCTCTACGGTGTCCATCGTTAGACTCTCTTCCTCTGCCGTTCTCTGGGCTCACGTGGGGAGAAGCGCGTAAGCGCAAGCCCTTTTTCTCCTTGCCTCCTCACTATGGCTGCTTGCTTTTCATAAGTCCAATACCAGTTTGTTGACCAACCTATAACTTTTTTGTATGATTTCTCTATGGAGCTTCGACATCTGCGATATTTCGTAGTCGTGGCGCAGGAGGTCAACTTTACCCGCGCGGCACAGCGGCTGCGCATAGCGCAACCGGCGCTTAGTAGCCAGATCAAGAAGCTAGAGCAAGAACTCGGGGTTCGACTCTTCGAGAGGGTGGGACGTGGCGTGCGGCTGACCGAAGCCGGGCAGCTGCTGTTGGAAGAAGCACGGCACCATTTCGCTCAGATCGAGCAAACGGTTCGTGTGGTTCAGGAGACAGGCCACGGTGAGGTTGGGCGTCTGAGCCTGGGGTTCATACCTGCGGCTTCCAACAACATACTTCCGCCGATCCTGCGCGAGTTCAGGAACCGCTTCCCTAAAGTGGAACTGTTTTTGCGCGAGATGATGCCGGACAAAGCGGTGCAAGAGCTGCACGATGGGCGGGTCGACGTCAGCTTCTCGTATTTCCCGTTTGAAGATGAGACCGTTCGCTGTAAAGTCATTTGCCGGGAATCCCTCGTCGTGGCTCTGCCGGAAACACACCCACTGGCATCCGAATCAAAGGTGGAGATGCGGGCACTTGCCGATGAGCCTTTCATCTTGCCCGCCCAGTACTCGACGCCCAGCCTGTACGGGAAAGTGATGGACATATGCCGCCAAGCCGGTTTTGCTCCGAAGGCGGTGCAAAAAGACGTTGGGCTCATGCAAACCATAATTGGCTTGGTTGCAGGCGAGATCGGGGTTGCTCTGGTTCCCGCTTCCCTCCGAAATCTGAACAGGAAAGGCGTGGTCTACAGAGAAGTGCAAGGCTTCACGCCCACCGTGGAAATGAGTGTCATGTGGCGCCGCGACAATACTAGGCCGGTTCTCAGCTCATTCCTTCAGGTTGTAGACGATGTATCTAAGAGCGCCCAGGAAGAAGCGCTAGCTGGCTAGCGCTTGAGAGGTAGCGTGGCAGCGTGGTCTCGCTATCGCATTCGCCGTCACTCGTCGTCGCCAACAGCGTCCTGGTGCGCCTCTGAGGTTAGGATGAACAGGTAAGGACAAACCGCGATGAATCGGCGGCAACGCTGCAGATGCTCCTGTTTCGGCCTTTCTGGATCTCACGATCGAAGTACCGCACTCGACCCTGATCAGCGATCAAGATAATTCAGCGGCGCCGAAGAAGCGGTTCAGAGCTTCGGCGGTTTGCTCGGGAGCCTCCTCCGGGAAAAAGTGTCCGGCCTCGAGCGCGCTGTCCTCGAACATCATCGCCCCAGGCTCGCCAGAGCCCGATCGGTCCTGACTCCTCGACATACCAGGTATCAAGCGCTCCTTGAGCGCTCCACAGGGCCAGAAGAGGACAGACTATCCGGCGCCCGCGCGCACGATCCGCCCTGTCATGCTCACGATCGATGGTCGCGGCGGCTCGATACTCCTCACAGATGGCGTGTGCGTGGCCGGGATCTCGAAGAGCCTGCACATAGGCGGCGCGGACCTCCGGAGGGAACACAGCCGAGGGAGAGCCCCATCCGCCGAGCGCATCGTCGACGATGGCTTCAGGGGCCGCCGCCAGGATGCGCTCGGGAAGCGGTTCAGGCTGGGCGAGCAGCGACCAGGGCCAGTAGGCTAGCGCGAACCTTGCATCGGCCGGTCCCATACGGTCTCCGTCGGCAAGATGTCGAGAACGGCGAGCCGGTCGACACGATCCGGATGGTCGAGAGCCATGCGATAGGCGACGCGACCGCCACGATCATGTCCGGCGACCGAGAAGCGCGGAAATCCAAGCCGCTCCATGACGGTCACCATGTCTTGCGCCATGGCTCGCTTCGCATATGGCGCATGGTCGGGGGCGGAGACCGGGCAGCCGCTGCGCCCGTAGCCGCGAAGATCGGCGCAGACGACCGTAAAGTTGCGGGCAAGCAGCGGCGCGACGCTGCGCCACATCAGGTGTGTCTGCGGAAAGCCGTGCAACAAGAGGATCGGCGGCCCGGACCCGTACGAGCGCACGAAGATGCTGGTCTCACTCGTCTGGATCTCGGCAGGTTGCGAAGTCATCCATCATTTCAGACCGAGCTCGTTCTTCAGCACGAGGGCTACGACGTGCAGCTCATCGGTTCGGCCATTAGCAAATATCCTTTTTCTCCATAAGCGGTCGAGGTTATAGCACCACTCTGCACCGGAGTGCTCACCTCACACGCTGAGTCCGCTGGGCCGACGCAACCTCGGCGACAGACCTAAGCCGGAGCGCCATCACAAACATCCACGCCAAGATCACTGTGAGAAAGATGTAGGTCTTCCGCGAGTTCCTTCCCCAACCTCGACCCCTGCCGGGCGCGGCTCGGAGTCGGGACAGAGGACTGCTACGTGGTCGGCGACGCAGTCTGGGACCTGCTCGCCGCCCGGAGAGCATGGATGCTGAGCGTCGGCCTCCTGAGCGGGCGTTGTGCCATACCCCTTCGAACTTCCTCCTTGGGAACGGGCGGCGGGGCTCGTAGACTAGGTGCGCGCTCCGGCGCGAGGGGCGCTCCGCGTACGGCGACGTCTACCTGGAGGATGGGGTCCATGGCCGAGATCGTTCTGTTCCATTCCGCTCTGGGGCTGCGGCCCGGGGTGACCGCCGCGGCCGACCGGCTGCGCGGGGCCGGGCACTCGGTCCACGTGCCCGACTACTACGATGGCGAAGTGTTCGACGACCTCGAAGATGGCCTGCGCAAGCGCGACGAGCTCGGCGTAGCCGAGATCCTGCGAAGGGCGAGGGAGGCCGTCGCCGGGCTGCCCGGGGGGCTGGTCTTCGCCGGGTTCTCCCTCGGGAACGACCCGGCCGAGCTTCTCGCCGCCGAAAGGCCGGGTGCCCGGGGGGCGTTGCTCATGCACGGCGGTGTCCCCATCGAAGCGTTTAGCGAGTTCGGCGTCGAGCGCTGGCCCGAAGGGGTGCCGGTACAGGTGCATTACGCCGCCGAGGATCCGTGGGTGGAGGCGGAGGAGGTGGCCGCCCTGGGCGACGCCGTAAGGGGGGCCGGAGCCTCCTTCGAAGAGCACTCCTATCGCCGGCTCGGGCCATCTCTTCGCCGACCCGGACCTGCCCGAGTACGATCGGGCGTCCTCGGAGGCGATGTGGCGGCGCGCCCTTGCCTTCCTCGACCGCGTCGACGCCAGACCCTGAGTCGCCATCCTACTGGCCGGAAGTCTGATTGGCAGGACGGGTGGCAAAGCACACTGATGCAATACAGCCGGAAACGATCTCCAAAGGAGGATCAAATGATAGGAAGAATCTGGCACGGGTGGACGAAGCCAGATAACGCGAACAGGTACGAGCGCCTGCTGAAGGAAGAGATCTTTCCCGGTATCGCAGACAAGAAGGTCCCCGGATACAGAGGGATTCAACTCTTCCGCAGGTCCATCGACGAGGAAGAGGTGGAGTTCATCACGATCATGTGGTTCGACTCCTGGGAGGCGGTCAAGCGCTTCACCGGCGAGGATTACGAACGGGCCTATGTGCCCTCGAAGGCGCGAGAGGTGCTGGCAAGGTTCGACGAGCGTTCACAGCACTACGAGATCAGGGAACGCCTCGACTACTAACACGGGACTGAAAGACTAGAGTGGGGAGTGAAAAAGCGCCGATCACCATCGAGGAAGGGATTCATAGATATGGCTAAATACTCAAGCAGCAAGGCTACGGGCGCGGCGGCGTTCAGGCTCGGCCCACTGCCGGGAGAGCCCGGGGAGGTGCGGGCGTCGTTCCTGTTGTGGCTCACGGCCGTTGCCGCTGGCGTCCTCGAGACGATCATCCGCGTTATCTACTCGCTGTCCGTGGGCTCGGGCAGCGGCGGGGGGGTGGACGTAACCGGATTGATCATCAGGCTGATCGTCTATACCGTTGCGGTCTACATAATCGCGCAGATGCGTCTCGGCAAGAGATGGGCGCGCATCACTCTGGCAGTGCTGCTCGGAGGGATCGGCACCCTCTCCCTGGTGATCGACCCGATCACGTGGCTCGCCGCTGGCAATTCGCTCCGTGAGGTCTTCACGCAGGCGGATCTCTTGTTCTTCATCATCGCGCCGATCCGGGCTGTTCATCTCGCAGCGGTCATCGCGGCGCTGGTGTTCATGTTCCTACCGGCTGCCAATAACTACTTCCGGCGCGCTTCGCCATGAGGGTGTTGCCGGACGCGACCTAGCCTTCCGCGGCAGATCACCTCTCGATGTTGCGCGCCTCGAGAGGCGTGCCCTTGCAGCGTCCTGAGCTTCTCACTATCAGGAGCAAGCCCTTGACGATCCCTCTTTGGACTCGAGGGCATTAGACACGCCCCCCGACAAAGTGAGAAGATTTACTTTGATGTCAAGACCCAGGGGGGCAAACGGTTGGGCCGCATCATCGAAGATGCTCGGCGGGAGGTTCCCGCTAGAGTTCTGGAGGGATCATGACATTGAGGCCGGAGCGGTGGCGGATCGGTTCATCGGGATTCGGATCCTTAACTCTAGGTAAGCGCCCAGGCTACTACAGGCTGGGGGCTCTCGCGCCTGCGCCAGTAACGGGACGCTGGACCCGGTCGCGGTGAGCATGGGTCCGCGGTACGGCACCTTCATACCGTTCCGGCCGCCGGGAGCGAAGGGAACTCGCTGGTGCGCGCTGCTGGCCTGGGAGCGTCGTGCCTAAGCCGGTCGGAGGCGCCCAGCGCTACATGCCCGGGCTCGACGGGCTGCGGGCCCTTGCTGTGCTTGCCGTCATCGCCTACCACCTGGAGCTGGGCTGGGCGCCGGGGGGTCTGCTAGGCGTGGGTGTGTTCTTTACCTTGAGTGGTTACCTGATAACCGACCTGCTCCTCGGGCAGCGAGACGCCGTGGGCCACCTTAGGCTCGGCGATTTCTGGCTCCGGCGAGCTCGGCGGCTCCTGCCTGCCCTTTTCCTGATGCTGGCCGTGGTGGTGGCGTGGGTAACGCTCTTCGACCGATCCCAGCTACCTACGCTCCGGGGGTACGTAGCCGCTGCCGCCGTCTACATGAGCAACTGGTGGAACATCGTAATCCACGCCTCCTACTTCTCTCGCTTCGGGCCGCCGCCACCGCTCGACCACCTGTGGTCCCTGGCGGTTGAGGAGCAGTTTTACCTGGTCTGGCCTTTTTTGCTCTGGCTCGGCCTGCTTTACGCTCGTGGGCGCTACCGGCTTGCCGGCATGACCCTGGCAGCTGCGGCCCTCTCGGCCATCGTAATGGCGCTGCTTTACCAGCCGGGGGTCGATCCCACGCGAGTCTACGAAGGAACCGACACCCGCGCCTCTGGCCTCCTCATAGGCGCCGCCCTGGCCATGGTTTGGCCGAGCCGCAACCTTCGTGCAGACCTCGCCCTCCGGCGTCGCCTGCTTCTGGACGGCGCGGGGGTCGCCGGGCTGGCCGTCATTGCACTCCTGATCTGGCGTACGAGCCAGTACTCGCCGTTTCTCTACCTCGGCGGGAACGTGCTGCTGTCGGTGAGTACGGTCGGGGTCGTGGCCGCACTTGCCCATCCCGCCAGCTGGCTTGGCCCGGCGCTGGGGTGGGCGCCGCTGCGCTGGCTCGGGGTGCGCTCCTACGGCATATACCTGTGGCACTTCCCGATCATCGTGCTCACGACCCCGGCGGTGCAGAGGAGCGTAAACATTCACCTGCAGATCCTCCAGGTGGGGGCGACCATTGCCGTGGCCGCCCTGTCCTGGCGGTTCGTCGAAGAACCGATCCGCCGCGGCGCCCTCGGGCGCATCTGGGCACGAACCAGATCACGGGCGGGGCGCCGGAAAGCGATCCCACGACAGGCGGTCCCACGACGGATCTATCGGCGCCAACGTCGGCAGCGGATTGCTATCGGGATTGTCTCGATAGCAGCGCTCAGCGTCCTGGCGCTGGACGGAGCTGGCCTCGCCGGGGTCATCGGCAGCGGCGCCGAAGTGGGCAGAGGGTCCCAGCCGCCTTACGCGAATGCCCCCGAGGAGATCAAGCTATCCACACACCACGCACCAGCTGCCACTCCCGACACTTCTCCGACACGCACGACGAAGTCCCCCAAAGCTGCATTGCAGAAGGCTGCGTCGACGAACACTGCTTCGAAGAACGCTGCTTCGCAGAAGCCCGAGGCGCAAAAGGCCACACCAGCCACCCTCACTTCGTGTGGGGCGGTCGTGTACATCGGCGACTCCACGTCGGAAGGCATGGTCATGCCCAGCTACTTGCCCGATCCGGATCTACGCCTCAACGCCCAACTAGCGCGCGTCGGCGCCACCACCCAGTACATCGAGATCTCGGGTGCGAGGTCGACCGTCGAGACGCTATCGGGCCAGGCCAACGCCTACGATGTAGCGAGCCAGCTGGTGGCGAACGGCTTTCGCGGGTGCTGGGTGCTCGCTCTGGGCACCAACGACACCGCTAACATCTACGCTGGTTCGCCCATCGAGCGGATGGCCCGGATCGAGCGCATGATGTCGGTGGTCGGCGACCAGCCGGTGCTGTGGGTTAACGTGAAGTCCTTGCTCACGAGTGGACCCTATGCGGAGTCCAACATGGAGCTCTGGAACAGTACCCTGGTACAGGCCTGCGCCAGGTACCCGAAGATGCGGGTCTTCGACTGGGCGTCGGCAACCAAGTACGGCTGGTTCATCTCGGACGGGACCCACTACACCTCGACAGGCTACGCCCAGCGCGCGCGTCTGACCGCGGACGCGCTGGTCCACGCGTTCCCCGTCGCCGGGGCAGAGAAGAGTCCGGACTGCGTGGTCCACTAGCGTGAGTTCCCATGTTTGCACTATCCGGCGGCTATTCCAGAGCGGCATACGTTCTGTCCGCTCGATCGCCAGGGTGAGATTATCCTCCACTGTCAGCGCCTCAACCTTCCTGACCTGTTGAGCTGAGAGTCCGCCAGCGCCCAGGATTCCCAGGTCAGGAAAGTGGACGGAGGCCTCAAGGCCGGTTAGCATCGCGGGATCCGCATCGCTGGCCTCGGGGGCCTCGTCGGTACTCACCCGGGCCACTTCGCTCGGGCCCGGAACTGTCTCCGATTGTTTATACGTTTGTTACCCGGCTGTAACAAATATGCTCTACATTGCGTGGCTGTAGGAGCAAGAGCGGCGCGCACAGAAGCAGGCGTCGCTGTTCTCAAGAGAAGGATGGTAGGGAGATGGTACGGATCTCAATTCAGGTGAGCAGCGGCGCCGCGCGTTTCAGGGTGATGGTGCAGGCCGAGAGCATCGAGCGGGCGCTCGAGATCGCGCACCGGCACAACCCCGCCGCGGAGTGCGAGGTGTCTTTCCCTATCGATCCCGAGGGTTTCTTCGCCACTGACTCTACCCCCGGGGTCGAAACGGTCGAAGAGGCGGCGTAGGCCGCCTCGTCAGTCTAGCGTCTCTCTGTCTCTCTTTTCTTCTGTGCGCCGTGATAGGGCGGCCCGCAACCGCGCTCTGGTAGACTGATACCGGTGGGGGCTCGTGCCCCGGATTTATGAATGGGTTGCTCGGGGAGAGGAGCGTGTCATGGCGGAGAGGGAGACGACGGTCGGACCGAAGGAGGGGCTCCACGCCCGTCCGGCAGCCGAGTTCGTGCAGAAGGCCAAGGGGTTTTCTTCAGCCATCGTTGTGGTCAAGGACGGGCACGAGGCTAACGCCAAGAGCCCTCTCAAGCTGATGACCCTTGCCGCCAAGCACGGCGACAAGATAACCATCCGGGCCGAAGGAGATGACGCCCAAGAGGCCGTCGACTCCCTGGTCGAGCAAATCTCAGCGGACGAGCACTAGAGATATTCAGCAAGGCGCCGGCTTCGCCGGGCGGCTTGTCAGCTTCTCAGCGCAAAGGAAAAAGCCAAAATGCTGACAAGCGAGGCCGCAAGGCCGAGCGTGCTGAAAGCGAGGGCCTTGTAAAGGCCCGAAGCGTGCTGAGAAGCGAAGCCCTAAAAGGGCGAGCGTGCTGACAAGGCGGCGAAGAGGCGCCGTGCTGAGAAGCGGAAGCCGAAGGCTGGAGCGTGCTGAGAAGCCGCCGACCGGAGGGAGACGGCGTGCTAACGGATCAGCCGCCCTGGCGTCGGAGCTTTGTGACGGCTCTGCTCGAAGGCGGTAACCTGGTTTACCTCTCTGAGGAGGCCGAAGGGTTTACGGATGGCCTTGAAGGGCCATTTCACTATCCCGGTAGGGTGGCGCAGCACGTCCCCTGCCACCCTGCCCGGCAAATGCGTGGTGCGCTCGGCGAGGTCCCTGGCGTACTCGGAGTAGATGTGATCCGAATAGACCCTGGTCGTGCCGCAGTTGACGCACCGGCTGGCGCTGAGGTGCTGGGAGAGGTAGAGCAGCTCGTGGGGGCCCTCGATCCCGCACGTCGAGCACGTGAGTATTGCGTCTTTCTCGACCTTCAAAGCGCCGCCCCCTTCACAGCAAGAGCTCCCAGTCGGAGAGCACGGACTGCAGATCGGCCAGGAACCGGGCCCCGTCGGCCCCGTCAGCTACCCTGTGATCTACGGATAGTGTAGCCGAGATCACGCGCCGCGGGGCCCACCAGCCGTCCTGCCACTCCGGCAACGTCCTGACGCGCCCGACGGCCAGTATGGCCGCCTCGGGGGTGTTTATGATGGCGTCGAAGGAGTCTATGCCCATCATCCCGAGGTTGGAGATGGTGAAGGTGCCGCCCGAGAGCTCCTCGGGGGAGAGCTCGTGATCTCGGGCCCGCCTCACCAGGTCTTTGACCTTCGGAACCAGCTCACGCAGAGAGAGGGTATCAGCCTTCGCGATAACTGGCGCCACGAGCCCCTCGTCCGTGGCGACGGCTACCCTGACGTTCACGTCGTCGTGGACCTCGAGCTCGCCGCCGGCGTAGCGCCCGTTGAGGCGCGGGTGATCCCTGAGCGTCCGGGAGACCGCCAGGACGAGCAACTCCGTCACTGAGGGTGCGGGGTCCATCTTGCTCTTGAGGCGCTCGAGCAACTCCACCAGTCTGTCCGCCTCCATGTCCCGCGTAAGGTAGAAGTGCGGCACCTCGGAGAAGCTTCTCGCCGTGCGTTCGGCCCCGAGACGCCTTATGCGCGAGAGCGGCTCGCGGTGGGCCGCATCGATAGGCGCTGGTTCGGCCTGTTCGGCGGGAGCTTCGGTTTCCATCTCCAGGACGTCCGAGAGGTAGACCCTGCCGTACGGCCCCGAGCCGGAGACGCTCTCGATAGAGATACCCATATCAGCCGCCGCCCGCCGGGCGGCCGGCGAGGCCCTGACCCTCCGCCCGTCCTCAGAGTCCACCGATACCGGGACGGTCTGGTGCTTCGGGACCTCCGCCGTCCTTTCGGGCTCGACCTCTTCAGTGTGGGATTCCTCTTGAGGCTCGGGGAAATCCTCTCCGGGGGAGGTGACGTAGGCGAGCGTGGCGCCAACGGGCAGGGTGTCGCCTGCCTCTCCGCGGAGAGCCTGGATGGCCCCGTCGGCGGGAGCTTCTATCTCGAAGGAGGTCTTGTCCGTGTCTATCTCGAGTACGGGGTCCCCCTTCTTTACCTCTGCGCCCTCCTCCACCAGCCAGCGGACGATCGTGGCCTCCTCCATGTCCATGCCCAGCGTAGGGACCTTGAGCTCGGTAGCCATCTAGGAGTACACCTCGGAGTAGACGCCCACCCGGGCGTCCAGCAGCGAGCGTACAGCTTCGACCACCTTCTCGGGGCTCGGCCGGACGTACGCCTCGAGGTTCTTGTTGTACGGGATCGGGACGTCGGCGCCGGCGACCCGGGCGGGGGCTCTGTCGAGCGCGTAGAAGCTCTCACCCTCCACGATCCGGGCTACCACCTCGGCGCCCCAGCCCGCGGTCTTGACGTCTTCTTCGACCACTACGAGCTTGCCTGTCTTCTGGATCGAACGCGCCACCGCTTCGTGGTCCATGGGGGAGAGGGTCCTCAGGTCAACGACCTCGGCTTCGATCCCCTCGTTCGCCAGAGAGTCAGCCGCCTCGAGCGCGTAGCGGTGGACGAGCCCGGCAGCAACGAGCGTCACGTCCTCGCCCTCGCGGCTCACCGCGGCCTCCCCCAGCGGAACCCGGTACGGCTCCTCCGGGACTTCGCCCTTGCGGTTGTAGAGGAGCTTGTGCTCGTAGAAGATTACCGGGTTGGGGTCGTCGAGGGCAGCGCGCAAGAGTCCCTTGGCGTCGTATGGGGTTGACGGCATGACGACCTTGAGGCCGGGCACGTGGATGAACCAGGCCTCGAGGGACTGGGAGTGCTGGGCTGCGGCGCCGGTGCCAGCGCCGCCGGGGGTGCGAACCACCACGGGCACCCGGCCCTCTCCGCCGAACATGTAGCGCAGCTTGGCCGCCTGGTTCACGAGCTGGTCCATCGAGTGGGTGATGAAATCAGAGAACTGGATCTCGGCTATCGGGCGCATGCCCATGAGGGCTGCCCCGACGCACAGGCCGACGAAGCCGGCCTCCGAGAGAGGCGTGTCTACCACGCGGTCCTCGCCGAACTCCTCGACCATCCCGCGGCTCACGCCGAAGGCCCCGCCGTAGACCCCGACGTCCTCGCCCATTAGGAAGACGGAGTCGTCCTCGCGCATCGCCTGGACCATCGCCTCGCGGACGGCCTCGCGGTAGGTGATCTCCCTAGGCATAGACGTCCTCCAGCGCGGTCTCGGGCTCGGGCTCGGGCTCCTGTGCGGCCTTCTCGAAGGCTGCCTCGACTCTCTCTCTGGCACGCCGCTCTATCTCCCGCCAGGCGTCCTGCTCGATGGCGCCTTCCTCTTCGAGCCGCGTGGCGAACCGTCCTATGGGGTCCCGCTCGCGCCACTCGGAGATCTCGTCTCGCGTCCGGTAGAGGTTCGCGTCGCTCTTGGAGTGCCCGAGGTAGCGGTAGGTTACCGCCTCGATGAGCGTGGGTCCTCCGCCGCTCCGCGCGAGGTCCACCGCTTCTGAGGCGGCTTCGCGGACCTGGTCGGGCTCCATGCCGTCTACGGTCTTGCCAGGCATGCCGTAGCCGGAGGCGCGGTCCGAGATGCGCTCTGTGGCGAAGCCGCGCTTGACGCTCAGGGACATCGCGTACTGGTTGTTCTCGCACACGAAGACGACGGGCAGCTTCCAGATGGCGGCCATGTTGAGCGTCTCGTTGAAGATGCCTTCCTGGACCGCTCCGTCTCCGAAGAAGCAGACGGCCACCCTGTTCTCCTTGCGCTGCTTGAAGGCCCAGGCGGCCCCGCAGGCGATGCCCATGCTGCCGCCGACGATGCCGTTTGCACCGAGCATGCCCGCGCCGACGTCAGCGATGTGCATGCTGCCGCCCTTGCCGTGGCAGTAGCCCGAGGCCTTCCCTAGCAACTCGGCCGCCATCCGGTCGAGGTCGAGGCCGAAGGCGACGGCGTGTCCGTGCCCGCGGTGGGTGCCGGTAATGACGTCGCCCTCCTGGAGGGTGGAGATCACCCCCACCGCCACGGCCTCCTGGCCGACGTAGAAATGGGCCGTGCCGTGGAGGGCGCCCTCGGCGTAGAGCTCGTCCACCTTCTCGTCGAAGGCCCGGATCTCGAGCATCGTTTCCAGGAGCTGCCTCCTGTCGTCGTAGTCCTTCACTCGGCTCCTCTCTGGTCTGGGATCTCCAGCAGGGACCGCGCGAGGTCCCGGTCGCAGACCAGCGCCTCGACGAAACCGCCCCTGACTACGGCGGCGACGCCCCTTGCTTTCTCGGCGCCGGTGGCGATGCCGATGGTATTGTCTATGGCCCGCAGTTCGTCGGGTGTGAGGCCGACGATCCTCTCGGAGAGCTCCGGGTAGCGCGTCCGTCCCTCGGCGTCGAGGAAGTGGCAACACACATCGCCCACGATGCCACGTTCCCTGAGCCCCAGGAACTCCTCCGGAGTGAAGTACCCGGCTTCCACCATGGTCGAGCCGGGGAGTATCCCCCCGATCCCAACGGCGGCAACGTCGCAGGACGCACCCTCCGCAAGGGTGTCGCCTATGCCGGGCATGGCCACGAGCTCGGCCCGGCTGCGCGACGACCGGGCGATCGCCGGGGCCGCCAGGTGCAGGCATTCAGCTCCGAGCTTCTCCGCGAGGTCGGCGCACACCTGGTTCGAGTGCAGCTGGGTGTGGGCCTTGCCCATGCCGCCCACGAGCGGCACCACCTTGCTGCAGCGGAAGGCGCGGCGCGGCGTAGCGTCGGCAAGCGCGCGCATCGAGATGCCCCAGGAGATGCCCAGAACGGTCCCGGGGGTACAGACTCTCGCTAGGAGCGCCGCGCCCGCGCGTCCTGCCGAGAGCTCCGTAATGTCGCGGTCCTCGCTCGTCGCGACCACGACGGCCTCGCGGAGCCCGTAGCGGTACTCGAGGGAAATCTCCAGCGGTACGAGATCGTCGGCGGGCTCGGCGATCTCTATCTTTACCAGGCCCCGCTCCTTCCCCTCGGCTATGAGCTTTGAGACCTTCGGGCGCGAGAAGCCCATGCGGGCTCCTACCTCCGCCTGGGTGAGGTCGTGCTCGTAGTAGAGGTGGAGGACCTTCAGGATCACATGATCCTCCTCCGAGAGCGTGCGCTGGTCTACGGGATAGCGGAGGGCCACCGCTTAGCCTTCTATCGCCGCCGTGTCCTGGAGCCGCCGGAGTGCCACCACGAGACTCCCTTCGGCCAGCTCTACCCCGGATCTCGCTATGACCTCGCCGCTGGCTACGGGCCGGGTGGTGCGGGCCCCCGACGCCAGCCCCAGCGGCAACATGCCGGTGGCCTCCTCGACCCTGTACACGTGTCCGTAGTAGTCGGCGGAGCCTATCCCGGCGAGCTTCTCTCCGGCCTTCAGGTCACGCTTGGCCACGGCCACGACCTCGGCCGTAGGAGCAGGGAGGGGGACTATGGTTGGCTCGCCGTAGACGGCGGCGCGCGCCACGGAGATCGGGGTCTCCAGGCTCGTGAGGTGGTAGGGCCTGTAGAACACGTGGTTGGGTCCGCCGCCCTGTCCCAGGTACCGCAGCGTCTCGCGCACGGGTCCCTCCTCGGAGCGCACGACGACGAAGACGCCCGGGGCCACCCCGCGCACGTAGTCCACGGTGTGGTAGCCGGAGAGGAGGCCGCCTTCGTCGGCAAGGCTGAAGACCTCTCCCAGGCGGTTGGGATCGGTCTCCTCAGGCCCGTGCATCCCGGGTGTGTCGGGGGAGAAGCCTGTCGCGTTGGCGACGGCCGCCATCTCTACCATGGTCTTGGTGCCATCAACGAAGGAGGCGAGCATCTTGGGGTTCATCCGCTTCTGCTCCGCCTCTTCTGCGAGCGACTCGGGGGTGGCCGAGACGTCGAGGGGGTTGTTCTTGCCCTTGCCGGCTACGATGACGTCGAAGCCAAGGGAGCGGGCGAAGTCGTAGAGCTCCATGATCGCGCCCGGCTCGTCGCCGGCGGAGCCGGTGTAGACGACGCCCGCGCTCTTTGCCATCCGCGCGAGGACCGCCCCGACCGTGACATCTGTCTCGACGTTGAGCATGACCACTTGCTTGCCATTGTGGATCGCCTCGTAGGCCACCCTGGCGCCGACCTCAGGTACGCCTGTCGCCTCGACGACGACGTCCACGGATTCGGAACGCGCGAGCTCCACGGCGTCCGTGGTGACAGCGGGCCTCTCCGGGCTGCCGTTCAGGCCCTCGACGGGCTCGCTGCCCGCCTCCCTGAAGGCGGTGAGGGCGCGTTCGGCATCCACATCCGCTGCGGCCACGACCTCCATGCCAGGGATACCGGAGACCTGCGCTATGAAACCTCGGCCCATCTGGCCTGCGCCGACGAGCCCCACCCGGATGGGAGTGCCGGCCTGTGACAGGCCCTCTAGCTTGTTCCTGAGACTCACGAGGCTCCCTTCTACCCGCCGCTCTAGGCGCCGGTTCTTATCTCCACGCGGGCGCCGGGCTGGACGAGATCGTCCAAGTCCTCGGCTCCCCGGGCTTCGAGGTATATCTCCCCCGGCAGCTCGGCCTCCTCGAGACCTGAGAACTTGAAGACGGCGTGCCCGAGGTCATGGATGTTCTGCCAGGCCTTGTAGCCTACGGCCGTAATGCGGAACTCCCTGGATCCGATGACGAGGATGTCACCCGCTTCTGGAGGGTCCTCCCGAGGTCCGGAGATGGGCTGGTGCAGCACGGCTATCTCCGCCAGCTCCGGCGGGGCTCCTGCCTCGAACAGGATCAGGAGCCCCGCCTCCAGAAACTCCGCGACCTCCGGTCCGATCTCTGTGACTTCTGTCAGGTAAATTGGTTCAGTCACGACCGCACCTACGAGTAGAGCCCGAAGGAGAGCAGCCAGCCTATGATGACTGCCAGGGGACCGGTGATCTGGCGGCTGAAGAGGACCGCAGGGACTCCGATCTCGATGGTCTTGGGCTTGGCCTCGCCGAGCGCGAGTCCGACCGGGACGAAGTCGCAGCCGACCTGCACGTTGTAGGCGAAGAGCGCCGGCAAGGCATACTGCGGGTCTATTGCGCCACGCCCGATCTGGTCTCCTATGAGGACCCCGATGACCTGCGCGATCACCGCACCGGGTCCGAGGACAGGTGAGAGGAACGGCAGACCGACGATCACGGAGAGGACCAGAAGCCCGATCAGGTTGTTCGCAAGCGGCGCGAGGGTCTTGGCGATCAGGTCGCCAAGGCCCGAGGCGGTGATGATGCCGATGAGCATGGTCACGAAGGCCATGAACGGCAGAACATTGCGGATGACCGTGTCTATGGACTGGCGTCCGCTCTGGAACAGGATCCCGACGACCCCGCCCATCCCGCGCCCGAAACGGGCTATGAAGCCGGTGAACCCGCCGCCCAGATCAGGCTGCGTCGCAGCCGCGGCCGCGGCGCCCGCACCTGGTCCGGATGCCGCCCCGAAAGGGCTCTCCACGGTGGATCGCCCGTCCCCGTCACCTTCCTGCGCGCTTGCCGCCTCCGACCCGTCGGCCAGGTTGATGTTGTCAGGGCGCACGCCGGAGACGTAGATGTCCTCAGTGATGTACTGGGCGAGCGGCCCAGCCTGGCCCACGGGGGTCAGGTTGATGGTCGGGATGCGCTTGCGCGGGTAGACGCCGGCCCGCGCCGTTCCGCCACAGTCAACGACCACCGCGGCTATCTCGCTCTCAGGCGGCGGCGCCCTGAAACCGTCGACGACCTCCGCGCCGGTCAGGTCGGCTATCCTCTGGGCCACCTCGGGGATGCTCCCGCCGGTGACCGCCACTATCTTGTCCTTCTCGGCCGTGGGCTGGATAACGAGCGGCCCACCCCATCCCTGGGAGCCCCTCTCGATCCTGACGGCCCTGAACGTCTTCTCTTGCATCTTCAGGCCCCCCTAGAGCTCCACGCCCTGGCGCCGGGCCAGGAAGAAGGTCATGAACTGCGTGAATACCCCCCGCATGAACATCACGATCAAGCCGGCGAGTAAGTACCTGACCGCCAGCGGGCCGAGCGGAAGATCGAGCTGCTGAATTCCCCTCGCGACGCCGAGCCACACGAACAGCTCCGCCGGGTTGACATGCGGGAAGAGCCCCAGCGGCGGATGTACGAAGGACACCGCCGAGTCGTAGAACGCCGGCTTGTACTTCTCGTCCAAAAAGGTCCCGAAGGTGTAGGCCATCGGGTTGGTCAGGAAGAATACAGCCAGAACCGGCAGTACCGTGTACCTCGTGAAGAGGTTGCCAGCCGCGACCCTCGCCGCGCTGTGCACCCGTTCTTCACCGATGAGGTTGGTCAACGTGTAGAAAAAGGTCAGCAGCACGATAAGAAGGGGTATGATCCCCGTGACGAAACCGACGAACGTTTCAGCGCCGGCCTGGAACAACCCGATGAACCACTCCGCGGCCACCTCTAGGGCGCCGAGCACACCTCCTGACTGCGCAGCGGTCTGCCCTTCCTGGAGCAGCGCGACGAAACCCCCTGTCATAGACTCTCCTCCATCCCTGAACCCCAACGACTCATCGACAACTCCATCATGCTTATCTCACGCAGTGACCCCTTCTTTCTCCTGCTTTATCCGGTCTATCTGCTCGATGGCGCGCCGGGCGGCGAGCATGGTGCTCTTGTCGTATGGCTCCTCGCGCCCCTCGGCCCGCAGCTCGTCGAGGCTCATGCCCGCGAGGTCCGGAGCCTCCTTGAACCTGGCGAAGATGGTCATGCCGCGCATCCTCAACGCCCTCCTGACAACGTCGTTGCCGTCCGAGACCAGGATCAGGATTACACCCTTCCCAAACGTCGCCTTCGCGTTTCCTACCCCAACGAACCCCTCGCCGCCGTCGCGTGTGATCCCACTCAGAACCTCACGGTAATGGCGCATCTGGAAGTAGGTCCCGATGATCTGCAAGATCCACGCGAGCGCCAGAAGCAGTATCACGTAAGCGATCCAACTCATCCTGTCCTATCACCCTTCCCCTGCCACTCTCTCCGTTCGCAACACAATAAACGTAACTTATGTTCAAGTCAAGAACAAACGTTAAAACATTGGCGTGGATGGCGGAGGCAAGGCGGCTCGAGCGGCTTCATGTGGACTTCGGGTTTTTCGGGGCGCCTTCGGGGGTTGGCGAGTGGTATGGTTTGGAGATCCGGCACGCCCATCATCACGAAGGGGAAGAAGGACTCGGGAACGAAACTCGTGGGGCGTTCGGTCGTATCAGGTAGTTTATGGACAGCTTGACCGACGGTACGGATCGGCGGCTGGCGGCTTTGATCGTCAACACCCGCTCGCGCAGCGGGGAGCGGGCGTTCTTCCGGGCGCTGGACCGGCTGCAGGATTTGGGGGTAACGCTGGGCCCGACCTACGCGGTGCGAGATCCTGTACGTCTCCCTGAGGCTGTACGGGACATCCTCGACGACGGCTCGGAGTATAGGGTTCTGATCCTTGGTGGCGGCGACGGTTCGGTGAGCTCGGTAGTGGACTTCCTCGCCCACAGGGACGTGACGCTCGGCCTCCTGCCTCTGGGTACCGCGAACGACTTCGCGCGGACGCTCGAGATACCGGTGGACATAGAGCAGGCCTGCCAGACGATCGCCCATGGCAAGGTCGTGGACGTAGATCTGGGACTGGCGCGCGACAATTATTACGTGAACGTCGCCTCCACGGGTTTGAGTGTCAAGGTCACGCAGGCTCTCTCTCCGCGGCTGAAGAAGCTAGGGGTGCTCGCCTACCCGATGGCCGCCATCCGGGCTTTCTTCGAGCACGAGCCGTTCTCAGCGCGGTTGACCTTCCCTGACGGCGACCGGGAGCCGGTGGAGTACGGTCGGCTCCTGCATCTCGCCGTCGGCAACGGGCGTTTCTACGGCGGGGGCATAGTCGTCGCCCCCGAAGCGAGCATAGACGACCGCAGGCTCGACGTCCTGGCCATAGAGCTGGGCCGGCCCCGGACCCTGCTCGGGGTCGCTCGCTACTTCAAGAGCGGGGACTTCATCCAGTTGGAAGGCGTGCACCACCACCGGACCGAGCGGGTGCGGCTCGAGACGGAGCCGGAGCTCCCGATCAACATAGACGGCGAAGTCGTGACGAGCACCCCGCAGGATTTCGCGGTGGATCACAACGCCCTGAGGGTCATCGTGCCCCACGAGTCGTCCGCCGCCAGCCAGGACCTCGCCGGCTAGTTTCTCAGGTTCTATGTTGTCGGGTTGATCGCTTGCGACCACCTACGTAGCATCAATTTCTACATACGGAGCATCGGGGTCGGGGCAGAGTAGTGAGCCTGAGAAGCCTCGCTCGGCTTCGCGTGCATTAGTCTGGATGCGCGGCCTTCGCGACTCTCGAATAAGCAACCGAAGTGGTGAGCGCGGCCAGCGGCATGGCCAGCGCCGCGACGATCGAGCCTCCGACCCACTCGCCCCAGGTGTGCGAGTTGGTGATCGAGCCGGCTGCCAGCGCACCCGCGTGGATGACCGTCTCTTCAGAGAAGAAGGCGAGGGTGGCCGTCCCGAGCACGAACCAGAAACGTCCCCGAACCAGCACGCTGCTGCGCTTCAGGGACGCAAGGGGTCCCGCATCCTCCTTGCAGATCACCGGGGTAGACAGCGACCAGCGCGTGTAAAGCCACACCCCTGGGATCACCAGCAACACTAGCGCGGCGCTACTGGCCAGGACGGCTATCAACCCGGCCACCAGGACGCGCGGGACGAAAGCCACCGCTTCGAGCAGTTCCCCAAGCACGCTGCGCGATGCGATGAGATCCCTCCCACGCTCGTAATCGGTTGTGAGCCCCTCGGCGTAGGCTAGGAAGAGGTAGTAAGCGAATGCGGCGCTCAGGTAAGTCAGGAGCTGGTCGAGCAGGAGACGATCCACGATCAGGTAGGCGGGAACTTCGGCAAGAGCGCCGAGCACAGCCCCGGGCACTATCACCGCGTAAGGGTACCGGCGGATGATCGCGAGGGCTTCGAGCCACACGCCTGAGATGGAATCCTGCTCGTCCAAACGCCCTCTTTGGGTCTTCGCGGCCTCTACAGACTACCAGTCCTTTCCTAATTTCATCAGCCCAATTACCAGACCGCGTGGAAGTCTGGTGTTCTCGGAAGCTTGTACCCAGCACCTTGCGTAGGTGCTGCCCAGGTCCTACGATACCGTGGCCCTTCTTCGTCCGTAGCCAGCCGGTCGAGCATCTCTTGCCTGAGCTTCTCGCAAACGTGTGTACCGAAAATGGCTCGATCAACTACTTACCTCGCCTGCGTCTCCCGCTTATCGGCATTCATGGTGGCATCATCTTGGAATCGCGGACAAACCACCTCTACCATCCCACCGACTTTCGCACAAAACCGAATCGGTAGTGGTTCTTGAGGCTATTGCCGTATGCTCCGGTCAAACTATGCAAAACCACCACATGAAAGGAAGGCACACCATGGATTGGAAGCTCGAAGTGGTTCCGATTCCCGTCACGGACGTGGACCGAGCGAAGCACTTCTATAGCGAGCAGGTCGGTTTCGTCGTCGACCTCGACACCCAGCTCAACGACGAGGTACGCCTCGTCCAGCTGACCCCGCCCGGATCGGGCTGCTCGATCCACCTGAGCACCGGGATCATCAACATGCCGCCAGGGGTGCTGGAGGGCTTGCAAGTTGTCGTCTCAGACATCGAGGCCGCTCGAGCTGAACTTGTCGAGCGGGGCGTGGAGGCCAGCCCGGTCCAGCACATAGACGAAGGTGTCTGGGTTGATGGGCGTGGCGGAGAGTGGAACTCCTTCGTCTTCTTCAGCGACCCGGACGGCAACGGCTGGGTCCTGCAGGAGCGCCCGGCTGGTGATTAGCCAGACGCGTCATCGGCGTAAAGGTCGAGGCGAAGTTCCTTCGACGAGGGCTCGAAACTCGACTGGCTATTGACACTAACCGCTAGCAACGGCAAAGATTCGCTCGCTGGTGTCGAGCGTTATGGCATGAGAACATTACGCTCGCGCAAGGCGGATCTGCCAGAGAAGCCAGGAGGAGGATGCTTCGCATCTTGATAGTAGACGACCACGACATGTTCTGCGATGCTTTGAGCCGCGTGCTCTCCCGCTTCCCGGACATCGAGGTAGTGGAACAGGCCTCATCGCTCGCTGAGGCGCGAGCAAAGCTCGAGGGGATCGATGTGGTGCTCGCTGACCGTAACCTGCCGGACGGAGATGGGCTAGAACTCGTCGCTACGTTGCGCGAGGCGAGCCCTGGCGCCGCGTTGTTGGTGATGAGCACCACCCTGGAGGAGGTGCATCCAGGGGAGGCCCTGGATGCGGGAGCAGCCGGCATAGTCGACAAGGTAGCCTCTCCTGAGGAGATAGCCGCCCAGATTAGAGCGGTGCGGTGGCCCGATAGGTGTAGTCATACTACCCCTAAAGAGTAGTATCAGGGCGCTCGCCGGGCGGTTAGCAAAGCCCCATGAATCTGAGGAGGTGCCGGAACCCCTTCTCAGGATCCCGGCCTTCGGAAATCTGGACAACGCTCTCCCACAGAGCTTCGTTTCGGCGTTGAAGGCTGAGCTGACCAGCCGCTTGAAGTTCCCGACCAGGCAGGTGGCAAGTACAGCCATCTTCGTCCATGGGATTCGAGTACAACGCCACGAGGTACGGCGACCTCGTGGAAGAACAGATCATGCGGATGATGCGCATGATCTGCGAAGGGTGTATGACGCGCGAGACGGTCGCGCTCGAGCGCGATGGTGTGCCGCCTCCTAAGGGCGGGAGATGGTGGAATACACAGACCATACGGGATATCATCCCCGGCGATTGCTACAGGCCGCACACCTTCGAAGAGATAAGGCAGTTGGTGACTCTAGAGGTAGCAGCCCGACTAGGCACCGATAACAGCTACAGCCACTTCAGGAGGAGATCATGCGCGCGGAGGATGTTAAGGGGCTGACCGTCGGCAGTCTACTCGACCTGGTGGCCGAGCGCCGCCCGGACGACGACGCCCTCGTCTACCCTGACCGGGGTCTTCGGTACACCTACGGCGAGTTCAAGGAGGTCGTGGAGAGGTGCGCCCGAGCGCTCATGGCGCTTGGGCTCGAGAAGGGTGATCACGTCGCAGTCTGGGGCCAGAACGTCCCCGAGTGGGTGACCCTCCAGTTCGCGACGGGCAAGATGGGGGCCGTCCTCGTGACGGTGAACCCGGCCTACAAAGCGCACGAGCTTAAGTACGTGCTCGACCAGTCCGACTCGGCGGCTCTTTTACTCACCAGAGGCGTGAAGGACGCAGACTTCGTCGAGATACTTGCGCAGGCCGTCCCCGAGCTCGCCGAGAGCACGGACAGGGAGTTCGCAGTCCAGGAGCTGCCGCACCTGAGGCACGCCGTCCTCATGGGCGAGGGCGAACATGGGGGGCTGCCGATCATGAGGTTCGAGGAGTTCATGGAGCGGGGTGAGGAGGTCTCACCGGAGGAGTTGCGTGAGAGGCAGGAGTCGCTCGGCGCAGACGAGGTGATCAACATGCAGTACACCTCGGGGACGACGGGGTTCCCCAAAGGTGTACAGCTCACCCACGCGAACATCGTCAAGAACGCCTTCTACATCGGGGAGTGCATGGAGCTCGGGCCGGAGGACAGGGTCTGCATCCCCGTGCCGTTCTTCCACTGCTTCGGCTGCGTGCTCGGAACGCTCAACACCGTAACGCACGAGGGGACGATGGTCCCCGTCGAGAGCTTCGACCCGGAGAAGGTCTTGCAGGCTGTGCACGAAGAGAGGTGCACGGCGGTGCTCGGCGTGCCGACGATGTTCATAGCCGAGCTCGAGCACCCCGGCTTCGAGGAGTACGACACTAGCTCTTTGCGGACCGGAATAATGGCCGGCTCTCCGTGCCCGATGGAGGTGATGAAGAAGGTCGTTGACGTCATGGGGGCGTCGGAGATCACCATTGCTTACGGCCAGACCGAGTCCAGCCCCGTTATCACCCAGACGCGCACCGACGACCCGCTCGAGCTGAGGGTCTCGACCGTCGGCCGTGCGTTGCCCGAGACCGAGGTGCGTATAGTCGGTGTCGAGACGGGCGAGGACTGCGAGGCGGGCGAGCAGGGCGAGTTGTGGACCCGGGGGTACCTCGTCATGAAGGGGTACTACAAGATGGAGGACAAGACGGCAGAGGTCATAGACCAGGACGGCTGGCTGCGCACAGGCGACCTGGCGGTCATGGACGAGAACGGGTACGTCAGGATCACGGGCCGGGCGAAGGACATGATCATCCGGGGCGGCGAGAACGTCTACCCGCGCGAGATCGAGGAGTTCCTCTACACCCACCCTGACGTCTCCGACGTGCAGGTATACGGCGTCCCGGACGAGAAGTACGGCGAACAGGTCGCCGCCGCCATAATAAAGAAGCCTGACTCCGACCTCTCCGAAGAAGTCGTCAAAGAGTTTTGCCGGGAGAGCATAGCCCGCTTCAAGGTCCCCTTCTACGTGGACTTCGTAGATGAGTACCCGATGACGGCGAGCGGCAAGATCCAGAAGTACAGGCTGCGCGAGGCCGCCATAGAGCGCCACGGCCTGCAGGAAGCCGCCGAAGTCGAGACTGCGTAAAGGTGATTGACAGACTCTGGTATGTGATCGAGCTGTGAGCCAAGAGCAAGTGATGAGAACCAGCTAGTGTACTGGCAACTCTCTTTGCGAGAGTTTACATTCGGCATCCCGAGTGATCAGAGAACGCCTTGCGGATAGCTTCTAGCCCGAGATAAGGCTGGAGGCCGGGAAATTCCCGGCCTCCAGACTCTTCAACACTATGGGTGTGATTAACTCGCGGTACGGCGGCTGCCTATTATAGCCCGGTAGATCGCCAGCAGTATGATGGCTCCTAGCGTGGCGATCACGATGGTCCAGAGGATTCCACCACCACCGAGGCCGATCAGACTCGCCAGGAAGCCACCTACGACGGCCCCAGCTATCCCTAGCAGGATCGTGACTATTATGCCGCCGGGATCGTCGCCTGGCATGATGAGCTTGCCCAGCGCGCCCGCGATCAGGCCGATGATGATCCAGCCTATGATGGCGCCTATGGTCATTTTGTTTCCTCCTTTATGGTCGATTCTTGACGCTCATGTCCACCCTTTAATACGAGAACACGCTAGTTTCGTTTCGCGGCCCAACGAGCCTTGATTAGCGCGGCCACGCGCCGGCTCGCGGCCAATGGTACTGCTATCATCAGTGGCGTCTGGGGAAAGGAGAATCGGGATGAACTTCGATCCGACCGACGAGCAGAGGCGGTGGCGGGACCTGGCGCGCGACTTCGCGCAGGGCGCAATCCGGCCCCGCGCCGCGGTTCTCGACCGCGAGCAGATGTTCCCCTACGACATCATCGCCGAGATGGCGCGCCTGGGGTTGATGGGGCTCACGCTGCCGGAGGAGTATGGCGGGTCGGGCGGCGACTACGTCGCATACATCCTGGCGCTCGAGGAGATCAGCCGCGCCGATACCTCGGTCGGCATAACGATGGAGGCCCATATCTCTTTAGGCTGCACACCTCTAGGTGCCTACGGCACCACGGAGCAGAAGGATGAGTTTCTCCGCCGGTGCGCCACAGGCGAACGGCTGTGGGCTTTCGGCCTGACGGAGGAAGAGGCTGGCACCGACGCCGGCGGGACGCGGACGACGGCGGAGCTCGGGGGGGGCGAGTGGGTCATCAACGGCTCGAAGAAGTGGATCACCAACTCCGGCACCGACATCACAGCCGGTGTGACGGTCATCGCCCGCACAGGGACGCGCGAGAACGGCAGGCCGGAGTTGACCGCGCTCATCGTGCCGCAAGAGACGACGGGCTACACCCGCGGACCGGGCTACGAGAAGCTCGGCTGGCGCGCTTCTGACCAGCACCCCCTGTACTTCGAGGACTGCCGCGTGCCGGAGGAATACATGCTCGGCGAGCGTGGGGCTGGTCTCAGGCAGTTCTTGCGGACGCTCGACGGGGGGCGGGTGGCGGTCGCGGCGCTCTCGGTCGGTCTGGCGCAGGCGTGCTTCGACGAGGCGGTGGCGCGCGCGAGGGAGCGCCACCAGTTCGGTAAGGCGATCGGGGAGTTCCAGGCCATCCAGTTCAAGCTCGCCGACATGGCGATGGAGATAGAGCTCGCCCGCAACCTGGTGCTCAAGGCCGCCTGGCTCAAAGACCAGGGGCGTCCCTTCTCGCGCGAGGCGAGCATGGCCAAGGTGTTCGCGTCAGAGGCGGCTAAAAGAGCGGCAGACCAGGCGGTCCAGATCCATGGCGGCGAGGGGTTCATGGAGGGGAGCGCGGTGGCACGCTACTGGCGGCAGGTCAAGATCAACGAGATCGGCGAGGGGACCAGCGAGATAAACCGCCAGATCATAGCCCGCAGCCTGCTCGCCGAGAGCGCCGAAGCGGCGAAGGCGAATATGGTGGCGCAGTAACCTGAGGATGCCGCTCTACGCCCTTAACCTCTTCGATCTGGCTGAGAACGAGCAGTATCTTCGCTACTCGCGCCGCTCGCCCGGGGCCGTGGCGAAGCACGGCGGGCGCGTCGTCGCGCTCGGGCGGCTGGACGACGCCCTGGCGGGCGACGCCGGGCCCCGCAGCGTAATGATCCTGGTCGAGTGGCCCTCGCGCGAGGCGTTCCAGGCCTTCCTCGACGACCCGGAGCTCGCGGACCTGCACCCGCTGCGGGAGGAGGGGACGCGTAACTACCTGTGGTGGACCTACGAGCGCCTGGAGGACCTGCGCCCGATCTTCCCCGGCTCCGCCTGAGTTACAGCGTGCAAGTCTACCGGGTGCACGAGCGCGTCTTCGGAGTCTTCACCCTCGCCGTGGACTCCCGGCTGTAGTCTCGGCTAGAGCACTTTGTAGAACCGGTACCCCGTGCGGTCGCAGCCCATACGCCGGTAGAACCCGTGAGCCCCGGTGGCGCCTGTGACCCGCGCCGGATAACATCTCCTACGACAGAGCGGGAGAGGGTTTGAGCAAGATCCGCAGCCACATAGACCCGAAGAGCGAGGGGTTCAGGGAGAACAGCGAAGCCTACGAGGAGCTTCTCCTCGAGTTGCGCGAGCGCTCCGCCCAGGCGCGGCGCGGAGGCGGCGAGAAGGCGCGGAAGCGCCACGAGGAGCGCGGGAAGCTGCCGGTGCGCGACCGCATAGAGTTGCTGCTCGACCCCGGCACGGCCTTTCTCGAGCTCTCGCCTCTAGCGGCGTTCGGGATGTACGACGGGAGGGTGCCGGCGGCAGGCATCGTCACCGGCATCGGACGCGTCTCGGGGCGAGAGGTCGTGATCGTCGCCAACGACGCGACGGTAAAGGGTGGCACGTACTATCCCATAACGGTCAAAAAGCACCTTCGCGCACAGGAGATCGCCGAGCAAAACCGTCTTCCGTGTATCTACCTGGTAGATTCGGGTGGAGCGTTCCTGCCGTTGCAGGACGAGGTGTTTCCGGATCGGGACCACTTCGGGCGCATCTTCTACAACGAGGCGAGGATGAGCGCGAAGGGAATTCCTCAGATAGCCGCCGTCATGGGGAGCTGCACGGCCGGCGGGGCCTACGTGCCGGCGATGAGCGACGAGGTCGTGATCGTGAAGGGTACGGGTACGATCTTCCTCGGCGGTCCACCTCTCGTCAAGGCCGCGACCGGCGAAGAAGTGACCGCCGAGGAGCTCGGGGGCGCAGACGTCCATACCCGCCGCTCGGGGGTAGCCGACCACTTCGCCGAGAACGACGAGCACGCCCTCGCCATAGTACGCTCCATCATGGAGAACCTGAACGCGGAGAAGAGCCCGCCGTGGACCGTGGAGGAGCCCGAGGAACCGCTCTACGGCGCAGAAGACCTCTACGGCATCGTGCCGCGGGACTACCGCCAGGGCTACGACGTACGGGAGGTCATCGCCCGGATCGTGGACGGGAGCAGGCTGCACGAGTTCAAGCCGCTCTACGGCGAGACGCTGGTGTGCGGCTTCGCCCGCATCATGGGGATGCCGGTCGGCATACTCGCAAACAACGGCATCCTGTTCTCCGAGAGCGCGCTCAAGGGGTCGCACTTTATCGAGCTGTGCGCTTCGCGCGGCATCCCGCTCGTCTTCTTGCAGAACATAACCGGCTTCATGGTCGGTAAAGCGTACGAGGCGGGCGGCATTGCCAAGGACGGCGCCAAGATGGTCATGGCTGTCGCGAACGCCGGCGTCCCGAAGTTCACCGTGATCGTGGGCGGCTCCTTCGGTGCCGGCAACTACGGTATGTGCGGCCGCGCCTACTCGCCGCGCTTCCTGTGGATGTGGCCTAACGCCCGCATCAGCGTCATGGGCGGAGCACAGGCCGCGAACGTCCTCCTCACCGTGCAGGAGGACAACCTCGAGCGCGAGGGCAGAGAGATGACGGACGAGGAGCGCGAGGACTTCAAGCGGCCCATCCTCGAGAAGTACGAGGAGGAAGGGAACCCGTACCACTCGACCGCCAGGCTCTGGGACGACGGCGTCATAGACCCGGTGGATACCAGGATGGTTCTGGCTCTTGGCCTCTCCGCCGCCGCGAACGCTCCAATCGAAGAGACCCGCTTCGGTATCTTTAGAATGTAGGTTTCGGGCTTCAGGCATCAGGAAGGAGTTAGGAAATTGCACGACCGGGCGAATGCAGACTCAGGACACGGAGCGACTTTGCTCCCCCTCATTAGGTTCTCAGAAGACCTGAAGTCTGATGCCTGAGACCTACGAGAATCTTCGGAGAACGGACGAGGGACGTGTCGCCACCCTCTCGCTTGCACGTCCCGAGTCGCGAAACGCGCTCGACGCCGCGCTGATAGCGGAGATCACGCGCTGCTTCGGGGAGCTTGCCGAGGACGATGACGTGCGGGTCGTGGTTCTGACCGGCGAGGGCCCTATCTTCTGTGCGGGGGCGGACATCGGGTACATGCGCGACACGGCGGGCTTCTCGTATGAGGAGAACCTGGAGGACGCAAGGCGCCTGGCGGAGATGTTCCGGTCGGTGGACGAGCTCCCGAAGCCGGTGGTAGCGAAGGTGCGGGGGGCTGCTATGGGGGGCGGAGCCGGGCTCGTGGCGGCGGCTGATGTAGCTGTGTCCGAGGAGGGGGCGAGCTTCGCATTCTCCGAGGTGCGTCTCGGGATAGCGCCTGCGACCATAGCCCCGTTCGTGGTGCGCAAGATCGGGCTCTCGCAGGCCCGGGCGCTGTTCCTGACCGGAGAGAGGTTCGACGCGGAGGAGGCGCGCGAGATCGGGCTCGTCCACGAGGCTGTTATGGAGCGGGATCTCGACGCCGCGGTAGAGCATGTAGTTTCGCAACTGTTGCAGGGGGGGCCGGAGGCCCAGGCGGCGATCAAGGCCCTGTTGCACCAGGTCGAGGCCACCGAGCCGCTGGAGGCCCTCGGGCTCATGACCGGCCTTACAGCGGAGCTCCGAACGAGCGAGGAAGGACAGGAGGGCCTGGGGGCCTTCCTGGAGAAGCGCGAGCCGCGCTGGAGGAATTCGTGAGCTTCGGAAAGCTCCTGATCGCGAACCGCGGCGAGATAGCCGTGCGCGTCATCCTCGCCTGCCGCGAGCTCGGGATAAGGAGCGTCGCGGTCTACTCCGAAGCTGACGAGAAAGCCATGCACCGCCGCCTCGCGGACGAAGCCCATCCCATAGGCCCTGCCCCGGCGACGGAGAGCTACCTGAACATCGAGAGGCTGTTGGAGGCGATAGAAGCCTCCGGCGCGGAAGCGGTCCACCCCGGGTACGGGTTCCTGGCCGAGAGCGCGCCCTTTGCCCGCGCGGTCGAGTCTTCGGGCGCGGTGTGGGTCGGGCCGCCGCCGGAGGCGATGGAAGCCATGGGGTTCAAGGTCAGGGCGAAGGAGCTGGCCCTGCAGGCTGGCGTCCCAACCGTTCCTGGCTACGATGGGGAGGACCAGTCCGAGGAGCATCTCGCCGAGGAAGCTGAGACGATCGGCTTTCCGGTGCTCGTCAAGGCGAGCGCGGGCGGCGGCGGGCGAGGTATGCGCGCCGTCACGCGCCCGCAGGACTTCGCCGAGGCTGTGCGGGGAGCGAGGCGTGAGGCGGAGGCTGCTTTCGGCGACGGGTCGGTGTTCCTGGAGAAGCTCATCGAGGACCCCAGGCACGTCGAGGTGCAGGTGATCGGGGACTCAGAGGGCAACGTCATACACCTCTACGAGCGCGAGTGCTCGATCCAACGCCGCCACCAGAAGGTGGTCGAAGAGGCCCCCTCTCCAGCCCTGACTCCCGAGCTCCGGGAGGAGATGTGCGCCGCCGCCGTGCGCCTGGCCAGGCAAGCGGACTACCGCAACGCTGGGACTGTCGAGTTCTTGCTGGATAAAGAGGAGTTCTATTTCCTCGAGATGAACGCCCGCTTGCAGGTCGAGCACCCCGTGACGGAGCTCGTGACGGGCCTCGATCTCGTCGACCTCCAGCTTGCCGTCGCCGCAGGGGAACCCCTTCCTTTCTCCCAGGAGGACGTTTCCCTGCGCGGCAGCGCCATAGAGGCGCGCCTCTACGCCGAGGAGGACGGCCTGCCCGCTGGCGGGAAGCTCCTCGCCTTCGCTCCTCCCGAAGGACCCGGCATCCGCAACGACACCGGGGTCGAGGCCGGCGACGAGGTCTCGCTCCACTACGACCCCATGCTCGCGAAGCTGATAGTCTCCGCGCCAGACCGTAACTCGGCGGTCCGGCGGCTCCGCCGCTCGCTTCACGATTATTCCGTCCTCGGCCTCCCCACCAACCTGCCGCTGCTGCGGCGCATCGCCGGCCACCCCGCCTACGCAGCGGGGGAGACCACAGTCCGCTTCCTCGAAGAGCACAGGTTGACCGAGGCTCTCCCGGAGCCAGAGGCGCCCCCGGAAGCCGTTCTGCTCGCAGCGGCGGCCGAGCTCTCGCCGCGCGCGTCAGCCGATCCGTTCACAGCAGCGCCCTGGCGCAACCTGGGCGCTGCGCGCTTGCGCTACCAGGTGGGGAAGAGGAAGTACGTCGTCGAGGCCGAGCGCTCCGGCGGAGCGCTGAAGCTCAGGCTCGACGGACGGGAAGCCGTTGTCGAGGTGATCTCGGAGCAGGATGGGCAGATACGCGCCATAGTTGACGGCCAGGCGGTCTCGGCCGGCCTGGCTTTCGACGGCCTGGACGCACTCGTCTCGCTGGGTGGCGAGAGCTACAGGCTCTCGAAGCCACCGCCGCCCGACGTGGACGGGACGGGTCCTGGCGGCGCGGATGCTCCCGGCGCCAGCCTGACGGCGCCGATGCCGGGGACGGTGGTGAAGGTCCTGGTCGGCGAGGGCGACGAGGTCGAGGAGGGGCAGGTACTTCTCGTCCTCGAGGCGATGAAGATGGAGCAGCCGGTCGCCGCGCCCCACGCAGGCAGGATCGCTTCGCTGCCCTACGGCGAGGGCACCCTCGTCCCCGGCGGCGCCGTGCTCGCGGAGATCGAAGAGCCCTGAGAACCTGCCCGGCAGCCCCGAGGTTCGCCACGAAATGGCGATCTTGCAAAACTGTATACAATCGGTGTCGAGGGGTTGAAGTGTGTCGAGAAGGGAGCCCTGGCAAGCGCGGCTTCAGGCACGTGGGAAATGGCAGGACGGACCGCGCCGGGTCTTGGAGCGTTCGCGGTGTCAGGTCCTCGAGGAGGAGATGCGATGAGCGAGGTGGGAAACGGGACGCAACCCCCCCTGGAAGGTGTCCGGGTCGTCGAGATGGGGAGCCTTCTGGCCGGGCCTTTCTGCGGCCAGCTCCTCGGCGACTTCGGGGCTGAGGTCATAAAGGTCGAGCCACCCGGCAAGGGTGACCCGATGCGCGAGTGGGGACGCCACAGTAAGGCAGGACACACCCTCTGGTGGCCCATAATCGCCCGCAACAAGAAGTCCGTAACGCTGAACCTGCGCGAAGGTGAGGGACAGGACCTCGCCAAGAGGCTCATCGAGACGGCGGACGTGCTCGTCGAGAACTTCCGGCCAGGCACGATGGAGCGCTGGGGGCTCGGGTACGGGGACCTGAGTGAGATCAACCCCGGTCTGGTCATGGTGCGAGTCTCGGGATACGGGCAGACGGGACCCTACAAGGACCAGGCGGGATTCGGGTCCATCGGCGAGGCCATGGGTGGGATACGGTACGTGACCGGATACCCTGACCGTCCGCCGCCGCGCGTCGGGATCTCTTTGGGCGACTCGCTCGCGGCGACCTTCGGGGCTCTGGGCGCGGTGACGGCACTCTACAACCGCGAGGCGCAAGGCGGCAGAGGCCAGGTGGTGGACGTGGGGATCTACGAGGCGGTACTCGCGCTCATGGAGAGCACCATCCCGGAGTACGCGCTCACAGGGCACATTCGGGGCCGCACCGGGGCCATCCTGCCCTCCGTGGCGCCGTCTAACACCTACCCTACCGGGGACGGGGACTACGTCGTGATCGGGGCCAACGCCGACACCGTCTTCGCGCGGTTCGCCGAGGCCCTCGGACGGCCCCGAGTGGGCCGAGAGCGAGCGGTACGCGACCCACCACGCCCGCGGCGAAAACCAGGAAGAGCTCGACGAGTTGATCTGCGGCTGGACGAGACAACGAACCGCGGAAGAGGTGATGGAGGTAATGAGGGAGGCGAACGTCCCGGCCGGGAAGCTGTTCACCGCGGAGGACATGCTCTCGGACGAGCAGTTCGCCGCCCGCCGGAACATCGTCGAGGTCGAGGACCCCGACATCGGGCCGTTCCCCATGCAGAACGTTGTCCCGCGCCTCTCCGAAACCCCCGGCAGGGTCCGCTGGACCGGCCCGAAGCTGGGCCAGCACAACGAGGAGGTTTTCACAGAGGTGCTCGGGATGGACGAGGAGGACCTGGACAGCCTGCGCGAGCGTGGGATCGTCTGATGCGCGTGCAGGTAGTTGACGTCGGTCCACGAGACGGTCTCCAGAACGAGGACAGGACGCTCGCTCCCGAGGTCCGCGCAAAGCTCTGCGACAGGCTCGCGGCTGCGGGAATCCCGCGCGTGGAGGCGGCCAGCTTCGTCAACCCTAAACGGGTCCCCCAGATGGCGGGCGCGGAGGAGGTGATGGCCGCGATAGACCGTCGTCCAGGGACCTCGTACGCGGGCCTCGTCCTGAACGAGAAGGGCTACGAGCGGGCAATCGAGGCCGGCGTGGACGAGGTGCGCTACGCCTTCCCGGTGACCGAGACCTTCGCGCGTCGCAACCAGAACACGACCGTGGCGGACGCGACGCAGCTTGCCGGACGCCTCGTCGAGCGAGCGCGCCTCGACGGGGTGCGGGTCTCCATAACCCTGAGCGCCGCCTTCGGCGACCCGTTCGAGGGCAGGGTAGAGCCGGGGCACGTGCTCGACATCGCCGGGGAGGTCGCGGTCGCGAACCCGGACGAGATCGTGCTGGCCGACACCATCGGCGTCGGGGTGCCGAACCAGGTGCGGGAGCTGGTCGAGGGCGCGCTCACCTTCGGGACCACCGTCGGCTGTCACTTCCACGACACTCGCAACACAGGGATAGCGAACGCGGCGGCGGCCGTGGAGTCAGGGGCCACAGTGCTGGACGCCTCCGTCGGCGGCACCGGCGGCTGCCCCTTCGCGCCGCGGGCGACGGGCAACATCGCGACCGAGGACCTCGTGTACCTCCTGCACGGGATGGGGCACGAGACGGGGATCGACCTCGAAGCCCTGATCGAGGTCGCCGAGTGGCTGGCAGAGCAGCTCGGCAAGGAGCTTCCGGGACAGGTCTACAAAGCGGGCAACTTCGAGCCGATGACAGGGTAGGGCAAACTGGCGGAAGTTCAACGAGCGCTCGACCACGCAAGCCATCTCGACAACATCCCTTCGGAAGCTACGGCTGCCGAGGCAGCGCGTCGAAAAGTCGGGACGGCGGCTCACACCCCCGGACGCGACCCGTCGTACTCGACTCTGAAGCCGCCAGCGCGGCAGTGGCGGATGAACTCTTTGTAGTAGATCCTCGCCGCTCCGCTAAACCACTCGGCGGGCGTTACGTCCGCGGTGGGCAGGTGGTAGTAGCCGATCCACTCCGTGCGGCCGCCCACGGCGTCGTCTTCGGGTATATCCGGCAAAGCCTCCTCTAGCGCGTTGGCGAGGCTGGCGGCTTCCTCCTCGGTTACGTAGTCACCGGGCTCGATCGTTGCTCCCTTCCAGCCGTATGCCCGGGCGAGTTCCCTGATACGGTCCCACGACCGGTCGTCGAACCAGTGGCGCCAGGGCTCGCCTGTGGCCACGTGGACCTCGTCCGACACTAGTTCTACGGCCATGTCACCTCTACAGGACGCGACGGTGTGCAGGGTTTATCCTAAAGGTTCACGAGCCGGAGGAGCGTATGTCCGAGGGGAACCTGGATCACGAGCAGGAGTTGAACTGGCTGCTGGCGGAGCTGGGGGAGACGCTCGGCCGGCGGGAGCGGGTCCTCGAAGGTATGAAGCGGGCGCGCACTCAGGCGCGGCTGCACGAGGTCACGGTGGAGGCGGAGCAGCCCTTCGAGGGCTGGGATCAGGAGATGCTCGTCGAGGACCTGCATCGGGAACTGGAGCACCAGCGCGCGCAGGAGCTCGAGCTGCAACAGGTCCTGGACCTGCTGGTGCGCCAGCGGGAGCTCGAAGACCTGCTCTTCGCGGAGCTCGATGGCCATCTCCTCCCTGAGCTCAGGGAGGAGCTCGCAGAGATCTGGCGCCAGATGGAGCGGCGAGATGCCATCTTCGAGAGTATCGGTTCAGGGTCCATCGAGGAGAAGAGGCGCTTGATTCCGGAGGCGATGGAGTGCCAACGCGGGCTCGAAGATGCTCTCTTCAAGCTCATAGAGCGCCATCTGGCCCTGATGCATCGATCCTAGATCCATTCATCGGCGACGGTGAAAACCGACCGTCGCGGTCGCGACCACCAGGGCGACTATGGCTACGGGCACGGATAGCACACCCGAGGGCCACCGGACCGCGAGAATTCCCACGATGACCGCTCCCATGCCGTAGGCGAGCCACACGTCAGCAGGAAGCAGCAGGCCGCGTGCCGATGGCGTCTCCCGCCCAAAGCTGTCATCGTTGGACACTGCGCTGGCGACCGCGGGACGCAGCCGCTCGATCGCTCCTTCCGCCAGGCCCGTCAGGGTGCCGGTTATGTAAGTGGTCGCTACGCCGGGGATGCCCAGGCGCCTCACGGCGGCGCTCTGTACGCCCATCGCCAGCGCCGGCAGTAAGATAAGGGGATACACCTCCCGACCTTCCGGTTCGGCCCCGCTGAGGACCCAACCGACCGCAAATGCGATGAGTACGACCAGCTCGGCCGCGAGGGCCGCCGTGACGCCTGGCGACCAGCTGGAGCCCTCCTGGTCCCGCCCGAGGATCGCGGCTCCCGCACCGACGCCCGCTACGAACCCCGCAAGAGCGACGACCGCCCGCAGCGCCGCCTGTCCTTTCGCCTGGCCCAGGGCCAGGCCGAGCAGTACCGTGTTCCCGGTCATGTTCGCCACGAAGATCTGGCCGAGCCCAAGAAAGCCCACCGCGTCCACGCATCCGGCCGCCAGAGAGAGCATCACTAGCATCGCGTTTCGTACCATCGCGCGCGACGTACCACCCCGACCCCTCGACTCGTCGCCACTATGCTCCATAAGCCCCCTCGAAAGCTCATCAATCTCCGGAAGATGCCAGAATACTTCTCCATCCGCTACCAACCCCAATCCTCTTGCGCGAAAGCGAGGCTTCTGCTACTAATGATTGAAGCTGGGTGATTGGGTGGGAAAATAGGAAAAAACTACCAGGAACTATCAGAGAAACAGACGACGATGCCTGAGGAGAGGCGTCGGCGGATAGCGCGGCTTGTCAGGGAGTCGGGGAGTGTCACGGTCTCTCTTCTGGAGTCGGAGTTCGGGATCTCGCCGATGACGGTCAGGCGGGATCTCATTGCCCTGGAAGAGGAGGGCCGGCTGCGCAGGATTCACGGGGGGGCTGTCCTCCCGGAGTTTGCGGGGCACGAGGACTCGTTCTGGTACCGCCTGGAGGAGGAAGCGGCGGCCAAGGAGCGGCTGGCCGAGGTCGCTGTCGGGCTTCTGGAAGCTGGCGACTCTGTGTTCCTGGATTGTTCCACCACGACGTACTACCTGGCGCGCAGGATCATGAGTGAGGGACCGCGGGTTACGTTGTTGACCAATTCCGTGCCGGTGATGGAGCTGTTCATGAAGAACGAAACGCCCAAGACTGACATCATCGGCGTAGGTGGGCTCATGAGGAAGCTCACCCTCTCCTTCGTGGGACCGCACGCGGTAAGCATGATCTCGGCTCACTCTGCGGACAGGGCCTTCGTCAGCGTCAAGGGGGTTACCCGCGACGGCTACCTGACGGACCCGGATCTCATGGAGGCCGAGGTCAAGCGCGCCATGATCGAGCACTCCGAGGAGTCCGTCCTGCTCGTGGACGGCGGCAAGTTGGAGAAGCGGGGACTGAACGTCATAACGCACGCCTCCGGGCTCTCCAGGGCGCTCGTGGTGGCGGCTAAGGAGGAACGGCTGGCGCCGCTCGTGCGCGCTGAGGTGGAGGTGCAACTTGTCTAGGGAGATGAACGAGGGCGCCAGGGTGTGGCTCGTCCCGGACGGGTTCATCCCGGAGGAGAGTTCGGGGTCGCAGGAGAGCCACGAGGCCGTCTGCGTGCTCAACACCTCGGGGGAGGTGGCGCGGCTCTCGATCTCCTTCTACTTCGAAGACAGGGAGCCCGTCAAAGGTGTGGAGCTCGTCGTCCCGCCGGAGCGCACCCGGCACGCGAGGACCGACGAGCTGGACGGGGCCGAGATACCGCGCGGCGTGCCGTACGCGATGCGGGTGGAGTCGAGCGTCCCCGTGGTGGTCCAGTGCTCCCGAATGGACACGACCCAGGCCGCCCTCTCGCTGATGACCGCGGTGGCCTACCCGGTGGAGCGATGAGCGGGAGGGCTGACTTCCTCGCGGTGGACGTCGGGGCGGAGAGCGGGCGGGTATTTCTCGGTGGCTTCGACGGCCAACGCGTGGATCTCCGGGAGGTCCATCGTTTTGCGAACGTGCCGGTACGCGTGGCGGACGGCCTGCACTGGGACGTGCTCCGGATAATGCACGAGGTGAACGAGGGGCTGCGCAGGGCGGCCCGGGAAGGTAGAGAGCTGGCGAGCGTCGGGGTGGATACCTGGGGGGTGGACTTCGCCCTCCTTGACCGGGACGGAGCGCTGGTCTCCAACCCGTACCATTACCGCGACGGGCGCACCGAGGGAATGATGGAGAGGGCAGCAGAGCGGGTGCCGGCGGAGGAGGTCTACCGCACGACAGGCATCCAGTTCATACCGCTCAACACCCTCTACCAGCTCCTCGCCCTCGAGGACTCGCCGCTGCTCGAAGCCGCGGAGACGCTCATGATGATGCCTGACCTTATCGGGTACTGGCTCACCGGCGAGAAGGCCTGCGAATACACTAACGCCACAACGACCCAGCTCTACGACCTCGACGCCGAGGACTGGGCCTGGGAGCTGGCACGGAAGCTGGGCATCCCCGAGCGCATCTTCCCTGAGATCATCGCTCCCGGGACGCAACTCGGAGCTCTGTTGCCGGAGGTGAGAGTAGAGACGGGGCTTGGAGAAGTGCCGGTGACGGCGACCGCGACGCACGACACCGCCTCGGCCGTAGTCGCTGTACCTGCCGACGGGCCCTTCGCGTACATCTCCAGCGGCACGTGGTCGCTCGTTGGTGTCGAAACTGAGAGGCCCGTCACCACGGAGGGGGCGCTGCGCCACAACTTCACCAACGAGGGCGGGTTCGGTGGTAGGGTGCGGCTGCTGAGGAACGTGATGGGGCTCTGGCTCTTGCAGGAGTGTCGCAGGACGTGGGGGCGGGCAGGAAGCGACTACTCTTATGAAGAGCTCGTCCGACTGGCCGAGGCGGCGCCCCCGTTCGGCGCTCTGGTCGAGCCCGACCATCCAGGCTTCCTGGCACCTGGGGACATGCCCGCTCGTCTGCGCGACTTCTGCGCGAAGACGGGACAGGACCTCTCGGAGGAGCCGGGAATCGTCGCGCGTTGCGTCTTCGAGAGTCTGGCGCTCAAGTACCGCTGGGTCCTCGAGAAGGCCGAGGAGGTGAGCGGGCAGCGCGCAGAGAAGGTCCACATCGTGGGCGGAGGGGCGCGCAACTCCTTGCTATGCCGGCTCACGGCCGAGGCTACCCGCCGTCCCGTTGTAGCGGGCCCGGTCGAGGCGACGGTCCTTGGCAACGTCATGGTCCAGGCTTGCGGCCGCGGGTACGTGGGGTCGCTGGAGGAGATCCGGGACGTCGTCAGGTCCTCCGTCGAGCCCGATACCTATTACCCGGAGGATGAGGCGGCCAGGTGGGAGGAGGCCTTCAGGAGGTTCTCCGAGCTAATGGACGCCCGGCTGGAAGGCGTGGTGATGGAGTGAGCGACGGAGGAAAGGAGATCGGTCGCGGTATGGAGCAGCCGACAAATGCCGGGAGCCAGGCCGCGGCGAGCGAAGCGACGCCGCTCTTCCGGCTCTCTGGCGTCACCAAACGGTTCGGCGGCGTGGTGGCTGTGCACGACGTAGACTTCGAGCTGCGGCCTGGGGAGGTGCACGCCCTGGTAGGGGAGAACGGCGCGGGCAAGAGCACGCTCATGAAGATCGTGGACGGGCTCTACGAGCCGGACGAGGGTAGTCTCGAGGTGAACGGGGAGCCCGCATCGTTCTCCTCCCCGAGAGACGCAGAGGAGGCCGGGATCGCCATGATCCCCCAGGAACTCGACCTCTTCCCAGAGCTTTCGATCGCCGAGAACCTGTTCGTCGGCCGCAAGAGACCCCGCAGGCGCTGGGGTGGTCTCGACTGGAGCACGATGCAACAGGAGGCGAGGAGGCGGCTGGATGCTCTGGGGGTCGAGCTCGACGTGACGGCGCCCGTCAAGGGCCTCTCGGCGGCGAACGGCCAGATCGTGGCCATCGCCAGGGCCCTCGTGGGCGATGCCAGGGCTGTTGTCATGGACGAGCCCACCTCTTCCCTGACAGACCGCGAGGCCCGCCAGCTCTTCCGCATCATCGACGATCTCACCTCGGACGGCGTCGGCGTGGTGTACATCTCGCACCGGCTCGATGAGATCTTCCAGATATCCGACCGCATCACCGTGCTGCGCGATGGGCGCCACATCGCGACCGAGCCCGCTTCCGCGCTCGATGCCGAGGAGCTGGTGCGCCTCATGGTCGGGCGGCCCCTCAACGAGCTGTTCTCCAGGCACCCCCACGACCCCGGCGAGGTGGCGCTCGAAGTGCGTGGTCTGGGGCGGGCCGGCGAGTTCGAAGGCGTTGACCTCACGCTGCGGCGCGGTGAGATAGTAGGTCTCGCCGGGCTCGTCGGGGCCGGCCGCACCGAGCTCGCGCAGGCGATCTTCGGTATCAGGGCGCCGGAGGAAGGCGAGATCCTGGTGCATGGAGAAGAGACCAGGATCCACTCTCCCCAGGCGGCGATGGAGAAGGGCGTCTTCTACGTGCCCGAGGAGAGGCGCTCGCAGGGTTTGATCCTTCCCTTCTCCATAAAGAACAACATCACCTTGAGCATCCTGGACCGGATATCGCGGTTCGGCTTCGTGCCCCGCTCCGAGAGCCAGACCGCCGAGCGTTTCGCCAGGGAGCTCTCCATCCGCGGCGCCCAGATGTCCGACCCAGTCATCCGGCTCTCGGGGGGCAATCAGCAGAAGGTTGTGGTCGCCAAGTCGCTCGCTCGCGAGCCGTCGGTGTTGCTGCTCGACGAGCCGACCCGCGGGGTAGACGTGGGCGCGAAGTCGGAGATCTACCGCCTCATCGACGGCCTGGCCAGAGATGGCATGGCCATCCTGCTCATATCCTCAGAGCTCGAGGAGGTCCTATCCATGTCGGACCGGGTCCTGGTCATGCGCGAGGGCCGTATCAACGGGGAGTTCGCGCGGTCGGAAGCCACGCAGGAGGCTGTCATGACCGCCGCCACCGGCGGAGGTGGCAGGGGAGAGGAGGCGCCTGATGAGTGAGGCGCCCGCGCCCGCGGAGCGCGAAGCCGGCGGCGCGATAGCCCGGCGGTTCCTGGTGCGCCCGGAGGCGCCAGCCCTGGTGTTCCTGGCCGTGTTGCTCGTGGCCTTCACGCTCGCCAACGACAGGTTCCTGACGCCTTCGAACCTCGAGTCGATAGTTGACTCCGTTGCCGTGCTCGGCGTCGTTGCCCTGGCCGTAAACCAGGTAGTGCTCAGCGGCGAGATAGACATCTCGACGGGCTCGATGCTTGGACTCTGCGCGGTGGCCGCAGGCGCGGTCGCGCTCTCTACAGGTGGGATCGTCGTGCCGCTCCTGGCCGGCGTCGGCGTGGGCGCCCTGGCCGGCGCGCTCAACGGTGCCCTGGTTACTCTGGGGCGCATACCTTCCATCATCGTGACGCTCGGGATGCTCTATGCGCTTCGGGGCGTCATACTGCTCGTGACGGGGGGGACCTGGATCACCGGCATCCCCGACAGCACCCGGTTTATGGGCACGGGGAAGGTGCTAGGCATCAGCGTCCCCGTCATAATCCTCTTCGGCCTGTTCCTGGTGATGGAGCTGGTCAACCGGCACTCCACCTGGGGCCGCAACGTATTCGCCGTCGGCGGCAACAGGCGGGCAGCCCGCTTCGCGGGGTTGCCCGTGAACCGTGTACGGTTTGCGGCCTTCGCACTGGTCGGGGTGTTCGTCGGCATCGCCTCGCTCATCTATCTCGGACGGGCCGGTTCGGTGCAGACCAACGCGGGGGTAGGGCTCGAGCTGCAGGTGGTCGCCGCCGTGGTCATAGGGGGGACGAGTATCGCCGGAGGCAGGGGCTCGTCTCTCGCCGCGCTCACGGGCGCCGTCTTGATAGGCGTCATCCTGAACGGCCTGATCCTGCTCGGCGTCCCCGGCATCTGGCAGGACGCCGTGCTCGGAGCCCTGATCCTGCTCGCCGTCTCAACCGACGTGCTGCGCAGGCGCATCATAGGAGACAAGGTATGAGCGCGCTCACGGAAAGCGTAAGGCGCCTTGGGTTCTCCCGCGAGATAGTGCTGCTGGGGGTCCTGATAGTCCTGGTTATCGTTATGTCCGTGCTGGATCCTCTGTTCCTTTCCCTGACCACGCTTCTCAATACCTCGCGCTTCTTCGTCGAAGTGGGGCTCATGGCGCTCGGGATGACGCTCATCATCATTACCGGCGGCATAGACCTCTCCGTGGGGTCCAACGTCGCCCTCGTCTCGGTGGCCGTCGGGTTCTCCTTCGCCGCCGGCCTGCCCCTTCCACTGGCCATCGTGTTCGGCCTCGTGGTCGGCGTGGCCGCCGGCCTCTTCAACGGTCTGTTCATCACCTTGTTGGACCTGCACCCGCTCGTAGTTACTCTGGGCACCCTGGCCCTCTTCCAGGGCCTGGCATACGGTATCTCGCAGGCCGAGGCGGTCTCCGACTTCCCTGGCTGGTTCGCGTACTTCGGCCAGGCTTACCTGGGGCCCGTGCCGGGACAGCTCTTCATCTTCGTCGTCGCCGTGGCGGTGGTGTGGGTGATCCTCTCTCGCACCCGCTACGGCCGCTACGTCTACGCCATCGGGAACAACGAGGAGGCGGCCCGCTTCTCCGGCGTGCCAATCCGCGGGGTCAAGCTGGCGCTCTACTCGGGTATCGGGTTGCTGGTAGGAATGGCCGCGGTGATCTATACCTCGAGGGTCTACACGGCGAGAGGCGACTCCGGTGTCGGGCTGGAGCTGGACGTGATCTCCGCCGTGGTCCTTGGCGGCGCGAGCATCTACGGCGGCTCAGGGACGATACTCGGCACGGTACTCGGCGTCCTGATCATCGCCGTTTTGCGCAACGGTTTGATACTCGCAGGCGTCCCGAGCACCTGGCAGCTCTTCGTGCTCGGCGTCCTGCTACTCGCGGCCGTTTTCCTGAACGAGTTCTTCAGAAAGGGGGAGGAGTAGTACATGCCGGGGTGACGGGAGAATCTGTAGCGAAGGGAAGCTCTGGGAAAGGAGGCACAATGTTACGTTTTGCGCGGGTGGCCGTAGTGGGCGTACTGGTCATCGCAGCCGCAGCTTGCGGGGTGGGCCAGCAGGGTCCGTCACAGGAAGAGGGAGGCGGTGGAGGAGGGCCGAACAAGATCTGTATGATGCCCAAACTGGTCGGCATCCCGTACTTCAACGCCTCCGAGCAGGGGGCCAAGGAGGCGGCCGAGGAGCTTGGCGTCGATCTGGTGTACGACGGTCCTACCGAGGCCAAAGCCGCGCTGCAGTCGCAGATGATCGAGCAGTTCGTCCAGCAACAGTGCGACGCCATTACGGTCGCCGCAAACGACCCGAACGCCCTCGCTCCCGCGATGAAGAAGGCGGGTGATGCCGGCATCGCCACAGGCGCCTGGGACGCCGACGTGGCACCTGACGCGCGCGACGTCTTCGTCAACCAGGCCACCTTCGAGGCCATTGGCTACGAGCTGGTGGACGTCATGGCCAAGCAGACCGGCGGCAAGGGCGAGTTCCTGGTCGTCACAGGCTCGCTCACCGCTCCCAACCAGGTCGCCTGGCTCAAGGAGATGCGCGAGCGCATGAAGGAGAAGTACCCTGAGATGTCCATAGCCTCTGTCGAGCCCGGCGAGGAGGACCTCCAGCTCGGTATCGACATAACCAAGAACTACCTGCGGGCCCACCCCGACACCGCCGGAGTCTTCGGCATAACCTCCGTGGCCCTGCCCGGCGCCGCCGAGGCCGTCGAGCAGATGGGCCGCGCGGGCGAGGTGCCCGTCACCGGACTCTCCACCCCTAACGAGATGAAGCCGTATCTCGAGTCCGGAGCCGTAAAGGAGTTCGTCCTCTGGAACCCGGTGGATCTCGGCTACCTCGCGGTGTACGTCGCCAACGCCCAGGTCGACGACAAGCTGCCCACCTCGGGCACCTTCAAGGCCGGCCGTCTCGGTGAGGTCAAGATGCTCGCCGAAGACGAGGTCCTGCTCGGCCCTCCAATCGTGTTCTCGAAGGAGAACATCGACCAGTACGACTTCTAGAGAGCGATGCCAGCGCCGGCGCCTCTCGCTGAAGAGGCGCCGGCGTGGGGCCCGGAGAACAGGGGGCATCGAGCTGGCCGACGAGCACAGTCACCGATGAGGGCGCGTCGTCCGAGCTGCCAGTGCTTCGAGATGTAGCGGTCAGAAGGAAGGTAGGATCTTGGAGAGCATGAATGAGCGGGCATACGACGTCCTGGCCGAGCTTCTCTCGAATCGCGGGGTGGACGTGGCGAGCGTGGAAGGCCGGCTGCGTACTCAGAGGGTAGAGACCCCGTCGTGGGGCTACGGCAACTCGGGGACCCGCTTCAAGGTCTTCCCGCAGCTGGGCGTCCCCCGTGACCCCTTCGAGAAGATCTCAGACGCCGCCGAGGTCCACCGGCTCACCGGCATCTGCCCTTCCGTCGCTATCCACATCCCCTGGGATAGGGTCGATGACTACGGGGAGCTAGCGCAGTACGCGGGCTCTCTGGGTATGAGGATCGGGGCCGTAAACCCGAACCTCTTCCAGGAGGAAGACTACAGGCTCGGAAGCGTCTGCAACCCGGACGAAGCCGTGCGCCGCAGGGCTACAGACCACCTCATCGAGTGCGTCGAGATAGGACGCGAGGCGGGCTCGGATATCCTCTCGCTGTGGTTCGCCGACGGCACCAACTACGCCGGCCAGGACTCCTTCGTAGAGCGGCGTCACCGCATGCTCGAGTGCCTCTCCGAGATCTACGAGGCCATGCCCGAAAGTATGCGCATGCTGCTGGAGTACAAGCCCTTCGAGCCTGCCTTCTACCACACGGATCTCTCCGACTGGGGCGCGGCGCTCACCATGTGCCAGAAGCTCGGGCACAGAGCGGAGGTACTGGTAGACCTCGGCCACCACCTCCAGGGCGCCAACATAGAACACATCGTTGCGCTCTTGCTCGACGAGGGGAGGCTTGGTGGCTTCCACTTCAACAACCGCAAGTACGCCGACGACGACCTCATCGTGGGATCCGTAAACCCCTTCGAGCTGTTCCTGATCTACGTCGAGCTCGTCGAGGCTGAGGAGAGCGGAGCTCGCATCGACTACATGATCGACCAGGCCCACAACATCGAGCCCAAGATAGAGGCCATGATCCTTTCCGTCATGAACCTGCAAGACGCCTACGCGAAGGCCCTCCTCGTGGACCGCGCGAAGCTCGACGAGGCGCGCCGCTCCGGCGACGTGCTTCTGGCGCACCGGCTTCTGCTCGAAGCCTACAACACCGACGTACGGCACCTGTGCGCGAAGGTCAGGGAAGACCTCGGCGCTTCGGCGGATCCCATCTCCGCCTTCAGGGAGAGCGGCTACCTCGAGAAGGTGGTAGACGAGCGACTGGAAGGAGCAGGAGCTGGCTGGGGATAGAACGAGGCGAAGGCCGGACGTTGCACGGAAGAACTGACCGGGAAAGGGAGGTTCGGAGAAGCGATGGAGACTAGGATACCGGGAGCCACCCAGAGCCTCTGGGACCCGCAGAGAGCCGTGGGTCTCTCCGAGTTGGAGGCCCTTGCCTACCGCTCCAACCTTCTGGGCAGCGACCGCGCGGTGGCCAACTATGGCGGGGGCAACACCTCGACCAAAGCCAGGGAGAGCGACCACACAGGGAGGGAGATAGACGTTCTCTGGGTCAAGGGCTCAGGGAGCGACCTCGCGAACATTAGGGCCGAGCAGTTCACCGGTCTCAAGCTCGACGAGGTCCTGCCGCTCGGGGAGCGCGGGGAGATGAGCGACGAGGAGATGGTCGCCTACCTCGCGAGCTGCCAGCTCAGGCCAGATATGCCCAGGGGCTCCATAGAGACTCTCCTCCACGCCTTCGTGCCCCACCCGCACGTGGACCACACGCACCCTGACGCTATCAACATGATCTGCTGCTCGGAAGGCGGCGAGGAGCTCGCGGCCGAGTGCTTCGGCGACGAGGCGGTCTGGATCCCCTACATAAGGCCTGGCTTCACCCTCTCGAAGCAGGTTGGCGAGGCCGTGCGTAGCAACCCGAACGCGAAGATCATCCTGCTCGCCAAGCACGGCCTGGTCACCTGGGGGGAGACGCACGAGGAGAGTTACTCCAGGACTATCGAGGCCATCAACCGCGCCGCCGCGTTCGTAGCTAACAGGGCCGGAGAGCCCTTTGGAGGGCAGGAGATCGAGCCGCCCGCCTCCGAGAGCAGAGAGGCGTTGCTGGCCGAGGTCCTGCCCGCGCTGCGCGGTGCGCTCTCCTCGGGGGCTGAGGAGGCATCACACAAGATTCTGCGCGTCGACCACTCGTCCGAGGACGTCCTCGAGTTCGTCTGCGGACGCGCCTCGAAGGAGCTCTCCCAGGTTGGGGCGGCCTGCCCCGACCACCTGGTACGGACGAAGGTAAAGCCCCTCTGGGTGGACTTCGATCCGGAGAGGGAGGGAGCAGACGATCTCGAGCAGAGGCTCCACGAGGGCGTGGACGCGTACCGCCGGGAGTACGAGGCGTATTTCTCGCGCCACGAGGAGGCCGGCGAGGAGATGTTCGACCCGAGCCCGAGGGTGGTCCTGATCCAGGGCGTCGGGCTGATCGGAGCCGCGAAGAACGCCAAGGAGGCCGGCCTTTCCCAGGACTTCTACCACAGGGCCATCGCCGTGATGCGCGGCGCCCACGCTCTTGGAGGCTACGTGTCCCTGACCGAGGAGGAGAGCTACGCGGTCGAGTACTGGCCTCTGGAACTCTTCAAGCTCACGCTGGCCCCGCCGCCCGGAGAGCTTGCGGGCAAGGTCGCCTTCGTCACCGGTGGGGCCGGCGGCATCGGAAGCGCCGTAGCCCGAACTCTGGCATCGAAGGGTGCTTGTGTCGTGGTCTGCGACCTCGACGAGGAGAGTGCGACAGAGGTGGCCGACGACCTGCCGGAGCCAGGGATCGCCGCGAGAGCGGACGTGACGAACGAAGGTGAGGTGGCCCGCGCCTACCGGCGGGCCATCCTGGAATATGGTGGGGTAGACATTGTCGTCTCGAACGCCGGCCTCGCCTCCAGCGCCCCTATCGAGGAGACGAGCGTCGAGCTGTGGGACAGGAACCACGCGGTCCTCGCGAAGGGGTACTTCCTGGTCTCGCGCGAAGCCTTCAAGATTATGAAGGAGCAGGGGGTGGGTGGAAACCTCATCTTTGTGGCCTCCAAGAACGCTCTGGCCGCCGGCAAGAACGCCAGCGCCTATTCCTCGGCGAAAGCCGCGGAGCTGCACCTGGCGCGGTGTTTGGCGGAGGAGGGCGGAGCAAACAGCATCCGGGTCAACACGGTCAACCCTGACGCGGTGCTCCAGGGCTCCAAGATCTGGGACTCAGGCTGGCGCGAGGAGCGCGCGCGAGCCTACGGGATAGAGCCCGACGAGCTCGAGGACTACTACAGGCAACGCAACGTACTCAAGCTTAACGTGCTACCCGAGAACGTCGCCGAAGCCGTGCTGCACTTCGCCTCCGAGGCGCGCTCCTCGAGGAGCACGGGCAACGTCCTGAACGTGGACGGCGGAGTAAAGGACGCCTATCCCCGCTAGATAGAGAGGAGGCACTTGAACCACCAGGTTCTCCGGGAAGAGGTAGTGAGAGTCTCCCGGCGCATGAGCGAGTCGGGTCTCGTCATGGGAACCTCCGGCAACGTCAGCGCCCGGACCCCCGACGGCAACGTGCTCGTAACGCCGAGCGGGCTCGACTACGCGGCTATGGACCCGGAAGACGTAGTGCTCGTAGACCTCGAAGGTGCGGTGGTAGAAGGCTCCTTCGAGCCCTCGGTCGAGACCCCGATGCACACCGGCATCTACCGCGCCAGGCCAGAGACCGGCGGCATAGTCCACACCCACGCCCGTTACTCGACTACCCTGGCATGCCTGAACTGGGAGATTCCTCCCATACACTACATGCTCGCCGTGCTCTCCGACGAGGGACGGGTGCCCCTAGCCCGCTACGCCACGTACGGCACCGTGGCGCTCGCGCGCAACGCTGCCGAGGCACTTGGCTCCTCGCACGCGGCCTGCTTGCTCAGCAACCACGGCACCATCGCCGTCGGTGGGACCGTGAGCGAGGCGTACTCCCGCACCGAGCTTCTGGAGGAGATGGCGGAACTCTACTACCGCGCCAGAACCGTCGGGGAGCCGGTCGTCCTTACCCACGGGCAGATGGCCGAGGTCTCGGCCAAGATCCATGACTACGGCCAGCACAAACCCTCGCCCTCCAGGACGGAATGAACGCGGCAGAGGTAATCGTGATCGGGGCGGGCGTGGTGGGCGCGAGCGTCGCCTTCCACCTCGCCGAGCGCGGTGTAAACACCCTGGTGCTCGACCGCGAAGGTCCCGCCGCCGGCTCGACGGCGCGTTCCGGAGCCCTGATCCGGGCTCACTACCCTACCGCGCTGGAGGCAGACCTGGCCTGGGAGAGCCTCACAGACTACTTCGAGCTGTGGGGCGAGCGGGTCGGGGGAGGCTGTGGCTTCACCCGTACGGGCTTCGCCTACCTGGTCGCAGACGAGAACGTCGAAGCCCTGCGCCACAACGTTGCCCTGCAACAAGGGGTCGGAGTGGAGACGGGCATTGTTGGCCCCGACGAGCTGGGCGAGATAGACCCTGCGCTCCGCACGAGCGGCGTCTCTCTCGCCGCCTACGAGCCTCGCGGCGGCTACGCGGACCCCACCGCTACCGCCGTAGGCTTTCTCCGGGCGGCAAAGACGCTCGGAGCTCGCTTCGAGCGTAGGCGCTCGACGGCTCTACTCCTCAGCGGGGACCGCGTCCGGGGAGTCCGGACGGAGGACGGCCCCGTGGAGTCGGGTACCGTGGTGCTCGCCGCCGGGGCGTGGTCCGTGCCGCTCGCCGAAAGCGCCGGCCTGGACCTTCCCATCCGGCCGGCCAGGGTGCGGGTCGCCCTCTTCGAGCGTCCTTACGCGCTGCCGACGCACCTCACCCTGATCGACACTACAGAGGGCTTCTACGCGAGGCCCGCCGCCGAGCAGACCACCCTCGTCGGCAGCCGGGACAGCCTGGAGTGGCTGGGTAGCCCCGACGCTCCAACGCCGGAGCCCGACGGGACCTTTATCGTGGAAGCCCTGCGGAAGGTCGCGCAGCGCCTCCCCGCGCTCGCGCAAGCCCCGTACCGCTCGGGCCGCTCGGGGATACTGGACATGACCCCGGACGGGCGTCCGCTACTCGGGCCCGGCGGGCCCGAAGGTCTCTACCTTGCCGTGGGCTGGAGCGGGACAGGGTTCAAGAAGGCGCCGGCGGTCGGGGCCGAAGTGGCACGCTGGGTCTCGGACGGTGCCCCGAGCAGGCCGGAGCTGAAAGACTACGACCTCGCCCGCTTCGAGAGGGGAGCCAGGATCCAGGGCCGGCACGAGTACGCCGTCTCGGGCCCTCACTAGACGTAGCGGCGACCCTCGCCAATGTAGGCCATGTACGCCTCGTAGGAGGCCTGGACGAAGGGCGCCAGCGTCACCACGATCATCACCGGTACGAGCAGGAACCCGATCAAGACCGCCATCAGCGCCGTCGTGATGGTCCACCCGACGACGATGGCGACGAGCCACGCCGTCTGGTAGAAGACGGACTTGAGCGCGTGGTGGGCTACCGTCGGGCTCTTGTCCCTGTGCACGAGCCAGATTACGAAAGCCACGACCGGCCCCAGAAAGCCCGTGAAGGCGTTCAGGAAGGTGCTCAGATGGGCCAGCGCCGACCACGTGCGCTCGTCCCGCGCGCTCATCGTTCCTCCGATCGAACCGTAGGGCGCGGGCCACAGCTCGTGCTCTCGCTGGACGCCGTAGTTGCCTGTTTCTCTCTCCATGCATGCTCCTTCTAGCCGCTCTCCAACTCACATACGAGTCCCCCACACGAAGGTTTCACCAGCCCATATGAACGCCCCACTTTCCGTTTACCCCCGGGTAAGCGATAATGATGGGGCTTCGAACTTACATCTCATGCATCTATATGGCACGAGAATATATAATGAGTGTAGCCAGAGAAAGGGGCGCAGGTTGACCGGAGAGTCTCGGGGCATGGAGAACGGTGGCGGGACGACCGTCACAGGGATGGAAAGCCTATCTGTCAAGGACAACCGCACGGACAAGGGCTACGACATAGAAGTCAAGGATGGCACGGTCCGGGCGATGGATTTCAGGCAGGTCAAGGTCGACGAGGAGGACTTCGGCCTGATGACCTACGACCCTGGCTACTCCAACACGGCGAGTTGCCGGAGCGCCATCACCTACATAGACGGGGAGAAGGGCATCCTGCAGCACCGGGGCATCCCTATCGAGCAGCTCTGTGAGCAATCGACCTATCTGGAGGTAGCGTACCTTCTGATCTACGGTCACTTGCCGACCGAGGACGAGTACAACAGGTGGGTCTATGAGATCACCCACCACACCTACGTCCACGAGAACATCAAGAACTTCATGGACGGTTTCCGGCACGACGCCAACCCGATGGGCATGTTGCTGGCTTCTGTGGGGGCGCTCTCGACCTTCTACCCCGAGGCGGCCAACATAGACGACGAGTTCCAGCGGCACGTCTCGGCGGTGCGCCTCATCGCCAAGATGCCGACACTGGCGGCCTTCTCCTACCGGCACAGTCTCGGCCTGCCCTACGTCTACCCCGACAACGACCTCTCGTATACGGGCAACTTCCTCTCCATGCTCTTCAAGATGGCCGAGCCCCGGTACGAGCCCGACCCGAGGCTCGAGAAGGCGCTCGACGTGCTGTTCATACTGCACGCCGACCACGAGCAGAACTGCTCCGCGGCCGCCGTCAGGGTCGTCGGCTCCTCGCGGGTGGACCCCTTCTCCGCGATAGCCGCCGGCGTGGCCGGGCTATACGGCCCGCTGCACGGCGGGGCCAACGTGGCTGTCTTGAGGATGCTCCAGCGGATAGGCTCGACCGACAACATCATGGACTTCCTCGAGGGCGTCAAGCGGGGCGATGAGCGGCTAATGGGCTTCGGCCACAGGGTCTACAAGAACTACGACCCGCGCGCCAGGATCATCCGCAAGCACGTTGACGAGGTGCTCGAGGCGACCAACAAGGAGAGCCCGCTCCTGGACATAGCCGTCGAGCTCGAGAAGCGGGCGCTCGACGACGACTACTTCACGAGCCGCAAGCTCTACCCCAACGTGGACTACTACTCGGGGCTCATCTACGAGGCCCTGAACATCCCGACAGACGCCTTCACCGTGATGTTCGCCATACCGCGGACCTCCGGCTGGGTGGCCCAGTGGGTCGAGATGCTCCACGACCCCGAGCTCAAGATCGCGCGCCCGCGCCAGATCTACACCGGCCCCCGAGACGTGGACTACGTGCCGATGAGCAAGAGATAGATCTCAGATCTCAGGCTTCAGATAATGGACCTCGGTAGCGCATGCGTCGCGTTTTGAGGGCTTTCGGAGGCGAATGAGAGCCTCTCTATAATCCCTGATGTTTGTTGCCTGAAGCTTTTAAGATGCTCCGAGCACCGCGTCGTAGAGGCGTCGCTGGCGCGCCAGGGCTTCCCTGTAGACCTCGTGCCTCTCGGGGTCGGGGTCGAAGACCTTGCCGAGCGGGGCCTCCGCGTCCTCGATCTCCAGTTCGCCGAGTCTCTCGAGGGCGAGCAGAGCCGCCCCTCGACTCGAGGCTTCCCGGATGCCGGAGGTTATGACGGGCCTGCCGAGGGCATCGGCCATGATCCCGGTCCACGTCTGCGAGCCGAGGAGCCCGCCGCCGGTGGCGATGACCTCCTTCTCGCCCGGCGACGCCTGCTCGATGATCTCCGCGATAAGGGCGAACCGCAGGGCTACCGCCTCCATGGCGGCGCGCAATATCTCCACTGGCGTGGTGCTCATCGAGAGCCCGGCGACTGTCCCGTTGGCCTCGTCAGCCCATCCCGGCCCACGCTCGCCTGCCAGCAGCGGCAGGAAGGTGAGACCGTGCGAGTCGGGTTTCATGCCCGCCAGCAGCCGTTCGGTTTCCTCAGGTAGACGCAGCGTCTCTCGCAGCCACGCGACGAGGTTCCCGCCGTCGGATAGCGCGCCGCCCATCACGAACCTCTTCTCGTCCGCCCTGTAGCACCACGGCCCGTCCGGTATCTCGACGGAATCGGCTTTCCAGAGCACGCGCATCGCGCCGCTGGTGCCGACCATGAGCGCGAGCCTGTCGTTTCGCGTGCATCCGCACCCGACGTTCGAGCAGGCTCCGTCGCCCACAGCCGGGAACCACGGGATGTCGCGCAAGGCGGGCCACCGCCGGGCCCACTCGTCCTTAAGCCCCGTGAGCGGTTCGTCCGAGATGGGGGAGAGCTGGGTTCGCTCTAGCGGCAGCGCCTCGACCAGCGCCTCGTCCCAGCGCCGGAGGTTCTGGTCGAATAGCCCGGTCGCGGAGGCCATCGAGGTCCCCACGTGCGAGTCTCCGAAGAATCGCTCGTAGAAGTAGTCGCCCGGGGAGACCCAGCGCTCGGTTCTCGCGAAGACCTCGGGGTTCTCGCGGCTCAGCCAGAGAAGCTTGGCTGGCCAGTAGCTGGAGTGGAGCACGCACCCCGTGCGGCGGTGGATGGCGGCCTCGTCCAGTCGTTCGCGCAGCTCCCGCGCCGCAGACGCTGCGCGGCGGTCGGCCCAGTAGAGGACCGGGGTGGTGGGACGGCCGTCCCGGTCGAGGCCGATGACGGAGTGCCAGAAGGTGCTCATGGCGGTACCTGAGACCCTGGCGTCTCCGGCCCTCTCGAGAGCGCCGTCTATCGCCCGGATGACGAGGTCGAGTAGTTCGTCAGCATCGACGGCCACGCCGCCGTCCGGGGTGTACTCCAGCTCGTAGTCGAGCCTTGCCTCCGTGTCCTTCTGTAGCGTGCCAGAGCCGTCGTAGAACTCGGCCCGCACGGCGGAAGATCCCAGATCGACTGACATGATCCTCGCACCCTCGGCCTCAGGTCTCACGCAACCACCCCCGATCAGAGCTATCCCGCGGTCAGTTTAGCAAGCCAGCGCGACCATCCTCGGAAGCAGGAGCGTAGGTTTACGCGGGTCTCTGGCGGGTACGCAGGGGCAGTAGGTGAAAGCGTTGCGAGGAGGAGCGCGTCGTGGCTAGCGAGGAGAGGTTGCGGGAGCTCGAGGAGAAGTACGAGGGATACACCGTCTACGATAATCGGGGGGAGAGGATCGGGAAGGTAGACGACCTCTTTATCGACGAGGCGGACCGCGAGGAGTACATCGGGGTCAAGATGGGCTTCCTCGGGCGCAAGTCCACCCTGATCCCCATGGACATCGTCAGGGTGAACGAGGTGGACAGGGCCATAGAGGTCTCGGAGTCGAAGGACCACGTGAAGGACGCCCCGAGCTTCGACGACGACGAGGACATCACTCCGGAGTACGAGGAGCGCATCCGCAGCCACTTCGGCCTGCAGGCGCACGATCCCTCCGGCTCCCGCGGCGCCTACGCCGGTTCTTCAGGAGCCGCCGCAGGAGCACACGAGGGGCGCGAGAGCGGCCAGGACTACTCGAGTCGGGAGTACCAGGACCGGGATGATAGCGGGCAGGCCGGGCGCACGGAGAGCGACTCGTCAGCGGTGGATTCGGAGTATGGGGAGCGGACGGGATCGTCTGCCAGCGGTGCCGCAAGTAGGTTCGAGCGCGGTAGGTTCACGGAAGGCTCCGCCGGGTCCGGAGAATCCACGGAGCAGGGGGGAGCGACAGGGACGCCGAGGATTCGCGAGACCGAGGAGACCGAGACCTTCGAGGAGGGCGGCCGTACGAAGGTCCGCCGTCGCATCATCCGCGAGGAGATCATAGAGGAAGACGCGTAGGGGCGGTTCGCGGCGTAGGGGTTGTTCGCGAACCGCCCCTACGCCGGCCAGCGTCCGCCGGGCAGGTACGCTCCGGCCTGTTGCCTGAGCTCGTAGGCCCACGCGAGCAAGGGCTCGCCGCGTGATTGCACGGGGATGAGCACCCGTCGGTAGAGCCTGTTCTCGCCCGGGACGTAGCCTTCCAGTGCGTCGAAAACTATGAGCCTTCTCTCCGGGTCTGTGAAAGTGAACAGCTCGCCGTGGACTGTGTCCCACGCGGGCTCGGAGGCCAGCGGCGCCGGAGCCACTTCCAGCTGCTTCTCCGCGTCGGCCAGGTAGTCAGTGGTGCCGACCGCCCGCACGTCTCGCCCGTAGACGCGGAGGCCCGGAAATCCGAAGGGAAGCTCGTAGAGGCGGCCCAGGGTCGTTGCCGGCTCGACCCGTAGCGCGGCGCGACAGAAACGGTCGTGGTTGCTCTGGCCTCGCTTCAGCGTGCCGTAGAAGAACATGCTTAGGAGTGTCTCCGCCACGCCGCAGCTGTCCCTGCTACCCTGTTTCGACCTCGAGAATGCGGTCGGCGACCTCCCTCAGATCCACGCCGATCACGTCAGGACGTTCCACCAGCGGGTCGAGTACCATCCCCGGGCGCGCGACGAAGGCCGCCGCGCAGCCGGCGCGTAAAGCCCCCGCCACGTCCCAGGAGTGGGCGGCGACGAGGCGGACCTGGCCTATCTCGACCCCGAGGCTCTCCGCGGCCATCCTGTACGGTTCGGGAGCAGGTTTGAGGCGTTTGACAGCGTCTGCGGAGAGTATCTCCTCGAAGTAACCGCGCAGGCCCGAGTTCTCCATCTGGGCTTCGGCGACCTGATGTGTGGAGTTCGTCAGCGTGGCCATCCGGAGTCCCGCCTCGCGCAGCCTCTCCAGGCTCTTTGTTACCTCGGGGTGCGGCGGGAGCTCGCGCATACCGCCGAGGATCTCTTGCTTGTCCTCCTCGGAGAGGTCCACGCCCTCGCGCTCGGCGACCATCTCCAGCGCCGCGGCGCCTATAGTCCCGAAGTTTGAGTAGACGCCGGTCACCGTCGCGACCAGGGCAGACTGCAGGAGCTGCAGGAACCAGGCCCGCCGTACCCCGGCGTCGCCGAAGACCCGCTCGAAGTGGGGGTCGAGCGCCCCGAGATCCAGCAGCGTCTCGTTGACGTCGAAGACGCAAACCCTGGCCATGCTGCCTTCCTTTCCTTTCTACTGGCCGACCAGCGGCGCGTAGTCGACCATTATGATCCCTGCGCTGACCACAGTACACAGCAATACATATTTCGCTTATCTACGCGCTTTTCGCCAACACCGCACTACAGTGTACTAGCACGAGTGGCCGTGCACGCGTGTCAAAAGCGTCACGTGATCTCGGATTCGCCGCCGGCGATCCTTGGCCATTGCGCTCGAGCGGTGTCCTTCTGCGCGAGCGCAATGGCGTTTCGCGCGCCACGGTAGGTTCGATCCTCTGGCTTTCTTTGAAGGCGAGTTGCTCGTTCTCATCCCGGCCTGTATGGTGGAGGCCGCCTGCGAGCCCGCCCGAGAGGGGATGACTTTCTGACGATCAGCGTGGTATATGGCGTTCTGGTGGTTTGTGGGGCTTGCCTCGCCGCGGTCGCTGGGCTGGCGTTGGTGCAGCGCCTGGTGCCCGCGAGGATCCGCATGGAGCACAACGACGTGGCAGGCTTCATCTACGCTGTTCTGGGCGTCATCTACGCCGTGTTGCTGGCGCTCGTGGTCATCGCAACGTGGGAAGAATTCGGGCGTGCCCGCGTTACGGTGGAGACCGAGGCCAACGCGCTGGCCGAGATCTTCTGGCTAGCCCACCAGCTCCCTGAACCCGAAGGCCGAGAGCTCCAGGAGCTCTGCCGATCCTACGCAGAAGAGGTGGTCAACGTAGGGTGGCCCCTGATGGAGCAGGGACGAACGCCCAGCCTGGAGCGATCCCAAGAGACTTCACGTGCGTGGGTCCTCATAGACGACATCCGGGCGACCATCCAGGGATATGAGCCTCACACGGCGGCCGAGGAGCAACTCTACGCAGAAGGGCTCGACCAGGTCCAAAGGCTGGCGGACGCAAGGAGGACGCGCCTGGTCGCGGCCGAGGAGAGCCTGCCCACCGTCCTGTGGGTTGTTCTGATTGTTGGGGGGATTGTGGTGGTGGGCTTCGCCTACCTCTTCGGCATGGAGAACACAGTGGCGCACGCGCTGATGGTGGTGGCGCTAGCGGGGGTGATCGCGCTGGTACTGTTCACCATCGCTGCCATGGACCATCCCTTCTCCGGCGGCGCCCGAGTTGGCCCCGAGGCCTTCGAGCTGGTGCTGGACAGGTTCGAGACGAGCAAGCTCAGCGATCTCTGATACACCACCGCAAGGCTCGCAGCGAGGCTACGAACCATATTCACCCAACAGTGTAGAGAAGCCGTTTTGAAAGCCTATTCACGGCCAACCGTGCGTCAAAACACATCCACGCCGCGTGGCTGCGTCCTTTTTGCTGCGAATCAACGCTTTTTCACTACCGCCCGACCAGCGACGCGTAGTCGACCATAATGCAGCGGTCCATGACGACCCTCAGGCCATGCTCTCTGGCGTAGGCGGCCGCCTCCTCGTTTATGACGCCGGACTGCATCCACAGGACCTTCGCCCCCGCCGCCACGGCGTCCCTCGCGGTGGGCATTACCTTCTCGCTGCTGCGGAAAACGTCGACGATGTCCACCGCTTCCGGCACATCCTCGACGGTGGCGTAAGGTTCTTCGCCGAGGACCGGCCCGCGCAGGTTGGGGTTTACGGGGAAGATCCTGAACCCGAAGTCCTTGAGGGCCCGCGCTATAGAGTGGCTGGTACGGTGCGGCCTGTCCGAGAGCCCGACGACCGCGACGGTACGCGAGCCCGCGAGCAGGTCTCTTATCTCCTCTGTCCCGGGATTCTGGTGCATCGCGTCTCCCTCTCGGAGGCTATCTCGACCGGATGTTAACCGATCTCGACGCCCGGCGGCGCATACTCTCTGTGCCTGGTCACCCGGGGAACCGGCGCTCGGTCTGGTAGCATGGGCGCCGTATGCGAGGAGCGCTGGCGACGGACCCTTCAGACCTGGCCGTGCAGGCGGCGGAGGTCCTGCGCCGCAACGACATGGGAGAGTGGACCAGGGCCTCGCCGACCCTCTATCCACACCAGTGGAGCTGGGACACCGGCTTCATAGCCATCGGGCTCGCGCACCTGGACACCCGCCGCGCCGCCAGGGAGCTAACCAGCCTGTTCGCGCACCAGTGGAGAAATGGCAAGGTGCCCCACATCGTCTTCAACCCGGACGCTCCCCCGGACAGTTATTTCCCAGGTGCCGAGCACTGGTCGAGCGCGGGCACGTTCCCGGACGCCCCGCCCGCGCCGCCCTACACCAGCGCCCTGTGCCAGCCGCCCACGCACGCCCTCGGCGCCCTGCGCGTGTGGGAGCTGGCCGGGAGGGACGAAGAAGGCCTCGCGCGGGGGTTCCTGCGAGAGATCTTCCCGAAGCTCCTGGCCTGGCATCGCTACCTTGCCACTTACAGGGACCCGGAGGGATCGGGGCTCGTGACCATCTACCATCCCTGGGAGAGCGGCACTGACAACTCTCCAAGGTGGGACGCAGCCCTCGAGGCCGTCGAGGTCGGCGACCTGCCGTCGTACGAGCGCCAGGACCTGAACCACGTGGACCATCCCGACGAGCGTCCCACGGATGAGGAGTACGTTCGCTTCCTCTGGCTCGTCGAGCTCATAAAGCGCGCCCGCTGCGACGAAGGCGCCCTCAACGACTCACACCCTTTTCTGGTCAAGGACGTGCTATGCAGCGCGATCCTGGTCGCAGCAAACGAGGCTCTGGTAGAGATAGCTCGCGTTGTGGGGGCTTCCGAGGAGGACGTTGCGCTGATAGAAGGCTGGATCGGGCGCGGACGAGAAGGGCTCGAGGAGCGGTGGGATCAGGGGCTGGGTCTGTGCCTGGACTACGACCTCAGGCGGGACGCGCCGCTGCGGGCGCGCACCATCGCGGGCTTCGCGCCGCTCGTGGCGGGTGGCATAGAGGCGGGAGAGCTGGAGGCCGCGCTGCGTACGCTCTACTCGCCGTATTTCCTGGGACACCCGAAGCTGCGCCGGCCGCTGCCTCCCTCCACGAGCCCCGAGGAGCCGCGCTTCCACCCGCGCAACTACTGGCGCGGTCCTATGTGGCCGGTCATGGCGTGGTTGTTCTGGCGTTCGCTCGAGCTCGCGGGCGAGGTGGAGCGCGCGCAGGCCATGCGGCGGGCGGCCCTGCAAGAGCTCGCCGAAGGAGGCTTCGCAGAGTACTTCGAGCCCTTCACCGGCGAGCCGCTCGGCTCGGACAACCAGTCCTGGACCGCCGCCGTCGCCCTGGACTGGCTCGCAGCGGACACGTCGTAGAGAGAGCGTCCAATGAGAAGCGCCCCGGCTCGTAGCCGGGGCGCTCTGGTTCCGCGAAAGTCAGCTCCTAAAATTAACTGATGTCCCCGGGATCTTCGAGGACGAAGGTGATCGCCAGGTTCACCTTGTAGCCAACGATGTTGCCGTTCTCGATCAGGACGTTCTGGTCCTTGACCCAGGCGCTTTCCACGTTGCGCAGCGTGGACGTCGCCCGAGCTACGCCTTCGTTGACGGCATCCTCGAAGCTGTTCGGGTTGGTTGCGCTAATCTCGGTCACCCGAGCAACACTCATAGATCCTCCTTATTGATAGCTAAAGCTCTCCCTTTCGAGACAGCAATATACCCGGCGAAGGGGAAACTAAACGCGAAGCGGAGGCTCCGAGAGCCTGCGCGGCGCTCAGAGCTTGGCGGTCAGCACGGGCTTGGTCGTCGGCTGCTGCGAGCCCCCATCGGGCTCGATGGTTATCGCTATGACGTCGTCCTCGTCCAGGGGCTTCTCGACCACGGCGGCGACAGTCCTGCCGTCGGGTTTGAAGAGGCCGCTCGGCTGAGGGACGTCGCCCTGTATGACCCAGATCTGGTAGGTCTTGTTCTTGGGCACGCTGGGCATGTCCTCGGCCATCAAGACTGCTTTGTGATCCTTGAGGAGGATCACCTCCACCTGGGCTCGTTGCGCGGCCCCGGTTCCCGCGAGAGCCACCATCCGGCTCTCCTGCGATTCTTGCAGGCTCGCTACCTGGCCCTGCAGATCCTGGATCTGACCCTGGAGCAGCATGTTCCAGGAGAAGAGCCCGATCACGAGCAGGGCTGCTGCGCCCAGCGCGAGATTCTTGACGCTCAGGAGCTCTCTTACCCCGGCGAGCCAGGACCGGGTCCTTGCGGGCGGACGCTGCGCCTCGGCCTCGACCACGTTCATGATGTTCCGGCGGAGCTCTAGCGGCGGCTCCTGTTCCGGGGGCGAGAGCGCAAGCAGGCTGGCCACGTTGCCCAGTTCGTCTATCTCGGCCTGTCGCTCGGGATGCGCGGCGAGGTATTCCTCGAGCTCGCGGCGTTCTTGTTCCGGCAGGGCCCCGAGGGCGTAGGCGTCTTTGAGTTCGTCGAAGCGCTCGTGATTCATTCCGTTCACCTCGGCACCGCCACGTCTCGCGAATCGAAGTAATCCCTTATCTTTTTGAGCCCCAGGCGCATCCGGCCCTTCACGGTCCCGAGGGGCAGTTCGAGCAGCTCTGCTATCTCCACATGGGTGTAGCCGGAGAAGTACGCCAGCTCCAGGATCTTGAGCTGCTCCGCAGGGAGGGTGCCAAGGGCCTCGCGCACCTGCTCGCGCTGCGAGTTGCGCCAGGTCTGTGCGAACGCCTCGCTCGGCTGGGATACCGGCGCGGATGCCTCGACCCTGTCCTGTGTCCTGCGGCGGCTCGCGAGCGAGCGCAACTGGTCTATGCCGCGGTTGTGCACTATAGAGAGGATCCAGGTCCTGACGCTCCCTCGCTCCGTCCGGTAGCTTTCCGCGTTTCGCCAGACCTTCAGGAATGCGTCCTGCATCAGGTCTTCGGCGGCCTGCTTCTCGCCCATCATGCGGTACGACAGAGAGTATGCGGCGCTGCCGTGGCGGTCGTAGAGCGCGGCGAAAGCCTCTGCGCTGCCCTTTGCCGCCACGAGGGAGATGAGATCCTCGTCCGCCAGCAGCAGGTGTTGTCTCCTTGGATGCGCCACACCCGTATTCTACGTGAGCCGGGTTGAGTGGGATCACAGCAGGCGACCTCCGCCGTGCTAACATCTCTGAGAGCGAGTCGATTCCACCAGCTAAACAGAGGAAGAGTTTGCGGCTGAGTGTCCTCTCGAGCGGTAGCTCGGGCAACGCGACGTACATCGAATCGGAGAGAGGCGGTCTGCTCGTTGACGCCGGGCTCCCGTCTCGACACATCGAGAACCTCCTCGGCCGCATAGGCCGGCGGCTCGACGATGTTGGCGCCGTGCTCGTTACACACGGGCACGCGGACCACGCCTCCGGTGTCCGGTCCCTGGTGCGCGAGTGCGGCGCGGAGGTCTTCGCCGCCCCCGGCGCCGGGGAGCGCCTGGGTGCGACGCGGGTCTCACCTGGCGAGATCTTCGAGGTCTGCGGGCTGAAGGCGGCGTTCTTCGAGGTCCCCCACGACTCATCTACCTGCGGGCTGCGCCTCTCCGACGGCGAGCGCGACGTCGCGATGGCTACTGACCTGGGCGAGGCCGGACCGGAGATCTTGGAGCGCATGCGGGGGGCGGAGGCGGTGGTGCTCGAAGCTAACCACGACCCCGACTGGCTGCGCAGAGGACCGTACTCCGCGCGGCTAAAGCGCCGCATCGCTTCCGCCAACGGCCACCTCTCGAACCGGCAGGCGGCCGAGGCAGCGCTCGCGCTCGCGCCGCACGGGCTCAAGGACCTCGTCCTCGCCCACCTTTCGAAGACGAACAACTCCCCGGCCCGCGCCTGCGGCACCGTGCACAAGGCCCTCAGAGCGGCGGGACACGGCGGCATCCGGGTAAGGGCGGCGATGGCGGATCACCCCACGCCCTGGGTGGAGGTGGGGACGCCGCTCGAGGCCACCCCGGAGTACGTCTACCGCTACGCCGCAGAAGGCGGGGCCCGGCAACTCTTCGAGATCGAGTGATCCGGCGCGCCACCGTCGTGGCCGTCGGGAGGCTCAAAGGCTGGGTCGCGGACGGCTGCGAGGACTATCTGGGCCGCCTCCGGCGCTACTTCTCCGCCGAGATCCTCGAGGTCCCCGAGGAGGACATGAACCGCCGCTCCGCGAAAGAAGTGCTCGCGACCGAAGGCGAGCGCCTGCTAAAGCGGATCCCCGCCGGCGCCCACGTCATAGCCCTCGACCGAGAGAAGGGCAAACCGCTCTCCTCTGAGGAGTTCGCGCGCAAACTGGGCTCCCTTGGCGTCTCCGGCCACAGCCACGTCGCATTCGTCCTGGGCGGACCGCTCGGGCTCTCACAGGACCTGCTCGGGAGGGCGGACGAACGCCTCTCTCTCGGAAACATAACCCTGCCACACGCGCTGGCACGGTTGGTCCTTCTCGAGCAGATCTACCGCGCCGTCAAGATAGAGCGCGGAGAGAAGTATCACTGGTAGCTCCGCTTCGCTCCGCGCATTTCAGCACGCTACCTGGCCTTGCCAGGCGGCTTTCAGCATTCACTCTGCGCTGGAACATGCTGACAAGCCGTCCGGCTCAAAGCCGGGCGGCGTGCTGACAAGGCCCCGAAGGGGACGTGCTGAGAAGGCGCGGAGCGCCGTGCTGAAAGCGGAGGCGAAGCCGGAGCGTGCTAACATTCACATATATGCACGTGCAGCTAGACAGGTTCGAGAACGACGGCTGGGCTGTACTCCTTCTGTACCCGGACGGGCGGCGGAGCTTCGACGCTCCACGCGAGCTGTTGCCCGAAGGCGCGGCGTCCGGGGACGTCTTCGAGGTCAGCTTTGAGCGCGACACGGCGGAGACGGAGCGGCTCGCGCGTGAGAACAGGCGGTTAATGGGCGAGCTTCTCGGGGAGGAGAGATGAGCTTCGAGGAGCGGCTGGCCGGCGCGGTGCGCGCGGCGGTGCGCGACGCCTATGGGGTCGAGCTCGATAGCGTCCACGTCGAGCGACCCAACGACCCGAGCCACGGCGACTTTGCTACGAACGTCGCTCTGGCGAACGCCCGGGTGCTCAAGCGTAATCCGAGGGAGGTCGCGGAGAATCTCGTCGAGGCGCTTGACACGCCGCTCGTGGCGAAGGCCGAGGTGGCGGGGCCTGGTTTCGTCAACTTCTGGCTCACGCCCGAGGCTTTGTGGCAGGGGGTAGGGACGGTGCTCGGGGAGGGCAGGCGTTACGGGCGCGAGGAGGCTTCGGGGGACCCGATGCAACTCGAGTTCGTGAGCGCCAACCCGACCGGGCCGATGACTGTGGCGCACGGTCGGCACGCGGCATATGGGGATTCGCTGGCCCGGATCCTCGAGGCCGCGGGCCGGGTCGTCTCGCGCGAGTACTACTTCAACGACGGGGGGAACCAGATCCGGCTGCTCGGCGAGTCTGTCGCAGCCCGGTACGCCGGGCTGTACGAGAGGGAGTGGCCCGTCCCCGACCCCGAGGCGCTCTACCGCGGCGAGTACGTCGGCGAGATAGCGAGAGCTCTGGCTGAGGAGCACGGCGACCGCTACCTCGACATGCTCCCGGAGAAGGCGTTGCCCGAGATCGGCGCGTTCGCTACGAGCTGGTGCATGGAGGACATCAAGAAGACGCTCGCCCGCGCGAGGGTACACTTCGACACGTACTTCAACGAGAAGAGCCTCTACGAGTCAGGCGCCGTGGAAGAGGTGATCGAGGAGCTCAAGAGACGCGGCCACGTCTACGAGAGCGAGGGCGCGCTGTGGCTCGCGTCCTCCAGGTTCGGGGACGACAAGGACAGGGTGCTCGTCAAGCGGGACGGCTCCTACACTTACATGGCCCCTGACCTCGCGTATCACCGCGACAAGTGGGAGCGCGGTTTCAGGATCGCGGTGGACGTACTCGGAGCGGACCACGCGGGTTATCCGCCGCGCATCCGGGCCGGGCTCGTGGCTCTGGGGTTACCGCCGGACTTCCTCGACGTGGAGTTGATCAGGCTGGTCAAGCTCATGCGCGCGGGCGAGCAGGTCAAGGTGAGCAAGCGCGCGGGCACCTTCGTGACCTTCGACGACTTGCTCGACGAGGTGGGGGTGGACGTGGCGCGTTACTTCTACGTGCGCTCCTCGCACAGGACCGAGATGAACTTCGACCTCGACCTGGCCATCCGCCAGTCCGACGAGAACCCGGTCTTCTACGTACAGTACGCCCACGCCCGCATCGCGAGCATATTCGAGCGGGCAGGGACGAGCCCTGAAGAGGTGGTGGAGATACCGGCCGGAGAGATAGCGCCGGAGGAGCGGCGGCTAGTCCTCGAGCTACTGGACTTTCCGCGCGTGGTCCAGAACGCGGCAGCCCGGCGCGAGGTGCACTCCATTCCAACCTTCCTGGAGACGCTCGCGACCCGCTTCCACCAGTTCTACACGGTTCACCGCGTGCTCGTCGACGACGAGGAGGTTCGGACCCGCCGGCTCGCGCTGTCCGCAGCGACCAAGACGGTGCTCGCTGCGGGGCTGGACCTTCTAGGAGTGAGCTCTCCCGAGAAGATGTAAGAGTCGAGCGGGCAGGGCTGAAAAGCGCTCTGCTATACTCATTGCGGCGATTTCCGGGCGAAAGGTAGTAGGGCGGACATGAGCACGCGAGGCCGGTTGACGATCTGCCAGATCTCGGACATCCACTGCGGCAGTCCCTACTTCATCCCTGACCTGCTGGAGCGTTCGATCCTCGAGATAAACGACCTGGAGCCTGCGGCTGTCGTGGTCTCGGGGGACCTCACGAACGCGGGGTACCGCCAGGAGTTCGAGCTCTCGGCCGAGTACGTGAGGCGCTTCGACTGCGAGAACGTAATGGTCATCCCGGGCAACCACGACTCGCGCAACGTCGGCTACGTCCACTTCGAGCGCCTCTTCGGGGAGCGCTACTCTTGTATAGACTTCCAGGACGCCGTCATGGTCGGGGTGGATTCCTCCGAGCCCGACCTCAACGACGGGCGGGTCGGGCGCGAGCACTACGGGTTCATCCGCGACTCTTTCGCTCGGGCCGAAGAGCGGCTCAAGATCTTCGTCATCCACCATCACCTGATCCCCATCCCCGGCACCGGTCGCGAGCGCAACATCATCTTCGACGCCGGCGACGTGCTCGAGCTCCTCGACGAGGTTGGCACGGACCTGGTTCTCTCGGGGCACAAGCATGTGCCGTACTCGTGGAAGCTCGAGAACATGTTCATCGTGAACGCAGGTACGGCATCGACGACTCGCCTGCGCGGCAACACGCGGCCCTGCTACAACATCATCGAGATCGAGGACGGACACGTGCGGGTCTTCCGCAAGTACCCCTTCAAGGAGCGGGAGCTCACCATAGACTTCGACTCGGTCACCCGCGAGTACTCGCGCTACGAGGAGAGGATAGACGCCGACCTCGGCATCGACCCGCAGCTACCGGTGAGCGGGGATTAAGGCCCGGCGGGCCGACGCTTGCGGGCGCTCTTCCTGATCGACGGCGAGCACTACCCGCCCGTCGTCCTCGACGCCATGCAGAGCGTACGCGACTCCCTTGGCGCCGAAGGTGTGGCCGCCGCCTTCCTGGGCGGCACGGAGAAGCTCAAGGAGGGGACCGACTACGGCTTGCCCCTCGTAACCGGCGAGGACCCGGCATCCGCGGTGCAGAGAGCCCTCTCCGAGTACACCGTCGATGTGGTCGTGGACCTCTCGGACGAGCCCGTGGTCGGTTATCGGGAGCGGATGCGGATAGCCTCGCTGGTGCTCGCCGCAGGGGCGCGCTACCTGGGGAGCGACTTCGAGCTGAGGCCGCCCGAGTTTCATGCGATATCCACCAAGCCGGCGCTCGCCGTTGTCGGGACGGGCAAGAGGGTCGGCAAGACGGCGGTCTCGGGGTACCTGGCGCGGCTGCTCGCGCGAGAGGGGTTCGATCCGGGGGTAGTCTCGATGGGACGCGGAGGGCCGCCGCGCCCCGAGGTGATCGATGGTCACAAGCTGGAGGTTGGGAGCGAGTACCTGCTCGAGGCGCTCGAGCGCGGGTCGCACGCGGCGAGCGACTACTACGAGACGGCGGCCCTGAGCCGCGTGACGACGGTCGGCTGCAGACGCTGCGGCGGCGGGCTCGCCGGCGAGCCCTTCGTCTCGAACGTGCTGGAGGGAGCCCGCATCGCGAACAGCCTCGAGACTGGCGTGACCCTCTTCGACGGCTCGGGGGCCGCCATGCCGCCTGTGGAGGTAGAGCGCCGCGTGCTGGTCGCGGGCGCGCACCAGGACCCGGAGTACATAACAGGGTTCCTCGGGGCTTACCGCCTGTACGTCTCCGACCTGCTCCTGCTTACGATGAGCGAGGAGCCGATGGCCGGCGAGGAGAAGGTGGCAGGGATCGTAGAGGACGTGCGCGAGCTAAAAACGGAGCTCGCCGTGATCCCTGTGATCTTCCGCCCGCGCCCTGTTGGGGAGATCGAGGGCCTGCGCGTGGGCTACGTCTCCACCGCGCCGCCTGCCGTGCTGAACAAGCTGGCGCGGCACCTGGAGGAGCACTACGGCTGCGAGGTCGTCGCCACATCGGGGAACCTCTCTGACAGGAAGCGGTTGGCTGAGGACCTCGACGCGATGGCGGAGGCCGATGCCTACCTGACGGAGATAAAGGCCGCCGCGGTGGACGTGGTGACGCGCCAGGGTGCGGAGGAGGGCAAGCCCGTCTTCTACTGCGACAACGACCCTGTGGGCGAGGGGCTCGACGAGGAGCTGCTAAGGGTGGTGCGGGAGGCCGTAGCGGCGTCGGAGAGCGCTGGTCGATCCGGGGCGGCTGGTGTATAATAAAGGTGTTCGATAACGCGGCTCCCACCCAAGGGTGGCTGGTCCGCTCCGCACCACCTCGAAGAATCTCGCCCGCAAGACGCCCGCGTCGTGTCGGGCACGGGAGGTCCGAAAGTACATTAGCGTGTCCGATCCTCGCCAGTCCACAGCATCGGTAGCTGTCGAGTGCGCAGCCGTAACCGAGCGCGTCGCGCTCAAGGTGGCGCGGCTCAAAGGTTCCGGCGATCCGGAGGAAGCCTATACGCTTGCCACTGAGACTTTTCGATCGGAGCTCGAGAGAGTCCCGGCGGCGGGGAAGGTAGCGATCCTGCGCGAGCAGCGCACGGACGAGAGGGGCAGGGTGCGGTCGCTCAGGACACGGCCCGGTATCCTGAGCGTCGGGGACTCCCTGGGCGACGGCGCGCCGGAGTTGGATCTCGCGGTCGAGCCCGTCGAAGGGTTGCAGCTCCTGGTCAAGGGGCAGGAGGGTTCGATCTCCGCGGTCGCGGCGGCCCCGAGAGGTAGTATGCTCAGGACCCCGGACATGTACATGAGCAAGCTCATCGCCGGCCCGCGGGCGCGGATTGACATAGACGCGCCCGTCGCGAGGAACATAGAGGCCATAGCGGAAGCGGCGGAGCGCAGGCCGTCGGAGATAACCGTGGCGGTCCTCGATCGTGACCGGCACGAGAACCTCATAGAGGAGATCCGTGAGACCGGCGCGCGCATCCACATCAGGCCGGAGGGGGATCTCACACCCGCTATAGCGGTCGGGTTGCGCGGCTCCGACCTGCACGCGGTCATCGGGATCGGCGGGGCACCCGAGGGCATCCTGGCCGCCGCGGTCATGAAGTGTCTCGGCGGAGAGATGCAGGCCAGGATGTGGCCGACGCAGCGCTCGCAGGTGGAGCAGCTCAAAGAGTACGGGCTCGAAGATCCGGAGCGCAAGCTCACCCTGGACGACCTGATCCGGGGCGACGACGTGGTCTTCGCCGCTACCGGCGTGACCCCGGGAGATCCCCTCAAGGGGGTCCAGTACTTCCGGGGTGGGGCCCGCACGAACACGGTGGTCATGTCCACGGCGCCCCGTGTGGTAAGATTCATGGACACCATTCACGCCCTCGAACCCGAGGCCGGGCTGCGGGGTTTCCAGATTTGACAAACGCAACTCAAGCAAGACCTGCGGCATCGCCGCATTCGTAAACCGGGAGGAAGATAGAGTGACCGAGTTGAGCACCCTGGAGCGCAAGCGCCTGAGCGATCTGCACCAGATCGCATCTCAGCTGGGGATCGAGCAGTACCGCAAGTACCGCAAGCCCGAGCTGGCGCAGATGATCTACAAGGTAGCCACGGAACAGGCCGCCGAGCAGGCGGCCGACAGAGAGGTTGGGGCGGTAGCGACCGCGACCGAGCCTCAGACGACCAACGGGGAGACGGGCGTCGCCACCATCCCCGAGTCCGCCGCGGACGACACCGCCTTTGGCAGCGCCCCGGACGCCGCGGTCGAAGCCCCCGTCGAGCAACGGCAGCCGCGCCAGCGTCAGGAGCCGCGCCAGCGTCAGGAGCGCGGTGACAGGGGTGAGGAGCTGATCCAGACGGGCGTCCTCGACGTGCTGCCGGACGGGTTCGGGTTCGTCCGGACGAACGGCTATAGTCAGAGCAAGGGCGACGTCTACGTCTCGACGAGCCAGATCAAACGCTTCAACCTCAGGCGCGGAGACTACATAGTCGGCCAGATACGGCCCGCTCGCGACGGAGAGAAGTACCCTGCGATGGTGCGCATCGAAACAATCAACGGCAACGAGCCCCAGAAGGGCCGCTGGCGTCCGAACTTCGACGACCTGACGCCGCTTTACCCGATGGAGAGGCTCCGCCTCGAGTGGAAGCCGAACGACATCGCCCCGCGCGTCATAGACCTCGTGGCCCCCATAGGCAAGGGCCAGCGCGGCATGGTGGTTTCGCCGCCCAAGGCCGGCAAGACCACCGTTCTCAAGCAGATAGCCCAGTCCATCGCAGCCAACTACCCCGAGACCAAGCTATTCGTGGTGCTCGCCGACGAGCGCCCCGAGGAGGTCACGGACTGGGAGCGGAGCGTGGAGGAGGCCGAGGTCATAGCCTCGACCTTCGACCAGCCCGCAGACAACCACATTGCGGTGGCTGAGCTGGTCCTCGAGCGCGTCAAGCGCCTCGTCGAGGAGGGCGAGGACGTGGTAGTGCTGCTCGATGGCATAACCAGGCTCTCGAGGGCGTACAACCTCGCCGCGCCGGCGAGCGGCAGGATCCTCTCGGGTGGTGTTGACTCCGCCGCTCTGTATCCGCCCAAGAAGTTCTTCGGGGCGGCGCGCAACATCGAGAACGGCGGCTCGCTCACCATCCTCGCCACCGCGCTGGTAGAGACCGGCAGCAGGATGGACGAGGTCATCTTCGAGGAGTTCAAGGGCACGGGTAACATGGAGCTCAGGCTCGATAGGAAGCTGGCGAACCGCAGGCTCTACCCCGCCATCAACATCGAGGACTCCTCGACGCGCAAGGAAGAGCTCCTCATGGAGCCGGCCGAGGCCCAGAGGGTCTGGCAGGTCCGCAGCATCCTCAACACACTCGAGCCCTCGGCCAAGCTGGAGCTCCTCATAGCCAAGCTAAAGGAGACCCGCACCAACGCCGAGTTCCTGCGCGAGCTGCAGCGCGTCCGGGGTTAGCCAGAGCCATCCTGGCGGGGCGGCGCTCCGGGCCGCGTCCCTCCTTTACAGACGTATTAGACTAGTATGGTGGCGTTTCATTCTAGATGGAGGAACGGATGAAGAAGGGCATACACCCTGAGTACAGGCCCGTGGTCTTTCGCGACGGGAGCGCGGACTTCGCGATCCTGACCCGCTCGACGATAGAGACGGAGAGGACCATAGAGTGGGAGGATGGGAACACCTACCCGCTGGTCGAGCTCGACATCTCGAGCGCGAGCCACCCCTTCTACACGGGCAGGCAGCGCATCGTGGACACCGGTGGCCGGGTGCAGCGGTTCGAGAACAGGCGCCAGGCCCGCCAGAACCGGCAGTAGGGCCCGGCCGTGAGGGTCGGGGGGCAGGCCATAATGGAGGGCGTGCTGATGCGCTCCCCCAACTTCTGGGGAATGGCCGTCCGCACGCCGACGGGAGAGCTCGACCTCAGGGCCGAGGACTTCCGCTCGATCACGCGCCGGAGCAGGCTCTTCAGGCTCCCGATAATCCGCGGCGCTCTCTCGCTGGGCGAGACCCTCTGGCTCGGCATGAAGGCGCTAACGTTGTCTACTAACATCGCGCTTGGTGAGGAAGAAGACCTCTCCAAGCGGGAGATCGCGTTTACCCTCGGGTTCGCGGCCGTGCTCGGCGTCGGGCTCTTCCTGGTGGCGCCTGTGCTCGGGACCAAAGGAATAGGCGCGCTTGTGGGCAACAGCATCGAGCATCCCGTGCTCTTCAACCTGGTCGAGGGCGGGATCCGGATCGCCATCTTCGTCGCCTACCTGATCGGTATAACCCTGATCAGCAAGGACGTGAAGCGCTTTTTCGCCTACCACGGAGCCGAGCACAAAGCCATAAAGGTCTACGAGCGCGGCGAGGAGCTCGTCCCCGAGAACGCCCGCGGGCTGGACACCAGCCACGTCCGCTGCGGGACGAGCTTCGTACTGTACGTGCTGGTCTTGAGCATCCTGGTCTTCTCGCTGCTCGGGGTCGAGGGGTGGCTGTTCATGGTGCTGAGCCGGCTCATCGTGATACCTCTCGTGGCGGGTATCGCCTTCGAGTTCATCATGTGGAGCGCGAGGCACCAGGAGAACCCGGTTGTGAAGGTGCTCGTCTGGCCTGGCTTGCAGATGCAGAAGCTGACGACGCGCGAGCCTACAGACGACATGGTCGAGGTCGCGATGGCCTCCTTGAAGAAGGTGCTCTCGATGGAGAGCGAGGCCAGGATCGAGCCCGACGAGGCTACGAACAAGCTGGTGATCTAGAAGCATGGACGATCAGATAATCAAGCTGGCCGAGGAGACGCTCGGCCGCTACAACGCGCTGACAGAAGAACTTTCAGACCCCGGCATATTCTCGGACCAGAGACGCTACAGGGAGGTCGCCAAGGAGCACGCGCGCCTGCGGCGCGGAGCCGAACTCTGCCAGAACCTGCTTGATTCCGTCAACGAGATGCGGGAGGCGCGGGAGCTCGTGCCGGGCGCCGAGTCGGCTGAGGAGCGGGAGTTCTTCGCGGCGGAGGCGCAGGCCGCCGAGGAGCGGGCCGAGGAGTTGGCCGAGGAGATACGGGCCGAGATCATCGACCGCGACCCTAACGACGACAAGGACGTCATCATCGAGATCCGGGCCGGCGCGGGCGGCGACGAGGCGGCCCTCTTCGCCGGCGAGCTGCACGACATGTACACCCGCTACGCCGACCGCCTTGGCTTCAACCATCGCACCCTCGCCTCGAGCCCCGCCGAAGTCGGCGGGTACAGGGAGGTCACCGTCGAGATAGAGGGCGACCGCGCCTACTCCGTCTTCAAGCACGAGGGAGGTACCCACAGGGTCCAGCGCGTACCGAAGACCGAGAGCCAGGGCCGCATCCACACCTCGACGGCTACGGTCGCGGTCCTGCCGGAAGCGGAAGACGTAGAGATAGAGATAAACCCTGGCGACCTCGAGATAGACGTCTACCGCTCCAGCGGCCCCGGCGGGCAGAGCGTGAACACTACGGACTCAGCGGTCAGGATCACGCACAAGCCCACCGGCCTCGTCGTGACCTGCCAGAACGAGAAGAGCCAGCTCCAGAACAAGGAGCAGGCGCTTCGGATCTTGCGCTCGCGTCTCCTGGAACGCGAGATGCGCGAGCGCAGGGAGCAGGAAGGCGCCTTGCGGCTCGCGCAGGTCGGGACCGGCGACCGCTCGGCGAAGGTTCGCACCTACAACTTCCCGCAGGGCCGCATAACCGACCACCGCGTCGGCGTCACCTCCCACAACCTCGAGGCCGTGCTGAACGGCGAGCTCGACGAGTTCACCCAGGCGCTCGCCGCCAAGGAGCGCGCCGACAGGCTCGCCGCCGAGGCCGCCGGAACCCCCGGCTGATAGGGTGCGGACCCCGAGCGCCCGGCAGGCAGCCCGGGACGCCGCAGATAGGCTGGAGCGAGCCGGAGTCCCCGAGCCCGCAGCCTCAGCCGAGGTCCTCCTCTCCGAGTTGCTGGAGGTAAAGCGCGGGGAGATAGCCCTCCACGACGAACCTCTCACTCAGGAGCAGGCGCAGCTCTACGACGCCTGGATCTCCCGCCGCCTCGAGCGCGAGCCGGTGCAGCGCATCCTCGGCTACGCGTATTTCAGGAACCTGCTGCTGGACCTGAACATGGACACCCTCATCCCGCGCCCCGACACCGAGAGCGTCGTGGACCTGGCGCTGGAGCGGATAGACCTGCGCGGCGGCTCGTGCCGGGTGCTCGACATCGGGACGGGCTCCGGCGCCATCGCCATCTCCATCGCCCAGGAGCGCCCTCTCTGCGACGTCCACGCCACTGACGTCTCGGAGGACGCACTGGAGATCGCGCGCCGGAACGCGGAGCGAAACGGGGCAACGGTACACTTCCACCGGGCCAACGTGGCCTCCGGCTTGCAGTTCTTGGAAGGGACCGTGGACCTCCTGGTCTCGAACCCGCCCTACGTGGATGAGGTCTCTGCCGAGCGGCGGCTCGCTCCCGAGGTGCGCCGGTGGGATCCGCCCGCCGCTCTCTACAGCGGCCCTGACGAGTACGCGTTCTTCAGGCGCATCTTCGCGGAGACGCCGCCGCTGCTCGCGGACGGCGCCGACGTCGTGCTCGAGTTCGGGGACGGCCAGGCCGAAGCCGTGCGGGAGCTCGGAGAGCGTGCCGGTTTCATCCCCATCGACACCCGGCTCGACCTAGCAGGCACGCCAAGGGCTGTGCTCCTGCGCCGTGAACGATGACAGGGAGCGTCTCCCCTGCCGAGGCAGCCGAAGCTCTGCGCGAGGGCGAGGTGGCCCTCGTCCCCACGGAGACAGTCGTGGGGCTCGTCGCCTCGGAGGCGGGCCTGTCCCGGATACGGGAGATCAAGGGCCGCGACGCGGACAAGCCGGTTGCCCTGCTCTGCGCCTCACCCCGGGATGCCTTCGCCCTCGCCGCGAGCGTTCCTCCGCTCGCGCGTACGCTGGCCGCCGCGTACTGGCCAGGCCCGCTGACGCTCGTGCTAGACCGTCCGGGTGGCGGAACCGTCGGCGTGCGCGTGCCGGCTGAATCGGCCGTGCGAGCCGTGCTCGCCGCCTACGGGGATCCGCTCTACGCGACGAGCGCCAACCCCTCCGGCGAGCCCGCCCCCGCGCGGCTGGAAGAGGTGGATGCGCGAGTATCCGAAGCGGTCGACCTGGTTGTCGGGGGCGAGCCGGGGACCGGCGAAGCCTCGGCCGTCGTGGATCTCTCGGGCGGACGGACGCGTCTCCTGCGCGCTACCGGGGAGTTGACGGAGGAGGCGTTGGAGCGCCTCGCGCGAGTGTAGAGATCCGGGTTTGAGGGCCTTACGGACAACGTTTATACTCCGTTTGGTCATGCGTCCGGTAGGGAGGACGAGGGAGAGCATCGAGGATACTGGTGTCCAAATCAGCTTCACGAGGCGACCAGCGCGCCGCCAAACCCGAAGAGCGGAGGTAGAGGTATGTTAGGTCCGTACACCGAGGTTGTAGATTCGGCGGTCCAGGAGGCGCTCGACGGGGAGCTCGAACGCCAGCGGTCGACCATCGAGCTGATAGCGAGCGAGAACTTTACCTCGCCGGCGGTGCTTGCAGCCCAGGGCTCGGTGATGACGAACAAGTACGCTGAGGGCTACCCTGGCAAGCGCTACTACGGCGGCTGCGAGTTCATGGACGTGGTAGAGCAGCTCGCCATAGACCGGGCGAAGGAGCTCTTCGGCGCGGATCACGTCAACGTGCAGCCTCATTCTGGTAGCCAGGCTAACGAGGAGGCGTACGCCGTCCTGGTCGAGCCCGGCGGCAAGGTCCTCGCCATGGACCTGGCCCACGGCGGGCACCTGACGCACGGCGCGAAGTTCAACTTCTCCGGGCGGACCTACGACTTCGTCCATTACGGCGTCGGCGACGACGGCTTTATCGACTACGATCACCTGCGCGAGATCGCGCTGCGCGAGAACCCCAAGATGATCCTGGCCGGCGCGAGCGCCTACCCGCGCATCCTGGAGTTCGAGAGGTTCCGTGAGATCGCCGACGAGGTCGGGGCTTTCTTCCTCACGGACATGGCCCACATCGCGGGTCTCGTGGCGGCCGGGGTTCACCCTTCGCCGATCCCCTACAGCGAGGTAGTAACGACGACCACCCACAAGACGCTGCGGGGCGCCCGCGGCGGCATGATACTCTGCCGCGAGGAGTTCGCCAAGAAAGTGAACAGTCGGGTCTTCCCCGGGACGCAGGGCGGCCCGCTCATGCACGCCATAGCCGGCAAGGCTGTGGCACTCGGTGAGGCGCTCAAACCCGAGTTCAAAGACTACGCCCGCCAGATCGTCGATAATTGCAAGGCTCTGGCCGATGGTCTGCTCGAAGGCGGGCTCGACCTCGTCTCCGGCGGGACGGACAACCACCTGATCCTGGTCGACCTGATAGAGGCTGATACGACAGGCAAGGAACTGGAGGAGACGCTCGAGTCGGTCGGCGTCACCTGCAACAAGAACATGGTCCCGAACGACCCCGAGCCCCCGACCGTCACGAGCGGAGTCCGGCTCGGCACGGCAGCCATGACGACGCGCGGCATGGGGGAGGCCGAGATGCGCGAGATAGCGGAGATCATCGTCAGGGCCAGCCGCGGCGAGCTCGAAGGCCTGCGCGACCGCGCCAGGGTGCTAACCGAGGCTTTCCCACTCTATGAGTGAGGCGAAGCCGAAGGCCAAGAACCTCCACGTCGTAGATGGCCCGTTGAGCCAGCACAAGCTCGCCGTCCTGCGCGACGAGCGGACGCCCACCCCGGAGTTCAGGCAGGCCATGAAGGAGCTCGCCCTCATCATGGTCGCAGAGGCCACCAGCGACATGCCGACCCGTCCGGTCCGGATCCGGACCCCGCTCGCCGAGACGGAGGTGGAGGAGATCTCCGCTCCGGTGTGCCTCGTCCCCGTCCTGCGCGCCGGCCTCGGGATGCTCGATGGCGCACTCGCCCTGTTGCCACAGGCCACTGTCGGGTTCATGGGGCTCTTCAGGGACGAGGAGACGGCCCAGCCGATCGAGTACTATGTGAACCTCCCCCGGAACCTCGAGGACTACCTGGTCCTGGTGCTCGACCCGATGCTCGCTACCGGCGGCAGCCTCTCGGCGACCCTGACGAAGCTGAAGGACGAAGGGGCGACCTGGATCTCCTGCCTCCACGCCGTCGCCGCCGTGCCCGGCGTCGAGCGCCTCAGCCGGGAGCACCCCGACGTCAGGCTCTACGCCGCCGCCGTAGATCCCGAGCTCGACGAGCGTTCGTTTATCGTGCCGGGGCTCGGCGACGCGGGAGACAGGTTGTATGGAACCCTTTGAGAGAGCCGACGTGGACACCTCCGAAGAGCACGCCGCGCTGAAGCGCGCCCGTCCCTCGTGGGACGAGTACTTCATGCGCATAGCGCACGAGGTCGCCACGCGCTCGACGTGCCCGCGTCTCGCGGTCGGCGCGGTGGTCGTGCATGACAAGCGCATTCTCACCACCGGCTACAACGGGAGCCCATCGGGTATGCCCCACTGCGACGACGTGGGATGCCTCATCCGGATCGTGGACGGTCGCGAGAGTTGCCAGCGCACCCTGCACGCAGAGCAGAACGCCATTATCCAGGCTGCTTACCATGGCGTCTCGGTCCAGGGCGCGTCTATCTACTGCACCCACCAGCCGTGCCTGATGTGTGTGAAGATGATCATGAACGCCGGTATCGAGGAAGTCTGCTACGCCGGTGGCTACCCGGACCCCCTCGCTATGGAGCTCGCCGCCGAGGGGGGCCTGAAGATTATCCGGTACTCACTGGAGGACTGAACAACCCCTACGCCTCGAATCCGTAGAGGGTCCTGACCCACACCGCTTCTAGCGTTCCGACCACCGCGGCCGTCTTCGCGCGCGACGGGCGCCCATCCGGCCGCCCGAAGGCGTCGAGCAGGTACCGCTCGGTCATGAGCACCAGAGCCCGCGCCGTCTCCTCAGGGTCCAGACCTTTCGGTGATAAACCCGCCTCGACGTCGCGCTCTATGCGGGCAGCCACCGCCTCGATGAGGCGCTCGATCAGACCGAACCTGTAGACCTCCTCGACCTTCGGGTCCTGGCTCGCCGCATCCGCTATCGCCCGCAATACCCGCCCGTGCCTGACAAAAGTCTCCGCACCCCCGCGCAAGGCCTCCACTAGAACCTCGCGCGCCTCCTCCCGCCCCCCTTCGACCCCCGTGAGCCAGCGCCGGTCAACCGCGAACAGCAGCCCACCAATGCCCTCCAGCAAGCGCGTAACCACGTCGTAGCTGTCCCGGAAGTACGCGTAAAACGCCGGCCGCGATAGCCCCGTGCGCGCCATGACCCGCTCAACAGTCAACTCCCGGAACGGATGCTCCTCCAGAAAAGACCGCGCCGCCGCGAGTATCGCCCGCTCCGCTTCCTCCGGCCGCCGCCTGCGCCGCGGCGTACGCCCCACCGTCATCTCGCCTCCCGCATGCACACAACTGTACTAGCTTGTTGACACCGTGTCTATTGACATCGCGTCAATAAAGAAGTAGACTTGGGTTTACAAGAGTTCCTGACGAAGGAGAGCGTGAAGGCTCGTGGAGATCTTGCGGTCTTTTCCCGGGATGCAAGGTGCGTAGTGTGCTGCGAAGTTGGGTAAAGAGCAGCGTGGATGAACGCCGAGAGTGGGGAGCGAGCGCTCGCGTCGGGGCCATCTTTGCGAAGGTGGCGAGTGCTTGAAACTTTTTGCAACACTTTGGACGTTAGGGTATGATCTTGTCGATGCCCGACACCAATTCCCAGAGGAACGAAGCGGGTGGGGGATACGCCCGTTTTTTCAGTTTAGGGTTCGCCTTACTCGCTATTATCGGCGGGCCCACTGTTGCGGGGTTCTTCGTGGACAGGTGGCTTGGGACGCTGCCGCTCTTCATGCTTGTCGGGCTGGTGCTCGGGTTCGTCGCGAGCCTGTTCTACGTGTACCGGGCGATCAGGAATCTGGACGACAGGTGAGCGAGCACTGGCGGCTGGCGCTCAGGCACTCGGCGTGGCTGCTCGGCGTGGCGGTCTTGATCTCGGCGGTGCTCTATTTCGTCTATGGTGGCGGCTACGCGTGGTCTTTCTTCTACGGTGCGGGCGTGGCGGTCTTGAGCTTCGTCTCGACGGCGCTCACGATCTCGCTCTTTTCCGGGCGCTCCATGGCTGCGGGCGTGATGATTGGCGCTGGATCTTTCGTGGTGAGGCTGGCCTTCGCCGCGGCTGTGCTCGGCATCCCGGCGTACCTCGGGCTGTGGCCTGTGGTGCCTATGCTCGTCGGTTTCGCCGGGGTGTACGTAGCCGAGAACGTGGCCGCCACGGTGAGAGTGGCGAGAACTAGAAACGAGCCGAGCGCCAAGCGCAAGGCACGGGGATCGGCTCGCGAGGAAGCAGGACGGAGGGTGGGGAATTGATGGGAAACCTGGCGCTGATACAGCAGTTGACCCAGGAGGAGATACGGAAGCAGATCCTCCACACCTGGGAGAGCGCGGAGCACTCCTGGGTAGTCCCGATACACCTCGGGCCCATCGATATCTCCATCAACAAGTCCGTCTGGTTCCTGTTCATCGGGGCGGCGGTGACGTTCCTGATCCTGTTCCTGGGCGCCAGGTACCTCAAGGACCGACCTGGCATGTACCAGGTCATCGTGGAGGAGCTCTACGGCTTCGGACGCAACCACCTCGGTGGGCAGGTCGCCGAGGAGGGCAAGAAGTGGTTCCCTTACACGCTCTCGCTCTTCGTCTTCATACTGGTGCTCAACATCATCGGGCTCTTCCCGGGCAGCTACCCCGTCACGAGCAGCATTTCGTTCACGCTCACGCTCGCGCTGCTGACCTTTATCCTGACGCAGTACGAGGGCGTGAGGCGCAACGGTCTGATCAAGTATCTCAAGAGCCTCGTGCCGCCGGGGTTGCCGGCCAAGCCCATCATGGTCCCGTTCATGGCGTTCATCGAGGTCGTGCAGGAGTTCTCCAAGCCGCTAACGCTTGGGATGCGGCTCTACGCAAATATACTGGCGGGACACTTGATCATATTTGTCTTCCTCAGCTTCATCCTGTACTTCGGGACGTTTATGGCCCTGATCTCCGTCCCCGCCGCGGTTATCTTCTTCGCGTTCGAGATCTTCGTCGCGGTTCTTCAGGCTTACATTTTCGCTATACTCACGCAGGTTTACATCGAGCTGGCAATGTTCCGCGAGGATCACTAGTCGCGGTCCAGGGATTGAGAGAAAGAGCAGAGAGGAGCAGCAACGCATGGAGATATTGCCGATCTTGGCGCTACTGCAAGGGAGCACCGAGGGGTTCAGGTATATCGGGGTCGGCGTCGCTGCCGGCACGGCTGTCATCGGGTCGGGTATCGGGATGGGCTACCTGATCGGGACGACCATCGCCGCCATCCACCGCCAGCCCGAGGCGTTCGACCAGACGCGGACGCTAATGTTCCTGGGCATCGGGCTGGTGGAGGCGCAGGCGCTCTTCGGCCTCGTCTTCGCGTTGCTCGTCGCCTTCGTACTCTAGGCGGAGGTACAGAGGAGCGCGCATGAACCCGATCTTCGACCTCTTCAACACGAGCCTGATCTTCTGGGAGATCATCACCTTCGTGATCCTCCTGTTCCTGCTCTACCGCTACGTCTACCCGCCTATTCGCGACCAGATCCAGCGCCGCCAGTCGGAGATCGAGCAGGCCATAGACGAGGCGCAGAAGACCCGCAGCGAGGCGCGCGAGCTCCTCGCCGAGTACCGGCGCCAGATCGAAGAGGCCAGGGGCGAGGCGCGCCAGATCCTGGACGAGGCCCGCAAGCAGGGCGAGGCCGCCCGCGAGCGAGCCAAGCGCGAGGCGCGCGAGGAGGCCGATCGCATCATCCAGCGCGCCCGCGAGGCGATAGAGCGTGAGCGGGACGCGGCCCTGCGCGAGCTGCGCCGCGAGGTCGCGGGCATGGTCATAGTGGCAACCGAGCGTGTCATCGAACACGAGCTGGACCGCGAGGAGCACGAGCGCCTGATCTCCGAGGCCCTCGACAGCCTCGAGGCCGAGGTCGCCGGAGAGGCGAGGTAGCTTGAGCGCCGTCTCGACCTACGCCGAAGCCCTCTTCGAGGCCGCCCGCGAGCGCGACGAGCTCGAGGAGGTCCTCGAAGAGCTTCAGGAGTTCGAGACCGCGTTGGAGGAGAGCGAGGAGTTGCGGCTCTTCTTCTACGGGAGCCAGATCCCCGAGCGCGAGAAGCGCCGGGCGATAGACGCTTTGACCGAGGGGATGTCCCTCACGACCAGGAACTTTCTCAAGGTCCTCTCGGACAACGGGCGGGAGGAGATCTTCGAGGAGATCTTGCTTCGCTACGAGGAGCTCGTGAAGGAGTACCTTGGCAAGGTGGAGGTCGCGGTCACGACGGCGGTGGAGCTTTCCGAGGACCAGCTGGACCGCATGAAGGAACGGCTCGGGAGGTCGCTCGAAGGCCGTGAGGTAATATTACAGACGAGCGTCGACCCGAACATCCTGGGCGGCGCGGTCTTTCAGTACGGAGGACGCATGATTGACAGCAGTGTCCGGGGGCGGCTAGAGGGCCTCCGGGAGGAGATGCTCGAGAGGGGTGTAATCTAGTGGGCAGGCTCAGGCCGGAGGAGGTCTCCTCCATACTCAAGAGCGCGATAACGGACTACGAGAACAGGGTCCGCACCGAGGAGGTCGGGCAGGTTCTGGAGGTCGGGGACGGCATAGCGCGCGTCCATGGCCTGCAGAACGCGATGTACCAGGAGATGCTCGAGTTCGAGGACGCGAGGGGTGAGAAGGTCATCGGCCTCGCCCTCAACCTCGAAGAGGACAACGTCGGCGTCATCATCGCCGGCGACGACACGCACATCCAGGAGGGCAACCTTGTGCGGCGCACCGAGCGCCTCGCGAGCGTGCCGGTCGGCGAAGGGCGTCTTGGGCCGGGTCATAGACGCCCTCGGCTTCCCGATGGACGGGAAGGGCGAGATCGAGGCCGAGGAGGACCTCCCGGTCGAGATCGTCGCGCCCGGCATCATCAAGCGCCAGCCGGTCAAGCAGCCGCTGCAGACGGGCATCAAGGCCATAGACGCCATGATCCCCATCGGCCGCGGACAGCGCGAGCTCATAATCGGCGATAGGAAGACTGGCAAGTCGGCCATCGCGATAGACACGATCATCAGCCAGGCCGACCAGGACGTGAAGTGCATCTACGTCGCCATCGGCCAGAAGGACGCCACCGTCGCGGGCGTGGTGGCCGACCTCGAAGAGGCCGGCGCGCTGGACTACACCACGATCATCAACGCCTCGGCCTCCCAGTCGGCGACGCTCCAGTACCTGGCCCCCTACGCTGGTTGCGCCATCGGCGAGTTCTTCATGAACCGCGGCGAGGACGCGCTCCTCATCTACGACGACCTCTCCAAGCATGCCGTCGCCTACCGCCAGATGATGCTCTTGCTCAGGCGTCCGCCCGGGCGCGAGGCGTATCCCGGAGACGTCTTCTATCTCCACTCGCGGCTGCTCGAGAGGGCGGCCAAGCTCTCCGAGGACGCCGGTGGCGGCTCGCTCACGGCGCTGCCCATCGTCGAGACCAAGGAAGGGGATATCTCGGCGTACATCCCAACCAACGTCATATCCATCACGGACGGCCAGATCTACCTCGACGCCGACCTCTTCAACTCGGGCCAGCGCCCGGCGATAGATACCGGTAACTCGGTGTCCAGGGTCGGAGGCTCGGCCCAGATCAAAGCCATGAGGAAGGTCGCGGGGACGCTCAGGTTGGACCTGAACCAGTACCGCGAGCTTCAGAGCTTCGCCCAGTTCGGGAGCGACCTGGACAGGGCGACGCAGCAGACCCTCGCCCGCGGCGAGCGGCTGACTGCGATCCTCAGGCAGGGAGAGCGCGACCCTATGCCGGTCGAGGAGCAAGTGACGGTCATCTTCGCCGCCGCGAACGGCTACCTGGACCACATCGAGCCGGAGAACGTCCCTGACTGGGAGAGGAAGTTCAGGGACTACATGCGCGACAGCCACAGCGATATCCTCGATGCTATCCGCGAGGAGAAGGACCTCACAGACGAGATCGAGCAGAAGCTCCGCGAGGCGATCGAGCACTTCAACGAGATCTACGAGCCCGAGCAGGAGAGCCTCGTGAACGTCTCCGTCGGGGACGGCGAGGAGAGCGACGAGGAGGACGAAGACTCCTCGGAGGAGAGGAGCTAGGGCTTGGCGACCCTCAGAGATCTCAAGCGGCAGATAGCCTCCGTCAAGAACATCGCCAAGGTCACGGAGGCTCTGCAGACCGTCTCGGCGGTGAAGTTCCGCAAGGCCGAGGCGCGGGTCAAGCGGGCACGGCCCTACGCGGAGAACGTCGAGCAGATGATGCGCGACGTCGCCCGCGGCGCGGGAGGCAGTTCGCCGCTGCTGACCGGCCGCGAGGGGAACACGGTCGCCATCTGCACGGTCACGGCCGACCGCGGGCTCGCTGGGGGCTTCAACGCTCAGGTCCTCAGGAGCACTGTCCAGTTCAGGCGCGAGCGCGACGCGGAGTTCGTCCAGATCGCCAGCGGACGCAAGGCTGTAGCTTTCTTCCGCTTCCGGCGCATCGAGCTGGAAGAGATCTACACCGGCTTCTCAGACAGCCCGACCTACGAGAAGGCGCGCGAGATCGGCCATGACCTCACCAGACTCTTTAACCAGGAGGAGGCCGACGAGGTCTACCTCATCTACAACCGCTTCGAGAGCGCGCTTTCCCAGCGGCCCGTCGTCACGCGCCTCCTGCCGGTGGCGCCTGAGGACGAGGAAGAAACCGACGACGAGGGTCTCTCATCCACGTTCATGGAATACATCCCGGACGCGGACGTGATCCTGCGCAAGCTCGTCCCGCGCTACGTTGAAACGATGGTCTGGCAGGCGCTCCTCGAGAGCGCGGCCGGCGAGCACGGGGCGCGGATGACGGCGATGAAGAACGCCACGGACAACGCCAACGAGCTGGCCAGGGACCTGACGCTCGCGATGAACAAGGCGCGCCAGGCCCAGATAACCCGGGAGATAAGCGAGATCGCGGCGGGCGCCGAAGCGCTGTCCGCCGGCTAGAGGAGGAGTTTTTGTGACCGAGAGCGAAAGCGGCCAGTCTTTCCATCGCTCGACCTTCGGCGGGGAGCGCGGCGAGGTCGGCAACGGCCAGACGGGGACTCAGCGGGAGACTGAGCGTGACGGGCAGACAGAACGGCGCGAAGGCGTCGGCACCGTCGTCGAGGTCAAGGGGCCGGTCGTGGACGTCCGTTTCTCCCCCGAGGAGATACCGGAGATCTATAACGCTCTGACGGTCCTGCTACAGACGCCCGGAGACGACGAGGATGGAGAGACCGAGCTCGTCCTCGAGGTCCAGCAACTCCTCGGCGACGACGTGGTCCGCACGGTGGCGATGGCCTCGACGGACGGACTGCAGCGCGGCGTAGACGTGCAGGACACGGGCAGTCCGATAACGGTGCCCGTGGGCGAGCAGGTCCTCGGGCGAGTTCTCGACGTACTCGGCAACCCGGTGGACGAGCTGGGCCCTATCGAGGACCCGGAGGGCCACTGGTCGATCCACCGCCCCTCGCCACGGTTCGAGGACCTCTCGACCCAGGCGGAGCAGTTCATCACCGGCATCAAGGTCATGGACCTGCTCTGTCCGGTCAGGCGCGGCGGCAAGGTCGGCCTCTTCGGCGGCGCCGGCGTCGGCAAGACCGTCGTGATACAGGAGCTGATCAACAACATCGCCCTGCAGTACGAGGGCACGAGCGTCTTCGCTGGCGTCGGCGAGCGCACGCGCGAGGGGAACGACCTCTATGGCGAGTTCCAGGAGGCCGGCATCCTCGGTAACGTTGCGCTTGTCTTCGGCCAGATGAACGAGCCGCCGGGCGCCCGCTTCCGCGTCGGCCTCACCGGCGTAACCGTATCGGAGTACTTCCGCGACGAGCAGGGGCAGGACGTGCTGTTCTTCATGGACAACGTCTTCCGCTTCGTGCAGGCGGGCAACGAGGTCTCGGCGCTAATGGGCAGGATGCCGTCGGAGGTCGGATACCAGCCCACCCTCGCCACCGAGATGGGGGCGCTCCAGGAACGCATCACGTCAACCAAGAAGGGCTCCATAACGAGCTTCCAGGCCGTCTACGTTCCCGCGGACGACTTCACCGACCCGGCCCCGTTCACCGTGTTCGCCCACCTCGACTCGACGGTCGAGCTGGCGCGTAACCTGGCCGAGCAGGGCATCTACCCGGCCGTCGACCCGCTGACCTCATCCTCGACGATCCTCGACCCTTCGATCGTCGGCGAAGAGCACTACGAAGTGGCCCAACAGGTCAAGAACATTCTCCAGCGCTACAAGGAGCTGCAGGATATTATCGCCATCCTCGGCATAGACGAGCTCTCCGAGGAGGACAAGGTCATCGTGGGCCGGGCGAGGAGGCTCCAGCGCTTCCTCTCGCAGCCGTTCTTCGTCGCCGAGCAGTTCACCGGCATGGAGGGCAAGTTCGTCGAGCTCGAAGACACGATCCGGTCGTTCAAGGAGGTCGTCGAAGGTAAGCACGACGAGCTGCCGGAGCAGGCCTTCTACCTCGTCGGCAATATCGACGAGGCTATAGAGAAGGCCCGCGGGATGAGCGCCGAGGAGGAAGAAGAGGGAGAAGAGGGAGGGGCCGAAGGGGAGGACGAGTCCGGCGAGGAGCCCGAAGCGGAGGAGGGCTCTGAGGAAGAGGGCTCTGAGGAAGAGGACTCAGGCGAGGAAGACGAGCCTGAGGAAGGCGGCGAGGCTGAGGAAGGCGACGAGCGGCGGTGACGGAGGCTCGCGAGGAGCGGCGCGAAGGCAGGCAGCTCTTCTGCCGGATCATCACGCCTGAGCGGCCTGTTTTCGACGGCGAGGCCGACCTCGTCATCACGAGGATAGCTGACGGCGACCTCGGGGTCCTGGTCGACCACGCCCCGACCGTCTCGACGGTCGAGACCGGGGAGGTCCGCATCCACCAGGGCGAGGAGCGGAGCATCTACGCTACCTCCGACGGTTTCTTCAAGGTCTCCGAGAACCTGGTCCAGATCCTGGTCGAGGAGGCTGTCCCGCCGGAGGAGATAGACGTCGAGGAGGCCGAGAGCCGCGTCGAGGAGGCCGAGAGGGATCTCGCCGAGGTCTCGGATGACGACGAGAGGCGAAAAGAGGTCATGCGCCGCCAGCGCGTGGCGGAGAACCTGGTCCGTGTAGCGCGGAGGTACGGGGAGAGGGTTAGCCCGGCGGCCTCCGCGGTTGTAACGCAACCGTTATCAGGCTGTTACCGTTGCGTAACCTGCTTCAGTCATAGTATCTTTGCACAACCGATCGGGCCTGTATGAATGCTGTATCGGGGAGGGTGGAGGAAATGGAGCGTTTTCTCGTCGAAGGAGGAGCACGGCTCCACGGCGAGGTGGAGATCTCCGGGGCGAAGAACGCGGCCCTGAAGCTCATCGCCGCGTCACTTTTGGCGCCCGGCACGACTACCCTGCGCAACGTGCCTCGCATCAAGGACGTCGACACGATGCTCGCCGTCCTCGAAGGCCTGGGGGCCGACGCCTACTTTCACGGGCACACCCTCGAGATAGACGCCTCGGATATCGACTCCTACTGCGCACCTTACGAGCTGGTGCGCCAGATGCGGGCTTCCATCGTGGTCCTCGGACCGCTCGCCGCCCGCTTCGGCGAGGCCGAGGTCTCCGCGCCGGGCGGGTGCAACCTGGGCCTGCGCAAGTTCAACTTCCACCTCGATGGCCTCAGGGCTCTGGGTGCGGAGGTCGAGTTGGATCATGGCTTCATCAAGGCGACGGCGCCGGGGGGGCTCAGGGGCGCGGAGGTGAACTTCGAGTACCCGAGCGTCACCGCCACGGAGAACGTGATGATGGCTGCTGTCCTGGCAGATGGGATCACGATCATCGAGAACGGCGCGCGCGAGCCGGAGGTCGTCGACCTGGCGGAGTTCCTGAACTCGATGGGCGCGAGCGTCAACGGGGCGGGGACGGGCCGCATCGTCATCGAGGGCGTCGAGGAGCTGGAGCCCGTCGAGTGGTCGGTGATGCCGGACCGCATCGAGGCCGGTACCTTCATCATGGCGACTACCGCCACAGGCGGGGACGTGGAGATCAAGACGGCCCGCAGGGATCACCTCAAGATGGAGCTGGAGAAGCTGTGTGAGATGGGTGTGCAGATCACCGACCTGGACGACCCAGCTGGCGGGGTCCGTGTGCGCGTGGATGACCCCGCTGACCTCGCCGGGGTAGACGTCTCGACCCTCCCGTTCCCCGGCTTCGCGACGGACCTGCAGGCCCAGATGATGGTCGCCCTCACCCAGGCTACGGGGGCGGGGATCATCACCGAGAACGTCTACGAGAACAGGCTCCAGGTGGCCGAGGAGCTCAACCGGATGAACGCGGGCATAGATCTCTTCGGCGGCCACCGCGCCCTCGTCAAGGGTCCCAGAACTCTCTCCGGTACCATCGTGCAGGCCCCGGACCTGCGGGGCGGGGCTGCGCTGGTGCTGGCTGGCCTGGTCGCCGAGGGCACCACGATCGTGGACGGAGCTCGCCACATTCTGCGCGGCTACGAGGATTTCGAGGAGAAGCTCTCCAGGCTCGGGGCGACCATAGCCTTCGAAGCTGGAAGCCCCGTCGCATCCTAGAGGCGCGGCAACCCGATTCTGGTCGCCCAGGGTTCTGGTTGGTAGGATACGCAGGTCATCCGGGGGCTTGATCGGCTAGAACGGCGCTCAACTGGCGGTAACTACAAACAGCACCGAGATACTCTCTCTGACGCGTAGGCTTGTACGCTTCCGGTCGTACACCCCGGGCGTCGCCCGGTCCACGATCGACTTCATCCACGGCTGGTTCGGAGGCTCGGGACATGAAGGCGACCCGGTACAAAGGCGCCGGCCCGCACGGGGATCTCACCTCCCTCGTGGTCCGCGTGGGCTCGGGCGAGCCGCGCATACTCTTGCACGGCCACGCCGACGTGGTGCCGGGCGAGGAGCGGCAGTTCGACCCCTACGAGGAGAGCGGCGAGCTCTATGGCCGCGGCGTCTACGATATGAAGGGCGCTCTCGCGGCCATGATGTACGCCGTCGAGGATCTGAACACTATCGGGTGCGACGCCACGGTCGAGCTCCTCGTAGTCCCAGACGAGGAGCAGGAGCACGGCGCGCGTACCGGCGCGGAGGTACTTATCGAGCATGGCCACGTGGGGGACTTCGTGATCACCGGCGAGCCCACAGACTTCCAGGTGGGCACCCAGTCAAAGGGCGTGCTCGACCTTCGCATCACCCTCCACGGCAAGAGCGCCCACGGCTCTACGCCCTGGCTCGGCAAGAACGCGGTCCTCATGGCCCACGACCACTACCGCCGCGTCGCCGAGCTGCCCTTCGCCAGCGAGCGCAACCCTCTGTTTCCCTACCCTAGCATGAACCTGGCGCGCATCATCGGCGGCGACGTCCTGAACCGCGTCCCCGACCGCTGCACCTACGACCTCGATATCCGTTTCCTGCCCAACCAGGACCCGCAGGAGATAGTGCGCCAGATCCGGTCCATAGACGCGCCTGCCGACGTCGAAGTCCTCTTCCACCGCGAACCGACCTACGTATCCCGCTCGAACCCCTACGTCAAGGCCCTGCGCGAGGTCGCCGCCCGCCACTTCCGCGGCAACCCCGTGGGCGTCGGACGCCACGGCGCCTCCGACATCGTCTACTTCCAGCGTGCCGGCATCCCTGGCGTCGAGTTCGGACCCATCGGCGGCGGCCACCACGGCCCAAACGAGTACGTCGTCGCCTCCTGCCTGGAGACCTACCGCCAGATGCTCGTGCAGTTCGTCCAGATCCTCGGGAACGGATAGCACGCCTCCCTACGGTCGGCTTGTCAGCACGGCGCCGTTGGCGCCTTGTCAGCACGCTTCGGGCCCAGGGGCCCTCGCTTCTCAGCACGCCACCTGGCTTCGCCAGGCGGCTTCTCAGCTTCTCTCAGCACAAGAGCAAGGCTGAAATGCTGAGAAGCGAGGGCCTCTGAAGGCCCGAGCGTGCTGACAAGCGAGGCCTTAGAAGGGCGAGCGTGCTGACAAGCCGACCGTAGGGAGGCGTGCTATCGGTTCGCTTCGGCTTCCTGAAATGGTTCGGCCTCTCCCCGGGGTGGCTCGCCGCTGGCCATGCTCGGTTCGGCCTCGGCTTCGGCCTCATCCTGAGGTATCGCTCCGCCGGCGATGGCCACGATGTCGTTCTCGATGGAGGATATCTCTCCCTCCAGACTAGCCCACACGCCAATCGAGAAACCTTCGTCGGCTGGCTCCCCGATCTTCTGCTCGTAGTCGACCTCGTCGCCCTCGGCGACGAGCGGCGTGGCCGGCTTCAAGAGACCACCGCCCAGGGGCAGGTTCACGCCCGAGATCCTGCCGACCAGCGAGACGATGCCTTCTTCGGGAGGCTCGGTCTACTATCCCGGCGTACTCCTTGCCCTGCCTGCCCCGGGGGATCAGGAAGAGGGAGTTGGTCATCCGCCGCACGTAGGCGTCGCCCGTTCCCAGCTCCTGGATGCTCGTATCGTGCAGGTAAGGCCCGCCGTCAAGGACCGTGAGGTGGCTGGAGTTCTCGACGTCCAGCCCCGATATCTCTAGTACCTCGCTCACCGAGGCCCCTATCGGCGACCTCGTAGACTTTCAGTGTCTATCTCCTCGCCGTAGACGGTGAAGAACTTGGTGGTGAGCGGCTTGCCAAGGAAGAGCGCGTTGTAGACGTTGAGCAAGGTCTCCGAGTTGTTGACGATGTTGCCGACGTCCGGCGGCATCCCCGGGCGCCTGGATGCCGTCCGGGTTATCCACGAACCTGGGCACCCTGGTGTCCGTGGCGTGCTTGACGAGGGTCTTCTCTTCGCCCAGGGCGTACGTGTTCGGTACGTAGCGCATGTCGAAGACGCCGTCATCTGCGTGCTCGGCGTAGTCGGCGAACCACTCCCGGTCTTTCTCGTGAACGCACATGGAGATCTGCTCGAACTCGAAGATCGCCTTCATGGCCTCGAAGAGCTGCAGGAACTCCTCAGATGTCTCCTTGTGCACCAGCTTGTCCCCCCAGTAGCCGGGCTCGCTCTCGGTGGCGTTGACGAGCAGGTGCGGCTGGGCGGCCTTGTACTTGAAGTAGGTCGGGAAACCGCCGCCCCCAGCGCCGACGATGCCGGCCTGGCGCATGATCTCCACGGCCTCCTCGACGCTCAAGGCCTTGACTTCTTCCAGGCTGCGTTGCTTCAAATCGGCCACGTTGTCCCCCAAAAAATGTCGTCCGACTAGTTGAGCTCGACGCCGGGCGCGGTGTTCGAGTAGTCGAACTCGGCGGCCTTGCTCATGTAATGCTGCATCGTCCTCGGGGACCTCGTCGCCGGGATAGATGGCCTCCACCGGGCATTCCGGCATGCACATGGAGCAGTCGATGCACTCCGCGGGGTTGATAATGAAGTGGTCATCCGCGTCGTAGATGCAGTCCACCGGACACGCCCCCACGCAAGCCGTGTTCTTCGTGCCAATACACGATTCGGTTATAACATAGGCCACGTACTGTTCCTCCTCCTATCGATCCTCAGTCTGACCGGTGCCAAACTTTCAACAAGGTGACACGCCGATCCTGATGTCAGCCCGATCAAGCGTTCGGTCTAACAACACAGATCGCCCGTAAAGCTGGGCCTGACGTTGCGCGTGCGACGGTAGCAGACGTAAAGTGCTGACCACCGGCGGCGGCTGAGATGCTACAAGCGCGAAGGGGCGGCTAGACGCACTTTGCTACTCTTAGTAGCCGCTTGAAAGTTTCTGCCTGCGCGGGTATATTTCGGTCAGTTATCGGGTAGAAAGGCTGCGATTTGGCGCTAGGTCTGTTGCAACAGGAGAGCCTCCTACGGGATGGTTTATCTGTACGTGGGGATCTTCATGTTGCTGGTCACGGGTTTCGTCGCGACCACGCTGGTGTTGGCGCGTCTGATCTCCCCGGGCCGGAGGTCGAGCGACCAAGGCGCAGAACTACGAGACGGGCGAGATGACGGTTACGGACCCGTGGCGGCCTTTCCCGGTCCGCTACTACGTGTTCGCGCTGCTCTTCCTCGTCTTCGACGTGGAGGCCGCCTTCCTGTATCCCGTGGGCCGTCATCTACAGGAGCCTCGGCGTCTACGGTTTCGTGGAGATGGTTATCTTTGTCTTGATCCTGGCGTCGGCCTGGTCTACGCCTGGAAGAAGGGGGCCCTCAAGTGGGTGTGATGCAGCAGTTCAACGAGCCGAACCTCATAACCACTAGCACGGACAAGCTCTTCAACTGGGCGCGCAAGAACTCGCTGTGGCCGCTGCAGTTCGGGCTGGCCTGCTGCGCCATAGAGATGATGTCGACGGGCATGGCCCACAACGACCTCGACCGCTTCGGGGCCGGTTTCTTCGCGGCCTCCCCGCGGCAGGCTGACGTCATGATCGTCTCGGGCACCGTCTCGACCAAGATGGCCGAGCGCATGACCCGCCTCTACGAGCAGATGCCCGAGCCCAAGTGGGTCATAGCGATGGGGGCATGCGCGATCTCCGGCGGCCCGTTCCTCGACGGGTATTCGGTGCTGATGGGGGCGGACAGGGTGATACCGGTGGACGTCTACGTGCCTGGTTGCCCGCCGCGACCCGAGGCGCTCATCTTCGGGATCATGACGCTCCAGAAGAAGATAGAGCGCGACCAGCAGGTCGGCTACGAGAGGCCCAGGCCCGCTCTCGTGGACGAGGACGGCACCATCAACGAGTATCTGCCCGAGCGTGAGTACACCGGGATCAGCGAGGGCAAGGCCCCGCGCCTCGAAGGGCATCAGGCCGCTCAAGCGCACCTACGTCTTCGAGCGCGCCGGCATGCCACCTGCCTCCCAGACCGACGTCGGCTGGGTCCCCCCCGAGGTGAAGAAGAGGCTCAAGGAAGAGGCCAGAGCCAGGAAGGCGGCGGAAGCCGAGGCCAGGGCGAAGGAGGGAGCGCCAGGGAACGGCAGGCGCAAACGGCGGTGCTGATGGCAAGGAGAACGCCTAGGTGGCCCTCACGTTGCCGGAGGGGGATCTCCAGACCCGGCTGCAGCGCTACCTCGATGGTCTCGGCAACCGCCACGGGCTGCGAAGAGGCGGAGATCGTCGGCGACGTGGTGCGGGTCGTGGCTAGCCCGGACGACGTTCCCGCCGTGCTGGCGACGGCGCGCGAGACTCTAGGCATCCCGCACCTCTCGTTCATCACGGTCGTGGACAGGCAGGGCTCCTTCGAGCTGACCTACGAGCTGATGGACTTCCGCGGGGCCACGGTGAGGGTCAAGACGACCATCGAGGGCGACGGAGCCGGTGATCGGGACGGTCACCAACGTCTATCCGACGGCCAACTGGCACGAGCGGGAGGCCTACGACATGTTCGGGGTCGCCTTCGCGGGGCATCCCGACCTGCGGAGGACGTACATGTGGCAGGACCACTTCGACCACCACCCGTTGCTCAAGAGCTTCGAGATCAGCACCAAGCGCACCTTCGAGGGATTGAGGTAGGAGTATGCTAGGCGAAGAACGCCGCGCAGATCACGAGGGCGCGCTCACCGAGCCGGCGAGCAGCCGGCTCGTAAGCCCCGACATCAGGGACGAGTTCGGGCTCGAGACCATAGACATGAACATGGGTCCGCAGCACCCCGCCATGCACGGGCTCCTCAGGCTCATCCTGGAGCTCGACGGGGAGACCGTGGTCAGGTGCGACCCCGTGATGGGGTATTTGCACCGCTGCCAGGAGAAGATCGCCGAGAACCGCATGTACCCGGCGGTCATCCCGCTGACCGACAGGCTCGACTACTTCGCCAACATGCACAACGAACACGGCTACGTGCCTCGCCGTCGAGGACCTGCTCGACGTGGAGATACCACCGAGGGCCGAGTACATCCGCGTCCTCATGTGCGAGCTCATGCGGCTCGCGAGCCACATCCCATCCATCGGCTTCCTCATGCTGGAGCTCGGGGCCTTCACCCCGATCCTCTACGCTTTCAGGGAGCGGGAGCGGATACAGACCATCTTCGAGGCCGTGACGGGCGCGCGGATGATGTTCCACTACATCACGGATCGGGGGCGTCAAGGCGGACCTTCCGCCAGACATACCGCAGAAGATCTGGGACTACATCGAGAGCCTGGAGGACCACTTCCAGCGGGACTTCGTCGACCTTATCGCGGGGAACGAGATCTTCATCTCCCGCACCCGCAACGTCGGGAAGATGACCCAGGAGCAGGCCGTCGAGATGGGCGTGACCGGCCCGGCCCTGCGCTGCACCGGCGTGGACTTCGACATCAGGCGCGACTACCCGTACAGCGTCTACCCCGAGCTGGAGTTCGACGTCATTACCGATACGGCGGGAGACGTCGAGGCCTCTTACAGGGTCCGCATCGCGGAGTGCCTGCAGAGCATACAGGCTCATCAAGCAGTGCCTGGAAAAGATGCCCGAGGGCGAGGTGATGGGGGATCATCGGGCCGCCGCATGCGACCGGCCGAGGGCGAGGGCTTCGGACGGGTGGAGAGCCCGCGCGGTGAGTACGCGGTCCACGTCGTCTCGGACGGCTCGGACACGCCTTACAGGGTCCATTACCGCGACCCGAGCTTCTGCAACATGCAGCTCTTGCAGGAGATCGTGCCAGGGCATTATCTGCCCGACATCATGCCGATCATGGGCCTCGTCGACCCCGTCTCCGGCGGGTGGGACAAGTAGATGCAGACCGTCCTCAACCTGCTCGAAGTCGAGCCGATCCGGCTGCTCATCTCCTTCGGGGCGGTGCTGTTCCTCGTGCTCAACCTCGCCGCCGTCCTGACGATGGCCGAGAGGAAGGTCTCGGGGTACATCCACCTCCGTTACGGGCCGAACAGGGTCGGGCCGCGCGGGCTGCTGCAGCCCGCCGCCGACGTGTTCAAGCTGTTTACCAAGGAGAACGTCTCGCCTGGAAGGTCGGACCTCTGGGTCTTCCTCGGGGCGCCGATTGCCATGTTCATCCCGGCCGCGCTCGTGTGGCTGGTCGTCCCGTTCGCGCCCGACGCGGTGGTCGCCGACCTCAACGTCGCGATACTGTTCTTCGTCGCGATCACCTCCATCGGCGCTCTCGGCGTCGTTATGGCCGGATACGGGAGCCGTTCGGCGTTCTCGTTGCTCGGCGCCTTGCGCGGGGCTGCGCAGATGATCTCCTACGAGGTGCCGCTGATCCTGAGCCTGCTCGGCGTCGTTATGCTCTCGGGGAGCCTCTCGCTCGTCGACGTGGTCGAGGCGCAGGGGGATACGATCTGGACCTGGTACTTCCTGCCCCAGTTCCCGATGTTCATAACGCTTCTACATCTCCGGGCTCGCCGAGGTGAAGCGGGTTCCCTTCGACCTGCCCGAGGGGGAGAGCGAGATCGTCGGCGGGTTCATGGTCGAGTACTCGGGGATGACCTGGGCGCTCATACAGGCCGCCGAGTTCGCCTCGATGGCGGTCATGTCGGCGATCACCGTGACGCTGTTCCTGGGCGGCTGGCAGCCGCCGCTGCCCTTCCTCGACCTCGGGAACTTCAACTGGGTCTGGTTCGGGATCAAGACGGCGCTCATCATGTTTACCTTCCAGTGGATCCGGTGGAGCGTGCCCCGTCTCAGGATGGACCAGCTCATGGACCTCGGCTGGAAGATGCTCGTTCCGATAACGCTGATCTGGTTGTTCGTGACGGCCGGGGCTGATGCTCGTGTTCCTGTTCTAGGAGGTTTCGAAATGCCGCAAGTAGGACAGGGCATTCTGAAGGGGATGGGGGTGACCCTGCAGCACCTCTTCGGGCAGAAGATCACCCGCCAGTACCCCGAGTACAAGCGCGAGCTCCCGGAACGTAGCCGCGGGATGCTCACCGTGGACATGGACCGCTGCATCGCCTGTCTGCAGTGCATGAGGATCTGCCCCGACCACTGCATCTCGATCGAGCAGGTGAAGCGCGACGCCGACGGCTCGGGCAAGCCGAAGCCTTACGCCGTAGGGTTCGTGATCGACGACTCGCGCTGCATGTACTGCTCGCTTTGCGTCGAGGTCTGCCCGGTCAACTGCATCTACCACACCGAGGAGTTCGAGGCGCAGGCCTACAACCGCCTGGAGCTCGCCAGGCAGTTCGGCGAGCGTCCCGTCGACCCGAGGATAGACCCCAAGCCGGCCGTGAAGAAGAAGAAAAAGCCCACAGGCAAGAAAGCTCCCAAGACCGTAGAGCGTCCCAGAACCGGAGGACGAAGCGGCTTGACGGTAGCGTTCGCTTTTCTGGCCGGGATGACGCTGGTCTCGGCGCTCGGGGTGGTGTTGAGCCGCAGCGTCGTGCACTCGGCGCTGTTCATGTCGGGGTCGTTCCTCGGGATCTCCGGGTACTTCGTGATGCTCAACGCGCCAGCGCTCGCCGCGTTCCAGGTCCTCATCTACGTCGGGCGCCGTGACGGTGGTGATCCTGTTCGGGATCATGTTCACCCAGAAGCCGCAGGTCAGGCGCTACCGCACGATCATCAACCGCCAGTTCTGGGCCGGTTTCCTGGTGGCCGCGGGCGTCGGGACTCTTCCTGGCCTACGTGCTGGCCGCCGAGGACTGGGGAGCGACGGAGGCCGGGAACGGACCGCGGGAGGTCGCCGCCTTCGGGCGTGACCTGCTCGGCGTAAGCCAGCGGGGCCGAGATCTTCACCCTGCTCTTCGAGGTCGCCTCGGTGCTGCTCCTGGTGGCCGTGGTGGCTGCCATCGTCGTTAGCCGCCGCAAGATCGGGCCAGGGCGTCGATCGGGGGGTGCGCGAGTAATGCCACAGATGCCGACCCAGGTCCAGCAGTTCCTCGACGCGCTCGTCTCCGCGCCGCCGCTAGAGGGATATCTCGTGGTGGGGGCGTTCCTTTTCGCCATCGGGGCGTGGGGGGCTCTGATCCGGCGCAACGCCGTCGTCATCTTTATGTGCGTCGAGCTGATGATAAACGGCGTCAACCTGACGCTCGTCGCCTTCGCGGACTATCTGCCCGAACGCAGGGGGGCTCGGGGTCAGCTACGCGGTGCTCGTGATCGCCATAGCGGCCGCGGAGATCGCGGTCGGACTCGCTATAGTGCTCGCCGTGTTCCGCTCGCGGCGGACCGTGAACGTGGACGAAGTAACCTCGATGAGAGGCTAGAGGGAGGCCCGTGCAGACCGTAGGCCAACAGCTGATCATCACGGCCATACCGGCGCTCCCGGCGCTGGTCTTCCTCGTGCTGGTCCTGTTCGGACGCCTCCTCAAGGAGAACGCCCAGTACGTGGCCATCCTCGGGGTGACGATCTCGCTGGTCTTCTCCGTGTTCGCCCTGCTCTTCGTCGCCGGCATCGTCCCAGGCGGCGGGGCGCCGATAGAGTTCTCCGTGAACTGGATCGACCTCGGCGCCGGCGGCTCTTTCCCGATGGGCGTCTACATCGACGGCCTCGCGGCGGTGATGCTCGTCGTGGTGAGCTTCGTGAGCCTCATGATCCAGCTCTACTCGGGCGCCTTCATGGAGGGCGATAAACGCTTCGCCTGGTTCTACGCCGTGCTCAACCTGTTCACGGCCTCGATGCTCGGGCTGGTCCTGGCCCCGAACTTCATCCAGCTCTACGTCTTCTGGGAGCTGGTCGGCCTGTGCTCGTACCTGCTGGTCGGGCACTGGTTCGAGAAGCCATCGGCGCGCGACGCCGCGCTGAAAGCGTTCGTCGTTACCCGGATCGGGGACGCCGCGCTGTTCGTCGGGATCATCATCTTCTGGGCGACGACCGGCATCGACGGCCTTCATCGGACATCTCGTTGGCGGCCCAGGCCGGGTTTATCGGCGGCTCGCTGTTCACGACGGCCGTGATACTGGTCTTCATCGGCGCCGTGGGCAAGAGCGCGCAGTTCCCGCTGCACGTGTGGCTCCCCGACGCCATGGAGGGCCCGACGCCGGTGAGCGCCCTGATCCACGCCGCCACCATGGTCGCCGCGGGCGTCTACCTCGTGGCCCGCACCTACGACATCTTCGTCCAGAGCCCGCACGGCCATGCTCGTCGTGGCCTACATCGGCGGGTTCACGGCGCTCATGGCCGCGACGATGGCGCTGGTCAAGAATGACATAAAGCGTGTGATCGCCTACTCCACCGTCTCGCAGCTCGGGTACATGATGCTGGGCCTTGGGATCGGCTCCTACACGGCGAGCATCTTCCACCTCTACAACCACGCCTTCTTCAAGGCGCTCCTGTTCCTGTGCGCCGGCAGCATCATCTACGCGATGGACTCCTACAACCTCTTCGAGATGGGGGGCCTGCGGCGCAGGATGCCGATCACCTTCTGGACCATGGTCATCGCCGGGCTCTCGCTCTCGGGGATCTTCCCTCTCGCGGGTTCTGGTCGAAGGACGCGATCGTGGCCTCGGCCTACGACGAGCACTACTACGTGCTCTTCGGCATGGCGCTGATGACGGTGTTCCTGACCGCTTTCTACATCTTCCGCGCCATCTTCCTCGCCTTCACCGGCGAGCCGCGCACCGAGGGAGCCACGGGCCGCGGTCGAGTCGCCGGGGATCATGACGGGGCCGATGATGCTCCTGGCCTTCCTCTCCATCGTGAGCGGCTGGGTCGGCATCCCGGAGGGGTTCGGGATACCGGTAAAGGACTACTTCGCGGAGTTCGTGCATCCGAGCGAGTTCGCCAGCGAGACGCTGGGACCGGAGGCGCACCCGTTCAGCTTCGTGCTGGCTGGGATCTCCGTCGTTGGCGGCGCTACTCGGCATAGGGCTCGCCTACGCGCTCTACATCGCGAGGCCGGAGCTGGCCGGGGCGCTCTGCACGCCGGTTCTCCTGGCTCTACACCTTCCTGGACAAGGGCTGGTACTTCGACGCGCTCTACGGCGCGACGTTCGTGCGGGCGCGATGTGGCTGGGGCGCCACGCGCGCGAGCTTCGACCGGCGGGTCCTCGTCGGCGGGCTCACCGGCGGCGTCGGGCGCTCCGTATCCGGGTACGGGGAACTGCTGCAGGCGGCTGCAGAGCGGCGGGGTTCAGAACTACGCGTTGTTCATCCTGCTCAGCGTCCTGATCATCGGGATCATCGCTGGCGCGCAGTACGCGTTCCTGGTGTTCGCCATCATCGCGCTGATCACCATCGCCGCCTTCGCTGTGGGGTCGCGCCTGTGATCACGACCGTCACCATCCTCATCCCGCTGCTCGGCGCTATCCTGATGCTGCTCCTGCCGGACGACGTGCGCCTCGTGCGCTACGCGGCCCTCGGCGTCGCGGCCGTGCCGCTGCTGCTCGCGACGTACGTCTACTTCGCGTTCGGGGGCGACCTTGAGCGTCGCGGCGCTCTCGCAGGACGCGACCTGGATAGAGTCGCTCAACATGGGCTACCGCGTCGGGCTCGACGGCCTTGGGTTCGGGATGTTCTGGCTAACGACCCTGCTGACGCTCATAGCCATCGTGGCGTCGTGGGACGTGCGGGTAACCTCAAGCAGTACTTCGCCATCCTGTTCATAGCCGAGCTCGGGATGCTCGGGGTGTTCGCCGCGCAGGACCTGATCCTCTTCTACGTCTTCTTCGAGATCACGCTGATCCCGATGTACCTCCTCGTGGGCATCTGGGGCGACGAGAACAGGCGCCAGGCCGCTATCAAGTTCTTCATCTACACCTTCCTCGGCTCGACGGTGATGCTCGCCGGCTTCCTCGCCTTCGGCATCCTCGCGGATACCTTCTCGATGGCCGCTTTGAGCGGCGGGCGGCGGCCTCTCGCGCACGGCCCAGGTCGCCATCGCGGCCCCGATCCTCTTCGGGTTGCTGGTCAAGGTCCCCGCAGTGCCGCTGCACGGCTGGTTACTCGACGTGTACGTCTCCAGCCCGATCTCGACGAACGTGGTGCTCTCGGGCATCCTGCCCAAGCTCGGCACCTACGGCCTGATCCGGATAGCCATCCCCCTGCTCCCTCAAGGGGTGGAACCGTTCTTGCCGTTCCTGGCCGTCCTCGGCGTCATGAACATCCTCTACGGCTCCTTCGTCGCGTTCCTACAGCCGGACCTCAAGGCGCTCGTCGCCTACTCCTCGATCGGCACGTTGGGCTTCATCCTGCTAGGGGCGGCGTCGGGGAACGCGGTAGGACTGAACGGCGCCGTCTTCCAGCAGGTCTCGCACGGGCTCTACTCGGCGCTGCTGTTCATCCTGGTCGGCGTGATCGCCGCCCGGACCGGGACGCGCCGCATCTCCGAGCTCGGCGGGCTCGCTTCCAGGATGCCGTGGGCCGGAGGCTTGCTGGCTCTGGGCGCTCTGGCCGCGATGGGGCTCCCCGGCCTCGCTGTCTTCATCTCCGAGTTCCTTAGCATCATGGGCGGCTACGAAGCGTTCCCGGTACAGGGAGTGCTGGCGGCTCTGGGGATAATCTTCTCCGCGATGTACCTGCTCTACATGCTGGCGCGCGTGATCTTCGGCCCCATCGAGCGGCCCGCGTACGAAGGGATCTCCGACGCCGGTCCAGTCGAGATGGCGGCGATAGTCCCTCTGGCCGCGCTGTTGCTGGTCCTCGGCATCTTTCCGGCGCTGCTCACAAGCGTCCAGCGGCCGGCCGTGGAAGCCATCTTGAGCGCGATAGGGGGTAGTTAGTGGTAACGGGTGAAGCCTTCCTCGCGCTCCTTCCGGAGCTCGTCGCGACAGGGTTCCTGATCCTCGTCCTCATGGTCGGGGTGTTCGCCGAGCGCAATATCGGGCTCGTTGCGGGGCTGGCTGCTCTGGGCTCGCTGGCTGTGTTCGGAAGCGCGGCTGTGCTGCTCGCGATCGGCTTATCGGGCAGCTTCTTCGGGGGCGGGTACGTGGTAGACGGTTTCGCGCTGTACTTCAAGCTGATAGTGGCCGGCTCGGCGTTCTTCGCGATCCTGGCGGCGGCGAGCTGGTCGGGGTACACGGGCGACGAGGGGGAGTATCTGACCCTGATCCTCTCGGTAGTGCTCGGCTCCTTGCTGCTCGTCTCGATGCGGGACCTGTTCGGCCTCTTCCTCGCCATAGAGCTCGCAACCATTCCTTCGTACGCCATGGTCGCCTTCGACCGGAGCAGGCGTGAGAGCGCCGAGGGTGGGATGAAGTACCTGATCACGGGCGTCATAGCTTCCTCCGTGCTCCTCTATGGGATAGTCCTGATCTACGGAGTAGCCGGCTCGGCCAGCCTCACTGACGTTGCCGAGGCGTTCTCCGGCGGCCTCTCCCCTGTAGCGGTGCTCGGGCTGGTGCTACTAATCTCCGGCTTCGCCTTCAAGGTCTCCGCGGCTCCCTTCCACTTCTGGACCCCGGACGCCTACCAGGGCGCCCCCACGAGCGCCGCCGCGTTCCTCTCCGTCGCGCCTAAGGCCGCCTTCTTCGGAGCTCTCCTGCGCGTCCTCCTGGAGGGGTTGCCCGAGGCGGCGCCGACCTGGACCACGGTCATGGCGTTCATGTCCATCCTGACGATGTTCGTCGGCAACCTCTTCGCGCTGCGGCAGAGCAACGTGAGGAGGATGCTCGCCTACAGCTCGGTGGCCCACTCGGGGTACATCCTCGCGGCGTTCGCGGCGCTGCAAGGGCAGGCGGTCCCCACGGCAGTGGAGGCTATCCTGATCTACTCCGCGGCCTACGCGGTGATGAACCTCGGCGCCTTCCTCGTCATAGACCTCGTCGGCGAGGACACGAAGAGCTTCAACGGCCTGATCAGGACCAGCCCCGGCGTCGCCCTGAGCATGGGCGTCTTCATGGCTTCCCTCGTCGGGCTACCGCCGTTCAGCGGCTTCTTCGGGAAGGCCTGGATCATCCTGGCCGGAGCCCAGTCGGGCTCGGTGCTGGTCTACGTGGTCGTCGGAGCGCTCGTCATCAACAGCGTCCTCTCCGTCCCGTACTACTTCGGCATTATCCGCAACATGTTCTTCGAGGAACCGGCAGGGCCCGCGAAGGACGGCGCCGGAGCCGTGAAGTTCTCCGTATACGCCCTGGCTGTCGCCACCACCCTGTTCGGCCTCCTCATCATCCCCCTCTCAGCGCTGGTCCAGGGCTCCGGGCTGCTGTAGCCCGCCGCGGCGGAGCTGGAGGCTTTGCTTCCGGTCCAGCTTTCTCTGTAGTACAGGTTAAGACTTAACCGTAGCCTGAGCCGGGCGGATGGTGTAGTCTGCGACTCCTATGCAAGCCGTTATTCTTGTTGGGGGGCTGGGGACTCGGTTGCGGCCGATCACGTACGACGTTCCCAAGGCGCTCGTGCCTTTGCGGAACCGGCCGTTCATGGGCTACATGCTGGATTTCCTGAGAAACGGCGGCCTCGATGGGGCTGTGCTCTCCCTGGGTTACCTGCCCACCCCCATCCAGGAGTACCTCGCCGGGTTCGACCTGGCGGGGTTCTCGGTAGACTACGCGGTCGAGGAGCACGCGCTCGGGACCGCAGGGGGTATCAAGAACGCCGCGCGGTTCCTGAGAGAAGGGGGCTCCGTGGTCGCGGTGAACGGCGACGTGCTCTCGGGAACGGACCTGAAGAGTCTCATCGAGATGCACAAGGAGACGGAGGCGCTGGCGACGATCACGCTCACCAGCGTCGAGGACCCGACGGCCTACGGCCTCGTCGAGGTAGACCACGACATGGTGGTGCGCCGCTTCATCGAGAAACCGGCCGCAGACGAGGTCACGACGAACCTGGTGAACGCCGGTATCTACGTGCTGGAGCCGGAGGTCCTCGAGATGATACCGCCAGGCCGCGAGGTCTCGATAGAGCGCGAGATCTTCCCCGAGCTGCAGGCCCTGGGCCGGCTGCGGGCGCACGTCTCGAGCTCCTACTGGCGGGACATCGGGACGCCGCGCAGCTACCTCGCCGCCTGCCACGACGTGCTCTCCGGGGCGGTGGGGGCCCCGCGCGAGGGGTTCCAGTATTGCGACGTGGACGGCTCGGTCAGGAAGGGCAAGAACGTGAAGCTCCTCCCGCCGGTATCGGTGGCGGCGGGGTGCGAGATCGATAGCCTCGCGACGATAGGCGGGCGCTCCGCGCTGGGGAGCGGCTGCCGCGTGGGGGCAGGCGCGGTGGTCGAGGGCAGCATCCTGCTCGATGGCGCCGAGGTCGAGGCTGGCGCCGTCGTGCGCGGCTCGATCATCGGTAAGGGGGCGAGGGTCGGACAGGACGCCATAGTCCGCGGCCTCTCGGTGCTCGGGGCTGGCTGCGTCGTAGGCGAGGGGAACGTCCTTGACCAGGGGATCCGGGTGAACCCCGGGGTCGTGCTGCCGCCAAGGAGTCTGCGATTCTAGGCAGGCTACAGGTATAAGGCTTCAGGTTTTCCTTCTCGCGCCCGATATCTAGCACTGGTAAGACAAGCTGGGATCGCGCCGTCGTGGTTGCGGCTGCGGACGGCGGGAATTGGCGTCCGTCCCTGAAACCTGAATGCCTGAGACCTCGAACCCTTACCTTTCGGCGCTCGCCGACCTCATCTTCCCGCAGCGCTGCGTCGGTTGCGGGAGGCGGGCGAGCGACCTCCTCTGCCGCGAGTGCTTTGAGGCGCTGCCCCGGATCGGCCGCCCGGTGTGCGCGCGGTGCGGGATGCCTACGGCCTTCGAGACGTTCGTGTGCGACGAGTGCAAAGGGATGGACTTGGGCTTCGAGAGCGCCCGCGCCCCCCTGAGGTACGAGGGCGTCGGCGAGGAGATCGTGCACGCCCTCAAGTACAGGGGCTACACGAGGGTAGTGGACAGACTCGCCGTGCCGCTCATGCTCGGAATCCTCGACCGCGGCGAGCACTTCGATGCCGTCGTCCCCGTTCCGCTGCACCGCTCTCGGCTCAGGCGCCGCGGGTTCAACCAGGCGGAGCTCCTCGCGCGCGGCGTCGCGGCAGGACTGAACGCACCCTTCTCGGATACGCTGCGAGCCGTTCGAAAGACCCGGGACCAGGTCGAGCTCTCCGCCGCCGAGAGGCGGGCCAACGTCGCGGGAGCCTTCGCGGTACGGGAGCGTGCGCGGGGTAGGATACTGCTCGTGGACGACGTCTTCACCACCGGAGCGACGACGAGCGAGTGCGCTGAGAGTCTCCTGGCGGGTGGCGCGCAAGAGGTGCACGCGGTGAGCCTCTGCAGGACGGTGTAGGGCTTGAGCTTGCGATCTCGAGGTTGTGCCGGCGGCCGGCTCTGGACGACCCCTTGTGAGCGCAGGAGATCGCGTATCGGATAAACTAGAAGCGGTGAGTGAAACTCGAGGTCCGGGTGGCGCGGGAGCCTGCGCGGGCCGGGGTAGCGTATGAGCTGGGGCTCGAGAGCCTGTCGGTGTGCCGGCAGGCCGAAACGCTGGTTAGCTGATCAGCCACATACCTGACCGAAGGGAGGCGCACGTGGACGTGACGGTCAAGGGGCGCAACATCTCGGTGACGGAGGCGCTGGAGCGCTACGCGTTCGAGAAGGTCGAGCGCGTCAGCAAGTTCTTCGACGAGGACCGCAGCGCTTCCCGGGCTGAGGTCGAGCTTATCCACGAGCGCAACCCTTCCATCCCGGATCCCGAGATTGCCGAGGCGACCCTGTTCATCAACGGGACGGTCCTGAAGGCGCGCGAGGCCTCGCAGGACATGTACGCCTCCATAGACCGCATGTCGGACAAACTCGAGCGCCAGGTCAAACGGTACAGGGGGCGCCAGATAGATCGCTGGCACGGCCAGATGAAGAACTCCCAATACGAGCCGCCCATAGAGCCCGAACCCTTCGTCGTCGAGGAGGAAGAGGAAGCCCGCATAGTCCGCACCAAGCAGTTCCAGATGAAGCCGATGAGCGCGGAGGAGGCGGTCCTCCAGATGGAGCTCCTCGACCACGACTTCTTCGTCTTCACGAGCGCCGATACCGGCGACATAAACGTGGTATACCGGCGTAGAGACGGCGACTACGGGCTCATAGAGCCCGCAAGATAGCTCCGGATACCTTAAACTATAGGGGATGGCGGACCGCGCACGGGCGGCCGTCGCAAGGTGCGTTGATCTGAGGTTGGTGTTTATCATTGGCTAATCTGCTGACGAAGATATTGAGGATGGGCGAGGGCCGGAAGGTGAAGGCCCTCCAGCAGCGTGTCGAGGCGGTTAGCGCGCTCGAGCCGGAGATGGAGAAGCTCTCCGACGGCGCCTTGAGGGCGAAAACGGACGAGTTCCGCGAGAGGCTGGGCAATGGCGAGACCCTCGACGACATCCTGCCCGAGGCGTACGCCGTCGTGCGCGAGACGTCCAGGCGCACACTTGAGATGCGGCCCTTCGACGTGCAGGTCATGGGCGGCATCGCCCTGCACCAGGGTAAGATCGCCGAGATGAAGACAGGCGAGGGCAAGACGCTCGCCGCGACCATGCCCGTCTACCTCAACGCCCTGAACGGCAAGGGCGTCCACATCGTCACCGTCAACGATTACCTCGCCAGGCGCGACGCGAGCTGGATGGGCGAGATCTACGAGTTCCTCGGCCTCAAAGTAGGTCTCATTCAGGACAATATGGGTTTCGAGGAGCGCAAGGTAGCCTACGACTCGGACCTCACCTACGGCACCAACGCCCAGTTCGGCTTCGACTACCTGAGGGACAACATAGCGACGTCCACGGATCAACTAGTGCAGCGTGAGCTCAACTTCGCCATCGTGGACGAGGTCGACTCGATCCTGATAGACGAGGCGCGCACGCCGCTCATCATCTCCGGGATGCCTGAGAGCGCCGCCGACGTCTACTACCGCTTCGCTGCTATAATCCCGCGTCTCAGGGAGGGCGAGGACTACGAGGTAGACGAGAAGAAACGCCAGATCGCCCCGACCGAGAGCGGCGTCGAGAAGGTAGAGAAGGCTCTTGGCGTCGAGAACCTCTACGACGACGTCAATACCAACCTCGTCAACCACCTCAACCAGGCCCTCAGGGCGCACGCGCTCTTCCACAAGGACGTCGAGTACATCGTGAGCGACGGTCAGGTCTTTATCGTGGACGAGTTCACAGGGAGGGTTCTCGAGGGGAGACGGTACTCCGAGGGGCTCCACCAGGCCATAGAGGCCAAGGAGGGCGTGGAGATCCGGGAGGAGAACCAGACGGTCGCAACCATCACTATCCAGAACTTCTTCAGGCAGTACGACAAGCTATCGGGGATGACGGGCACGGCGGCTACCGAGGCCGACGAGTTCATGCACATCTACAAGATGGAGGTCGTCTCCATCCCGACGCACAAGGACATGATCCGGGACGACAGAGACGACCTGGTCTACAAGACGAAGAAGGCCAAGTACGGAGCCGTCATCGATGACCTGGTCGAGCGCAACAGGGCGGGCCAGCCGGTCCTGGTGGGTACGGTCTCCGTGGACGTCTCCGAACACCTCTCCGGGCTTCTCAAGCGGCGCGGGATCAGGCACAACGTCCTGAACGCCAAGCAGCACGAGCGGGAGGCGGAGATCATCGCCGAGGCCGGAGAGCGGGGCTCGGTCACCATCGCGACGAACATGGCGGGCCGCGGAACGGACATCAAGCTCGGTCCGGGGGTTGCACAGCTCGGCGGCCTCTACGTGCTCGGGACCGAGAGACACGAGTCGCGCCGCATAGACAACCAGCTCAGAGGCCGCTCCGGGCGCCAGGGCGATACCGGCGAATCTCGGTTCTATCTGTCTTTCGAGGACGATCTGTTGAGGCTCTTCGGCGGCGACCGCATGCAGGGGGTCATAGATCGCATCGGGCTCGAGGACGACGTGCCGATCGAAGCGGGCATGATCTCCAACTCCGTCAGGCGCGCACAGGAGCAGGTCGAGAGCCGCAACTTCCAGATCCGCAAACGAATCCTCGAGTACGACGACGTGCTCAACAAGCAGCGCGAGGTGATCTACGCCATAAGGCGCGACATCCTGATGGGCGAGGACGTGGACACGATGGGCTACGTCGAGGAGGTGCTCACGGAGGTCGTGTCCCAGTACGTCTCCGGCGATGTCTACCCGGAGGAGTGGGATCTGGAGACTCTGGCGGCGGAGATTAACCGCTTCTACCCGACGACCATAGAGTTCAAGGCTCTCGACGTCGAGAACCTCTCGAGCGAGGATGTCCTGGAGCTGGTCCTCACCGACGCCCGCGAGCGACTGGAGGAGCGCAGGGCCGAGTGGGAGGAGCGGACCGCCGAGCTGGAGCAGCGCGGCCTCGCGCGCACCGACGGCGTCGCGTCCTTCGAAGAGGCCGAGAGGAGAACCCTCCTCTCCGTGGTCGACTCCCGCTGGCGCGAGCACCTCTACGAGATGGACTACCTGCGCGAGGGCATTGGCTGGCGCGGACTCAGTCAAAGGGACCCGCTCGTCGAGTACAAGCGCGAGGGCTTCGACATATTCCAGGAGATGGAGCGGGGCCTCAAGGAGGACTACGTTACCTACATCTATCGCATAGAGAACGTCATGCTGCGCGAGGAGGAGATGCAGCAGCTCTCCTACAGCGGTGGGGAAGAGGAGCCGAACCAGCGGCCAAAGAGCCCCAGGAGCTCGGAGGGCAAGATCGGGCGCAATGACCCGTGCCCGTGCGGTAGCGGGAAGAAGTACAAGAAGTGCGGGCTCCAGAACACGCCTGAGCACCAGCGGCTGATGGCGCAGGGAGGCTCGGCGGCTTAGTGTCCGAGCTGAGCGAAAAGACCTCGGAGCTCGAGGAACGCCTCGCGGAACTCGAGGCGTTCTTCGACGTCGAGGGGTTGCGGGAGGAGGCGGCCGAGCTGGGCGAGCAGATGAGCCGTCCTGGCTTCTGGGACGACCAGGAGAGGGCCAGGGAGCTCTCGGCCCGCTTCTCCAGGGTGCAGGGAAGGATCGGACTTCTGGAGGGGCTGCGTGGAAGCCTCTCCGACTCCGAGGAGTTGCTCGAGCTCGCGGACGAGGATGGTGACCTCATCTCCGAGGTCGAGGAAGAACTGCGGCGGGTCGAGCGGGTGCTCGAGGAGCAGGAGGTGGCGCGCCTCTTCACCGGCGAGTACGACGAGGGGGATGCCATCCTCACCATAAACTCCGGCGCTGGCGGGGTGGACTCGCAGGACTGGGCCGAGATGCTCTCCCGCATGTACCGGCGCTGGGCCGAGCGCAGGGGCTTCGAGCTCGAGGTCATCGAGTACACGGAGGGCGAGGAGGCCGGCATAAAGAGCGCCACCTTCACCGTCTCGGGCGAGTACGCCTTCGGGCTACTTTCTGCCGAGCGCGGTGTCCACAGGCTGGTGAGGATCAGCCCGTTTGACGCAAGTTCCCGGAGACACACCAGCTTCGCGTCGGTCGCCGTCGCGCCCGTCATAGACGACAGGGTCGAGGTCGAGGTCGACGAGAAGGACCTCAAGATAGACACATACCGGGCCTCCGGGGCAGGCGGGCAACACGTCAACAAGACCGATTCGGCTGTACGCATAACGCACCTGCCGACGGGCATCGTTGTCCAGTGCCAGAACGAGCGAAGCCAGCACCAGAACCGCGAGGTCGCGATGCGCGTTCTTCGGGCGAGGCTCTTCGAGCTGGAGCGCGAGAGGCGCGAGCAGGAGATCGCCGCGCAGAGCGGGGAGAAGGCTGACATCGAGTGGGGGTCACAGATCCGGTCCTACGTACTTCACCCCTACAAGCTGGTCAAGGACCACCGGACCGGCGAGGAGACAGCCAACGTGGACCGCGTCCTCGACGGCGACCTGGACGACTTCATCTACGCCTACCTGAAGATCAGAGCCGTCGCCTAGCGCCGTGTCCGGGAAGACGCTGTTCGCTCTCCTGGTACTGGTTCTTATCGTGCTCGCCCCTTTCACCGTCCTGCCGGCGCTGCTGGAATCGGCGACCGCGCGACTCCTGCAGGACCAGCTCGGGCTCGAGGAGACGCCCGAGGTGGAGATCGAGAGCAGTCCCGCGCCGATGATGTACGCGGGTAGCTTCTCGAAGGCCCTCGTCTCGGCGAAGGGGATCGAGATCGCCGGAGTGAAGACCAGTAACGTAGTCATGGATCTCGACCCGTTCAACCTGAACATTATGGAGAGCGCGACGAGCGGCGAGGTGAGCACCGAGCAGCCGCTCTCGGGTAAGCTGAGCGTGACACTCTCGGAGGACAACGTCTCGCGCCTCGCGCAGGTAGGGTCCGGGGTGCCCGTGCAGGACGTCCAGCTCGAGGACGACCTGGTCGTCCTGGGGATGTCCCTCGGCTTCGGAGCGCCGGTCACTGTGCGGGGGCGCCTGTCCCTGCAAAACGGGCTGCTCATATTCCAGCCGGAGCAGGTCGAAGGTGCGCCCGGCTTCGTCACTTCCGAGCAACTGCTCGCGTTGACGCGCTTCTCGTACCCTGTAACAGATTTGCCGTTCGGCGCCAAAGTCACGGGCGTAAAGGTCCAGAAGGGCAGCCTTACCCTCTCCGGCGATATACAGGAAATCCCGTTGAGCGGGATCCCCGCCAGTTGATAAAGCCCACCTTTGTTGTTATCTTCCCCCCTGGCCGGTTGAGACTTTGGAAGCTCAGGCCGCCGTCTGCGGCGCATATCACGCCCGGCGCGTCACATCTGGAGAGGTAATGATCCGATTCGACAAAGTCACCAAGTTATATGGTAAAGACACGGTCGCGCTCGAGCGCGTGAACCTGGAGATAGAGCTAGGCGAGTTCGTCTTCCTGGTCGGGGCGAGCGGCTCCGGCAAGTCCACGATGGTGCGCCTGATCCTGAAGGAGATAGAGCCTACGGCTGGCGCGATCTATGTCAAGGGAGTCAGGCTCTCGTCTGTGCCGCGGCGCAAGATCCCGCGCCACCGACGCAACATCGGGACCGTCTTCCAGGACTTCAAGCTGCTCCCGAACAAGACGGCTGCCGAGAACGTCGCCTACGCGATGGAGGTGACAGGCCAGAGGCGCCGCGCCATCCGCACGAAGGTGCCCCAGATACTAGATCTCGTGGGCCTCTCTGGGAAGATGGACAAATACCCTGACATGTTATCGGGCGGCGAGCAACAGCGCGTCTCCATCGCCAGGGCCTTCGTCTCGCAGCCGCCGCTGCTCGTCGCCGACGAGCCAACCGGCAACCTGGACCCGGGCACGAGCGTTGGCATAATGCAGCTTCTGCACCGGATCAACCGCATAGGCACCACAGTGCTCGTCGCCACCCACGACAAGGAGATGGTGGACGTGATGCGCAAGAGGGTCGTAGCCCTCGAAGAGGGGCGCGTGATCAGGGACAAGGTGAGGGGGGCCTATGCCGATGAGGTTTAATTTCGGGTTCTTTATGCGGGAGGCCCTCAAGAACGTCCGCTTGAACCTCCTGATGAGCATCACCGCTATAACGACGACGTTCATCTGCATCGTGGTCCTTGGGGTCGCATGGCTGGTCAGCGCGCACGTCGGAGGGGTGACTTCCTCCGTGCGCCAGGACGTGAGCGTCGAGGCGTATTTCCCGCCGGACGCCACACAGGAGGAGATAGACAGCATAATCTCCGACGTCAAGAGCTGGCCGGAGGTCTCCGGCGTCAACTACGTCTCCGAGGAGGAGGCGCTCGCAGCTTTCAAGGAGACCTTCGCGGACAGGCCGGAGCTCTCCGAGAACCTGGAGCCCGGCGTCCTGCCAGCGTCGATCCAGATCCAGCTGGAGGACCCCAGCGATGCCGAGGCCGTGGCTCAGAGGCTCGAGCAGGAACAGGGGTTCACTGACGATAACCTGAGCTATCCGCAGCAGACTATCGAGCGACTCAACTCGGTCACCTCGTACATGATCTGGGGTCTCTACGGCGCCACGATGCTGTTCCTGATCTCCAGCGTGCTCCTGATCTCCAACGCCATCCGGCTCTCCATCTTCGCCCGTCGCAAGGAGATCGAGGTGATGAAGCTCGTCGGGGCCTCCGACAGCTTCGTGCGCACCCCGTTCGTCTTCGAGGGGATGGTGCAGGGTCTGATCGGAGCCGGGCTGGCCGCTTTTACCGTGATCTGGATAAACTTCCTGTTCGTCGACTGGGCGCGTGACGCACTGCCCTTCGTCCCGATCTCCACCGATGCGGTCAACCCCATCCTCCTCTTGCTGGTCCTGGTCGTCGTCGGCGTGGTAATAGGCGTCGTCGGCAGCTTCCTCTCCGTGACACGGTTCTTGAGGAAGATCTAGAGAAGCCTTCAACCTGTCGCGTGATAGACTCAGGACGTGCTCTTTCCTGAGACAGGAGTCCTTTCTTGATTTTGCCGGCCGTGCTGGTGCGCCGGGGCAAGTACTCGGTTGCCGACCCGCTCTTCGTGGAGGAGCGGCGGCCTGTGCTGGTCGCCCGCAAGCTGCGCCGCGGCGCCGAGGCCGGGGATATCGTCCTGGTGAACGCGCGCGAGAAGAACCGCTCGCTGCGCGGCGAGGTGACGCGCGTGATCGGGCCCTCCAACGACCCGCGCAACGTCTATGAGGCCCTCTTCGCCTCCATAGGTACCTCCCGAAGGTTCCCGCGCAAGGTGGAAGGCGAGGCCGAGGTAGTCGCAGGTAAGGACCCGGGCGAGCGCAGGGACCTCCGCCACCTTCCTACCGTCACCATCGACGGGATGGACGCGAAGGACTTCGACGACGCCATCTCCGTCGAGCGGGCGGGGGAGGGATACAGGCTCTGGGTACATATCGCCGACGTGACCCACTACGTCGAGCCAGGCGGCGCTCTTGACGAACAGGCCGCCTACCGGGGCAACTCGGTTTACCTGCCCGGCACGGTCGCGCCGATGCTCCCCGAGCGTCTCTCCAACGACGTGTGCTCCCTGAAGCCGCACGTCGAGCGGGCCGCCGTGACGGTCGAGATGGAGGTCGCGCCCGACGGCGAGACGAGGAGTGCGACGGTCTTCAGGAGCCTCATCACGAGCGATGCACGGCTCACCTACGAGGGAGTGGATGCCTTCTTGCGCGATGAGGGGGAGGTCGTGCTGCCGGCCATGATCCGGGCCGCCTACGAGCTCTCGCTCAGGCTCAAGACGCGGGCCGCCAGGCGCGGCAAGCTGGAGCTCGGCGGCCGCGAGACGGAGTTCGAGATAGACGACGAGGGGATCCCCGTCTCTGCGAGGACACGCCGCTCGACGCCGGCTCGAGATCTAATAGAGGAGCTGATGGTGCTCGCCAACGAGTCGGTGGCCAGGATGCTGCGCCGCAAGGGGAAGGGCATTTTCAGGGTGCACGATAAGCCAGACGCCGAATCGCTGGAGTTGCTCAAGGAGAGGCTCGCCGCGATCGGCGTCCAGGAGGAGCCGACGCCCGAGAACCTGGGGGTGATTGCCCAGAGGGCCAAGTCAGACGCTGTGAACTACCTGATCCTGCGCTCCATCCCACGCGCGCTCTACTCGCCCCAGCCGGGCGGCCACTACGGCCTCGCCCTCGAGGACTACACGCACTTCACCTCCCCGATCCGGCGCTACGCAGACGTGATAGTCCACCGCGCGCTCCTTGGAGACGAGACTCCCTCGGACCTCTCCGGGATCGCCGAGCACATCTCGGAGCGAGAGTATCGGTCCATGATCTGCGAGCGCACAGCTGACGAGTACACGCTGATGTGCCTGATGCAGGACCGCGTCGGGGAAGTGCTGGAGGGTACCGTGGTGAGTACTGCGGTTTTCGGCCTCTTCGTCGAGCTGGAGACCGGAGCGACCGGCCTCGTTCACGTCAGCAAGCTCCCCGGTTGGTGGGAGCTCGAACCGAACGGTGTCGTCCTCTCAAACAAAACCATCGGCTCTTCCTACAAGGTGGGGGACAGAATTCTCGTCGAGCAGCTCGACGTCCTCCCGCTCATGCAGCGGGCCGAGCTCAGGGTGGTGAAGCGCCTGTGACGGACTTCGCGCGCAACAGGAAAGCCTTTCACGACTTCGACATCGAGGAGACCTACGAGGCGGGCATCGCGCTTACCGGCCCCGAGGTCAAGTCCGTGCGCGCGGGCCGGGCGAACCTGAAGGAGAGCTACGCGCGGGTGCGCGACGGGGAGGTCTTACTCCTCGGCGCCCACATCTCGCCCTACGGGAACGCGCACAACATCCCCCAGCACCCCACCCGCGACCGCAAGCTGCTCCTTCACAGAGGGGAGATAGCTCGACTCACAGGCAAGAGCCAGGAGGACGGCAAGACCCTCATCCCCCTCAGGCTCTACGACAGGAACGGCAACATCAAGCTCGAGCTTGCCGTCGCCAGCCGCAAGCGGCAGTACGACAAGCGCCGCGAGATCGCCCGCCGTACCGCCGAGCGTGAGATGGAGCGCGCCATGAAGGAGCGCCTCCGCCGCTAGCCACCGTTTGATAAACCCCTTCAGAATGCTAAAATATGCCTGATGGGGGCGACCGGTTTCGACGTGAGCGGTCTGCGTCCTGCGAGACGAGCCGAGTTTGCTGGAGACTCGTAAAACGCCGGCACCTAAACATACACGGCGAAAGCGTGGATGAACTGGCTGTAGCTGCTTAAGTAGCTTAGCCCATCGGTCCGGGTGGCCCACGGCCCGGTTTCCCGGTGTCAGCTAGTGGGCTCACCCTCCGGGTCCTGGTCCCGGGGTACGGAGGGGACACCTAACGGGCTAGCCCCTCGGCGGCGCCCCGGTCCGTCGAGGAAGGCGAAACTAGACCGGGAGCTACGCTCGTAGAATCTCGCGGACGGCGCGCTCGCGGACGCGGGTTCGATTCCCGCCGCCTCCACTACGCGCCGCCCGGCTCTTGCCGGGCGGTTTTCTCTTGCGCAGTGACGCACAAGCATAAATAGCTTCCGAACCGTCTATAATGGTGGCCCGTGAGCGATCCGCGGCCCATAGGGGTGTTTGACTCCGGCGTCGGTGGGTTGACGGTTCTGGCGGAGATCCGGGACCGTCTGCCCTACGAGCACACCGTCTACTTCGGGGACACGGCTAGGGTCCCTTACGGGGTGCGTGACCCCGCGGAGGTCAGGGAGTTCGCGTTCGAGATCATTCGCTACCTCACCGACCTGGACGTGAAGCTCATCGTCGTCGCGTGCAACACTGCCTCCGCGGTCGCGCTCGAGTCGGCCCAGGCCGAGTTCGACGCCCCCATAATAGGGGTCATAGAGCCTGGCGCGCGGGCGGCGGCTGTGGACACCATCAACCGCCGCGTCGGCGTCCTGGCGACGCAGGTCACGGTGGAGAGCGGTGCCTACCGGCGGGCGGTGCGTGGCCACGACGCCGGCATCGTGGTACACGAGCAGGCCTGCCCCGAGTTCGTCCCCCTCATCGAGAGGGGTGTCGTGGACGGCCCCGAGCTCGAGGAGGTGGCGCGGGGTTACCTGTATCCCCTGACGAGGCGGCGCGTGGACGCGGTGATCCTGGGTTGTACCCACTACCCCCTGATCAGTGCCACCATCAACCGCATCCTCGGGCCTGAGGTGCGTCTGATCTCCTCCGCAGGCCAGACCGCCCTGGAGGTCGGCCACGTCCTCTCCCGCCGCGGCTACCTCCGCCGCCCGCGCGACGCCGACGATCTCGGCAGCTCGACCTACGTCTGCAGCGCGGATCCCGCGGAGTTCGCGGCCTTGGGCGGCCGCTTCCTCGGCGAGGAGATAGAGGCGGTAGCCCCGGCCGCGGTGATTTAAAGCCTGCTACCCCTTTGTTATACTCACCTGCGGCCTCGGCGGGGCGTGGCGCAGCCTGGTAGCGCACCTGCTTTGGGAGCAGGGGGTCGGAGGTTCAAATCCTCTCGCCCCGACCGCAATAGAAGCCGCGCGGGTGTAGCTCAATGGTAGAGCTCCAGCCTTCCAAGCTGGCGATGGGGGTTCGATTCCCCTCACCCGCTCTCGCACCACTCGGTGCGAAGCGAAGCTGGCGCCCGTAGCTCAGGGGACAGAGCAGCGGACTTCTAATCCGCCGGTCGCAGGTTCGAATCCTGCCGGGCGCGCTAGAAAATATGGCCATTTGCAGGCAGAACTTGCCGTAAGGTGAAAGTCTCGTTATCGAATCGAGGGGCTTTACTGCAACCGTACTGCAACCCTTTCTAATCTCACCGTTCACTATCTTGTTATGGACCTCTCCACAAGTGGCACTCTTTGTCAGTTGGAGTGACGCTGTGCTGTCCAGCTTCCTGACATCTCTGCTAGCACTTCTCCCGAACTATTGTCCTGTTGATGGTCGCCCCTCATAGCGGTCTTCAGTTTCACCTTGATCGATGCTAGAGTCGAGTTGCGCTGCTCGGATTTCTTGAAGGAAGTAGCCATATATGCCGCTACTTTCACCGGTTGCAGCTAGCTCCTCTACAAGCGCTTGCACTGCCTCAACGATGTCTTGCCACAGCTGCGGTCTCAACGACCCGAACCACTACAAGGCTGGTGGTGAGTTCGATGAAGGCGACCCTGGCGCGGGCGAGTTAGGCAAGCAGCCGGAGAACCACCCACTAGCATTTGGTTGCGCACCCGGCAAGTAGAACCTGAAATTGGAGACGCGCTAGGAGGGCCGGGCTTCCATACCCCGGCCCTCTCTTCATGCCCTTATTCACCGAAGTGCCTGGAAATCGAATTCCCGGAAGTTGCGCCAGTCCTTGTAACCATTCATACTTGTTCTCGTTGGTCAACTTAAGGCGGGGCTGACGAGTCCCGCCTCTGGGGAAAGGAGGAGGCCGATGGCTGAACCGACAAGAGAGATGCGCTCCCTAGACGACCTAGGCATAGATCCTGAGAGCGGGGCCATCTCGCGGCGTAAGGCGTTGAAGCTCGGAGGAGCCGCGTTGGTAGCCTCAACGCTAGGGCTCATCGGGGCAGCAACTGATGCCGATGCCGAACCCATCGATACTGAACGACGTGGACGCTGCTGCAGAAATCGAGGGCGCCGCAACCCCTGTCGTACGTGTTGCCGTCGTAATCGCGAGCCGTGTTGCGGTAATCGTGGGTGCCGTTGCTGCCGCCGGAACCAAACTTGCAACAGAAGAGGCAGGTGTCGCTGAGACCGACGTTAGTCGGATCGTGTAAGTCCCTAGGGAGAGGGACTGTTGGAGGACCGGGGCCACACCAACCCGGCCCTTCGTCTCGCCCTTATTCACCAAACTCCTGGAAGATAAATTCTCCGAAGTCCGCATGCAGGATCCTGCATAGCACCGGTCCCTTACCCCCTAGTGCGGCACGCGAGTCCCTTGGTGCGCCGAAACCCACCTGTCCGGCTAGGCGACGCGAAAGACGGCATCTGGGAAAATGCACCCGTCCGTGTCCGTTGTAACGAAAACGAAGGAGCTGTGGGTGACGAGCGAAGAGAACAAGCGAGTGTACGCGCTACATAGACCTTTTGAGCTAGGCAGGTGAACGACAAGCGGCGATTCCATACTCCAGCTCGACAGCTGGCGGATGGCGGCGGAGGTACTCCACTGGTTGCCGCAGCGGCACACGCGCTAGCCACCGGCGCCGACTCACGTGCGGTTGTGCTTGTTGAAGGGGTCAGCGACCAGGTCGCGCTCGAAGCGCTAGCTGAACGCCATGGTCGGAATCTTGGCGCTGAGGACATTTCTATTCTACCAATGGGTGGTGCGACGAACATCCGCAGCTTCCTGGATCTATTTGGTCCTCAGGGGCTTGATGTCAGACTGGCGGGCCTCTGTGACGCCGGAGAGGAAGGTGACTTCCGGCGCGCTCTCGAGCGGGCCGGCCTCGGCTCCAACCTCAGTCGCGCCGATATGGAAGCGCTCGGTTTCTATGTGTGCGTCGCAGACCTGGAGGATGAGCTGATCCGCGCGCTCGGTGTCGCCTCCGTGGAAGAGATCCTCGACGCCCAGGGTGAGCTTGGATCGTTCCGCACCTTCCAGAAGGAGCCTGCGTGGCAAGGACGGGCCACTAAGGAGCAGCTTCGGCGCTTCATGGGTAGTGGCGCTGGGCGGAAGATCCGATACGCGCGCTTGCTCGTCGACGCGCTGGATCTCACAAGAGTGCCTCGGCCGCTAGAGCGTGTACTTGCTCATGTCTGACGCCTCGAACGCTACGGGCTAGCCTGCGGGACCGGGGCCTAGAGCCCTATTCACCCTAGTGCGTGGAAGGTGGATTCTTGGAAATTCGTATGCGGTAACTTGCATAGGATCAGCCCGCTGGGCCTACCAAGCCGCTTGTCCCCACCCCTATCAACGGTCTTAATACCATTACATCTTGGGGCAGTGGATAGATATGCGCGGTGCTACATCCGAGCCCACCGAATTCAGAGTGCTCACAGGAAGAGAGCTGGCCCGCACGCTTTGGGTTCTCAGTTAGATAACCCTACCTCTCTGGACTAACGCTGGTGCAGTAGCGTAACCGTGAGGGTAGGGGCGTTTGTGTATGGCGTACCGTACTCCGAGGATTTAGACAAGCCAAGAGGGACGAGAGCACAGCTTATTCGCTGAAGCTCGTGGAAGGGGCATTCCACGAAGTTTGCCTTTCCCGCGTTCTCGGAACTTCGTGTTCCGCATAGCCCTGGTCCTAACCCCCACGCACCCCAGCTCATAACGCTCTATGTGTGTGCACAAGCCGCCCATAATACCCCGCCCTAGGTGCTAGCTCTGCGGCGGTACCTAGGTCCCAGCTTCGCTAGGACCGGGGCTTAGGGCACCGGAATCTATGCCACCTGGCATACACCTACTTCATTTGGGCTAGGAAAAAATATGCCGTCTGGTAGACGCCCCTGGTAACGATCCTTGCTAGAGTGGCTGCGTTGTGCAACTCGGCGGGGCTGACGAGTCTCGCCCCTTTCTCACCCATTTAGGGGCGAGGAGTGTGGCAGAGATGACGCGCCCGGCAATGCACCCGTTGAAGATAGTAGTGGCCGCGTTGGTTGCCTTCGTGGCGACTCATGCCGGTCCGGAGGCCGCGGACTACAACGGTCTGACGACTCTGATGACTAAAGGACAGACCCGGACAGGGACAGTGTGGCTCCTTGTCACGGTGCGAGGAACGCTAGATAGTGGGGTGGCTCTCATAACCGATTTATCCTGCGAGCACGGTAGTTTCCTCTTGTGCTGCGCTGTGCGTGGCGGGTTCTTGTATTGTGGTGGTCGAGCCAGCACCGTCGCCTTCCCCGGCAGCACACCCTGCCAGAAGGAAGACCAACACCAGCGTCATAAGCACCCTCATCCGCCACACATCCTACGTCACCACGATTGTTCGCCGCTGTTAAGCGCCGAAATTAGGTTGTGCGCATAGAGCTAGACGGATGAACAAACCCATCATTTTGCCTTTCACAGCGGGTTGCGATGATGCTGCGCCGGGTAAGTCAGAAGCGTGGGAGTGTACTCGATGGACCTCAGAGAGAAGCTCGTCGCATCGGTCATAGAAGGATGTCCCTAAGAGCCAAACCGCCTATACCCCTAGATCAGGAGGTTGCGACCATGACGCATGAAGACGTCACCGACGAGGAACTTGCCGAACTCATTCAGCGTACTACGGAAGCCGCCAAGGCCTATATCCGCGGGGATATGCGCACCTACTTCACGCTGATCAAGCACACGGAGGACTACACGCTCATGTCACCGTTCGGCGGCGAACCGACACGCGGCGTCGAAACCTCGCCCGAGCGCCTCGAAGCCCTGGAGCGCTTCTTTCAGGGTGGTGAGGCGGAACTGGAAGTGGTGGAGTCGTACACTTCGGGAGATCTGGTCGTGTTGGTGGTGATCGAACGGCAGCATGGGAAGGTCGGTGGCCTGCCAGAACAGGACTGGTCGCTCCGGGTGACCTGGGTCTTTCGCCGTGAGGGATCGGAGTGGCGGCAGGTCCATCGGCATGCCGACCCGCTGGTCCATGGCATAAGCTTCGAGCAACTAGCGGCACTCGCCCGCGGCTGACTCCTGTTTGCCAGCCGACGGAGGATCACGGTTTCTTCGTCACCGACGACGATCTTCTTCTCTCTGATGGCCAGCGAATATGTACTCGTTTCTGGCCTACCCGGCGCACCACCATCGCAATCTGCTCACGGGAGATTAGTTCTGAGAGCCAGCGTAGTGTGACGTAACGGGTGAACTTACGAAGATATACGTGGTGGTCGCTGTACACTCCAGAACATAGCAGACGAATCGGTATTTGACGAAGCCATAGACAATCTTCGTGAAGCAGGACAGAGGATACGTGCGACCCAGCATCTCCTCAGAGCACAGGGTATGACCGAGAGTGAGGACTATAGGGAACTGGTCACGCGGCTGAGCACAGCATTAGCTATGACCGAGGCTGCGTACCTGGAAGCCCGAAGACGACGTGAGATGTAGAAGATGGTGATAGATTGCCTCAAGGTTGACTGTGAGGACGGTAAGACCTCCTGGTCTTTGAGAGATAGGCTTACGGAGATCGGAGGCTTCTGTCTGTGTGGAGAGGGTAGGCAGAAGAATCCAGAGAGCCTAAACCAGAACCCTGAGGAAATCCTTTAATTCCACTACGTTGGGCGCATAAGGGTAAGTAGAAAGAAGAGCCGAGGCGTAGAACAGCCCCGGCTCTCTCTATAGGTAGTGGAAATGCTCCTATGCGCTCCCTACTTCTTCGATGTACCCGCCGGGCTCCGTTTATTCGTCGGGAAATGTGTTCGCGTTAGCTGGGAACCATGTCGAACTTGTTCGGGTGCGGACCCACGCGGCCATCCTCGCCACGGTCGAGTGCGGAGATCGCCTCCATGTCGTCGGATGCGAGCTCGAAGTCGAACAGCTCGAAGTTCTCCTTCATGCGAGACGGCGTAACCGACTTGGGGAACACTATGTCGCCGCGCTGGATGTGCCAGCGCAGGACGACCTGCGCCGGTGTCTTGCCTACCTTCTCGGCGATCCCGGTGATCGTCGAGTCGTCAAGCACCGCGCCCCGCGCTATGGGCGACCACGCCTCGGTGGCGATACCATGCTCCCTGCCGTAGGCGCGCACCGCCTCGTTGGTGAGGTAGGGGTGCACCTCGATCTGGTTCACCGCCGGCACCGTGTCGGTCTCGGCGGCCAGCCGCTCCAGGTGCTCGATCTGGAAGTTGGAGACGCCTATCGAGCGGGCGCGGCCGTCGCTATGGAACTCCTCGAGCGTCTTCCAGGTGGAGACGAAGTCACCGTCGTAGAGCGTGGGAAGGGGCCAGTGGATAAGGAACAGGTCCACGTAGTCGAAGCCGAGCTCCGAGAGCGTCCCTTCGAAGGCCCTGCGGGCGTCGTCTGGCTCATGGAAGGCGTTGCTCAGCTTGCTGGTGACGAATACATCACCGCGGTCGAGGCCGGAGGCGCGGATCGCCTCGCCGACCTCCTTCTCGTTGGCGTACATCTCGGCGGTGTCTATGTGCCGGTAGCCGATCTCAAGGGCCTCTTCCACCGCCTCTGAAGTGTCATTCGGCTCGATCAGGAAGACCCCGAAACCGAGCTGCGGGATGGTGTTGCCGTCGTTTAGGGTGATGCCGCGTACTGTGCTCACTGCCATGCTTGCTCCTCCGTCTGTCAATAATTGCTTGCGGGATTAAATTCATGACTACCCTGGATAGCCAGCCACAAAACCCGCCGAATGTGCCAAGTTCACATCCCGCCCCGGCTCGACACTTGACGTAAGGCGGAGCATTGGAGTGTCGCCCCGCCTTTAGAAAACCTCTGCGATTCATCGTCATGAGCGTCATGGTCGTCATGAGCGTCACTTTTCCCTATATCTATGGGGTTTTCTGCATGACGGTGAATTGGTGGTGTGTTCCGGCAGCGTCATACCGGCGTCATTGAGAGAATGGCTTAGACAAGCCAGGCCCGACAAAGCTAGTGCATGATCAGGCGACCTTCTGTGGAACGGAGAGATGCTCGTAATGCGGACAACCGAAGACCCGGCATACCCTATCGGCAAGCTCGTAAGCTCCGAGCAATCCGTCCGGCTCTACGACCTTGCGCTTGCCGTGAACCCACTTGGGCTCTATGGCGTTGAGCCACGGACTCTGCTTCGGGAAGAAGGCAACTCACGATCCTCACTCCCTCGCCGCCGCTCTCCTTGACCTCTCGGTTGTGCTTGCCGAGCCAGCGTCTGACCTCTTTGGAGACATGCCAGCTGGCGTTGTCCCAGATGAGAAGCAGGACCTTCTTGCCAGCCTCTTCGAGCTTTTCGCAAGCTCCACTAAAGAAATCGCGTCGTTATGGAACTCACGGGCCTCCCGTCCACGAACCTCAGCCACGTCTCGTCGAGTCTCGGGCAGGTAGAGTCCGTAGCAGGAGATGGCCTTCGGCTCGGGGTCGTCTTTGGCGACCGACCGCTGGATGAGGCGCAGGGGCTTGCCCTCCTCGGAGAAGCTGTTCAGGGTGGGCAGGGCCACCCGGCTCCACCAGCACTCGTCCTGGAAACCCACCGCCCACTCGGGATTGGCTCGCAGCTACTTCCATCAGCCGGTCGCGCCGCCTTTTTTTCTTTCGTACAAGGGGTCGGGGGAGGTGATCCACCGCTTGGCCCGCATCCACCGCACCCCGAGCAGGCGCGAAAGGTCGCCCGGATGGTCTCCCCCGAGACCCGCTCTTCGGTGAGCCCCTCCTCGAAGGCGGCCTCGCGCGGCCATCTCCAGAGTCCACAGGCTCGACTGCGTATCCGAACTCCCTCGGAGAGCGGTGGAGCATCTCCCTCAAAGCCTCGGCGCTCTTCTCGGTCGAATGCGTCGCGGGTTCTCTTGGGGCGCGAGGATTTCGCATCGAGGGCGTCCGAGACCCCTCTCGTTGAAGTCGTGGATGGCGTCGCGCACCGTTTGCGAGGCGCATCCGAGGTTTAAGGCGATCTTCGGGGCGCGCTCGCCTCTGGAGCTGGCCAGAAGCATCTGGCGAGCGGCGCATGGTGAAAGTGTCTTTGGAGCGCAGCCCCTTTTGGAGGCTTTCGCGCTCGTCTTCTGACAACGGACGTACGAAGATTGGAGTTTTCATGAACGTTACTGTAACCCGTCAACCGAAACCTATCCTGAAGATGCACTAAGTCGTCGGACGATCCAGATAAGGAACAGTTCTTCCAGAACCTCTAGCAGGATGAGACCAGCGGGGAGGTGGTGATAGAAAGCCTCAAGGCGGACTGTGCGGTCAGGATAGGGAGGCCTGCGGGTCAAACCCAAACCCAAACCGCGTGGAAGACTTGTTCTTGGATATTCGTAACGTCTGGCAACGCCTAAGCAACAAGAAAAATAGCTCATTTGGGGGATCCGCTGCCCCTAGTTGAGGAGTAGAGTTGCACCGTGGGCTAACCTAAGACGAGGATGACTACCTCGCCCTGGGAAAGGAGAGATCCGGTGTCAGAGGAGAACAAGGAAAAGGTGCGTCGTGTACTCGAGGAGGCTTTCGGTCAGGGCAAGGTAGAGGTCATAGATGAGGTGCTCCACTCGGACTTCGTCTGCTACGACCCCAACTCCGAGGCAGGAGAGGTAAGGGGAGCGGAGACGATAAAGGGCGAGATCGGATACTTCCGCCAAGCCTTCCCCGACTTCTTCTGGAGGGTAGAGGACCAGGTAGCCGAAGGGGACAAGGTGGTGAGCCGCTACACTATGGGTGGCACCCACCAAGGGGAGTTCTTCGGAGTCCCCGCTACGGGGAAGCGGGTTGAGATAACGGGCATCCAGATAGACCGCTTCGACGAGAGCGGCGAGCTGGTTGAGGAGTGGCCCGAGTACGACTTGCTAGGGGCAATGAAGCAGATGGGCGCCATCCCTGAGTCGCAGCAAGCTGGGGATTGAGCGACCCATGATTTGCACACTGGTGGATCCTTGCCTTTCTCGTAAGTGGGGCTAGTAAGTTGGCCCAAAGGAGGCTTTTGTGCCGAAGGTCATGATCGCTACTCCCTTCAGGCACATCACCAGTGGCAACTCGGAGCTAGAGATTGGTGGCGCAACCGCCGGCGAGACGCTTGGGAACCTTGCCGAGGAATACCCGGAGCTCAAACAGTATCTCTATACCAGCGATGGTAAGCTCCATCCATCTATTGACGTCTAGAAAGACGAGGAGGACATCCGTCACCTCGATGGACCCGACACAGAAATCTCAGATGGCGACAAGCTCGCCATCATCCCCTCCACCGCCGGAGGCTGCGCCGAAGGATGAGGTTCTTGACCTCCCCTAGTGCAACCATTAGAGACAATGAATTCACAGCGAAGCTATAATCAGCTGGTAATAGCAACTGTTGCGTATCGAAAGGCATCGAGATGAACTGCCCCCGCTGCCAGACTGCTAACCCAGAAGGCGCGAGGTTCTGCCTGAACTGCGGCAACCAGCTCGAAGCTTCACCTCGGGTCGAGGGCGAGCGCAAGTACGTGACGGTGCTCTTCGCGGACGTGGTCGACTCGACCGGGCTGGGCGAGCGGCTCGACCCCGAGCAGTTCGCGGAGATCATGAACGGCGCGTTCGCCTTTCTCGACGCCTCGGTCACCAAGTACGGTGGGACGGTCGCCAGGCTGCTTGGCGACGCGATCATCGCCTTTTTCGGCGCGCCGGTCGCACATGAGGACGATGCTGAAAGGGCCGTGCGTGCCGGTTTAGAGATCCAGGCAAAGGCAAGAGAATACGCGCAAGTGACCAGACGAGATTACGGGGTCGACTTCAACATGCGCGTCGGGATCAACACCGGGCTCGCGGTGCTCGCCGCTATGGGCGGCGAAATCAGGACGGAGTACACGGCGATGGGCGACACGACCAACGTGGCCGCCCGGATGCAGAGCGCCGCCATGCCGGGTACCGTGCTGATCAGCGCCGAGACCTATCACCTGGTGAAAGAGCTCTTCGAATTCAAGGCGCGTGGCACCACGAAGGTCAAAGGCAAGTCCGCGCCCATAGAGACCTACGAGGTGGTGGCGCCGAAGGCCGTGCCGGGCAAGGTGCGAGGTCTCGAGGGCGAGGGGTTGACCTCGCCGCTGGTAGGCCGCGCGGCCGAATTCCGGCTCGTTGCCGAGAAGGTGGAGGCAGTGCGTGAGGGACGCGGCGCGTTCGTTGCGGTGATAGGCGAAGCGGGGCTTGGCAAGTCGCGGTTGCTGGCGGAGGTCCGCAAGGCAGCGACGGCCGAATCCCAAGGTTCCCGACCACGGCTCAGCTGGCTGGAGGGGCGCGCGCTCTCCTACGAGCAGGCCGTCACCTACAATCCGTGGCGGCAGGTGATCCGCCAGGCGATCCATGCGAAGGAAGGTGAAGCGCCGGAGGTCGTGCGCGAGAGGCTGAGATGCGATCGCGATTGCTGCGCGATGCCGGGCGGCGACGTGTCGTTTCTCGAGGTGATGCTCTCCGTCGAGAGCGAGGCGACGCTCGGGGCGCTGACGGGGATGGAGGGGGACGCTTTGGTCGAGCACATCACGCAGGCGACGCGTGGCTACCTCTGCGCCCGCGCCGAGCGCAAGCCGACGGTGATCGTGCTCGACGACCTGCACTGGGCCGATAGCGCCTCGCTCGAGCTCTTGCTGAACGTAGCGGAGCTTGTGGAGGAGTGGCCCCTCCTCATCATCTGCCTGCTACGGCCCGACAAAGACGCGCCGAGCTGGTCTGGCCTGGAGAGGGCGCGCAGCGAGCTCGGAGCACGCTACACCGAGATCTCGCTCGAGCCCCTCGGCGCCGCGCATGCACAGGAGCTGCTCGGCAACTTGCTCTATATCGAGGATCTGCCCGAGAGCGTGCGCAGATTGATCTTGGACAAATCAGAGGGCAACCCGTTCTTCGTCGAAGAGGTTATCCGGGCGCTTATTGACTCCAGACACATCGTTCGGGAAAACAATCACTGGCGTGCAACGCGCGAGATCGTGAACGTCAACATCCCCGACACACTGACCGGCGTGCTGAGCGCGCGCATCGACCGTCTGCCGGAGAACACCAAATACGTAGCACAGACGGCCGCTGTCCTCGGCCGGATCTTCGCGTACCGCGCACTGACCACGGTCTGCGAGGCGGCGCCTCCGCCCGAGCGCATAGAGGATGTCGAGCCTCACCTCGGTGTGCTGACCTACGAGGAGCTGGTGCGCGAGCGGGTACATGATCCGGAGCTCGAGTACATCTTCAAGCACGCCCTGACCCAGGAGGCCGCCTACGAGGCGCTACTGATCAGACGCCGCAAGGAGCTCCACCGCCGCGCTGGTGAGGTCCTCGAGAGGCTCTATCCGGAGCAGCGCGGGGAGCTGGGCATCGGCACTGGCGTATCACTTCCGGCTGGGAGAGCAATGGCAACGCGCCGCAGACTACGCGATGCGCGCGGGTGCACAGGCTGTGAAGGTCTACGCGCTGCGCGAAGCCTTGGAGCACTACGAGCATGCCTACGAGGCGCTGAGGAAGCTCCCCAACGCTTCGCCTGAACAGCTCTGCGACGCGATCCTCGGCTGGGCCCCGGCCGCATTCAAGCTCAAGGCGTATGGGGAAGTGGTGGAGAGGCTGGAGGAGGCGGAGAAGATCGCGCGTGAGCTGGGGGATGAAGCGCGCCTCGTGCAGATCCTGCACTGGATCGCCAACGCATATATCTCTAATGGCTTTCCAACGCGCGGGATGCCAGCGTTGCTCGAAAGCTACCAACTCGCCGAACGAATCGGCGACGAACGGCTTACCGTGGTGGCCAGCTTCTGGATGACGTGGGGCATGATCAACCGTGACCCTAACGGCGGGTTGGAGCAGCTCGAGCGCGTGATCGAGGAGGCGCGCAAGTATCGTAACTGGGAGATCGAAGCGCACGCCCTGGCTACCAAAGCGATGGCACACGCTCGGCTCGGGGAATTTGCAGAGGCGCAGGATGCCATCCAGCTCGCCCACGAGGCGGTACGCAAGACCGACTCGCTCGTGAAAGAAGCTGATGTAGCGTCGCTGTCAGCGCTGACCTTTTTCGATATGGGTGACGTACAGCGTGGGTTGGAATATAGTCGGCAGGCGGCGGAGAAGGCTCTGTCAGCCCGTGGCTTAGAATGTGCTATGTATGGCCTCTACTGTACTGGGCTCGGCAATCTGCAATCACGCGACCTGGCCGAAGCGCAGCAGGCGTTCGAAAAATCCCTCAAGCTCCTTACGGACCACCTCTCTGAGTTAGAAGGCTCGGAGCAAGTGGCCTACCAGGTACGCGCCGGGCTCGCTGTCGCCCAGTTCTTCAGTGGGCGCACCGAGGCGATTGACGACATGAAACGCGCTCTGGCGAATGCCGAGGCCCTCGGCGATGACTATACCGTTGCATCAGTCGCAGAGGCTCTCGGTGAAGCATATACACAGCTGGGCGACTTCGAAAGAGCTAGAGAGTATCTCGGCACCGCCCTGGATTACTACCGTCGCAACAACATGCGGCCCTACCTGGCGCGCGCCCTGCAATCGCTGGTCTATTGGTACGAGCAGCAGGACCGCGGCGCGGAGGCAGAACAGGCACGCGCAGAGGCCAGCCGACTGATGAAAGAGCTGCCCCTGCCACCGGTTCGTCCACTCAGCACCTTACCACTGCCGGACCGCAACTAGATGGAGAACGAGAAAGCCACCGCCGTACTGCGCGCAGCCGCTGGGCTAGGAATCCTCTTCAGGGAACTCTTCACCTAGCCTCGGCTCGGCATTCCACGAGGGTTGGGTGCTGCTGGGTTTCCACT
>CAWFVR010000019.1:0-52887 GCA_963819315.1 uncultured Rubrobacteraceae bacterium
GTTGTGTGGCGCCTCGACTAGACTACGTATTGCTAGCAACTCGGGCATGGATTCCAGCCGCCTGCGCACCCGATCCAGCGTCGAAGCCTTACCGTGGCGCACCGTCACCACGAAGTCTTCTCCCACGAAGACGTGGGTCTCACCGAAATCCACCGTCTCGGTCTCATCGATGTAGCGTGCCGACCTCAACACGATAAAGAGTGTTCCGTCGTAGCGTTCGATCTTAGGCCGCTGGTGGGCCTGCTCGGCATCCTCTACCGCCAGTGGATGAAGCCCGAACTCCTGGGCCATGGAGGAGAACTCCACCTCCGTGGGCTCGTAGAGCCCTATCCAGGCCAGTCCATGCTGTTCGCGGCAGACCACGTAGGTCTCCTGTAGGGAGGTGGGTTCTACGGCCCTGCGACCGTCTACGTATATGGCGCTGTCCACGATCATGTAGCGTATGATACGCTCTTCCACGATACGCGTCAGGAGCAGAAGGACGGTAGCAAGACGGACGCCACGGTCGTACACAGCACATCCTGCGGAGGAGCGGATACGCCGCTTCCTTTACTTGCTTCGAGAGGCGAACCGCTGATAGCAGCCTTCTGTGAGATCGAGTTAAGTAATTGGATGAGAGGCTTGACAAGCTGCCTGTAACAGGCGTATAAACGTGTAACAACAGCATAGCCACTAACGCCTAGCCTCTGGGTGGCGCCGGGGGGCGGGGGACCCACATGGAGACCTCACATGTGAGGATCCCGGGGTGAATCGCCAGCTAGAGAAGAGGCGTAGGGCATAGCTCTTTCGGCCCGAACCCGACAGCTAACCTCGCAGGCGATAAAGAAAGAGGGCACTCCGGGCCAAGTGGTTCGGTCTTGGGAGAGCCGGCACCGGATCGGGAGGCAAGGAGCGGTCAGCCACAGTCAGGCTACATCTCTGCGGCCTCTTCGGGAAGGTCTTCCCGGGGCGGCCAGCGGATAAGGGCCGGTGACTGCGTCCCCTCTATAGGGTAGAGGTGCGGTGCGGCACCGGCCTTCGTCGTCGTCGGCGCGCATCCCAGACCGAGGAGGTGCAGTGACAGTCATGAAGCGCCGGCAGAGCAAGAGCGAGGCAGCCATCAGCGACGAGATGATGGCCTTCCAGCACCAGTTCGTGGGACGTGGCCCCGACAGGATACGCACGCGATAGTCGAAGACCTAGTGATAGTGCGCAGCTTCGGCGTGCTCACGCCCGCAGAGAGGCAGCTCGCCGGAGAGCTTTGAGGGGCGCAGGCTCATCAAGGCCATGCGCCAGCAGGTCCTGGAGGCAGGACGCTCTCGGTCTTCGAGGGCATAGTCCAGAAGCACACGGGAGCTGAGGTCGTCTCGGTTCACTCGGACATCTCCACCAAGAGCGGGGAGTGGCTGGACGTCTTCGTGCTCGACCGGAGCATAGAGGAGGGATAGAGATGACCAAGGAACACTCTTTGTTGGGGCAGTTCTTCTTCGATGGTAACCCGAGTAGGGCCGAGCGGGAGGAGAAGGTCCTCCGCTACATCATCCACCGCATAGATGAGGACGCCGACCTCCCCGAGGTGCTCAGGGAGCCTTACGTGCAGCGCAATTGCTCGCAGGAGGAGATAGACGAGATCCGGAGGCAACCCAGAGCTCGTCCACGCCTGCAGGGAGCACATGGAGGAGACGTTCCGTTCGGGAGAGCTAGATCCCAGGCGGCGCTGGCGTTTCCTGGATGGTTCGTGATGAACTCGCCTTTACGGTCGTCCAACAGCCACGCTGCTATTCGTGGCGCTCACCCTCTTCGCGATGGCTCCGATGTACAGGTAGGTCGCCGAAGAGAGAACCGCACGGGCGAGGCTCGATCGCGATGCTAGAGAGGCTGGTGCCCGCTGGCGGCACTTGAGTGCGCCCATCACGATCTATCTGTTCGCGGTCGTGGCAGGGGCATTGCTCGCTGGGACGGAGGGCGATTCCCGGCAGCATAGGCATCGTTATTTTTCCGGCAAGTAGTAGAATACCCCGCATCGAACCGACGCCCCGCAAAGACCGTCCCCCTCTGCAACGCTGGGATGTCGTCATCCTGGTGCTCGTCCTCCTTGCGGGTTGCTCCGCGGGTGCGACGGCTGCTCTGCTCGTTACCCGGCTCCCCGGAGAGGGCTCCGCGGAGGCAGGCTTCGCCCGCGACATGATCGTCCACCACGCCCAGGCCGTCCAGATGGCCGAGATAGTGCGCGACAGGACACAGAGCGACGACATGAGGCTCCTGGCTGCCGACATCTCGCTCACCCAGCAAGCTCAGATCGGCATCATGCAGGGCTGGCTGCAGGTGTGGGGCCTGCCGATCAGCGGTGCCGAGCCCGCCATGGCCTGGATGGGGCACCCCATGGAGGTCCCATGCCGGGCATGGCCTCCCCCGAGGAGATAGATCGGTTGAGCAAGGTAGCCCCCGATGTGGCCGAGTGCTGTTCATGAGGCTGATGATCCCTCACCACCAGGCTGCAATACCGATGTCCGAGGCTATCCTCAAGCGCACCGATTGCCCTAGTTCGGCAGCTCGCGCAGTCATAGATAGCTCGCAGCAGGGCGGAGATAGAGAACATGAAGGCCATGATCGAAGCGAAGGTGGGAGACTCCGCCGAGGTTCCCCTCGAAGCCCAGAACGGCTCCGGCACGACGGGGAGGGCTACCCTATCGAAAGACCGATGGTGGCGTGAAGGTCGTGCTCGAGGTCTCGGGACTTCCCAGCTCGGGAACGACCTACCTGGCCCACATACACCCGGGAACCTGCGGCGAGGAGGAGGGGAAGAACACCACGAACACGGAGGACACGAGCATGGGGCTTCCGAGGAGATCGAGTACCCCTCACGCCTGTGGAGCCGGGTGCCCAGGGGAACGGTTCGAGCACGACCGTGGTACACGACGTCACTCTGGAAGGACTGCTCTCAGGAGATCCCAAGCACATAAACGTCCACGCACCCGGCTCCGGGGAGCCTCCACCAGTCACGTGTGCCAACCTCAATGAAGCGGTCTAGCGAACCGCCGACGAAATCTTTTCACTTAGCCGGGGGGCGTGCCCTTCACCGGTGCGGTAGTCGGTCTCGACCAGCCGCCGGAGAACTGGCCCGAGCACAGCACCCGGTAACTGCTCTCCGGGTCGATGGGATCCTCGATCTTCCTTCCCTCTGCCTGGACGAACTCCTGGGAGAAGGTCCGTTCGGAGAAGGACATGTCCGTTCCGACCGAGCGATCCCACCAGTCCGTGGAGCGCCCCGACTCGCCGCCCTCGAGGAGGTCGCAGTGGACGGAGGATATGGCCAGGTCCCCGCTCCACGTCCCCTCGACCACGGCCTTCCCGCCTTCCCAGCGCGCGCTAGCTATCTCGACGGCGAAGTCGGGGACCGTGCTCCCGGGGGTTGAGCTCCCGGGGCTCGCGCTCGCGGAACCGGTGCTGCCAGCGCTCGCGCCCTCGGGAACGGCGCCTTCCTCGACGGGGGAGTCGGTCCGGTCGCCGGCCCCTGCCAGCCACAGGAAGCCGCTGGTGACGAGGTATGAGGCCGAGAACAGCAGGAGCGCGGCGAAGAGCACAGCGAGCACCTTCTGGATCACGTTCAGCCCCGAAAACCAGTCTAGCGTCCTGCGCATGGCGCACAGTTTATAGAACACCGCCGCGTAGGCGAGTGGGTACAGACCAACTCCGCACGACCCTGCTTTCCCGGCGCTTCTTGACCGGCAGTTCGCAGCTCTACGGCCGATCTTCTCCACAGTCGCCTTAGCCCCCGGCATCTACGAGGGGACGCCTGAGGAGGTAGCAGGAGTGGTGCTATTTATGGCCTCGCCGTGGGCCAGTACCTGATAGGCGAGATCCTCGAGGTTAACGGCTGCCACTTGAAGAGCTAGACTCAAGAGGCACGGCTTGGGGGTGGCACGTCAATGTAAGCCGACGATGCATTCAGCAGACCGCTTGTAACGGCAAGATAGCAAGGAAAATCACTCATTTGGGTGATCCGCTGGGCATGTCCTTGCTATTAGGATACCTCGTAAGAACCCACACCCAAGGAGGCTGACTTACGCATGATGCTCTCAAAGAAAGCGCTTGGCAGGCGCTTTGGCTTGCTCGCAGCACTCGTCGCAGCACTGCTGATAGCCTGCACCGGGGTGGTACTCGCCCAGAGTAGTAGTAGCACCGCCAATGCAGGCTACGGGAACACCACTGTTACGCCAAGCGAAGCGACCCAGGCTGGTGCCGCTGAGCCGCTTAGCAACGTTTCTTCAGCCACCGGTGACGTTTCTACAGAAGCCATGGTCCTGAACAGCGGCTTCGAGACCGGCAACTTCAGCCGCTGGTCGACGGCGAACCAGCCGGGCGGCCTTGTTAACTGGTTCGTCTACAGCGGCACCACAAGTCCCTTGAGCGGTCATACCATCGCCGCCCCGCCGAGTGGGAACTTTGCGGCGACCACCGATCAGTTCGGTCCTGGCACTCACGTCCTCTACAGAGACATTCACCTCAAGCGTAACATGAAGCACGAGCTGTCGTTCTACCTCTACTACCGCAATTTCGCTGATAGATTCTTCACTCCGAATACACTGAGCTTCACGGTCGATCGCAACCAGCAGTACCGAGTGGACCTCCTCAAGCCGAGCGCCAACCCCTTCTCGGTCAAGTCCAACGCCATACTGAGGACGCTGTTCCGCACCAAGGTGGGCGATCCCAACAAGCTGGCGCCGCAGCGCCGCACCTATAACATAAGCCAGTATGCCGGAGATACTGTGCGCCTGCGTTTCGCGGTGGTCGAAACCGAGTTCTACTTCTTAGCTTCGACGGACAAAGTGAGAGTGACGAGCCACAGGAGGCAGTAGCTAGAAGCAATCCCCAAGAGGGCCAGGGCATCAACGCTCCGGCCCTCTTTTTCTTGCCCCAAGGTCACGACTTTTCGAGAAATAATCTAGCCTGGGCCACAGCTCGTCCGGTATGCGGGTGGGTTGCAAGCTCGATCGTCTGCTCGACCCGCTCCGGACGGCTTATGCCCACTATGGTCGAGACCACGCGGGGGTCCCGCAGGGAGAACTGCAGGGCGGCGGCTGCCAGCGGGACGCCGAACTCCCGGCACGCGCTCTCCATCTTGCGGACCCGCTCGACCATCTCCTGCGGGGCCTCCCTGTACTCGTAGCGGGCGTAGGCGTCGGGACCCTTGGCCAGGATGCCGCTGCCGTAGGGGGCGGCGTTGAGCGCGGCCACGCCGCGCTGCGCTTGCGATGTCGAGGAGGGGCTCGGCGCTACGGTTCACCAGCGTGTAGCGGTTGTGGGTTACGACCGCCTCGAAGACGCCGGTCTCGACGAATCGGATCAGGAGGTCGACCGGTCCGCCCGCGATCCCGAGGTGCTCTATGACGCCCTCTTCCTTGAGGTCAGCCAGCGTCTCCACCGGGCCGCCGGGCGCCATCATGTACTCGAACGGCTCGCGTCCGGGCTCGTCGAGGTGCTCGGGGTCGTGCAGGTGCACGAGCTGCAGCCGGTCCAGCCCCAGCAGCCGCAGGCTCCGCTCGACCGAGCGGCGCATCTGGTCTCCAGAGAAGTCGCCGGTCTTCGGGTCGCGGTCCGCCTTGGTGGCGAGCACGCAGCCCTCGGGAAGGCCCCCGATCTCCCTGAGCGCCTCTCCTATGCGCCGCTCGCTCTCCCCGTCACCGTAGGAGGCTGCCGTATCGAGGAAGTTGAGCGGGCTACCGAAGACGGCGCGAAGCGTATCGAAAGCCCGCTGCTCGGAGACGGAGTACTCGAACGTCTCCGGCATGTCCCCGAGCGGCGCGGCAGCCGACGCAGACCGGCGACACGGAGAAGCCCGTACTCCCCAGGGGACGCCTCGACGAAGGATCGGTCACGCCGTCTCTCCGCCATCGATCCTCCCTCTCCACGCCGTCAACCGCTCTCCGCCGCGCGCCGCGCCGCCTCTTCGGTGTCCCTGAGCGCCTCGTCTACGTCCTTGCCCAGGAGCGCCTCGCGGATGCCCTGCCAGATGGCGTCCTCCACCGCGGGGTAGTTCTCGTGTTTGGGTGGGATGAGAGCCGCCTCCTGCGCCTCCTCCAGCAGCCCCCACCTCCGCTCGGCCAGCGAACCGGCCGGCGCCTCGGACCGGGCGTCCTCCAGAGAGTCGCTGCGCGCCGGGAGCGTTCCGAGCCCGGCCTCGAACGCCTGCGACTCGCGCGAGGTGAGGAAACGCAGCAGCTCGATCGCGGCGGGCCGATCGCGGACCGTAGCAGGTATCGCGAAGGTGTGGCAGCCCGAGTAGATGAAGCGCCCCGCCCTCCCCTCGGGGTAGAGCGCGACGTCGTAGGAGCCCGCGACGGCGCTCGTCTCGGGGTCCTCGTAGGTGTAGAAGCCGCCGGGCCAGTCGGTGGACATCGCGGCCCTGCCCTCCCTGAAGCAGGCGGCCACCTCGTCGTAGTGCCAGTCCGGCGTCTCCCGCGGCGCGGCCCGCTCGTAGAGGTCCTTCAGGAGGGCGAGCGCCCAGCGGCCCGCCTCGTCGTTCAGCCTCGGCGCCGGCGGACCGCTCTCCTCGAACATCCGCCCTCCCGCCATCGCGTGCAGCTCGAAGAAGTGGCCGAAGAGCCCGGACTCTTTGCCTGGGAAGACGAAGCCGTAGACGTCGTCCGATCTCAGCCGGGCGGCCTCCTCCCGGAGCTCTTCCCACGAGATGGGTGGCTCGGGGACTAGGTCGGTGCGGTAGTAGAGCAGCTTCACGTCCAGGTTTCGCGGGACGCCGTAGAGAGACCCCTCAATGCGCGCGAGCTCCAGGGGGCGCGTCGCGAACGGTTCGAGCTCCGCACCGTCGAGGTCGTCGTCGAGGGGAGTGAGCCAGCGCTTCTGGCTCGGGGCATACTTGGCGTGCGTGGAGATCAGGTCGTACGAGGCTGCGCCCGAGCCGAACTCCTCTTCGATCCGCTCGTTGAGATCCGGATGCGAGGGGGCGACGACCGCCTCGACCTCGACGCCCTCCCTCGCCTCGAACTCCTCGAGGCGCGCGTACAGGGGATCGTACATCGGCCCACCCACCAGCAAGACCCGCAAGCTCTTCGCCATACCCGCCCCCGCGTCGTCGGTCATCTTCGGCGAAATGTACCGATCACAGCGCGACCGGGTCAACGATCACGCCTCCCCGGTGGCGCGGCGGATCTGGACCGTGCAACACTACTCGAGCCGAGCGGAAAGGAGAAGTCGTGGCAAAGGTTGGAATTCTGACGTTCTCCGACGGCCGGGACTTCGTTCACGAGGGCGCAGGCGTCGGAGCGTTCGCCCGCGACGTTGAAGATGACATAGTTGGGGCCCTCGAAGCCGCCGGGCACGAGGTCGTGCGGGCGCGCGAGCTCGTCTGGACCAACCGGCTCGCCACCAGCGAGGCGCGCCGCGTCGCCGCCGCGAGGCCGGACCTGACGGTCTTCAACATCCCGGTGTGGGCGTTCCCGCACTTCTCCATGCTGGCCGCCCGCGAGACGCCGGGGCCGCTCCTGCTCTTCTCCAACATCAACCCCGAACAGCCCGGGATGGTCGGGATGCTCGCCGCGGCGGGCGGGCTCGACCAGATCGGACGCACCTACGGCCGCGCCTGGGGCGACGTCTCCGACCCGGCGGTGCTGCTCGCGCCTGGAGACCTACATCAGGGCCGCGAAGGCAGTGCGCTCCCTCGAGGGGAGCACCTTCGGCCGTATCGGCGGGCGCCCGATGGGCATGTACACCGCCGTCTCCAACACGGACCAGTGGATGGAGAAGTTCGGGGTGGACGTGGAGGAGATAGACCAGTGGGAGCTGGTCAGGCGCTCCGGAGAGGTGGAAGGGAGCAAGGTGCGCGCCGCGAGGGAATGGCTCGAAGAGCATGCCGCCGGGGTGCACTACGACGGGGACCGGCTCACGCCGGAGATGCTGGAGCGCCAGATCCGGTCCTACTACGTGATGCGCGAGCTGATAGAGGAGTGGAACCTGGACTTCTCCGGCATCAAAGGCCAGCCCGAGCTGACCACCCACTTCGCCACGATGGACATAACCGAGGCGTTCCTCAACGACCCCTACGACTGGGACGGCCCCAAGGAGCCGCACGTCTGCGCCACCGAGGCCGACATGGACGCCGCCCTGACGATGCAGATCCTCAAACATCTCTCCGGCACCCCGGTGCTCTTCGCCGACGTTCGTCACTACCACGCGAACCGCGACGTCTGGGACCTGTGCAACTCCGGCCAGCACGCTACCTGGTTCGCCGCGCGCAGCGACGACCCCGCGGAGAACATGCGCCACGTCCACCTCTACCCCGAGGAGTTCTTCTTCCCCGCCGGCGGCGCCGCGGTGCACCACCTGGCGGCCGAGGGCGACTTCACCTTCGCGCGCCTGACGCGGCACGACGGCCGCTACCGGATGCACGTGCTGCGCGGCGCGTTCGAGCGCTTCGACGACGAGACCAACGAGGAGCTCATGAGCCAGTCCACCTACGCCTGGCCCCACGCCTTCGCGCGGATGGACGCGGAAGCGGAGGAGATCCTCTCCCGCTACGGCTCCAACCACATCCACGCCATCCCCGGCGACCACGTCGAGGAGCTGCGCGTGGTCTGCGATCTCCTGGACATGGACTACGACGGGTTCGGCGGAGCGGCGTGAGCGAGCTACTCCTGGGCATCGACATAGGCACCTCCAGCACCAAGGGCGTGCTCGCCCGGCCCGACGGCGAGGTGGTCGCTACTGCGGAGAGGCCACACGAGCTCTCGCTGCCGCGCCCCGGCTGGGCGGAGCACGACGCCGAGAAGGTGTGGTGGGATGACTTCGTCTCCATCTGCCGGGAGTTGCTAGATCAGGCGGACGATGGGGTCGCCGCGGTCTGCACGAGCGGCATCGGGGCGTGTCTCTTGCCGGCCGACGAGGCGGGCAGCCCTCTCAGGCCCGCGATCCTCTACGGCATAGACACGCGGGCGGAGCGCGAGGTCGAGGAGCTAAACGAGCGCTACGGGGAGGAGAACCTCCTCGAGCGCTGCGGCTCGGTGCTGACTACCCAGGCCGTCGGCCCCAAGCTCCTCTGGCTGCGGCGCAACGAGCCCGAGGTCTGGGAGAAGACGCGCAAGTTCTTCATGGCGAACTCGTTCATCGCCTGGCGGCTCACGGGCGAGTACGTGCTCGACCACCACTCGGCGAGCCAGTGCGATCCGCTCTACGACGTGCGCGAGTACCGCTGGATCGCCGAGTGGGCGGAGGAGATAGCGCCAGGGTTGCCGCTTCCGCGTCTCCTGTGGCCGGCCGAGGTGGTCGGGGAGGTGACGCTGGAGGCGTCCGAGGCTACGGGCATCCCGGCCGGAACTCCTGTGGCGGCGGGGACCATAGACGCCTGGAGCGAGGGCGCGAGCGTCGGGGTCCAGGACCCAGGCGATCTGATGCTCATGTACGGCACTACGATGTTCATGATCGAGGTGCTAAGAGAGCCGCTCCCCACCCCGGCCTCTGGGGCACGACGGGTATCTTGCCGAACACCCACAACCTGGCGGCCGGGATGGCGACGTCCGGGGCCCTGACCGGCTGGCTCAAGAAGATCTCGGGCGATCTGTCCTACGAGAAGCTCACGCAGGAGGCCGCAGCGGTCCCGCCGGGATCCGACGCCCTCGTCGTGCTGCCCTACTTCGCGGGGGAGAGGACCCCCATCTTCGACCCGCGGGCCCGGGGTCTGATCTCCGGCCTCACTCTCAGCCACGGACGCGGCCACCTCTACAGGGCGATGCTCGAGGCGACAGCCTACGGCGTCAGGCACATCTTCGAGTACATGAGGGATGCCGGAGGCGGTGGAGAGCGGCTCGTGGCGGTCGGGGGCGGAACGAAAGGCGGGCTGTGGACCCAGATCGTCTCCGACGTCACGGGCAGACCGCAGGACCTGCCAGAGCAGACCATCGGGGCCGCCTACGGGGACGCCCTGCTGGCCGCCAGGGCTGTCGGGCTCGCGGAGCCCGACACCGACTGGAGCACCATCTCGGATACCGTCGAGCCCCGGGCTGAGAACCGTGGGATCTACGACGAGCTCTACCGGATATACCTCGAACTCTACCCGGCCACGCGCGAGGCCTCGCACTCTCTGGCCGACCTGCAGAAAGGAGGAGGCGATGTCGTTACCTGAGACGAAGCCACCCGAGACTAGAGCCCCGGTCGTAAGGTTCCGGAACGTCTCCAAAGAGTTCCCCGGCGTTCTCGCGGTCGATAGCGTGGACCTGGAGATAATGCCAGGCGAGGTCCACGTGGTGGCGGGTGAGAACGGGGCTGGCAAGTCCACGCTGATGAAGCTCCTCTCGCAGGTCGAGCGGCCGAGCGGAGGGGAGGTGGAGATCTCCGGCGAGCCCGTGGAGTACCACGGCCCGCGCCACGCGCAGTCCCTGGGCGTAGCGATGGTCTACCAGGAGTTCGCCCTGGCTTCGCACCTCTCGATAGCCGAGAACCTCTATATGGGACGCGAGCCCGGGCGTTTCGGGTTCGTGAACCGGAGAGCCGAGAGCCAGGAGGCGCGCGGGTTGCTCGAACGCGTGGGCCTGCATACCGACCCGGACCGGACCGTCTCGGGCCTCACGGTCGCCGAGATGCAGCGGGTCGAGATCGCCAAGGCGCTCGCCATAGACGCGAAGGTCGTCATCATGGACGAGCCGACGGCCACGCTCGCGGAGAAGGAGATCGAGGGCCTCTTCGAGGTGATCCGGGACCTCCAGTCCCACGGCATAGCGATCCTGTACATCTCGCACAGGCTCGACGAGATCTTCCGCATCGCCGACCGGGTGACGGTCATGCGCGACGGCAAGATCGTCGACACCCTGCCGATCGACGATCTGGACGAAGACAAGCTGGTGCGTCTGATGGTGGGACGCGACATCGAGAATCTCTATCCCAAGACGGAGGTGGAGATCGGGGACGTGGTGCTCCGCGCCGAAGGGATCACCCGCGGCCACGTCCTCAAGGACTGCTCCTTCGAGGTGCGCTCCGGGGAGATCCTGGGCTTCGCCGGCCTCGTCGGGGCAGGCCGCACGGAACTGGCCCGGGCGGTCTTCGGGGCCGACCGCATAGATTCGGGAACCATCGAGCTCGATGGGCGAAAGCTGCACATCAGAGGGCCTCAGAACGCCATAGAGGCCGGCATCGGCTACCTTACCGAGGACCGCAAGAGCGAGGGCCTGGCGCTCCAGCTCGGGGTGGACCAGAACATCACGCTGGCCCATCTGCCGACCCGCTTCGGGTTCATAAACCTGGCGGAGGAGCGCCGGATCGCCCGGCGCCGCCGGGACGAGCTGAACATAAGGACGCCCTCGATCCGGCGCAGGGTGCAGGTGCTCTCCGGTGGCAACCAGCAGAAGGTGGTCGTCGCCAGGTGGCTCGAGGCCAGGGCGAGGGTGCTGTTCTTCGACGAGCCCGCCCGCGGCATAGACGTGGGGGCGAAGGCCGAGATGTTCGGCCTCATCGAAGATCTGGCGAAGGAGGGGCGGGCGACGGTCATGATCTCGTCCTATCTGCCGGAGCTCTTGAACATGTGCGACCGTATCCTGGTGATGCACGAGGGTGAAGTAGCAGGGGTGATACCCCGCGAAGAGTTCTCAGAGGAGCGCGTGATGGCGCTCGCCGCCGGAATGGAGGAGATCGCATGACGAGCAGCACGACCGAAGAACGCGGCGGTAGAGGCGCTCTGCGCGAGAGGCTCTCGGAGGTCGTCTCTCAGCTCGCCGCCGCAGGCGCCCTGATAGTGGTCTTCGTCTTCCTCTCGTTCGCCTCCCCCGTCTTCCTCTCCGCCGACAACCTCTTCAACATCGGCTCCCAGACCGCCGTCGTGGCCGTCATAGCCATCGGGATGACGCTGGTGATCATCACCGCAGGGATAGACCTCTCGGTTGGTTCGGTGTCCGCGCTCTCGGGGGTGCTCGGCGTGATGATGATGGCCCAGGCCGGCCTACCCGTCCCTGTGGCGATCCTCGGCGGCACCCTGGTCGGAGCCACATGTGGGCTCGTCAACGGGCTCCTCGTCTCGGTCGCCGGCCTCAACCCGTTCATAGCCACCCTTGGCATGCTCACCGTCGCCAGGGGTTTGACTTTTATCGTCACCAACGCCGTCGCCGTCTTCGGCACGCCGAACTCCTTCAGGCTCCTGGGGCAGGGGGTCATCGGGCCGATACCGATACCGATTCTCGTGATCGTGGTAGTGGCGGTCATCGGATACATCGTGCTCTCCCGCACCCGCCTCGGGCGCTACGCCTACGCGATGGGCTCGAACCTGGAGGCCGCCCGGCTCTCGGGGATACCGATAAGGCGCTACCTGACGAGCGTGTACGTGATCTCCGGCGCTCTTGCCGGCTTCGGCGGCATGATAGCCGCCTCGAGGGTCAACTCGGGGCAGCCGAACTTCGGCATAGGGCTCGAGCTCGACGTGATCGCCGCGGCCGTCATCGGCGGGGCGAGCCTCTTCGGGGGGCAGGGGACGGTCGTGGGGACCCTGATCGGGGCCTTCCTCATAGCCCTGATCCGCAACGGGGCGGTCCTCCTTGACGTAAACACCTTCTACCAGCAGGTGATTATCGGCGTGGTGATCTGGCTCGCGGTCTTCTGGGACCAGTACCGCCGCCGCCGGCTCGCCGCCGCATCGGAGTGATAGAGAGGTCGTATGGATAGAGAAGCTGCACGGCTAGTGACGTTGTATGCAGCGTCTCAACGGGAAAAAGGAGGAACGAATGCGTAGAAGACACGTCCTGGCGGTGCTCCTGGCTGCCTCCGTCGCCGTGGTCGCGGCTTGCGGCGCGCAGGTCAGGGACTCCGGCGGCGGAGGCGGGAGCCAGGGAGGCGGCGGTGGCGAGGGAGAGAACGCCCCGGTCCAGCTCGCGGTGGTGCCGAAGGCGATAGGCTTCGACTTCTGGGAGCAGGTTCGCCTCGGCGCCGAGTGCGCCGCCAAGAAGGCCTCGGGCCAGGTCGAGGTCCAGTGGGACGGCGTCACCAGCGAGACCGACGTCAACGGGCAGGTGAACCTGCTGCAGAACTTCATAACCCAGGGCGTGGACGGCCTCGTCTACGCCGCGACCGACGCCAAGGTCCTCTCCAAGGTGACCCAGTCGGCCAAGCAGCAAGGCGTGACGGTGGTGAACATCGACTCGGGTACCGACCCTCAGCCCTCCGACGTCCCGGTCTTCGCCACAGACAACGTCGCCGCCGCCGAGCAGGTCCCCGAGCTGATGGCCAAGGAGCTGGGCAAGGAGGGTGGGGAGGTCGCCTTCATCCCCTTCCAGCAGGGGACCCTCACCAACGAGCAACGCGAGGAGGGCTTCAAGAAGGGCCTGAAGCAGCACCCCGAGCTCGAGCTCGTCGCCGAGCAGTCGAGCCAGAGCGACTACAACAAGGCGCTCCAGGTCACCGAGGACATCCTGACCGCCAACCCCGGCCTCGACGCGATCTTCGCCGCCAACGAGCCCGGCGTGCTCGGCGCTGCCGAGGCCGTGCGCCAGGCTGGCAAGGCCGGCGACATAGTAATCATCGGCTGGGACGCCTCACCGGAGGAGATACAGGGCGTCGAAGACGGCGTGATCAGCGCCCTCGTCGTTCAGAACCCCTTCAGGATGGGCTACGATGGCACCAACGCGGCGATCGAGATCATCCGCGAAGGCGCCAAGGTGCAGAGCGAGGACACCGGCTCGACCATCGTGACCAAGGACAACCTGGAAGACCCGAAGGTCCAGACCGTCCTCAACCCGAGCTGCGAGAACCCGCCCGTCTAGGCCGGGCAGCGTAATCTGTAAGCGGGGGGCACATTTCGTGCCTCCCGCTTCTTATACCGGCTTGCGGGCGCGGACGTGCAGGAAGACCTGAGCGTTGCCCTCCCGGAAGCGCCCGACGTCCTCGTGGTCGACGAGAACCTCCCGTCAGAGCAACGAACCGCTGGCGTCGAAGTCTATAGGACGCGGCTCTTCGAGCATGCTCAGCCGCTCGTCGTCGCGGGCCTCTTTCAGCAATGCTTCAGAGACCCACATCTGGCGCAGCTTGAGCGTGTTCTGTATGCGGACGAGCCGCGCGTTCTGTGGGGAGACGCCGGCGGTCATGGCGAGGGCGGCGGCTATGGCCATGCGGTCTGTTGGCATGGTCATGGGGATCTTGACCGGGTAGGGTGTCGTGGAGGTGAGGGCGTTGAGGTAGGTGGCGGGCGGGTCCATTTTGGATACCAGCCTCTCGGTGACCACGTCTGCGGCCCCGAGGCCGTTGGCGTTGCCGCCGGTCTCGGGCGTGAGGTCGAGGAAGACCATGCGCTCGACGTTCGGGCCTCCCGAGGCGAAGGGGGTGGGGTAGCGGCCCGTCACGTTCGGGTCGGCGCCATCGCCGCTGATGTTCTTCCCGATCTGGTCTATCACCAGGACGTCTATGTCGTCGAAGGGCAACCGCATGAGCTTGCGCTTGGCTTCTTCCAGGAGCGGAGCTTCGCTCTCCTCCAACTTCTCGGCGGGGACCGCTGCCACCCTGTAGGGCTCCTCGTCGGCGTTCTCGAGGACGGCGAGGCCGAAGGCGACCTTGCCGCTCTGTACGGCGACTCTGGCTGCCTCGGGGATGGTCTCGTGGATCCTGCCCCACCCGGCGGCGTGTATCGAGTACGCGCCCTTCTGCTTGCCGAGGCCGATGGCCAGCATCTTCGTCGGCCCGCTCTCGACGGTGCCGCGGAAGGCGGTGTGGGGCTTTATCCTGTTTACCACCACTACCGCGTCCGCCTCGAAGGCGTTCTGGTCCATGTAGACGGAGACCCCTCCGGGCGTCTCTCCTATCTTCTGGGCCTCCATCGTCGCCCTGATGGGGCACCCGACGCGCTCCTCGCTCACCCCGAGGTGCCTCAAGACGTCCGCCTGACCCTCGGCCGTCGAGGCCCCGTGGCTCCCCATAGCAGGGACTACGAAGGGCTCGGCTCCGGCCTCTTTGAGGAACCCTACGAGTGCCGCGACCACGTCGGATATTCTGCCGACACCGCGGCTCCCCACCCCCACGGCGACCTTTCCGGTAGGAAGCTCGACGGAGCGTAGCGCCTCCCCGACCGCCGCCCGGATGTCCTTCAGCGCCGGCGGGCTGTCCACGCGCTGCTCGACGAGCGCCACGGCGGGCGGCTCGACGTTGCCGAGCAACTCCTCGATCTCCTCGTATACCGGCCTCTCCGTCTGCATGCCATCACCCCCGGATAGTGATCCCTGGCATCCATTCTAACAACCGGCACGCGGCGAGAGTCCTCTGCCCCTTCCTGTTGCTATACTGGCTCGTGTTGGTTGGGGGTAGCAAGAAGGAAGGGGTTTAAAGCGGTGAGGGTGGCTCTCTTCGTGCCATGCTACGTTGACCTCATAAACCCGGAGGTCGGCGTGAGCGTGGTGCGTGTCCTGCGGAAACTTGGCGTCGAGGTGGTCTACCCCGAGGGGCAGACCTGCTGCGGCCAGCCTGCCTTCAACTCCGGTTTCTTCAACGAGGCCCGCAGCCTCGCCGGCCGCTTCCTCGACGTCTTCGAGGGTGAGCACTGGGACTACGTCGTGTGCCCTTCCGGCTCTTGCACCACCATGGTCTCCCACTACTATCCGTTCTTGATGCACGACATGCCGGACGAACGGGAACGCTCCGAGTCTTTAGGGCCTCGCGTCAGGGAGTTCTCGGACTTCCTTGTGAACGTGCTGGGGGTGAAGGACCTCGGGGCTCGGCATGCGGGGAGGGCGGTCTTCCACACAGGGTGCCACCAGCGGCGGGAGCTCGGCGTGCTCGAGGAGCCGCGGGAGTTGCTTCGGAACGTCGAGGGACTGGAGCTCGTAGAGTGGGAGAACGAGGAGCTCTGTTGCGGGTTCGGAGGGACGTTCTCCGTCAAGATGCCCGACGTCTCGACGGCGATGGCTGACGAGAAGGTAAAGGCCCTGGAGAAGAGCGGGGCTGACGCCCTGATCTCCTGCGACTCCAGCTGCCTTATGCACCTTGGCGGACGCCTCGAGCGCACGGGGCACGACACCCGCGTCCTGCACCTGGCGCAGGTACTGGATTCGAGGGGGGCGGGAGCGTGAGCGAGAAGCTCTGTTTCACTCCGGCGGTCGAGCTGGCATCGAGGATCCGTCGCCGCGACCTCTCGCCGGTCGAGGCCGTCGAGGCCTTCCTCGCACGGATCGAGGAGCGCAACGGCACGATAAACGCTTACGTCACCGTCATCGGCGACGAGGCGCGCGAGACGGCCAGAGAGGCCGAGCGCGCCGTCATGGCCGGAGACCTGCTCGGCCCGCTGCACGGGGTCCCCGTGGCGATAAAGGACCTCTTCGACCACAAGGCGGGGGTGAGGAACACTTTCGGCTCGAAGCCTCTTGCCGGCCACGTGCCGCGCCAGAACGCGACCTACGTCGAGCGCCTGGAGGGAGCGGGCGCGATCGTGCTCGGCAAGACCAACACGCCCGAGTTCGGCCACAAGGGCGCGACGGACAACTACATCTTCGGCCCGACGAGCACGCCGTTCGCCCCCGGCAAGAACGCGGGCGGCTCCTCGGGCGGGAGCGCCGCCGCCGTCGCGGACGGCATGTGCGCCATAGCCCAGGGCACAGACGCGGGAGGCTCTATCCGCATCCCTGCCTCCTTCTGCGGCGCCTACGGTTTCAAGGCCACCTTCGGGCGGGTCGCCTCCGCCACCCGGCCTGACGCCTTCCTCTCGCACACGCCGTTCTCCCACAGTGGGCCCCTGAGCCGGACGGTCGAGGACGCCGCCCTCATGCTCGGCGCGATGGCAGGTCCCCACCCGCGCGACCCGTTCAGCCTCCCCGACGACGGAATAGACTACGTCGCCGCCACCCGCCTGCCCGTCGAGGGGATGAGGATCGCCTACAGCCCGGACCTGGGCGTCTTCCCCGTCGAGGAAAGGGTGCTCTCGGTGATCGAAGAGGCCGTGCGCGCGTTCGAGGAGGCCGGGGCTCGTGTGGAGGAGACGAACATCGAATTCGGGCGTGGCCAGCGGGAGCTGTGCGAGCTCTGGATGAGAGAGGTCGCGGTGAAGTCGGCGGAGATCGTCTCCAACCTCGAGGACGCTGGCGTCGCCGACCTGCTCGGTGAGCACAGGGAGGACCTGACGCCGGAGTTCGCCGCGCTGCTGGACATGGGGTACGCGATGGGGGCCGTCGAGTACCGCAAGGACGAGGTCGCCCGGACGGAGGTCTTCGACGCGATCCAGGACCTCTTCGACGACTACGACTTGCTCGTGACGCCGACCCTCGCCGTGCCGCCCTTCGACAACGCCGGCGACGGTAACACGCTGGGACCCTCCAGGGTAAACGGTGAGGAGGTGGACCCCCTCATCGGGTGGTGCCTGACGTACCCGATCAACTTCACGGGCCACCCTGCGGCCTCCGTGCCGGCGGGGTTCACCGCCGAAGGGTTGCCTGTCGGGATGCAGATCGTGGGCCGCAGGTTCGACGACGGGTCGGTGCTAGCCGCAAGCGCCGCCTTCGAGCGCCTCAGGCCCTGGCACGACTCATACGGCGCACTGGCGACGAGCGGAGCTTCGAACGTTGGAAAGGTCGGGTAGCGATGGAGACGAGGAAACCGGCGCAGCAGCGCGACACGCTGGACAGGCGCCGCGAGGGGATAGTAAGCGGGGTCGAGGGCTTCAACGAGCGCGGGCGGAGGGCCGTGCGGGACCCCGAGCTGCACGACTCGATCTCCTCGTTTGTCAACAAGACCTTGAAGGGGCGCGAGGCGACGCTCGCGGCGCTGCCAGAGGCGCCGGAGCTGCGCGATAGGGCTTACCACATCAAGCAGGAGACGATGGCGAACCTCGACCGCTACCTCGAGCAGATGGCCGACGCCGTCGAGGCGCGCGGTGGCAACGTCTTCTTCGCAGAGAGCGGCGAGGACGTGGTCCGCTACATCGGGGACCTCGCCAGGCGCAGGGGCACGAAGGTCATAACCAAGTCCAAGAGCATGGCCACGGAGGAGATTGAGCTCAACCGCAGGCTCGAGGAGGACTACTCCGACCTGGGGCTCGAGATCGTGGAGACGGACCTGGGAGAGTGGATCGCGCAGCTCGCGGGCGACCATCCCTCGCACATAGTCGGCCCGATCCTGCACATGAACGCCCGCCGGGTCGCGGAGATACTCTCGGAGGCCGCGGGCGAGGAGATGCCGCCCGACGCCCAGCAGCTGACCAACTTCGCCCGCGGCCGCCTGCGCGAGAAGTTCCTGGCGGCTGACATAGGCATAACGGGCGCCAACTTCGGGATCGCCGAGACAGGGACCATCGTGACCGTCACCAACGAGGGAAACGCCAGGCTGGTGACCAGTGTTCCCCCCGTCCACGTCGTCGTGATGGGCATAGAGAAGCTCCTCCCGCGCTTCGAGGACCTCTCGGTCTTCGTGCAGCTACTCTCGAGGAACGGGACTGGGCAGAAGATCACCGTCTACACCAACTTCGTGACCGGGCCCCGCGGCGAGGGCGAGCTCGACGGCGCCGAGGAGATGCACCTGATCCTTATGGACAACGGCCGCTCGAAGCTGCTCGGCACGGAGTTCGAGGAGGCCCTCTACTGCATCCGCTGCGGCTCCTGCCTCAACGTCTGCCCCGTCTACCGCCAGACAGGCGGCCACGCCTACGGCTCGACGTACTCGGGCCCGATCGGGGCCGTCATCACGCCGCTCCTGAAGGGAAACAAAGAGGCAAAGGACCTGCCCCACGCCTCCTCCCTTTGCGGCGCGTGCTGGGAGACCTGTCCCGTCGGCATCCCGCTACACGACCTGCTCCTCAAGCTCCGGAACCGCCAGGTCGAGGAGGGGCTCGCGGGCCGGGCGCAGAGCCTGATGTTCAAGGGCTTCGAGAAGACCATGAAGAAACCCGCCCTCTACAAAGCCGGCGCGAAGGCCGGCAGGGTAGCGCAGAAGCCGGCCGTGCGGGACGGCTCCGTGAGGCCGCTCCCGGGGCCGCTGAGCGCCTGGACCAACACCCGCGACCTGCCGCCGCTAGCCGAGAAGTCCTTCCGCGAGCTGTGGAAGGAGGGGATCTGAGGATGGCCGACCGTGCCGGGTTCCTGGACAATATCCGCCACCGCACCCGCTCGGGCCAGTACAAGCCGACCAACGCCCCGGACGCCGCCTGGACCCGCACGCCGGAGAGGCCCTTCACGAGCGAGCGCATCGAAGACCCCCCGTCCCGCTTCCTCGAAGAGCTGGACGCTCTAGGCGGCCACGGCGAGCGGGTCGCCAATATGGACGAGGCGCGGGACCACGTCGTCTCCCTCGCGCGGGAGCGCGGGGCGAAGCTCCTCGTCCGCTGGGACGAGGAGAACCTGGAGCGTATGGGCGTGGACGAGGCTCTGGCGGAGGCTGGCGTCGAGGTAGCGGTGTGGCGCGACCTCGAAGACTTCAGGGAGGTGGCGGGACGGGCCGACATAGGGCTCTCCACGGCGGAGTGGGCGATAGCAGAGACAGGGAGCCTGGTCCTGGAGAGCGGGCCCGGCAAGGGGCGCACCGTCACCCTCCTGCCGCCGACCTACGTGGCTGTGGTCCGCGTGGACAGAGTACTGAGGACGGTTCCCGAGGCCATCGAGACGTACGCGGGGAGCGGGGGCCTGCCCGCCAACGTCTGCTTCCACACGGGTCCGAGCCGCTCCGGGGACATCGAGATGTCGCTCGCTATCGGGGTGCACGGTCCGGGGGACGTGCACGTCCTCCTGGTGGGTTAGATGGCTACGAACCCTATAAGGGAGATCTGGTCCGGAAACCGGCCGGCGTTCGGGCTGTGGTCCGTAATGCCCGGCACTATCGGGGCGGAAATCCTCGCCAAAGCCGGGGCGGATTACGTGTGCGTGGACCAGCAGCACGGGGTCATCGACTACGGCTCGATGGCGCCGATGTTCCAGGTCATCCGGGCGGGAGGTGCGGCGCCCATAACGCGCGTGCTCTCCAACGACCCGTTCCTGATCATGAAGGCCCTCGACGCCGGCGCGTGGGCCGTGATCGTGCCTCTCGTCAACAGCGCCGAGGACGCCGCCCGCGCCGTCTCCGCCTGCCGCTACCCGCCACAGGGCATACGCTCCTTCGGGCCGGTGCTGGCCGCAGACGTGATCGGGTCGAGAGATCCGGAAAAACTCGGAGGGGAGGTCCTCTGTCTGGTCATGGTCGAGACGAGGGAGGCCCTCGAAAGGGTCGGCGAGATAGCCGCAACGCCCGGCCTCGACGGCGTCTACATCGGACCCTCGGACCTGGCGCTCTCCCTCGGGCTCCCTCCCACCCTCGAAATAATGGAAGGCGAGCACGAGGCGGCCGTGCGGCGGATCAGGGAAGCGTGCCACCAGCACGGGATCGCCGCCGGCATCCACGCCCCCTCGGGCGAGTGGGCGAGGAGGCACGCGCAGGCGGGCTTCGACCTGATCACGGTGGCCTCTGACGCGCCGCTCCTCAGGGCAGCCGCCGGTCAAGAGATGACGAAGGCCCGCGAAGGGCTTGCCTAATACCGATTCTCGAAATAAATGATCCTGGCAAGACTTCGGGAGAGGCCGCACCTCATAAAACAAATGCTGAAATGCTGACAAGCGAGGGCCGCCAGGCCCGAGCGTGCTGACAAGGCGCTGGCGAAGGCGCCGTGCTGACAAGCGGAGGCGCCAGCCGGAGCGTGCTGACAAGCCGCCGAAGGGAGGCGTGCTGAAATGCGCGGCTACCGACCGGCTGGCGGTCTCCAGCGTCGGGCGTCGCTGCGCTGCTGGTAGGCCATCGGCGCAGGGTAGCTGATGAGTTCGAGGGTCAGGCCCCACGGCGTCCTGGCGTAGATGAACCGGTTACCCTCCCCGGCCTCCGGCCCTGGCAACGGGTTGGGGCCGGACATGAGGTTCACCTCGTGGCCGCGCAGGTGCTCCACGGCGGCGTCCAGGTCGTCGACGTAGACTGCCAGGTGCTGTATCCCGACGTCGCTCGGCCTCGGGAACTCCTCGCGCTGGTCGGGCGAGTAGAACTCGAACAGCTCGATGTTCGCGCCGTTGGCGCAGCGCAAAAAGCTGACGGCCTGAATGCGGCTGCCCGCGGGCACGCCTAGCCGATCGCGCGGGGAGTCATCCCCTGGAGGCTCACGCTCGTAGAGCAGCTCGCACCCGAGCACGTCGACGAAGAACGCGGTCGCCTGCTCTATGTCCGGCACGGTGATGCCGACGTGGTCTACGCCGCGCAATCCCGGAAGCCCCACCCCTTCGCTCGTCGTGGGCTTCTCGTCCACCTTTACAGCAAGGTCATAGTAGGCTGCGAACGGTGCCTAGTGGCGCATCACGAGGACGGGGCAATGGGCGTGCTTCACCACGGAGTCGGAGACGCTGCCCATCAGCGCCCTGCGCACCGCGCCAAGGCCCCTGCTCCCCATCACTATCATGGTCGCGTCGATCTCCTCGCTCAGGCGGATGATCTCCTTGTCGGGTTCCCCGGTCCTGAGGTGGGTGCCTATCACCTTCGCGCCTTCCGACTTGAGTTGCTCCGCCCGCCCATCGAGGAACTTCCGGGCCTCGCTTCGCGCCTGTTCGATGAGGGACTCCCGTATCTCCGAGGAATAGTAGTGGTGGCCTATCAGCTCCTCCGGCGTCGGCAGCACGTACGTCACGTGCACCTCCGAGCCGGTGTCCCTGGAGAGCTCGGTGGCCGCCTCGGCGGCCAGGCCCGCCTCCTGCGAGCCGTCGATGGCCAGCACGATCTTTGCCGGGAAGATGCTCATTGAAATCCTCCTTTTCGCTTTTCCCCGCTCTAGGAACGAATATTACTAGACCTTATGACTGCAAACGTGGTTCTGGCCGGCCCTCGATCGAGGGATACGGAGAACCGTTTGGGGCTCTGCCCGCGTTGTTCTCGACGACTCTCTGGCCATCGCTCGGGCTCCTCCGGGTCTATGAGAGCAGCCCGAGCAGGTAGGCGATGGTGATCAGGACGCAGAAGATCACAAGGCCAAAGAGGATGGTCAGCCGGAGCCGTTTAAGCATCCCGGCTGCACCATCCCGTCGAACGGCCCCTGTCCTGCCTACGCCAGCGACGCCGGTCCCGCAGTCACCATCTGGTAGAGCAGGAAGACCACGAAGGCGGCGTAGATCAGAAACGCCACGGTCATCCCCACCAGCCGCCAGCTGCGCAGTTTGATCTGTTCCGGCAGGAAGCGGCGGTTGAGCAGGATGAGCAGCCCCGAGTAGAAGAACATCATGAACCCGCCCCCCGTCGCGGAGAGGATAAGCAGTATGAGTGGCTCGATGCCCGTCTGTATGATCAGTGAGCCTCCGATGGCCATGATCCATATGACCGTGGCGTAGATCTTGCTCTCGCTCCAGAACTGGCTCTCGGCCAGGAAGTTCACCTTCATCGAGTCGGCGGTGAGCCTGCTGACCCAGTCCATGATGCCTACGTTGGTCGAGAAGAGGACCGCGAAGCCGGCAAAGTAGAAGAAGTACTCGAACCAGGTCCCAAGCTGTTCGCCGAGGGCCTGGGCCTCCTTCTGGAGGAAGGTGATATCGGCCTCCGCGCCTTCCACGATGCCCAGAGTCGAGTAGAGGAGCACCGAGAGACCGATGAGCGTCAAGAGTCCCAAGATGTAGAAGGTGAGGAGCTGCTCCTGGTTTGACACCTTCCACCAGGTATTCCAGCGACGCAAGTTCTCTTCGTTCACCGGGAACTTGTAGCCGAGCGACGGCTCCGCTTCCTCCTCGCCGGTGATCGGGGAGACGATCCGGGGGATGCGTATCCCCATGCCCAGGCCCTTGTCGCGGATGTAGTTGCTCTGCACGAGGTTGTTGCAGCCGCCGGCTCCAGCGAAGACTACTCCACTGAATATCGTCGCGGTCCCGATCTCAGCGAGATACCGGGGCAGGTTCGCCGCGCCCTGTGGGGCATTGGTGAAGATGCCAGTCCAGGCGGACAGGTTGGTGGCGATGACTATGGCCACCAGCAGGAAGACCACGATGATGCCGACCAGCACCAGCTCGACCTTCTCGAGGGTGTTGTAGACCACCGGAGAGAGGGTCAGCGAGAGGGCGATGGCGATCAGGAATATCGTGGTGATGATCGGGGACGGCGCCTTCGCTCAGGCCGAAGAGGTAGGTGAACATCGTCGGCGGCGCTCGACGCCCAGCCGGGGAAGGTATTCGGCAAGACCGAGCCGAGAATAAAGACTACAGTCCCCACCACTTCCACATGCGGCTGAAGCCGGTGACGGCGGTCTCGCCGGTCGCCAGGGTGTAGCGCTCGACCTCCATGTTGATGAAGTACTGCATCGTGAACCCGACGAACGCGAGCCACAGCAGGCCTACCCCCGCCTGCGAGGTGATGTAGGGCCAGATTATCAACTCGCCAGATCCGAGCGCCGTGGCGAGCAGGATCACGCTCGCCCCCAGGTACTTCCGCAGTGGCTGAGGCTCCGGCAGATCCTCGACCTTCGGCTCCGGCAGATACTTGGTCGGAATGTTCCGAACCGTCGCCCGTTGCCTCGCGGGCTGTGGTCTCGGCCATAAGAAACCCTCCTTCTTGTTCCCCAATCTATCCTGTATACCCCGTGGCAAATTATTTAAGCATTCAGACTGTGTCTTCAGTGTCAATTGAGCCGAAGCGACCTGTCTGGTGCCAAATCGGTGGCCACCGCCATTGGTTTCGTCCTCCTTCGATACCCCGGGCTTTCCCCACTCTTGTGTTGCATGTTATTACGATAATTACATTCCATCAATCCCAGAGGTAATCTCTACCTGCTGGGCCGCAAAAGGTGCTATTTTTACCCTGAGGAGTGAGCCTATTGGTGGGTCCATGCGCGTGGCGATAATCGCAGACGACCTGACCGGCGCCGCGGATACCGGGGTGCAGCTCGCCCGCGCAGGCTACCGGACCGCCGTCGCTTTCCGCGACGCTCCGATACCACCGGCAGATGACCTCGACGCCGTGGCGCTCGACACGGACTCCAGGGCCATGCCTGCCGGCTTCGCCGCCAAGAGGGTGATGGAGGCCGCACACGCCGTGCGCGACACCCCCTTAGTCTACAAGAAGCTCGACTCGACCCTGAGGGGCCCAATCGCCGCGGAGCTCGCCGCGGCTTCAGGCGCCTCGGGCCGCGACCGCGTGGTCGTCGCGCCGGCCTTCCCCGCTACCGGGCGCACCACAGTGGAAGGCGTACAGCTCGTGCGCGGCGTGCCCGTGCACGAGACCGAGGCGAAAAACGACCCGCGCACCCCGGTCCGGGAAGGCCACGTCCCTACTCTGCTCGCCGCCGCGTTCCCCTCGGTCGTCTCCTTGAGCACAGAAGACCTCGCCGACCCCGCCACGGTCAGCCGGGCGCTCGAGGAAGCCCGGCTGCGTCGTGGCCGACGCGGCGCGCGACGAGGACCTCGAGGCCCTCGTGCGGGCTGTGCCGGACCCATCCGAGGTGCTCTGGGCCGGGTCGGCCGGCCTCGCCGTCGCCCTCGGCCGCGTATACCCCGGCCCGCACGCCGCGTCGCCGCCCCTTCAGCCTGCGCCGGCCCGCAGGGTGCTGGTCGTGGTGGGCAGCCTGAGCGAAGTGGCCAGGGGGCAGCTTCGCTCCCTGGAGGAGCACGGGTGCGCGGCGGTGTCCGTGTCCGGCGCGGACCAGGGAGGCGCTGGGGAAGCTGCGGGAGGCGCTGTCGAAGGGAGCGTGCGCGGCGCTGCACTCCGCGGAGGACAGGATCTCATCCGGCGCCGGAGACGTGGCGGGGACGCTGGCCGAGGTCGTGGGCGCTCTCTCCGGGGAGGAACTCTTCGACGCGCTGGTACTCACCGGGGGGGACACAGCGGTCGGGGTGGCGCGGCGGCTGGGCGCGGGGGGGATACGGCTGGAGGGGGAGGTGGAGGCTGGCATCCCGGTGGGGACTCTAATCGGGCCGAAGCCGTACCGGGTCGTCACAAAGGCGGGAGGATTCGGAGAACCGGGTACACTGGTAAAGGCAGTAGAGACGCTCTTGGAAGGGTAGAGGCCAATGGACGTGCCGCTCATAGCCGTGACGATGGGGGACCCGGCGGGGATCGGACCCGAGATCGTCGCCAGGACGTTCGCCGATCCGGGGTTCGGGGACGAGAACAGAGCCTTCGTCGTCGGGGACCCCGCGATGCTGGAGCGCGCGATCCGGCTCCTGGACGTGCCGCTCGTCGTGAACGAGATCTCCGAGCCGGAGGAGGCCGCGTTCGAGCCGGGCGCCGTTGACGTGCTCGCGGTTGGCGAGTTGCCGAACGACTTACCCTTCGGCGTGCTCGACGCGCGGGCTGGCGACGCGGCGTTCCGCTACGTGGAGAGGGCTACCGGGCTGGCGAGCGCAGGGCGCGTCGGCGCGATAGCGACCGCTCCTCTGAACAAGGAGGCCATGCACCTGGCGGGGCACAGGTACCCTGGGCACACGGAGATCCTGGCTGACCTCACGGGCACGCAGGACTACGCGATGATGCTCGTAACGGACGAGCTCAAGGTCATCCACGTTTCCACCCACGTCTCTTTGAGAGAGGCCATACATAGGGTGCAGCCCGAGCGGGAGCTCGCCGTGATCCGGCTCGCCCACGCCTCGATGCGCAGGCTCGGCGTCGAGAACCCGAAGGTAGCCGTAGCCGGCCTGAACCCCCACGCCGGCGAGAACGGCCTCTTCGGCACCGAGGACGCGGAGCGCATAGCCCCCGCCATCGAGGAAGCGAGAACGGAGGGGATCGAGGCCTCCGGCCCCCATCCGCCCGACACGGTTCTGATGCGGGCGCGTAGAGGCGTCTTCGACATCGTGGTTGTGCAGTACCACGACCAGGGACACATACCCGTGAAGCTGATGGGCTTCGACACCGGCGTGAACGTCACCGTGGGCCTGCCGTTCTTCCGCACCAGTGTGGACCACGGCACGGCTTTTGATATCGCCGGCACAGGCGAGGCCGACCACGCGAGCATGCGCGCCGCCCTCGACCTCGCCCGAACGCTTGCGGGAGCCGAGGCTGAGGCAGAGGAGCGCGCCGAGGAAAGGAGCTAGGTAGATGCGGTTTCCGAAGGTCGTCAAGGTCAGGCAGGACTTCCCGAGGCCCCGCGTGGACGACGTCGGGGAGGCGCTGCGGGAGCAGTGCGCGAAGGAGGAGATAAGGGGCCGGATCGAGCCCGGTGCGGAGGTCGCTATCACAGCCGGGAGCCGAGGCGTCGCGGGGATAGACGACGTCCTGCGCTCGCTGGTCCGGATCCTGAAGGAAGCCGGAGCTTCACCGTTTATCGTCCCGTCTATGGGTAGCCACGGCGGGGCGACGGCGGAGGGGCAGGTGGAGATCCTGCGCAGCCTCGGGGTCACGGAGGAGTCGGTCGGGGCGCCCTATCCGTTCCTCGATGGACGTGGTCGAGATCGGGGAGACCGGGAGCGGGGTACCAGTGTATATGGACCGCATAGCCTCGGAGGCGGACGGGGTCGTGATCGTCGGCAGGATCAAGCAGCACACCGACTTCCGCTCCGGCGTGGAGAGCGGTCTCCTGAAGATGGCCTCCATCGGCCTGGGCAAGCACGCCCAGGCCCTCGCTCTGCACGCTCACGGCGTCAAGGGTATAAGGGACTACATGGTCGAGGCGGGCAAGGTGGTCTACGGATCCGGCAGGGTGCTCTTCGGCGTAGGCATCATCGAGAACGCATACGAGGAGACCGCGATCATAGAGGCCATACCCCCCGAGCGCGTCGCCGAACGCGAGGCGGAGCTGCTAGGAGAGTCCGCGAAGCTCATGCCGAAGCTCCCCGTTTCCGACATCGACGTCCTCTTCGTGGACGAGCTCGGCAAGAACTTCTCGGGCACCGGCATGGACACCAACGTCATCGGCCGCTTCAAGATCCTCGGGGTAGAGGAGCCCGAGAGCCCTGACGTGAAGTACCTGATCGTCGGCGACGTGAGCGAGGCGTCGCACGGCAACGCTCTGGGTATCGGTCTTGCCGATTTCACGACGAGGCGGCTCTTCGAGAAGATAGATTACGAGGCCATGAACCAGAACGTCCTCACGAGCACGTTCGTCGAGCGGGCCAAGATCCCGATGATCATGGAGAACGACCGCGAGGCGCTTCAGGCCGCCGTCCGCTGCAACTGGGGGGTCGAGCCGGAGGACACCCGCTTCGTCCGTATCCCCAACACGCTCCACCTCCGCTACGCCTACCTCTCCGAGAACCTCCTGGATGAGGCCCTCGCGAACGGCAACGTGGAGGTCGTCGAAGACGCAGCCGATCTGGCTTTCGACGGGAGCGATGATCTTGTGCACTTCGACGCCGAGGCCGAAGAACAGACAGTGGCCGTCTCCTCCAACCGGGACGATGGTTACTACGGGGGCGACTAGCGTGCGGAAGACCATAGACCGCTAAATAGTCAGGAACGAGCATGCAACTTTTCGAGAAGCTCATAGAGCACCCCGAAGCCGTGAGGCTGGTGCTCGAGAACACGCACCGTCTGCCCGCAGATGACGTGCCCCTGGTGGAAGCGCGAGGGCTCGCGCTGGCGGAGAACCTCGAGGCCAGGTTCGACTCGCCGCCGTTCGACAACTCGGCTGTGGACGGTTACGCGGTAAGGAGCGCGGACGCCGGGGTGGGTCGCACTTTCAGGGTGGTCGACGAGGCGCCGGCCGGTCGTCCGGCCGCGAAGAGCGTCGGTGAGGGCGAGGCCATCAAGATCTTCACCGGCGGGGTCATCCCTGAAGGCGCCGACGCGGTCGTGATGGTCGAGAACACCTCCGGCTGGGGCGAGGAGTTCGAGCTGAAGAAGGCCGCCTCTTCGGGGCAGAACGTGCGCGGAAGCGGCGAGGACGTGCGCGAGGGGGACGTTATCCTGAGCGCGGGGACGGAGGTGGGTCCGCCCGAGATAGCCCTGGCTGCGACGCAGGGTTACGGGAAGCTGCCTGTCTACAGGCGCCCCGAAGTGGTAGTCCTCTCGACGGGCACCGAGCTGGTCGAGCCGGGGGAGCGGGACCTCTCGCCGGGTGAGATCTACGACTCCAACTCCTTCGCCCTCATCGCCCAGGCCGAGGAGGTCGGAGCCAGGGCTCGCCGTATAACCGCAGCCTCCGACGACGCCGCAGTGTTGCGGAACGCCATCAGAGAGGCCCTGGAGACCGCCGACGTGGTGGTGACGAGCGGCGGGGTCTCGGTGGGGGAGAAGGACCTGGTGAAAGCGACCATGCTCGAGCTCGGTGTGGAGCAGGTCTTCTGGGGCGTCAAGTTCAAACCCGGCAAGCCGCTCTTCTTCGGGGTGCGCGAAGGCGCGAGCGTCTTCGGTCTGCCTGGGAACCCGGTCTCCGCGATGGTCTGCTTCGAGCTCTTCGTCAGGCCCGCGCTGGTGAGGATGATGGGGCGCGAGGATAGGGGAAGACCCCGGATACAGGTGTACTTCGAGGAGGACGTCAAAAACAACTTCGGGCGGATGCACGCGATGCGGGTGAGCCTCGAGCGAACGCAGAAAGGCTGGCTCGCCCTATCTGTCGGGGCGCAGGGATCGGGGCTCGTGTCCTCCCTTACCAAAGCCGACGCGCTGGCTCTCATAGGGCCGGAGTCCGAGGGTGTGGAGGCGGGGGAGCCCGTGGAGGCCATCGTGCTGCGCGAGGGAGTGATCCTGTGATAGAAGGTCATGGAGAGGCGGTGGATCGGGGACCGGTGGTGGTAGAATACGGTCCCGATGTTTGAATCAGAATTCGAAGACAATACGTTCCGCAGGCGCCTGATGAAGGAGGTCGCGCCGGGCGTTCCGGTGCACCTCTCCTTCTACTCGCCTTCTGTCAAAGTGCAGGTCCAACCCTTCGCCGAGCACCTGCCCGGCGCCAACGGCCGCTACGTGGGCGACGCGGTGACCATCGAGTTCGTCCCCGATAACGCCGCGGCGGTGGAGCGGGTGCGGGAGTTCGTCTGGTACTGGGAGGAGCACAACGAGTTTACGGGGGTGCGCAAGATCAACCACCTCAGGCGCGGCGTCAGCCCCGAGAGCGTGCAGGGCATCCTGGAAAGGGCGCGCGGCGTGGACAAGAGGGCAGCGGCGAAGGCAGCCGAGGCGGTGGAGCTGGAGGAGCTGCGCGACCTCATAGCGGAGAGGGACGCCAAGACGCTGGCGCGGTTGCCGGGTCTCGGCGAGAAGCGAGCCCGCGCTGTGGTCGAGTTCTACAAGAACGAGGAGAGCGGCAGGCTCTTCCTCTACGCGGCCAACCGCAACGACCGCTTCCGCGGCAGGCCCGTGGTCACGGAGCTGGACCTGGACGGAGATCTCGAGGAGCAGGTCTTCGACCACGCGGTGCGGGCGCGCGCTCTGGGCGACCCTGATCCCCTTGGTCTGGCCGAGCCGCCCGGACACACGACGGTACGCAACGCCAACCTCTTGCACCCGCTGCCCATGACGCCCTCCCTCATGAGCCGGGGCGTCTTCTACCCGGAGCAGGTCGAGCTCTTCGCCGACACCTGCCGGCGCGTCCTCGTTGAAGGCGAGCGGCTATCGGGGGTCGGTTCTCTACGCATCCAGCGCGGCAAGCTCTTCCACACTACCAGGATGCCCGGCGTCGGCTCGAAGACGCGGGCGCGCATCCTGGCGAGCGGTCTGCTCGACGACGAGTACACCTACGAGAACCTCGCCGCCATCCAGGGCGTGACGGAGGCGCAGGCCCGGACCATCGCCGAGGCGGCGCGCATAGAGGCGGGTACGCGGACGGAGGTCCGTGTCCCCTAGCCTCTACGGGTTTGTCAGGGGCCGCGAGCCCGTGAGCCCCGAGGAGGTCGCTGCCGAGTTCCTCTCCCTCCCCAACCCGAACGGCGATGCGCGGGCCCGGGTCGAGGCGCTGATCGGTGGAGACCCACGCTTCCTCTGGGAAGGGGAAGCCCTGGTGACGGCTGACCCGGCTTCCCTCGCGCTGGACGAGGCCCCCTACGTCGTCTTCGACATCGAGACCTCGGGGTCGTCGGCGGCGAAGGGCGGAGCCATTACTGAGCTCGGGGCCCTGAAAGTGGTGCGAGGGGAGGTGGTGGAGGAGTTCGCCACCCTGGTCAACCCGGGCCGCAAGATAGAGCCCTTCGTCGCCCGCCTGACCGGCATCACCGACCGAATGGTGGCCAAGGCGCCGACCATCTCGGAGGTCATGCCCCGTTTCGAGCGGTTCATCGAGGGCTCGGTCCTCGTCGGGCACAACGTCCACTTCGACTGCTCCTTCGTCACCGCCGCCCGCGGCCTCCCGCTCCCGAACCCGGTGCTCGACACCCTCAAGCTCGCGCGCTGCCTGGTGCCGGGCCTCAGGCGCTACCGTCTCGGATCGCTCGCCTCCCACTTCGGCGTGCTGGCTATGCCGAACCACCGAGCCCCCTCGGACGCGGCGGCGACAGCCGGAGTATTCTTGAAGCTCCTGAAACTGCTGCGCTCCGCGGGGGTGCTCAGCGTGGGAGAGGCGGCTACCTTGAGGGGCGCAGGACGCGTCAAGCCGCAGAAGCAGCACCTAGCCGAGGGCATCCCTTCCACGCCCGGCGTCTACTACTTCGTCGACAAGCACGGCACCACGCTCTACGTCGGGAAGGCCAAGAACCTGCGGGCGCGGGTCCGCACGTACTTCAACGGCGGTGATGGGCGCCGCAAGATAGGCCGCCTGGTCGAGGAGGTCGCCGAGGTGCGCGTGCGGGAGACCGAGAGCGAGCTGCATGCCCTCATCCTCGAGGCCAGGGAGATAAAGCGCCTGCTCCCCCGCTACAACTCCGCGGGCCGGGACGAGAGGGCCGGCTGGTTCATAAGGCTCGACCTGAGCGAACCATATCCGGTCCCTGAGCGGGTGCCCGCGAACGGGCGCGAGGAGGGCGCCGTCCACCTCGGGCCATACCGGAGCGCCGGGGTGCTAGACGCCTGCATAGAGGCTATGGGCAGGATCTTCCCCCTCAAGAGATGCTCCGGGCAGGGTGGCGTCTGCTTCTACGGCCAGCTTGGCCGCTGCGCGCCGTGCATCGGCATGAACGAGGAAGATTATCGCCGCCTGGTTGTGGACGAGGTTGTCGCACTCCTGCGCGGCGAGGGCGGCGAGGAGCACCTGGCGGCGCTGGTCCGGGAGCGGGAGCGGCTCGCAGCGGCGCTCGAGTTCGAGGCCGCCGCGCGCCTAAGGGACCTCATCGCCGGGATAGAGCGGATACGCCTGACGCGCTTCCTCGTGAGCGCCGAGGGGTTGCAGGCCGTAGTGGCAGCCTCGACCGAGCCTGAGGTAGTCGAGGTCTTCGCCCTCTCGGAGGGCCGTCTCGTCGCCCACCGGGGGTTCGGGGTCGGGGACCTCACCGGTCTCTCGAGCTTCGCCGAAGAGGTCCTGGCTAGATGCCAGGAGGCAGGCGGCGGGGGCGAGGCTACCCGTACCGCCGACGAGGCGCGGGTCGTCGCGGCGTACCTCAGGCGCCGCTCGGCTGCCATGGAGGCCGTGCGGCTCGGAGAGGCGCGGGATCTCCTCGAGGCCGTGGGCAGGGTCGTGGGAGACGGTGCAACCTCTTCATCATGCTAAAATAAGCCCAAGCGCGTTGGCGATATCCGGACATGCAAAGAGGGCATGAGAGTATGGTGCAAGGTTTACAGAGTGTGACCCGCAGGATTCTCGTGGTGGACGACGAACCGTCGCTGCAGAAGATGCTGGCCCACGCCCTGGAGCGGGAAGGTTTCCAGGTCCAGACGGTTGGCGACGGTGAGGAGGCCCTCGAGGCGTTCAAGAGCTACGAGCCGCACCTCATCATCCTGGACATCATGCTCCCCAAGCTGGACGGGACGGAGGTGTGCAGGCGCATCAGGGCGCAGAGCGACGTGCCCATCATCATGCTCACGGCCAAGGACGACGAGATCGACCGGGTCGTGGGGCTGGAGCTCGGGGCCGACGACTACGTCACCAAGCCGTTCGCCGTGCGGGAGCTGGTGGCGAGGGTGCGGGCGATCATGCGCCGGGCCGCGGTTCCGGCGGGCCAGCGCCCGGACGAGCTCAACTACGACGGGCTGCGCATCAACCTCCCGAGCCGCCGGGTGTCAGTGGCAAACGAGGAGGTGGACCTCACCTACACCGAGTTCGAGCTCCTGGTGACGCTCGCGTCGAGCCCCGGCAGGGTGTTCTCGCGCAGCGCGCTCTTGAGGAGGGTGTGGGGCGACGAGTTCCGCGACGAGCGCACGGTCGACGTCCACATCCGCCACCTGCGCGAGAAGATCGAGCGCGACCCCCGCAACCCCGAGTTCATCCACACCGCGCGTGGCGTGGGGTATGTTTTCCGCTAGGAAGAGGACTTTCGGGGAGAAGCCCACTCCCTGGCGCAAGACCAGGAGGCGCCTCTCCTCGGCTTTGAAGACAGGGATCAAGCCGCGCATCGGCATGCGCATCTGGCTCACGGCCATGTTCGTCATGGTGACTGCTTTCGCGGCGGTCGTGGCCTACGAGACCGTCCGTCCCATCCTCGAGGATACGCTCGACCGGGCGAGCCAGGCCCGCTTCGAGGAGGTAGCCCAGCAGTTCGAGAACGAGATCGAGAAGAACCAGAACTTTTCCCTGCAGCGCATCCAGGCCTTCGCTGAAATCCGGGGCCTGCAGTGGGGCATAGTGAGCGCGAAGACCGGCGCCAAGCTAAGGGGCGACCGGGACCTCGATGATTGGCACCAGGGGGTCGTGCAGAACGCGGTCAAGACCCAGAGCCCGAAGATGAAGATCGAGCCGGTCAAGTCGGGTCGTCGTACGGGCCAGATCCGGGCTACCTACGCCGTTCCGATAAACGCGGAGGCGGAACTCGGCGTGGACGGGACGGCTGTGGTCTTCAGCGAGTTCTTTACCGAGAGCGACATCGAGAACGTGCAGGAGGCGCTGGCAAGCATACAACGCATAGCCCTGCTCGCCGGCGCCCTGGCGCTGGCCCTCGCCGGGGTCGCAGGGTACCTGGCTGCTACGCTGATATCGCGCCGTATCAGGCGGCTGGGGGTGGCTGCCGAGAGGCTGGCTGCAGGCAACTTCGACGAGCGGATAGAGACCCGCGTCGAGGACGAGGTGGGCTCTTTAGGCGCGACGTTCAACACGATGGCCGCCTCCCTCAAAGGCGCCTTCGAGCAGATCAGGCACGAGAAGGAGCGCGGGAGCGCGATACTCAACGGGATGACAGACGCTGTCGTCGGTGTTGACAATGACCTCAACGCCGTCTTCCTGAACCCGCGCGCGCGTGAGCTGCTGGAGTCCTCGGACCTGGACTTCCAGATCCGGCTTCAAGAGGTCCTCGCCAAGACGCGCTATTCCGGCCCAACCACCGAGCCCGAGGCAATGGCGGGGGACAGGATCATCGAGATCCGGGCCGCCCCTCTCGAGGACGGTGCTCTGGCCATCCTGCGCGACGTGACGGAGGAGCGCCGCGTGCAGCGCGCGAAGGCGGAGTTCATAGCCAACGCCTCCCACGAGCTCAAGACGCCCTTGACCGCCCTCTCCGGCTACCTGGAGATGCTCGAGGATGAGGAGGACGAGCGGGTCAGGTCAGAGTTCCTCATGGACATGCGCTCCCAGACCGACAGGCTCCAGAGCCTGGCCCGCACTCTGCTCGACCTCTCCCGCCTGGACGCGAACGCCACTACCTTCCGTACCGAAGAGGTGGACCTCGAGGACATCCTGCACGAGCTGCGCCGGGACTTCGGCTATACCGGCCGTCCCATGACCATCCAGGCAGACGACGTCCCGCCCGTCGTGACCGACCCGACCCAGCTTCATAGGATGCTCGCCATCCTGCTTGACAACGCCCTCAAGTACTCTAGCGAGGATACCCCTATAGACCTCAACCTCTCCCGCGACGACGGCCACGCCGTCATCAGCGTCACCGACCGCGGCTGCGGCATCCCAGAGAGGGAGATACCCCACATCTTCGATCGCTTCTACCGCGCTCAGGGCTCCTCCCGCGCCGACGGCACGGGGCTCGGCCTCGCCCTGGCGCGCGAGATCACGGACCACCTGGGAGGCAATATCCAGGTCCAGAGCCACCCAGGGACGGGTAGCACTTTCTCCGTCGCCCTCCCCCTGACGGCAGATTCCAGGGACGGTAGCCGCTCCTCGAGCCTGTCTTAGGCTGTACTTGAGGTTCAATCTACGTTTCTGAGTATCTGGCGGTAGAATTAGGCTGGGGTAGCGTAGGTTCGTAGATTCTCCCCCCTCCCTGCGGACCGTCGCTGCCCCTATTTATTTCTAGGTTCTCAGGCTTCAGCTTTTTCCTACTCGGCAGATCGTGGTTCCGCTACTGCTACGAAAGCATCGATGACTTTCCCCACCCGCGACGTTTGGTTATCTCCCAGAGTAAGCACCACCTGGCACCTGTAGCCCATTAGAAAATCGGCGGAAGGCCGAACGCGGAGAGCACTGGCCGCACGAGGACCAGTATGTAGGAGAGGGGGGAGGGGAGCATGGGCAGGAACGTGAGGAGCACGAGTACCAGCAGTATCATCGGTCCGTACTGGTTCATGAAGTCCACGAAGCCGCTCAGGGAGCGGGGCAGGAAGGGGAAGATCACCTTCGCACCGTCGAGCGGGGGGATGGGGATCAGGTTGAAGACGAAGAGCAGGGCGTTGCCGAACGCCGCCAGCAGCACGATGACCTGCAGATATCCGCTCTGGAAGGGCGGCAGCTGATAGAGGGCGGCGCAGACGGCGACGATCAGGAGGTTCGAGAGAGGTCCGGCGGCGGCTACGGCGACGGGGCCGAGCACGCCTCCCCTGAGCTTGGAGGTCACCACGGGCGTCGGCTTGCCCCAGCCGAAGCCGGCCATGAGGAACATCATGCTCCCGAGCAGGTCGAGGTGGGCGGCGGGGTTGAGCGTCACCCTGCCGGCGCGGTAGGCGGTGTCGTCGCCGAGGAGGTAGGCGGAGTAGGCGTGCGCCGCCTCGTGCACCACGACGCCGACGACGAGGCCGAGCAGGAGGGCCACCGCGGCGGCGGGGCTCTGTTGGAAGATCGCAAGGAACACCCGCTTATGATACACGCCCCGCCGGGGGACTGGACTCTAGCCGACCCGCGGGACCGAGATGGTGACGTGGTTGCCCGCGTCGGAGATATAGGAGGAGAGCTGGGGGTCCAGTATCTCCGCCGAGTCGGCCACGGTGCCGAGCTCGGTCATCCCTGCCGTCACGCGGGACGTGACGCCCGCGTTGGCCTCGTCGCTCTGCACGAGGGAGACCGTAATGCGGATGTTCGCGTTGGAGTCGGGTTTGATCTCGACGACGTTGGCCCCCTGCACCATGGGGTCGGGGCGTATGGCCGTGATCATACCGGTCACAGGGGCGTAGACCGTCGTCCCCGCCCGGGCTCCGACGTCGAGGGCGCCGGTCCGGGGGCCAGTACGGCCTGCTGCGTCCATGACGTGGTAGTGGATGTCCTCGGGCGTAGATCCGTCCGCGAAGAGGCCAATGAGCGCGTTCGCGGAGAGGTTCTCGCCGCGGGGCGCTATCTCGACCAGGCTCTCGCCTTCCGGATGGTAGCCCAGGCCGGTGAGGCTCTCGGGCCTGATGGGCGTGGAGATCTCCACGCCAGCGGCCTCGGCCAGCACAGTGTCGGGGGCGGAGTTGCCGGGGTCTATCGGAACTGCGCGCTCCGCCGCCTCCGGGGTCCCTGCGAGCACCGCTAAGACGAGCGCCAGAACGAAGGAGAGCAACAGGCCCGCGGCCATGACTCGCCGTCTCCGGTAGACGCCGGCTTTGTTCGCTTTCCGGGCCTCGCGGCGCTCGACGAGGGCGGCTGCGCGCCGCCCGTCCCGCTGCGGTGGAACTGTACTCCTGGGGCTCGCCGGGAACGCCAGCGGAACCTCACGCCTCTGCCTAACAACGGGTCGAAACCTCTGCACGTTACCCCCTCGCATACTGGGGGACGATTATACAGAGGGGCTCGTGGGCTGTAAACTTGCCGCTCCGGCGCCAGGGACTGGTATATTTGGGCTGTACAGTCCGCGATCGGAGACCAGGGTGTCCGCCAAAAAGCTCGTCGTCTCGACGTACCTCCAGTACATCCTGATCGCCGTGGGCTTCTTCTTGCTGGTGGTCTTCGTCCGGCAGCTCAGCGGTGTTCTGCTGACGTTCCTCATGGCCGCCATCCTGGCCTACATCCTCAACCCCGTGGTGCGTCGCCTCGAGCAGCTGCGCGTCCCCAGGGTCGTGGCGGTGGTCGGCGTGTTCACCGTACTCCTTCTCGCAGTCGCCGCCGCGCTACTCGTGCTCATCATCCCCGCCATCGGACAGGGACAGACCCTGGTCCGGAACCCCGAGGCTGTTATAGAGCGGGCGAACGCGATGCTGGGTCGCGCTCAGGAGGTGCCCTACGTGGGCCAGCGCATCTCCGAGTTGGACGAGCAGGAGATCACGCAGTTCCTCCAGAGCAACGCTCCCTCCGCCGGGCAGGTGCTCCGGGGAGCCACGGGCTTTATAGGCGGGATCTTCGGCGTCTTCGGCACCGTGTTGAACCTGGTGCTGATGCTCATAATCTCCATCTACCTCCTCGTCGATCGAGAGAGGATCACCCGTGCCACGCTTCAAGCGGTCCCGGAGATGGTGCGCGACCACGCCGTCGAGCTCTTCCACGCCGTCGAGAGAACCCTGATCCGGTATCTCAAGGGACAGTTCGTCCTCTGCGCGATAATGGGCGTCATAGGCTGGGCCATAGCTTTCTTCGTCATCGGACGGTACTCGCTCGTGATCGGGCTGTGGGTCGGCCTGACGGAGATCATCCCCGTCCTCGGGGCCTTCCTCGGCGCCGTCCCGGCGGTTCTGGTCGCGCTCATCGTGCCAGGAGGGGGTATCGTCAAGGCCCTGATAGTCGCCGGCCTCTTCCTCGTCGCCCAGCAACTCGAAGGCAATGTCCTGGTGCCGAGGATCCAGGGCAGCTCGGTGGGCGTGCACCCTCTGTGGGTCCTCTTCGCCACCCTCGCGGGGATAGCCCTCTACGGCCTCGTCGGCGCGATCTTCGCCGTCCCCCTGGTCGCCATCATCGCCGCCACGCTCCGCTACCTGCGCAGCACCGTGATCTTCGAGCGCTGGGGCAAGCCTCCCGTCATCCCGGTGGCCGAGGAGAGGGAGGTACTGGCGGTCGAGACTTCGCCCTCTGCGTCGGTGGCTACCGGTGGTTCGGAGGAGCGGGAACCGGGTAAAGGGCTGGAGCCTTGAGCCTTCCGCACCGCGAGCCGCGCGAACCGTTCTCCCTTGAAGACGCCCTCCGCCAGCTCCTGCACCCGCTCGTCCGGCTGCTCTCCGCCCTGCGAGTGCGCCCTGACACGCTCACCGTCCTGGGCTGGACGCTCTCGGTCGGCTCCGCCGTGCTGTTCGGGCTCGGATACACCCGAATCGCGGGCGTGGTGATGCTCCTCGGGGGCCTCTTCGACGCCCTCGACGGCGCGGTCGCCCGCGAGTCGAACCGGATGAGCGACTTCGGCGCCTTCCTCGACTCGACCCTTGACCGGCTCTCCGAGGCAACCATCTTCGTCGGAATAATCTTCTTCTACGCCGCCGCTGCCCGGCCCTACGAGGCCCTCCTCGCCGGTGTCGCCATGATCTTCTCCCTGCTCACCTCATATGCCCGCGCGCGCGCCGAAGGACTGGGTATGGAGTGCCAGGTGGGCCTGCTCGAGCGAGCCGGCAGGGTCGTGATTCTCTCGGCCTTCTCGATCGCGGGGCTGCTGACGGTCGGCCTCGGCCTGGTCGCCGCCGGCGCCCTCATAACTACGGCCCAGCGCATACTCCACGTCCGTCGTGCCACCCGCGGGTAAGAGGGAGCGTGCCCCCCGCACGCCACGCGACCCAGCCAGCGAGTACCGCGCCAAGGTCGCGCACGAGCTCTCCCGCCTGTCCCGGTTGATCAAGGAGTCAGGCCACCCGGCCCCGCTTGGAGATCCAGCATCAGGGGTGATGCTGGTCGTCGAGCAACCGATTGGTCCCCGGGTCACGCAAGCCCTCCAGCGCAGCCTGAATACCGTGGGACTCCCCGAAGCCTACGTGACCTACGCCTCCACGGGCCTGCTCGCCCAGGAGATCCTCGCCGCCGAGCCCCACGCCCTCGTCGCCGTCGGTCCTGGCGCGGCCCGCGACATAGACGCGCTCGAACACCCCCTCGCGCAATGCCCCTTCTCGACAGCCGAGAGCGGCGCGTGGTTCGCCTGGACAAAGGGCACGGCAGGACTCAGCCTGCCCGCCCTCGCCCCCGCCCTCGAAGACGAGGCATCCAAACGGCGCTTCTGGCGGGCCTTCCTCACCCTCAGGAGCGCCGCTACCGAACTACAAATCTGACCCGTCCTCGATAAGTGGTGAATGCCTGGCTACCCAGGTGTGGTCAGGATCTCAAAATGTCGAGATACACCGCCTCGGTCTGGGGCGATGGGGGCACGCCGAGCTCCTCTGACAAGAGACTTCCGCAACGCTCGTAGACACGTAGCGCCTCTGCCCGGTTGCCAACCGCGGCGTGCGCCCGCATGAGGAGCTGGTAGCTTGTCTCGCGGAAAGGTTCGATGGCTAGCGCCTCCCTGGCGTGTTTCACCGCGTATGAGCGTGGTCGGAAGCGAAGAGATCTGAGGGGTGACTAACTTGTGGCAGCTGTGCGGCCCTGCGGGTCTCTAACTCCCAGGCTTGCGAGCGTCATTACGAATATTAAAGTTTGTTAAAGTTTCATTTCGCGAAGGAAACACGGATTCCCTTTACTTAAGCCATCTTTCCGCTCCGTAAGCGGGTTTGTGGGCTATTTCGGGTATTGCGCCATGGTTTGCGTTTATCTAGAGTGCCCGGCTTAGGAGGGGGGATTCTCCAAAAGATCCCCTTACAAACAAACACATAGAACAGCAGGGAAGGAGCCTGGACGCATGCCCAGACGCTTGCGTTTCATCATGGTTTTAGGTGTTGTCGTCATGCTTGTTCTCGCGACGGGGATCTCTGCCGGAGCGGCTCCTGAGGACGACGTTACAGCGACTGAGGATGATATCTCCGCTGCCCAGGAACGTCTGATGGAGATCCGGATGGAGGCGGGCACGGCCCACGAGGAGTACAACAACGCCCTCTTCAAGATGAACGAGCTCAACGGGGAGATAGAGGACGCCGAGAAGGACCTCAAGGCTTCGGAGGAGGATCTGAAGGAGGCGCAGGCGAGCCTGGAGGAGCGGGCCGCCCAGATCTACAAGAGCGGCAACGTCGCGTTCATCGACGTTCTGGTAGGCGTTGACGACTTCTCGGAGTTCGCCAGCCGGCTGGACCTCTGGATGCGGCTCCTCGAGCAGGAGCGCGCCGCTTACGAGTCGGTGCTTGCGGCCAAGGAGGATCTGGAGGAGCACAAGAGCGAGCTCGAGACCGAGCGCGCACGCCGGGTTGAGGCTGTCGAGGAGGCCATGGATCACAAGAAGCAAGCGACAGAGGCAGAGGGCGAGGCCGAGGACTACCTGAACTCGCTGAACTCTGATCTGCAAGGGGCGATCCAGGCAGAGCAGGAGCGCCAGGCCAGGCTCGCCCGCCAGGCCGCTGAGCAGGCCGCCGAGGAAGCGGCGGCGGCCGAGGAAGAGCCCTCGGCCGATCCGCCAGCCTCCGAGCCAGCCCCTGAGCCAGTGCAGATCGCGGCGGCCGATCTGGCGGCACAGCAGGCGGCTGCCGAGCGTAAGGCTGCCGCGCAGGCCGCAGCCGAGGAGGCAGACCGCCAGGCCGAGCTCGCCGCCGAGCAGGCAGCAGCCGCCGAGAAGGCTGCAAGGCAGGAGGAGCGGGAGCAGGAGAGGGCTGAGAAGCAGGCTGCCGCGCAGGCTGCGCGGGAAGAGGCCGAGCGCCAGGCCGAGCAGGCCGCCATAGAGCAAGCCGCAGCCGAGCAGGCTGCCGCCGAAGAGGCTGCAGCCGAGCGTGCCGCCGAGCGCAGGGCCGAGCGGAGGGCCGCCGCCAGGGAGGCTGCGAGGCAGGAGGAGCTCGCCGCGAGGCAGGAGAGGCAGGAGGAGCTCGCCGCGAGGCGGGAGGAGCAAGAGGCTCTTCGCGCGAAGCGTGAAAAACTCCGCGCCAAGCGCGAAAAGCGGCCGAGGAGGAAGCGTCGGCGTCGGCTTCGGCCTCCGCGGAGGCGGCGGAAGCGAAGAAGGACGAGAAGGACGATGCCAAACCGTGGAAGGACGATGCCTCGTCGGCTTCCGCAGAGGCGAAACCGTGGAAGGACGATGCCTCGTCGGCATCCGCCTCCGCGTCGGCATCCGCCTCATCGTCCGCAGAGTGTCCCAGCCGCGGAAGGCTCAGGCGGCGATCGGTCAGCGGCTCCGCTGAGGAGGTGGTGGCCGAGTCTATGACCCACATGGGCACGCCCTACGTGTTCTCGCCCCCCGGACCGTGCAAGATCGGGGTCGGGGAGGATTGTTCCTGCCACACGATGCTGGTCTACGCCGAGTTCGGTATCTCGCTGCCCGACTCGCCATCCGCCCAGTACGGTTACGGCAGCCCGGTCAACGGCGCGCCGCAGCCCGGTGACCTGGTCTTCTGGGCCGAAGGCGGCGGCGGCATCACCCACGTCGGCATTGCGACCGGCAACGGAACGGCCATCGACGCCAACGTAGCGGGTGGTGTGGTCCAAGAGACCCCGATCGACGCGATACCGGGCTACGTCGGAGCGAGGAGGCTGCTCTAGCCCGGACCTGGAAAGGCAGTTACCGGGGAGGCCCGACACAGGGCCTCCCTTGTTTGTGCCGGGACCCTGTCGTAGCCGGTAGTACAACCGGGGAGATCCGGGCTGCGCCAGGTACGACGAGGAACGATCACTTCCAGAGATGGATGCTGTGGTCCTACGAGTCGATGGGGTACAAAGGAGTAAGAGGCCACTACTGCATGAACCAAGTTTGGACAGCTACAATGGGTCTTTATTTGCTACTGGACTGACATGGATGACTCCCAATAACCTCGATGGGCAGAGGTTAGGGCGTGGCACACCACTTCTACTCAACCTCCAACGCTATCAACCCGAAGCGTAATTCATCGATTTGCTGCGCTCCTCAGGGCCCCGCGGCGCTGCTGACCGTACCTGCCAGCCCTATGATCGGGGGAGTCCAATTTAGGGCGCGTATCTAAGCCCCAGGCTTGCGAGCGTCATTACGAATATTAAAGTTTGTTAAAGTTTCATTTCGCGAAGGAAACACGGATTCCCTTTACTTAAGCCATCTTTCCGCTCCGTAAGCGGGTTTCTGGGCTATTTCGGGTATTGCGCGGCGGTCTGCGTTTATCTAGAGTGCCCGGCTTAGGAGGGGGGATTCTCCAAAAGATCCCCTTACAAACAAACACATAGAACAGCAGGGAAGGAGCCTGGACGTATGCCCAGACGCTTGCGTTTCATCATGGTTTTAGGTGTTGTCGCCATGCTTGTTCTCGCGACGGGGATCTCTGCCGGAGCGGCTCCTGAGGATGAGTTGGAAGCTACGGAAGAGGAGATCGCCGATGCCCAGGAGCGTTTGAAGGAGATCCGGATGGAGGAGAGCGACGCCCTGGCGGATCATAACATCGCCCTCCACAAGATGAACGAGCTCAACGGGGAGATAGAGGACGCCGAGAAGGACCTCAAGGCTTCGGAGGAGGATCTGAAGGAGGCGCAGGCGAGCCTGGAGGAGCGGGCCGCCCAGATCTACAAGAGCGGCAACGTCGCGTTCATCGACGTTCTGGTAGGCGTTGACGACTTCTCGGAGTTCGCCGCCCGGCTGGACCTCTGGATGCGGCTCCTCGAGCAGGAGCGCGCCGCTTACGAGTCGGTGCTTGCGGCCAAGGAGGATCTGGAGGAGCACAAGAGCGAGCTCGAGACCGAGCGCGCACGCCGGGTTGAGGCTGTGGATGAGGCCATGGATCACAAGAAGCAAGCGACAGAGGCAGAGGCCGAGGCCGAGGACTACCTGAACTCGCTGAACTCTGATCTGCAAGGGGCGATCCAGGCAGAGCAGGAGCGCGAGGCCAGGCTCGCCCGCCAGGCGCTGACCAGGCCGCCAAGGAAGCGGTGGCGGCCGAGGAAGCGCAGGCCGCCGAAGAGACCCCTGAGCCGGTCCGTGTAGAGGAGGTCAAGCCGACGGCGGCCGAACTGGAGGCGCAGCAGGCGGCCGCCGAGCGTAAGGCTGCCGCGCAGGCCGCAGCCGAGGAGGCAGACCGCCAGGCCGAGCTCGCCGCCGAGCAGGCAGCAGCCGCCGAGAAGGCTGCAAGGCAGGAGGAGCGGGAGCAGGAGAGGGCTGAGAAGCAGGCTGCCGCGCAGGCTGCGCGGGAAGAGGCCGAGCGCCAGGCCGAGCAGGCCGCCATAGAGCAAGCCGCCGCCGAGCAGGCTGCCGCCGAAGAGGCTGCAGCCGAGCGTGCCGCGCAGAGCGGCAGGGCCGCCGCCAGGGAGGCTGCGAGGCAGGAGGAACTCGCCGCGAGGCAGGAGAGGCAGGAGGAGCTCGCCGCGAGGCGGGAGGAGCAAGAGGCTCTTCGCGCGGAGCGTGAAAAACTCCGCGCCAAGCGCGAAAAGCGGGCCGAGGAGGAAGCGTCGGCGTCGGCTTCGGCCTCCGCGGAGGCGGCGGAAGCGAAGAAGGACGAGAAGGACGATGCCAAACCGTGGAAGGACGATGCCTCGTCGGCTTCGGCGCCGAGGCTGAAACCGTGGAAGGACGATGCCCGTCGGCTTCGCGCGAGGCTGAAACCGTGGAAGGACGATGCCTCGTCGGCTTCCGCCTCCGCGTCGGCGCCGGGTTGGAAGAAGGCTGGTGGTGGCGCCGTGATGGGCTGGTGCGGTGACGACTTCGGCGGCGTGGCCTACGACTACATCGCGGATGCCGGCTGCGACCTCCAGGACAAGTTTGGGCTGCGGGTTACAGGGGTCGGCCTCAGCGCCTACCACTGGGATGGCATGGACCTGGATGTCTGGACCAGCGACGTGGCGCTCGGCAATCAGGTACGCGATTACGCTCTGGCTAATTACGAGCGTTGAGTACATATGCTGGCAGGACCAATACGTCAACTACGACACCGGCTGGAAAGAAGCATGCCCCGGCCACATGGATCACGTCCACATCACGTTTAATTGAACGCCCGGCGGGCCCCGGGATAGGGGCTCGCTCTACCGAAAACCGTAGCCACCACTGAACAGGGGGAGGTCCCAAGCGGGCCTCCCTTTTTCGTTCCGGGACCCTGTCGTAGCCAGTGGTACAATCGGGGAGATCCGGGCCGCGCCAGTTCGGCCCGCAAAGACGAAGAGGAGCACGATCTCATGGGTTTCGCGTTCTTGCAGGCGGCCGCTCTAGGTTTCTCGGCCATCGTTCTGGTGATAATCGCGATCTTCGTCGCCGGGCTCCTGATCAGCTCCATCAAGGTGGTCAAGGAGTACGAGCGGGGCGTCATCTTCCGCCTCGGTCGCGTCAGGGGCGGGCCCAAGGGACCCGGGCTCTTCATCCTCCTGCCGGGCATAGACAGGATGGTCAAGGTAGACCTCAGGATCGTCACCATGGACGTCCCTCCCCAGGACATCATCACCCGCGACAACGTGCCCGCGCGCGTCAACGCGGTCATCTACTTCCGGGTAATCGACCCCAACAGGAGCGTGCTCGAGGTCGAGAACCACGTGCTCGCCACCAGCCAGATCTCCCAGACGACCTTACGCAGCGTGCTCGGACAGAAGGACCTCGACAACCTGCTCATCAACCGCGAGGAGATAAACGAGGAGCTCCAGAGGATCATCGACGAGCAGACCGACCCCTGGGGCATGAAGGTCAGCGTGGTGGAGGTCAAGGACGTCGAGATCCCTTCTCAGATGCAGCGGGCGATGGCCCGCCAGGCCGAGAGCGAGCGCGAGAGGCGCGCCAAGATCATAGCGGCCGAGGGCGAGTACCAGGCCTCAGAGCGCCTCAGGCAGGCCGCCGACAGGCTGGCGAGCCCGCAGGCCCTCCAGCTCAGGCTCTTTCAGACGATGGGCGAGATCGCAAGCGAGCAGAACTCCACCATCATCCTGCCCATCCCCATAGACCTCCTCCGCCCCTACCTGAGCGGACCCGACGGCGCAGGCGGCGATCACGCGGCGAGTGCGCAGCAGGAGCGGCTGGAGGAAGAAGAGGCCGAGCGTCTCTACGAGGAGGCCGTCGGTGACGTGCAGGTGCCCGCAGAAGAGGTACCACGCGGGGAAGAGCGCTCCTAGGTATCCGATCCTCCGTCTCGCGCCTTCGACGGCCCCATCTGGCCGGGGGTTAGCCTCGCATACAACTGGGTAAGATGACCCCGAAGTTGGATACGTGCTTCGGGTGAACCTTCCGCGGAGATCCCGCAGGAGGTCCCGGATGGTCGAGAGGTCTGATGGAGCGCGAAACCGCGGAGGTAAACAAAGGGGAACGGTTCAGGGTCTCCGACCCGATCTCGCTCACGCTCCCCAGCAGCCCGGGGTACGTGTTGCTCGCCCGCCTCGTGGTGGCCCAGGTCGGACGGCTCGCAGGCTTCGGGCCGGAGGATGTCTACGACCTCAAGCTGGCCGTCACGGAGGCCGCGACCAACGTTATCCGGCATGCGGCGGTCGAGAGTTACGAGATCGAGTACAGGGTGCTGGAGCAGGCCGTCGAGATAACCGTCATAGATACCGGTGGCGGGTTCAACGTCGCGGACCTGACGCGCGCTCCTGACGGGCAGGGAGGGTTCGGCCTCGCCGTCATCGGCGATCTGGTAGACGAGCTGGTGCTCGACTCGACACAGGGCGGTGGGACGCGGCTGAAGATGATCAGACGCGCAACCCCCCTGTAAAGGCCGCCCGAGCCTAAAAAAGGAGGCTTCCCCAGGAGATTGGGGCCGCGGTCCTGTTGAATCCGTGGCGGGCGTTAATATACAGTTAACCGTCTCGACCCTGCTAGTCTCGTCTGTGCTTCTCTTAAATCGCTTAGGTAAGCCCAATTGCTGATGGTGTCAAGGTGGCGTCCTTCGCCGAGGGACGGATAGGTTATCGTGAGTGGGCGCTAAGGAGCGGACACCTAGAGTACATCCACAGCATTGACGACCGCTACGACCACGACGTAGACGAATTGATGGCCTGACCCGTATACCTTATCCAGCGGACGGGGCAGGCGAGCTACTCTACCTGCCCTGTCTCTCTGGCTACGACTGGCGTTGGCAGGAGGCAATTCGCGAATCGCGAGAGGGGGTGGGTCGCAGAAATGAGCAGTCTTGCTGCTAAAGGCGCACACACCCTCGAAAAATCCGTCACCGGTCTTGGGGATGCAAGCATACATCGCTTACGTTTTTAGAGGCTGCGCGGATAAGCGGGTAGCGAATGTATCAATAGGCGATAGGGAGACGATTTAATCGTTCGGAGAAGCGGCAAACATCAAAGTAGCGAGCCTATCCGCGGAAGCTCTAAGCAGGATGACTAGCGCCGCCTTATGTGTCTGAGTTCCTAACCTGACCTGCAATCAATCCATGAACCTGCCATCCGAAGACCTTGCCTTGCTGATGTACAGGATGAATTAACGGGCCAAACGCTGCCGACTGCCTTGTGCCCAACTCGATACCGACAACGTGTTTCGCGATCATCTCGAACGACTCTATAGCGGTAATGATGTCGACCAGAGGCGGCTTGTGTTCATACCCGATATTCAGCAGCGTACCTGGAAGGGAAACTCTCCGAACTTCGTTCTAACGGCTTTCTCGGAAGTTCGTCGGTACCGGAGGACTCGAGCTAAGAAGCCCGCTGACGCGACCTGCTCGCTCTCCGAGGAGGCCGCTCTAGGGTCGCCGCCCGTCGAGCGGAACCCTCATCTCGACCTTGGTGCCCGACCCCGGCTCCGAGTACACCCGCAGGCTACCGCCAAGCATCTCTGCCCTCTCCCTCATCGACCCCAAACCCACACCCCACGAGGGCGTGGCCTCCTCCACCGCCTCCGGGTCGAAGCCCTCCCCGTCGTCTTCCACGAGCCCGTGTACCGCCCCGTCTCGTACCTGGAGGGCCACCCCTATGCGCGAGCATCCGGAATGCTTGACGGCGTTCCTCACCGCCTCCCTCATCGCCAGGTATACCTGCGTATCCACGGGGTCCGGGAGCGCCGACTCCTCCCCCGAGAAGGAGACGTCCATCTGTATGCCGTCCGGGAGGTATGACTCGGCGAGCTTCCCGAAGGCGGCCTCGAGCCCCCCTTCCAGCTCCTCCTCCTGCAGGCTCTTCAGAACGGCCGAGAGGTTGCGGGTCTGGTCGAGGGCTTGCCTGGTGGACCGTCTGGCCAGATCCAGCTTCTCGGCGGCCCGCCCGGGGGCGGACTCACGCAGCGCCGCGAAAAGCTCCAAGGACTGGTGGACCACCCCCATGCGGTGGGCGACGCGGTCGTGCAGCTCTCGGGATATGCGCTCCCTCTCTGAGGCCTCCGCTAGGGCGGTCAGCTCGACGGTACGGAGCCGTTCCCTCTCCCGCTCCAGGGCGCGTCGCTCGGTTAGGTCGCGGCTGATCTTCGTGAACCCCACCAACCGCCCCTCCGCATCGCGCACGGCCGTGACCACCTCGTTGGCCCAGATCCTCCTCCCGCCCTTCGTCACCCGCCACGCCTCGCGCTCGGCCCTGCCCTCGCGGGCGGCCTGCTCCAGCAAACGCTCCGGCTCCCCGGAGGCGACATCCTCGGGCGTGTAGAACATCGAGAAGTGGCGGCCTACGACCTCCTCGGCGGCGTAGCCCTTCACCCTTCGGGCGCCCTCGGTCCACTCGGTGATTGTGCCCTCGGCGTCGAGCATGAAGATGGCGTGGCCGCCCACGTTCTCCACCAGCGTGCGGTAGCGCTCCTCGCTCGCCCGCAGGGTTTCTTCGGCGCGGGCGCGTTCCTGGGCCTCGGTATGACGGGAGATTATGATAGCGGCGGCCTGCGTTACCACATCGGCGAGTGCAAGATCGTGCGGCGTGGCTTCACGCGCCGTGGTGAAGTACATAGCAAAGGTACCGACCGGTTTGCCATCACGTGTCTCGATAGGGAAAGACCAGCAGCCGCGAAAGTCGTACTCCTTGGCTAGATGGACCCAAGGCTTCCACAGCGGCTCTTCGAAAACATCCCGGGTCAAGACCGGGCGGCCAGTGGCGGTCGCCAGGCCGCAGGCGAGCGAATCCTTTCCGATAACAAACCCCTCCACCTGCTTCAAGTAGGATTCTGGCATGTCTCCCGCGCCTCGGATCGGGTTCAGGCAGGTGAGGTCCGGGTCGGCGATATAGAAGGCGCTCCGCGCCTCGCCCGCCGTTTCCTCGGTGACTATGCGAGCGAGCATGCCGAGTGAATCTTCAAGCGGCGCGCCATCGATCGCCGCCTGGAACGCTTCTTTCTGCCCGCGCATCCGCTTCTCATTAGTCCGCGGTGCCTCCACGGCCCTGGCGTGCTGGACCGCGACCCTTGCCTTCTTCCCGTCGGATGTCAAGCGTTCGTGTGTCGTCAATCTTCCGCTCTCCTGCGGTGGTCGCGCCATTATAATTCCCAGCCCGGTCGGACTCAATTACGGCGGACCTAGGCACCGAAGCTCGTAGAAGGCTCTTTGTGGAACTTCGCTTTGAAGGGGTTCTAAGTAGTTCGGCAAGGAACTTCTCGAAGTCCCTTAAGAAGCCGGCGGTGCCTCGCCGGAGCCCCCCTCTCGTGGCGTCCGCTTCGGACGCGATCCCTTGACCGCGCCTATGACCTCGGCCAAGGAGGCGCTCTTGGCGAGGAAGGCGCTGGCCCCTATCCTCATGAGCTCGCGCCTCAGGTGGGGCTGGTCATGCATCGTGAGTATCACGATCCCGGGCGGGGGAGAGACATCCCGCAGGATCAGCCCTAGCGCTTCTCTGCCTTCCATGACCGGCATCACCAGGTCAAGGACGATCACGTCAGGCCGAACCTCCCTGGCGAGCGCGACCGCTTGCGCGCCGTTTTCGGCCTCTCCGACGATCTCGATGCCCCCGTCGGTTGCGAGCATCTCCTTTAGGCCCAGGCGGAACTCGGCGTGGTCTTCTGCCAGCACCACTCGTATGGGGTTCTCGCTTCGCACGTCGATCGACTCGCCAGTGCGCCTCATGCCGCCCTTTATCGCACACTACCGCCAGGGCGTCATGTCTCCAAAGATGCAGCGTCATGGCCCCAAGGATGCAAATACGGTCCGAGAGGGGGTGGAGACGACGCTCTCGGTGGCGGGCGACGAGTCGGCCGCTCCTCACCGACCGAAGAGCAGGCGTCCCTGGTGATGGGGGAGGCCGTGCGCAACGCGGTCGCTCACTCCGGATGCGGACGCATAGAGGTGAGCGTCGATGTCGACGACGCGGAGTTCAGGGGACGTGTGGAGGACGACGGGAAGGGCTTCGATCCGCACGGCGGTGAGGGCGTATGGCACGACGACCGCGGGGATGGCGAACCTGCAGCGGAGGTGGGCCTCAGGTCTATGAGGGAGCGGACGGAAGCGCTTGCTGGGAGGGCTATTGGCGCGGGGCCACTAAAGAAGCCCGTGACGGTGCTACCTGGCTTGCTACTCAGTGCGCCATTGGCGATGTGGTGACCGAGCTCGTGGATGGTGTCCGGCTCAGGGTAGGTATACAGCAGATGGCCGGCCCTGTGCAGTCTTGGGACTGTCCCAATCTTCCTAGCGCGATCTACCTTCAATTCTACTGGCTGGTGACGCAAAACAGACCCATTCGCCATTGTGAGTACTGCGGCCAAGCCTTCGAACTCACCCGTGAAGACAAGAACGTCTGTGACCCTTCCTGTCGCTCGGGACTTAGGTATGAGCGGCAGAAGAGGCGGAAGGACAGCGACACCACTCTGACACCACTGGGAACGCAACACCTAGAGAGAGCGGGCAAGCCAGAGAAGAGAAAACCCTTTGTCTATACGGGAATGTTATCCTTTGCATCGCTTGGAAACAATAGTCTACTAGTATACAGTTAACCGTCTCGATGTAACCGTGTCGTTGCCCGAGCGCATGAGAGGGGACTTGTGAGCGAACCGTGCTGCAACGCGTAAACCCCGGCCACAAATCGCTCGCCGATTACCGCAGCATCATCCGTCGTGAGCTCTACGACGAGGTGGTGGATCTCTCCGACCGCTTGAAGGGCGCTCGTGTCCTGCACGTCAACGCGACGAGCTTCGGCGGCGGGGTAGCGGAGATTCTCTACACGCTGGTGCCACTCTTGCGCGACGTCGGCCTCGAGACCGACTGGGGCGTCATGTTCGGGGCCGAGCCGTTCTTCAACGTCACCAAGAGCTTCCACAACGCCCTGCAGGGCGCCGACTACGAGTTGACAGTGGAGGCCCGCGCGATCTACGAGGAGTACAACCGCCAGTCTGCGGCGGCGCTCATGGAGTCAGGGGAGGAGTGGGACATCGTGCACGTCCACGACCCCCAGCCTGCGCTCTTGAGGCACTTCACGGGCGGACTCTCGGAGAAGACCAGGTGGATCTGGCGCTGCCACATAGACACCTCGACGCCAAACAAGCAGGTCCTCGATTACCTCCTGCCCTACATAATGGAGTACGACGCCCAGATCTACACCCTCAAGGAATACACGCCCCCCGGCGTCGAGTTGCCGAGACTCACGATCATCCCGCCGTCTATAGACCCGCTTAGTCCCAAGAACATGGCGCTCGCCCCCGAGGACGCCCGCTACATCGCCAACCAGTTCGGGGTGGACACCGATAGGCCGTACATCTTGCAGGTCTCGCGCTTCGATCCCTGGAAGGACCCGCTTGGCGTCATAGACGTCTACAGGGCGGTCAAGGAGGAGGTGCCCGAGGTGCAGCTCGTCCTGATCGGCTCGATGGCCCACGACGACCCCGAGGGCTGGGACTACTGGTACAAGACCGTCAACTACGCCTCTGACGACCAGGACATCTTCCTCTTCTCCAACCTCACGAACGTCGGCGCCATCGAGGTCAACGCGTTCCAGTCTATAGCGGACGTGGTGATCCAGAAGTCCATCCGCGAGGGCTTCGGGCTCGTAGTCTCCGAAGGGCTGTGGAAGGCGAGGCCCGTGGTCGCGAGCAGTGTGGGCGGCATCCCGATGCAGATCGCCCCTGGCGGTGGCATCCTCGTGGACACCATCCCCGAGGCCGCTTCTGCCTGCGTAAAGATCCTCAATGACCCGGGGTTCGCACGCGAGATGGGACGCCGCGGCAAGGAGCACGTGCGCGAGCACTACCTGACCCCGCGCCAGATGCGAGACAACCTCAGGCTTTACGCTAAACTATTCGACAGGTAACGCCGCTAACGCGGGAGGGGGCACAAGCGTGGCGTCGGGCGAACGAATCGTGATCGTGTCCAACCGGGGGCCTGTGACCTTCTCACGCTCCGAGGCTGGCGAGAGAGCCTACTCAGGGGGGCCGGGGGCCTGGTCACAGCCCTGAACGCGGTCTCGCGCCGGAGCGACGATACTGTCTGGATCGCCTCCGCCCAGAGCGAGGAGGACGTGCGCGTCTCCAGGGAGGGGCCCGTACCCTACGAGGTCGAGGACCTGCGCGTCGCCTTCGTCGAGCACGATGAAAAGGCCTACGACCTGATGTACAACCATCTCGCCAACCCGCTCCTCTGGTTCGTCCAGCACGGCCTCTACGACCTCCCCTATTCGCCCAACCATGGCGAGGACACGAGGAGGGCCTGGGAGGATGGCTACGTCGCCGTCAACCGCAACTTCGCCGAGGCGGTGGCCCGCACCGTCGAGGGCGAGGAGGCGCCGATCATACTCCTCCACGACTACCAGCTCTACATGACCCCGCTACTCCTGCGGGAGAGGCTCGGCGAGGCGGCCTTCATCTCGCTCTTCGTTCACATCCCCTGGCCGGCGCCGGATCAGTGGCACGTCCTGCCCGGTTACGTGAGGGAGGGCGTCCTGGAGAGCCTCCTCTCGGCGGACGTGATCGCCTTCCACACGAGAGGCTACGCCCGCAGCTTTCTGGAGACGGCGTCTCAGGTCCTCGGTGTCGAGTACGACGCGGAGAAGAGGATCATCTATCGCGACGGCCGCGAGGTGTGGGTGCGCTCCTACCCCATCTCCATAGACCCCGCCGAGTTCGAGGAGCTGGCCGAGAGCGACGCTGCGCTCGAGCAGGAAGAGTTCGTCAAGGACCTGCCGGGCAAGCTCCTGTTGCGGGTGGACCGCACGGACCTCTCAAAGAACATAGTTCGCGGCTTCGCGGCCTACAGCCGGATGCTAGAACGCCACCCGGAGATGGCCGGAGAGGTCGCCTTCCTCGCCCAGCTCCAGCCCTCGCGCAGCGACGTCCCTCAGTACGCAGCCTACATGGAAGCCGTGGGGAGAACGGCGGAGGAGGTCAACGAGGAGCACGGCACCGACTCCTGGAGACCCATAGAGCTCTATATGGAGGACAACTTCCCCCGCTCCGTCGCCGCCTACAAGAGCTTCGACGTCCTGCTCGTCAACGCAGTGCGCGACGGCATGAACCTCGTCGCCAAGGAGTCGGCCGTCGTTAACGAGAACAACGGCGTCCTGATCCTCTCCGAGAACGCCGGGGCCCACGAGGAGCTGGGGGAGCACGCCCTCACCGTAAACCCCTTCGACCTCGACGAGCAGGCCGAAGCCATCTACGAGGCCCTCACCATGCCGGAAGGGGAGCGCCGTCGCAGGGCAGAGGCGCTGCGCGAGACCGTCGTGTCCAACACCATAGAAGACTGGGTCGAGGCGCAGATGAAAGACATAGAAGCTTACCGGGATCGGCAACGATAGGGAGCCCTGTGGCAACCCTCGTGAGGGCTGCAGCGATTTCATGAGAGTAGCTCTGTTCGGTTTGATCTCCGACTGATGTAGCGGGACTCGTGGTTCTCAGCCTGAGAACAGAGGCTAACCTTCGCGCAGTAAAGCTCGCAGCACCTCGCTGACGCCATCGACGCCGTCCACGACGATGTCGGCCTCGTCGGTGATCTCAGGGGGGCCCTCCTCGCTCGCGACGCCGACGCGCAGGATCTCCTTCAAGGTCCCTTCCTCGCGCAGCGCCACCAGCTCCCTGAAGGCGTCGAGGTCGGTAGTGTCGTCTCCGATGAACATGGCCCTCTCGGGGCTGTACTCCTCGACCAGGGTACGGACGGCCGTGCCCTTGTTCGCCCGGACGGGAGGCCGCGCCTCGACGACCCCGCGCCCGACCGTGATCCTCAACCCCAGCCGCTCGCCCTCGCCTTTCACGAACTCCACAGAGCGCTCGCCGACCCCGGGCGGCGCGTTCCGGTAGTGGACGGAGGCGGTGATGCCCTTCTCCTCCACGAACGCGCCCAGTGGACCGAGCTCCTCCCTCGCCCTCGCTTCAAGCTCCTGCACCTACTCCAGGTACGGCAGGGCCTCGGGCGTAACCTCCACCTCGCCGTCGCGCAGGATCTCGAAGCCATGTTTGCCGAGTGGACTACGTCGGCGAGCCCGACGAGATCTAAGGCATCCTCCGTCTTCCGGCCGCTTATGCCCGCTACCAGGAGATACATCTCGCTCAACTGCCTGAGCAGCTCCTTGAGCTCGGCCGATACCTCGGACATATCAGGCGTCGGCGCTCTCGGGGCGAGCATGCCATCTATGTCGGTGAAGATGGAGACCGTCTCCGGCGTCTCTCGCCAGGCGTGTAGCTGCCCGCGGATCTCGTCCTCGCCCACCATAGTCCTCGCAATACCCGCCCACGCACCCACGGTCTAGCGGAGCCGTCTAGGAATGATCGATCAGCGGTAAACGCCGTTGTGCCCGAGGCTGAAGCGGCCGACGTTCGGGAAGTAAGTTATGCCGTGCGGGTAGTAGCCAACCGGGATTATGCGCTGAGCCGAGCTGTGGGTGTCGACCACGGATACCGTGCCGTCGTAACAGTCGGCGTACCGGAGCTGGGTGCATGGGCGAGAGCTGGAGCATGTCAGGGCTGCCGCCGACCTCCCAGGTGTCGGTTATCTTGCGGGTCGCGAAGTCTATGACCGAGATAGTCCCCTCGCGGCGGTTGGCGACGTACAGAGACCTGGCGTCCCTGGAGGGATACAGGCCGTGCGCCCCTCTACCCGTTGGGATGAACTTGACGACCTTCATCGTCTTGGGATCGATGA
>CAWFVR010000020.1:0-23263 GCA_963819315.1 uncultured Rubrobacteraceae bacterium
CCCTGTGAGCCGCGATGTGACGCCCATGACGACGACGTAGTTGCGCGTCCCGACGCCACGGCCCGCGCCGCGCCGGTAGCCCATGAAGGTGCGCGGCTCGTCGTACGGTGGAACCTGAGCACCGGGCCCGAACGTTTCCTCGTCCAGGACATAGGCCTCGAGCTCGGCGTCGCGGAAGTTTGGTTCGCCGGGCAGATCCAGCCCTGCTCTGCGGTAACCTCCCGGAAGCCTGCCCCCGCCCTGGTCGTGGGTCCCTTCGGGGTCTTCGTTCCCGTCGAGCCTTGGGGAGGTCCCGTGGCGCTCGCGCAACACGCGCAGGATCTTCTCGTTGCACGCGTAGTCGCCGGGCTCGATGTCCTTTGTTGCTTGCCCGAACGTGAGGCCCCACGAGAGCAGGTCCTCGCCCTCGCCGATCCGCTCTACGGCGAACCGGTGTCCCTCGAGGACGGTGTGGGGCACCGTGAACTCCGAGCCCTCGTACGCGACCCGCGTGCCGGCCTCGATCCTGCGCGTGGCAATCGCCACGTTGTCCCCTGGCGCGGGCAGACGTCCAACTTCGTCGAACGTGAGCCGTTCGCTACCGGTCATAAAAGATCACCCTCCCGTCGTTCCTGATAAGACTCGTCGCAGCCAGTGTATCGCAGCGTGTGCGCCGGACGGGATCGGCTCTACGGATGGTAGCTCGCCGGCGGGGTCCCTGGAGGTGTGGGCGGCCCGGCGGACCTCTGGGAGAGGCGCCGGTTGTAGACGCGGACCATGTTCTCGGCCCACTCGCGGGCCGGGAAATCGCCGCTCTTCTCGAAGCGCACGAGCCAGTCGTCCGGGTCTTCGGCTCGCACGACCAGGAACGCCGCCTCCTGTTCGCGGACGGCGAGTCTCCCTTCTACCTGTGGTTCGACGCCCTCCATCCCTATCAGACGAGCACCTTCACCTTGCCGCTTTCGACGACTACCTCGTAACGGCGCAGGTTTATGCTCGGGTAGGCCAGGCACCGACCGGTCGGCACGTGGTACTCCAGGCCGTGCCAGGGGCAGACGGCTATCTCGCCGTCGTGGACCCACTCGAAGCGCCAGCCGTTCTCGGCCCTGGAGACGAGGGTGCCCAGAGGCGGCTTGCCCTCGCAGAGGGGACCTGTCTGGTGTGGGCAGACGTTTGGCAGGCCGTAGAGCTTGCCGCCGATGTTGAAGACTCCGATCCGGCGCCTCCCGACCGTCACTACCCTGTGGCTGCCCTCCGGGAAGTCCGAGGCGTCGCCGACGACGTGCGCTTCGCGTCTCTTCTCACCCTGCGTCATCCGTCTCCCCTTAAAGGTTCAGGCGGTTGCCGCTGGCGTCGATGTTGAAGAGCCTCAGCGCGTTCTCGCCGAAGACTTTGCGCCGCACCTCGTTGGTGAAGGGCACCTGGTGCACCTTGGCGGGGTGGTCGAAGTCGTGGTGCGGCCAGTCCGAGGCAAAGATGGTGTTGTCCTCGCCTTCGTAGAGGTTCATCATCGTCACCAGGTCGGCCGGGTTCTCGGGCTCCTCGACGGGTTGGGTCGCGAAGTACATCTTCTTGAGGTACGTGCTCGGCTTGTCTTCGAGGAACGGGACCTCGCGCCGGCGCTCGACGTACTCCTTGTCCATCTTGTGCATCAGGAAAGGTACCCACGAGATGCCCGCCTCGGTTACGGCTACGCGCAGGTCCGGGTAGCGTACCGGTACCCCGGTCGTGATCATGTGCACCAGGTTGGCCATCATCGAGAAGGTGTGGCTGCAGATGTGCCGCCCGAACTCGGTCTCGAAGCCGTGCGTGTTGAAAGGGAAGACAGGGTGGATGACGGTGACGCTGTGCAACAGAACCGGGAGGTCGGCCTCCTGGGCCGCCTCGTAGATAGGGTCGTACTGCCTGTGTCCCCAGAGCCGCTCGAGCCCTGCGCACGGCAGGAATACCCCGACCATGCCGGGTTCCTTCGCGTACCTGCGGATCTCGCGCGCCGCATCCTCCGGGTCCTGGGGGCACGCGAGGATGCACCCGAGGAGTCCTCTGTCCACGTCGCACCACCTGTCGAGGAGCCAGGCGTTGTAGGCGCGGGCGAGCGCGGCAGCGTAGTCTATCTGCGAGATCACCGGCAGTTTGAGGAAGTGGTCGGGGAATAGAACCCCGATGTCCACGTGGATACCGTCCAGCTCCTCGCGCATCTGCTCGGGGCTGTGGACCATGCGGGTGCCCTCCTGCCCTGAGGGGAACTTGGCCTCGTAGACCGTGGTCCCAGGCGAGAAACCGGGGATGTCAAGGTAGAACTCCTGCACGTCCTTTATGTTCTCGAGCGCCACCCGCCACGGCATCTCACAGTAGGGGATCAACTCTTTAGGCGATTCGTGGACGTGGACGTCGCAGTCAACGACGAGGATGTCCTCGAGCTTCTCCTTGCGTTCTCTCGGCTGCGCGGCGGTATCTGTCACGTCTGCTTCCTTTCTAGTGCATCGCCCAGCCGCCGTCGATCATGATGGTCTGGCCCGTGATAAAGGAGGCGGCGTCGCTGGCGAGGAAGGCGACCAGGTTCCCGACGTCCTCCGGGGTGCCGCGGCGCTTGAGGGACTGTTGCTCCAGAATGCGGCGGTTGAGCGCCTCCTGGTCGGGGTGGACCCGCTCTGCGTCGGTCGGGAAGGCGCCGGGGGAGATGGCGTTGACGGTTATACCGTCGGGTCCGACCTCGCGGGCGAGCGTGCGGGTGAAGCCGATAATGGCGCCTTTGGAGGAGACGTAGTCGAGGAAGCCTGACCATCCGATAAAGAAGGTTATGGAGGCGACGTTGATGATGCGGCCGTGCCCGCGCTCCCGCATGCTGGGGTACGCAGCCCTGGCGCACAGGAAGTAGCCCTTCAGGTTCACGGCCATAACCCGGTCCCACTCGTCTTCTTCGATCTCCGTCCACGGGCGCAGCGGGTAGATGGCCGCGTTGTTGACGAGGACGTCTACGCCGCCGAGCTCCGAGGTTGCCCTCTCCACCATCGCCTCCACGGAAGTCCTGTCGGAGACGTCTGCCTCCAGGGCGATGCAGCGGCCGCCGTTCGAGGACGACAGCTGCGCGACCCGCTCGGCCTTCTCGCGCGATTGGTCTACCGCGGCTACGGCGGCGCCGGAGGCGGCGAGCATCGCGCAGATGCCTTCAGCGAGGCCGCCGCCTCCCCCCGTGACGATCGCCACCCGCCCTTCCAGAGAACCCGACACTCGCTGAACCTCCTGGATCTCTTCCATAAAGACCGCGCGATAGAAGAACGTTTCGTGAGCGCTCCCCTGCTTCCGCACCCGCGGACGATGATACACAGACCGCCAAACCGCAACAAGACGCCGGTTCTTCGACGTATCTCTCGCGCCGTTAGCGTGGCGGAGGTGCGGCCTGTACCATATGGCCGCAGGGGAAAAGTCCAGGAGGAGTCACAATGGAAGGCCGGAAACGGGTCGAGAAGGCTCACGGGTACATACGGTCATGAGGCACAAAGAAGGAACACGCGGGCAATCTTCGAGGACCCTGTCCCGAAGGAGCTTCTTGAAAATCGGCGGCGCCGGGTTGGCCGGCGCCGCCCTGCTGGGTCCTGCGGGCTGTGGCGGTGGCGGGCAGCAGGGTGGCGAGCTGGTCTTCACCGCATCACCAGACGACACCGGGACCGCCAGTAAGCTCGTCGACAGGTACAACGAGAGCAACCAGGGAGAGTTAAGGGTCGTCTTTCGCGAGGGCGCCGCGGACACGGGGCAGCGCTTCGACCAGCTCCGTACCGAGATGCAGGCCGGTGGGGAGAACATAGACGTGATCCTGGGGGACGTCATCTGGACGGCTCAGCTCGCGGCCAGCGGCTGGATCGCGGACCTCTCCGACCGTTTCACCGAGGACACGCGGGCTGACTTCCTTCCCGGCTCGGTAGAGGCCATAACCTTCGGGGGTAAAACGTTCGGCGTGCCGTGGTTCACCGACACGGGGCTGCTCTACTACCGCAAGGACCTCCTCGAGAAGAGCGGCTTCGACGGTCCGCCGAAGACCTGGGACGAACTCAAGGAGATGGCCCTGCGCGTGAAGGAAGACTCCGGCACGAAGTTCGGCTTCGTCTTCCAGGGCGCCAACTACGAGGGTGGCGTGTGCAACGGCTGCGAGTACATCTGGACCCACGGCGGGAACGTCCTCGACCCCGACGACCCCAGCCGGGTTCTCGTCGGCAGCCCTGAGGCCATCGCCGGGCTCCAGACGGAACGGAGCATGATCGATGACGGCGTTGCGCCCGAGGCCGTCGCGATTTACAAGGAGGACGAGTCTGACGGGCTGTTCCTCAACGGCGACGCCGTCTTTCACCGCGGCTGGCCCTACGTTTACGCGGTCCTCGGTGATCCTGCGGAATCGAAGGTCCGGCCCGAGCAGGTCGGGGTCTCGAGAGCTGCCTTCGGCTGATGGTGAGCCGGGCAACGGCACGGTCGGGGACCAGCCGCTGTACATCAACGCGACTTCGGAGCACCAGGATCAGGCGTGGGAGTTCATAAGCTGGCTGAGCGCCCCCGAGCAGCAGAAGTTCCGGGCGATCGAGGGGTCGTACCTGCCGACGAGATTGAAGCTCTACGACGACCCGGAGATCCGCGATAGCGTGCCGATCGTGGCACTCGCCAAGGAGGCGCTGCGCAACTCCAGGCCGCGCCCCGTCTCGCCGTACTACTCGGACATGTCGCTGGAGATAGCGGAGCAGTTCCACGCCTCGCTCAACGGCGAGGTATCCCCCGAGCAGGCCGCGCGGACCCTCCAGACGCAGCTGGAGCAGATGATCAAGGAGGGTCAGGAGTCCTGAGAGAGCCGTCGGGTGCCTGGCTGCGGGGACGGAGAAGCATGGACTACCGGGAATCCATTCTCGCCGGCGAAGGAGGGAGTTTCCCCGGGGCCACCTACAAAGAGGTGGTCCTGGAGCCCGCCTACGAGCAGGCCAAGCACAACCTTCTCGACGCCATGCTCGCTGCCAACAAGGCGCACCTGATCATGCTGTTCGAGCGGGGCCTGATCTCCCGGGCGGACGCGCGTGCGGTCATGAGCGCCATCCTCGGGTTGGATGCCGGGGAGATACGGGCCTCTCCCTACACCGGAAAGTTCGAGGACCTCTTCTTCCAAGTCGAGCACCTCATCTACGAATCTGCCGGCGAGGCCGCTGGCAACCTCCACCTGGCGCGGAGCCGCAACGACCTCGGCGTGGCGATGTATCGCATGGCGTTGCGCGACCGGCTGCTGCGGGCGGAGGGCTCGCTGCTCGTCTTGCAGCGCTCCATACTCTCGGTGGCAGGGGAGCACGTGGGGACGGTTATGCCAGCCCACACGCACGCGCAGCGGGCACAGCCGACCACGCTCGCCCACTACTTCGTCGCGGTTCACGACTCCCTCTCCCGAGACCTCCGCCGCCTCGGAGCGGCCTTCGAGAACTGCAACCGCAGCCCCCTCGGGGCCGCGGCCCTGACGACCTCGGGGTTCGCCGTCGACCGCTGTCGCCTGGCGGAGCTCCTGGCTTTCGACGGTCTAGTTGAGAACTCCTATGATGCCATCGGCGGCGCCGACTACCTCGGCGAAGCGGCGACGGCCCTCCAGCTCTCGTTCCTGGGGCTGGGCCGCTTCGTGAACGATCTGCTCCTCTGGTCCATGCAAGAGTTCGGGACCATAAGGGTCGCAGATCCCTACGTCCAGGTCAGTTCCATAATGCCGCAGAAGCGCAACCCCGTCTCCCTGGAGCATCTCAGGGCGCTCCTCTCCGCCGGGGTGGGGGATGCGAATACGGTCCTCGCCATGCTCCACAACACCCCGTTCGGGGACATCGTGGACACGGAGGACGACCTGCAGCCATACCTCTGGCGGGCGTCGGAGGCGGCGGACGGGATCTACCGCCTCCTCTCGGCCGTGATCGGCACCATGGAGGTCAACGAGCACCTGCTGCTGAGGAGAACCAGGGAAGACTATCAACGGTCACCGAGCTCGCCGATACGCTGGTGAAGGAGCGGGCTCTACCCTTTCGTAAAGCCCACGCGGTCGTGACGGCCGTCGTGAAGCTGGCAAGGACCGAGGGGGTCGCGGCGCAAGACATCTCGCCCGAGCTGGTAGACCGGGCCGCGAGAGAGGTAGTCGGGGAGCGCGTCGCCCTGAGCGCGGACCAGGTCTCCCGCGCCCTCGACCCGGTGCGCTTCGTAGAGGTCAGGGCGGTTACCGGCGGTCCCGCTCCCGAAGAGATGAGGAGGGCGCTCGGGGAGCGGCGCACCGCCCACGCCCGAGCTGCTTCCGTCCACAGGGAGCGGGTCGAGAAGGTGCGCGAACGCCTGCAGGGGCTGGACGAGCTGGCCAGGGAGTGGGGTGAGGAGGGATGAAGATCGGCGTCGTCGGCGCTGGCTTCATCGGCGCCGTACACCTGAGCGCTTACGCCAACATGCCCGAGGCGGAGGTCGTTGGCGTAGCCGACGCCCGGCCCGAGACCGCCGCCGCCGGGGCAGCCGTCGTCGGGGCGAACTCGTACGCTTCCTATGGCGACCTTGTCGCGGCGGAGGACGTGGAGTTGGTGGACATCTGCCTCCCTACCGCGTACCATCGGGATCTCGCGCTCAAGGTCGCCAGCGAAGGCAGGCACGTCATCGTCGAGAAACCGCTGGCGCGCAACCTCGAGGACGCCGGGGCGATGATCGAGGCGTTCCAGGGGGACGGGGGGCGGCTCTTCGTTGGGCACGTCGTCCGATTCTTCCCCGAGTACATCCGGATCAAGCAGATGATCGAGGCTGGAGACCTGGGGACGGTCGGCGTGGCGCGTACGAGCCGCCGGTCGCCGTTCCTGATGGGGTGGAACGACTGGTATGCCGACTGGCGCCTCAGCGGCGGCGTCCTCCTCGACCTGGTGATCCACGACTTCGATTTCCTGCGCTGGGCCCTGGGCGAGGTGGAGAGGGTCTACGCCAGGGGCGTGCTCGGCCGCGAGTACAACCGCCTGGACTACTCCCTCGTCACGCTGCGCTTCGCGAGCGGCGCGATAGCCCACGTCGAGGGACAATGGGGCTATCCGGGCCCCTTCAACTACTCGATCGAGGTGGCCGGGAGCCGCGCGATGGTCACCGCCGACAGCGCAGGTCAGGGATCCGTGCGGTTGCTCGGCGGGGCTGTGGATCCTGGCGAGAGTCCCGACGTTTCCGTCGGCAAGAGCCCCTACCAGACCGAGCTGGAGCACTTCATCCGCTGCGCCGTAACCGGCGAGGAGTCCGTCGTGGACGCGCGGGACGCCTACGAGGCGCTCAGGATCGGCCTCGCCGCGACCGAGTCGGCGGCGACGGGCGCGCCCGTGACGCTGGGTGGTCGCGGATGAGCGTCAGGGTCGGCCTCGTGAGCTTCGCCCACGTCCACGCTCCGCACTACGCTGCCGTGCTCGCGGAGCTAGACGCGGCTGACTTCGTCGGAATCGCAGACGACGACGCGTCGCGCGGCAGGGAGGCGGCCGGGCGGTTCGGCGTCCGCTTCTTCGACGAAGCGCGGGCGCTTTTCGACGCGGTAGACGCGGTCGTGGTCTGCTCCGAGAACCGCAGACACTCCCGGGACGCCGTCGCCGCCCTCGAGGGCGGCGCGCACGTGTTGTGCGAGAAACCCATCGCGACGACGGTCGAGGACGCAAAAGTAATGATCCAGGCCTCCCAGGAGACCGGGTGCCAGCTCAGGACCGCTTTCCCGGTACGTTATTTGCCCGCCGTACGGCACGCGCGGGAGGTCGTGCGGTCGGGCGGCGTCGGCCGCGTGCTCGCGGTCAACGGCACGAACCACGGGCAGATCCCGGGCGGCTGGTTCCTGGATGCGGAGCTGGCGGGGGGCGGGGCGGTCATGGACCACACCGTCCACGTCGCCGACGCGCTGCGCTGGATACTCGGCGCCGAGGCCGGGTCCGTGTACGCCGAGATCGGCACTTTTTTCGGGGCTGACGAGGTCGACGACGGCGCCATCCTGACGATCGAGCTCGAAGGCGGCATCATCGCTAGCGGTGCGTTCGCCACCATAGACCCGAGCTGGTCGCGCGGGGACGGCTACCCGACCTGGGGCGACGTGACGCTCCGGATCACCGGCACCTCCGGGGTCCTCGAGGTGGACGCCTTCGCCCAACACCTCACCACGTTCGACCACGAGTCGAAGAGCGTCTCCTGGACGCACACGGGTGAGGACATGAACGTGCTGATGCTGGAGGACTTCCTGCAGGGCGTCGCAGAAGGCTCCCCGGCAGGCGCGAGCGGCGTGGACGGCCTCAGGGCGCTGGAGATCGTCCTCGCCGCCTACGGCTCGGGCCGGGATCACGAGCCCAGGCCCGTGGAACGGGCAGGGATCCCGGAGCCGTAACCGGCGGCGGTCTATGGGCTCCGCCTCTCCTCGATCCGTTGTGTAAACTCAGGCATCCAGGCTTGAGGAATAGGAGGGATTGTATGAACCGTCGAAACCTGGGCAGCGAGGGTCTCGTTGTCTCCGCTCTTGGGCTGGGGTGCATGGGGATGAGCGAGTTCTACGGCACGGGAGACGAGGATGAGTCCATAGCTACCATCCACCGCGCCATAGAGCTCGGCATCGACTTACTAGACACGGCGGACATGTACGGCCCGTTCACCAACGAGAGGCTGGTAGGAAAGGCGATCCAGGGCCGGCGCGACCAGGTCGTGCTGGCTACCAAGTTCGGCAACGAGCGGCGCGAGGATGGGAGCCGGGTTGGTATCAACGGCAGGCCCGAGTACGTGAGGCGGGCATGCGACGCTTCCCTGCAGAGGCTCGGCGTGGACACCATAGACTTCTACTACCAGCACAGGGTTGACCCGGAGGTGCCCATCGAGGATACCGTCGGGGCGATGAAGGAGCTGGTCGAGGCCGGGAAGGTGCGGTACCTGGGGCTCTCGGAGGCTGCGCCCGAGACAATAAGGCGGGCGCACTCAGTGCACCCCATAAGCGCATTGCAGAGCGAGTACTCGCTCTTCACCAGGGACCTGGAAGACGAGGTCCTGCCTACGCTGCGAGAGCTGGGCATCGGCTTCGTCGCCTACAGCCCCCTGGGCCGGGGTTTCCTCACCGGCGCCTGGAAGAGCATGGACGACCTGCCGGAGGACGACACTCGCGCAGGCCGCTTCCCGCGCTTCTCGGAGGAGAACTTCAGGCAGAACCTGGAGCTGGCCGAAAGGGTGCGGGAGATCGCCGCCGAGAAGGGCGCGACGCCGGGGCAGCTCGCCCTCGCCTGGTTACTGGCCCGGGGTGAGGACATCGTTCCCATTCCCGGCACCAAGCGCCGCAAGTACCTCGAGGAGAACGCGGGGGCCGTGGACATAACGCTGACCGGGGAGGACCTGCGGCGCATCGAGGAGGCGATCCCCAGGGGCTCGGCGGCGGGCGAGCGCTACTCCGAGCAGATGATGCGCACCGTCAACCGCTAGAGGAGATCAGGAGGCCCAACGTATGCACGAACGGGCGAACCTCCAGGTCTTCACGCTTAGAGACCAAGAGATCGCAGAGTTCCGCGGCTACGAGGACAGTGCATATTGTCGCGGCCTTCACCACCAAGCCTCAGGGCTTTGTGCATTTCGCCAATGAGTGAACTCCTGAGAAGTTCTAACAGGCGAAGGTCGCAGAACGCTTCTTCCACGAGCTTCGGTGTATAAAGGCTAGAAGAATATCCTGGAGACTACATCCGCAAAGCGAGGACCAAGAGGCGAGTGGACGACGAACACGCGACAGACAAGCGGGTGAAGTTCGACTTCGAGGTGGACTTCTCCAACGGGGGTGGCTTGCAGGGGCAGGACTTCAGGCTCGACATAGAAAGCGAGGATATCTCCGAGGAGGAGTTGGCACGATACATAGTGGAGGACATGAGGCTGTTGATGGTCAAGGAGGTTCGCATCTTCAACAAGGAGATCATTGCCGAGAAGCACAAGCGGCATAGGCCTTCTTGACCCCACCTCGGCGCATGACCTTATCAGGGTATCGCTACCACCTTCCGAGACAGACCCCTTGCACGCGGACAGTAGGCACGGTACGAGCGCGTAAGCGCTATATCAGCGCCAGCTCCATCTCGACCTCCGGCTCCTCTCCCAGCGTGGCGGAGAAGCGAAGCCTTATGGATGCACTGCGTTTGGGAAGTTGATGTCGGTCGCCAACCGGGACAAGCGTGCGGTCGTGCTCATAGCGCGGGATGAAGATCAGGTTGCCAGGACAGACGAGTCTTACCTGCCGGCTTCGACCTTGCCCCAACTCTGGACTACGGTGAACGTCGTTCCCCACCTTGCCGGGTCGGCCAACTCCGCTTCGGCGGCCCGGCGCAGGGACGCAAGCTCATCAGCACTCACGGTCTGCAACAGCGGGCGCTCGAGTGACACGCTGAACTGAAGCGGCAGGCGCAGATAGGGGTGGCCTGGCTTCAGCGCGATCACGTGCGCATCGATCCCGGGGTCGGCGATGCCGATCTCGCGAAAAAGCGCCGGGAGCTCGCGGCCAGCTTCCCCGCCTAGGGTGGCGAAAATCTCGTAGATCAATCGGATCAGCCGCTCGGCTGCGGGGGCGGGTGGATTGAAGTGCCAGGAGCTAGTATCCCACTCCTCGAGAACCAGCCAACCACCGGGCTTGACCAGGCGCCGATGTGCGGCCACCTGTTCGCGACCACGGCCGAGAGGCGCGATAAGGAAACGGGCATGAACGAGATCGAAGGACCGCGGCCCTAACTTGCTGTCGAATATATCATCGACCACCAGATCCACGTTTGAGATCCCTTCCGCCTCGAGAAATGAACGAGCGGCATCCAGCAGGTGATCGTCTATGTCGGTGCCCACTACCCGTCCGGAGGGGCCGACCCACTCGCTGAGGATCCGGAGCCAGCTCATGACTCCGCAGCCGACATCCAGAACCCGCCCGCCCATACCTCCATCGAGCTGCGACAGCAACTGTCGCCCGGTGGGCTCCCAGACACGCGATTGCAGTTGCAGCCTCTCGAGCTCCGAAAGCTGCCCGGCTAGTAAGTAGCCTTTCCCTTCGTTACTCATAGCAGACTCCTCCTTGCTCCACGCTCCCCACAAAAGCAGTTGCACTCATTGTAGCAAAGACTTCAGGCAACTCGGTGAATAAGGCAAGTAGAAGGGCCGGTGCTCCCGAGAGAACCCCAACCCCCAACCGCGGTAGGTGCTCGTTCTCTCTCACAGCCGGTTCTTCGGATGATCGCCTGCATCTGGTCGTGATCGAAGGCCCGAAGCGTACTCGTCCTGAGGTTGCCCTCTGCCGTTAGCTCAAGCATCATGGCCGTGATGCTCTCGTATACGACCTCGTGCCTACGAAGGGAGAAGCGGAGATGGCCGAGCAGCGGGTGCCCAACCTCGAGGAGATGAACGAGCAGGAAGCCCACCGCTTCCTCATGGAGCTTTTTTCCAACCTGAGCGCTCAAGAGGAGTACGAGCTGCGCCACCAAGACTACGTGATGGAGATGCCCCAGTCAGGAGAGTCCATCCGCGGCCGGGAGAAGATGCGGGAATTCCAGTCAGCGTACCCCAATCCGCCATCTATCCAGTTGCGCCGGGTGCTGGTCAGGGATGGGCTGTGGGTCGTTGAGGGAGTCAACGACTACGGCGGCGGGCAGGTATTCGACGTGGTGCTACTCATTGAGTTGAGAGACGGCAAGATGTGGCGGGACAGGCGCTACTACGCCGAGCCCTTCGAGGCGCCGGAGTGGAGAGCACAGTGGGTCGAGCAGATGGAAATGTAGGCTTCACACTCACCTCAACTTCCGACAACACCCTTCTTCTAGGAGCTTGGGTGAAAAAGGCTGCTACCGTACCCTGGACAGCCTAGCACGGGTTTTCCTTGCCCCCCTTCTGCACATCTTCCGGCCATGGCGGCAACCCGAGGGCTCGCTCCCTTGCTTCGTTATCCACCTCGTAGGTGCGGACGTCCTCACAGCGCGTGCACTGGCAGTAGATGGTCCACGCGCCACGCTGGACTTCGACGTCTTGGGTGTGTCCCTCGTGGGCTATCAGGAACGCCGCTATGGCGGCTTCCTGTTCGCCTTCTTCTACTTTTCGGTGGTCGCCCACGACGATGGCGCTTTTTCCTCGTTTTGCCCGTATTGTCTCGCAGCACGCAGCAAGACGAACGTTCCTGGCGACCCACACGAGAATAGCCGGTTGCGCTACTGGCTCCCCGCGTCCCCTTTGAGATAAGCGCCCATCTGCGGGGACGTGGTTCGCGGCCTCTACCCCAACACGGTCGGCCGAGCTGTCATGTTACGGGCGTTACGATAGCAGGTAGGCTGACTTCGTGCCTTCCATACCCGGCGTACTTCCGAGAACACACCTCATCCACACAGGGCACGATGGAGGGTTAGATACTTGAAGCATCGAGGTGCTTTGGTACCTGCCCTCTACCACCCGAAGTCTACGCCGAGGAACTCGTAGAGCCTCTGGTTGTGCGGCTCGAAATACTCTTCCAGCCGCCACCTGATGGCCGGGTCTATCCTCTGCTCGTACTTGCCTTTGTTGACTTTCTCGCGCAGTTCCGAGCCTCTGGGTTCCCAGTCTGGCAGGTCGAGGAAATCCACGACGAGCTTCAAGGTCTTCCGGGGATGTTCGAAGATGTCCTCGCTCTTCAGCACGAGCATCTGCTCGTCGCTGAAGATCCTCGACCAGCGCAGGAGATGGTCCACGTAGATGCTCTGGGACAGCAATCCCTGGTGTGAGCCATCGAGGTAGGCTTCTACGGCCTCTTCGAACGTTTGGATCTCCTGTCTGTGTTTTGTCCGATGGTGGTAGGCGGAATACGTTCTGTCTACGGGGTTTCGAAGCAGCGCTATCAGCCGCGCCTCTGGAATGACCCTCACCATCCTCTTTGCAGCGTGGGGATGAAATAAGTAGCCTGGGGTAGCCTCTCCGGTAATAGTCCTCTTGCCGTCTTTCTGGCGGGAAGGCAGGAAGCACTGACGGTACCATTCGGTGCCCTTGTCGAAAAGGTGGTCGAAGTAGTGCGTCTCCTTGAAAGCGGCGGGCTCGAGGTGTCGGGTGCTCTTTTGATTCCTGGGTCGGTTCTCGTGCTGCTCAGGAGTGTCCTGTGTCTCACCGCGCGCACTACTACTATCAAAGCCTCCAGCGGCCACGAACCCACCCTCTTCCTGTGTTCCCGACAGCAGGAAGCGAACCGCACCCCTGAGTTTTGCCACGCTTACTCTGAAGACCATCAAATCCTATGCTATAAAAAGAAGGCCCCGCAACATTTGGGGGCCTTCCCACAACCTAACCTCGACTGAGGTTAGTGCCGACGCCTACTGTGGCGGCAGCGGCGGCGTAAACGCGATCGACAACGCCTGCGACGAATGTTGCTGCTCTTGCGGCGGCAGCGCCTCCTGCGCCTTAGACAACCTCGTCTAAGTCGGTCGGTTTCCATCTATTCACCCCCTCTCTGAATAGCCCCTCCTCCCTTAATCCCTGGGGCGGGGACAAGATGCGCGCTAAACTCCCGCCCCTACTACGTAGTGCGCTATGCATCGTAGCGCCTCTCATGAGGGGGCGTACTCGCCCACAAGATGTAGTACGACGAGAGGCCGTGGGCACGACATCGTGACGGTCGAGGAATCCTCTGAGGGGGCGTGGCGGGCCGGGTGAGGGGGTTTTAGCCTCGCTGGCCCGGTCGCGCCTGGCCGGTATTGCCTACCGTAGCCACTTCTCCAATCTGCTATGTATCTCGGCGCCGAGGGGTAATGCCCTCCGCAGATCTCACTTCTTTCCTCACGTAATTTAGTGTGTTCCACGGATAGAAGGTGTGAAGCGTTACTTCCGCATCGCGTTCGCTTATCTCCTCTAGCACGATCCCGTCATCGTTAACCTCTAGCAGTTTGCCGCTACGGTTTGCTTGCTGGAAGAAAGCAACGTCTACGGTTCCCCCTACCCACGATTCTGGCGCATCTGCCATGTTCTTAACCTCCTTCGAATAGCCTGCGCCACCACGGACGCTCTGTGGGCGTCTGCTGGCCTGCGACCGACGCCTCCTTTCTACCCGTCCCGGCTGCTCCGTAGCCGTCTCCGGGAATTCTGGCGCTACTATAGCCGGCATCCTCGAGGTCAGCGCGGCGATGATGCGGCGGTTCTCGCGGTCCCGCTCGTTGGCCCGCTCTAGCTGCCGCTCCAGGGATTCGATGCGGCCTCGCATCTCCTCGAAAAGCACGCCCGGTATACCGTGCTATATCGCGCGATGTATCGTTCGACGCCCCCGATTGGTCGGCCTCCCGCATGGCCCGCCAGTATGCCTGCGCCCGGTACGCGTGTCTAGCAAAGACTGTTCACGAACTGCCTGGAGCTCGACTTTATCCATTGAGGGTGCATAGCAAAGCGTTTCGCTCAGGTGCTCTACGAAACCCCGCGGCACTTTTCTGCCTGGAGAGACTGCCTCTCTCCGGTCCGTGAGCAGCACGCGAGCGGTACCCGCCAGACAGGCGCCACCTCGACCTCCGGCTTCTCACCCACCGTGGCGGAGAAGCGGACCTTCGGTCTGTTCTCTCTGGAGAGAACCCTCCTTCTATGCGGTCAGACGAGTAGACTGGCTGCTTGCCCCGCGTTCGCCCTGCGGTCCGCTGGCGGGGCGCAGCCACAGGGAGGTGTGCTCGGGCTGCATGGCCTCCCCGACTACCCCCGCCAGGTGCTCGCCGAGCCTCTCCAGGTCAGTCTCATCGCGCAGCCTGGCGGAGAATGCCTCGAGGATCTTCCTCGCGTCATACTTCCTTCTGTAGAAGCGTCTATCGATGAAGCCCTGGATACGTCGCCTCAAGGGGTGGAAGAGGGCGGCCAGCGCCAGGGTGGACGCCACGATCGCCAGGCTGGAGTGCTGTCCGGTGAGGCCCCGAAAGGCCCCCTGGAGCATCACGATAGTGCCTGCGTATAGACCTGCGAGCACGAGGGTCAGCGAGCCGTAGACAAGAGCGCGGTTGATCAGGACGTCGATGTCGTAGAGACGGTAGCGCAACATGGCGAAGCCAACCGCGATCGGGATGGTGATGAAGCTCATTAACGCCGTGATCGTCAGGAGGTTCAACCACAACACCGAACCCGCGGTGGACCAGGCGTCCGTCGGGTGGATTAACGACGCGATCATGGCGACCAGGTAGAGGATCACCACCACCGAGGCGGCGAAGGCTATCCACTTGATCTGCTGGCGCTCCTCCCCGGTCGAGCGCCTGAAGCGCAACACCAGGCTCAGGCCCGAGGCGAGCATGCACAGGGGTAGCAGCGGGAGAACGGCGTAGGCCGCGACAATCACCCACTGCTGTCCCTCGAGCCCGAAGGGGTTGCGCACTCCCTCGAGCGAATCCATGGGTCCGGGGGAGAGCATGACGCCGAGGATGAGCGACACGATCACAGCCCCCGAGAGCCAGGCCAGCGGGCGCCATCTCCTGGAGGGAAGCCTCCCGTCCGGGAAGAGAAGGAGCAGGAAAGTTCCGAGCAGCCCCACCCCTGGCACCCACAACCAGTCGTTTATCCCCGCCATCCCTACCGGGAATGGTACCGAGCCCGGACTGGCAAGTCCGTAGGGACCGTAGTAGTCGAGCATACCGCTGGTCGTCCAGAACAGGCCGTCTGCGAGGCAGATCCAGCCCACGGGATTGCGGGGATGCCTGGAGGCGATCAGGGCTCCCACCAGCGGGAAGGCCAGGAAGGCACCCGCCCCCAGGAGGCTGCCCAGCGTGGGGTCGACCCCCAGGTTGCCGGGCAAGTGCGCGCCTCGAGCGAGTGTCCACAACACGACTTGGGCCAGGAACATTGCCACGGAGAGAGCTGCGAGCGGCCAGGCAAGCCAGAAGGCAGCGCGGGAACCCCTCCCACTGTCTTCTAAACCGTGTTCGCCTGTCCCTTCTCTCACGGCACCACTCTACAACGATAGCGTCTCCCAAGCGTTACGGCGAACGTTACGAGCTCTCGGGATGACAGCACTTCCGAGAACGCTAACCTTCGAAGCGCTGGTGAGCTCGCCCTCCAGCGCCTGATCGTCGGTCCGGACGAAGGCGCCTACCTTCCCGACCTGGACACAGCGCACAAGGTTCCATCAGAACGCTTCGAGGGTGCGATTATGATCGTGGAGTGGGACCTTTCGCCCGGCGTGATGATCCCTTCGCATACCCACAGCCGGGAGCATGAGTGCGACTATGTATTGAAGGGCGAGCTGACGTGCGACGTCGGCGGCGAGATCGTAGTCGCCCCGGCTGGTCCCTACGTGGTGAGGCACCGGTAAACGCGTCGGCGCGCTCGCGAAAGGCGGGCTCTGATAGAGGTGAGAATGCGCTCGCCGCATGGTACAGTTCCCTGCATAGTAAGCATGCGAAACCCGGGGAGGAACAGCACCCTGAGACGTGTAGCGATTCTGCTGGCGCTGATAGTAGCGACCACGCTTCTGGCGGCAGGTGTGGCCGTCACCCAGGCACCTGAGGAAGACGCGGACACCTACATCGTCGTGCTCAAGGAGAGCGTGGACGATCCTTCACAGGTAGCGGAGGGGATAGATCAGCGGCAGGAGGGCTTCGACGCGGGCTTCGTCTACACCGAGGCCCTGGAAGGGTTCTCGGCGGAGATCCCGGACGACAGCCTCGATGACGTGCGCAACAACTCCAGAGTCGCCTACGTCGAGCGCGACGAGGTCGTTACGACCCTCGATCAGAAGGTCCCCTGGGGCATACGGCGGATCGGTGCCGACGCGAGCTCGACTCGGGCCGGCAACGGTAGCGGGAAGGTCAAGGGCGTCAACATCTACGTCATCGACACCGGCATCGACGCGACCAACCCTGACCTCAACGTTGTTAATAAGCACAACGTGCTGACCAGAGGGCCGGACACCGACTGCGACGGCCACGGCACGCACGTCGCCGGTACACTGGCGGCCAGAGACAACCGAATCGACGTGGTCGGCGTAGCCCCGGGCGCCCCGCTAACCAGCGTCAAGGTGCTCGACTGCAGCGGCCACGGAACGGCGGGGAAAGTCATCAAAGGCATCGACTGGGTGACAGCGAAAGCCGCGAACGCCGGGAAGCCAGCGGTGGCCAACATGAGCCTGGGAGGCGCAGGAAGATTAAGTCACTCAACATCGCAGTCAGGAATTCGGCGGCTCAGCGGCGTCTTCTACTCGTTGGCGGCTGGCAACGAGGGCCGGAGCGCCTGCAAGACCTCGCCCGCGATGACGGGCGCCGGTAAGAACAACGGCATCGTCACGACTGCCGCTACCAACCAGTCAGACACAGAACCTTCCTGGAGCAACTTCGGCCGTTGCGTGGACCTCTGGGCGCCGGGCGCGAAGATCCTCTCGACGTGGTTGGGAGGCGCCACGAAGACCATATCCGGGACATCCCAGGCCGCGCCGCACGCCGGCGGTACGGCTGCGCTCTATCTTTCTAACCACCCCAACACCTCCCCAGTGACCGTCGAGAACGTACTCAAGAAGACCTCCGAGCGTACAGGCAAGAAGAGCAAGAACGGGACCCCGATCCGCCTAGTCGACGCTGGGAAAGCCTCGCCCTTCGTCCCTTAGCCTTCCTCCCTCATTCGCATGAAGCGAGGTATGATTGGCTAGAAGGAAAAAGCAATCCGGCGGAAGTCTAGGTGGCCTTGTGCTCGGCCTCCTTGTGCTTTGCTTCTTCCTGGACTCGTTCACCAACGGCAACGGTCTGCTCACGCTTCTCGTGCTAGTGGGCATTGCGGTGGCCGCTGTCTGGTTGGTGCGCCAACTCTCGGGCCCGAAGACCGCGACTGCCCAGGAGTTCGCGCAACGCTTCGCAGCAGTTGGTCTGATGAGCGGAGTTCAGTTCGAGCACTTCGTCGCGCACTTGTTCCAGGAAATGGGCCACCGTGCCACCGCGCTCGGAGGTTCTGGAGATCAGGGCGTGGACGTGATTCTCGACTATTTCGGCGAGCGCGTCGCTGTGCAATGCAAGAACTACAAGAGGGCGGTAGGCAACAAGCCGGTGCAGGAGGTCTACGCTGGCGCGAGGTACCACCGCTGCGCCCAGGCGTGGGTCGTGGCCCCAGCCGGTTACACCAAAGGGGCGCACGACTTGGCAAGAAGCACCGGCGTCTTGCTCTTCGATGCGAATGGCATCCGACAGTGGATTAAGAAGGTGGACGAGTTGGAGAGAAATCGACAGAAGGCCAACGAAGCCCTGCCGCAAGAGATTAACAACGGGCAGGACAACCGCGAAGGAACACGTCGGACTAGGGGGAGAGCCGTCTGGCATCCTCACCCCGACGATCCGGCGAAGGGTTAGCATGCAGCGGGGCACGGCGAGTTGAGGAACATACTTACAAGGATCGGAGCTGTGCCGTGGCGGCGAAGATGTTTTTGACGGTCGCCACGCGCTCATCGTGCTCGGCATTCGCGTTGCCTTGAGCCCGCTCTTAGCCATCTTGGCAGTGCTGGTGTTGATTGTCGCTGTAATAGCCCTCCTCATCCAGCTATTGTGGCTTGCCGAAATCCGTCTCCACCGCTTTGAGGGGCAAGCTGCTCAATACCACCAGCTCCTTGAGGATGCTTGTGAGCTCTCGCTTCGCCAGGTGATTGCTCAAAGAGTTGAAGTGAGGTGTGCTGTCAATGTGTCCTGCAATGAAGGCGTCCCGAAGGTCAGTTGTGAAGTGCCTTGACGAGAAGCCAGTGTAGACCTTGAACACTTAAGCAAAGACCCTATCCGAGAGCGGCAAGCGGGGCCTGCCCAGAGTAATAATGCGCCCTACCCCGCTCGCTTCTCCGCTGCTCAACCGGACGCTAAAAGTCAGAGTTAGTCTATTGGTTGGGATGTGGATGAAAGCCAACTTTGGGTTCACGCGGGACTAGATTGAACCTCGTACGTTAGCGCGTTACGCTACGAGTCCCTGGCGAGGAGAGGAGAAGGCTTTGGCTGAAGATCGGACCGAACAAGTTATCGCGGCTATGGGGCTGCCTGACATGGCGGTTCAGAGCGACGAGTTGCCCTGGGTGCCGCAGGGCGAGAGGGTCTGGTTCAAGCCCTTGAGGTTCGACCTGGCTACGGGGCGTTGGATCAACCTCCTCTGGGTCGAGGGTGGAGGCAAGGTGAACCGCCACCGCCACACGGGCGGGCAGGTCATGGGTTTCTGCATAGAGGGCTCCTGGCACTACCTTGAGCGCGACTGGGTCGCGCGGCCGGGCACGCTAGTCTACGAGCCGCCGGGCGACATCCACACCCTCGTCGTTGACGAGGACGCGGGCTACATGGAGACGCTCTTTATCCTCGAAGGGTCGGTGCAGTACATAGACGACGAGGACAACTTGATCTACCAGGACGACGTGTTCTCGAAGCTGGAGCGCTACCTGAAGTTCTGCGAGGATCAGGGCATCGAGCCGAAGGACCTCCGCTACTGATGGCTATCCTCGACGACTTCAGGCTGGACGGCCGCGTCGCGCTGGTGACGGGCGCCGGACGGGGCCTCGGCCAGGCCCTCGCCGTCGGCCTCGCCGAGGCGGGCGCAGACGTAGCCGTCCTCGACGTCCTGCCCCTCGACGAGACGCGAGAGCAGATCACGCAGCTCGGCAGGCGCTGCCACACTATGGGCCACGACCTCCTGAAGACGGGCCCGGATCAGGCGGCGCGGATCGTCGGCGAGTGCGCGAGCGAGCTGGGCCGCCTGGACATCCTGGTCAACAACGCGGGCATTATCCGCCGGTCGCCGGCGCTGGAGTTCGGCGAGGAAGACTGGGAGGACGTCGTAAAGATCAACCTGAACAGCCTCTGGTACCTGAGCCAGGCCGCCGCGCGGCGTTACATCGAGCAGGGTGGGGGAGGCAAGATCGTGAACCTCGCCTCCGTTCTCTCTTTCTCAGGGGGCATAGTCGTCCCCTCCTACGCCGCAACCAAGGGTGCCGTGGCGAACCTTACGCGCGCTCTAGCGAACGAGTGGGCCTCCCTGGACATAAACGTGAACGCCATAGCCCCGAGCTACTTCTCGACCTCGATGACCTCGGCGCTGCGCGGCGACGCCGAGCGCGCCGGGCCGCTGCTCGACCGCATCCCGGCGGGCCGGTGGGGTGAGCCCGAAGACCTCAAGGGCGCGGTCGTCTTCCTCGCCTCGGACGCCTCCTCCTACGTGCACGGCGCAACCCTCCCCGTGGACGGCGGCTGGCTGGCACGTTGATGAGCACGCTCCGGCTGACGCCGTCGCTTGTCAGCACGCCTGCCCTTCGGTCGGCTTGTCAGCACGCTCGGGCCCAGGGGGCCCTCGCTTGTCAGCATTTCAGCTTTCTCTGCCGCTCGGCTCATGCCGGGTCACGTGTTACGAGACGGCTTTGTGACAGTAGCTCTAGCGAGCGCTGCGGAGAGGCGAAGCGCACCATCTTGCTGACAAGCTGCCGACCGGAGGGAGGCAGCGTGCTGAGATGCTGACAAGTCGCCCGCAGGGCGACGTGCTGAGAAGCGGAGGCGAAGCCGGAGCGTGCTGAAAAGGAGGTAACAGTCGCGTGATGTTTTCGGAAGAGGTCGCCTGGGTCACGGGCAGCAGCACGGGGATCGGAGCTGCCTCGGCCGTGGCGCTCGCTCGTCAGGGCTGCAGGGTGGCGGTCCACTACAACCGCAGCGAGGACGAGGCGCGGGAGGTAATGGAGCAGATCACGGCTTCGGGCGGCGATGCGATGCTCGTCGGGGGCGACGTGTCGGACGCCGGTGAGGTCGCGAGGATGGCGCGCGAGGTCGAGGACCGCTACGGGCGCCTCGACGTCCTGGTCAACAACGCGGGGTCCCTGATCGAACGCCGCAGCTTCTCGGAGATGACCGAGGATCTCTGGGACCGCGTAATTAGCGTGAACCTGAAGTCGGTCTTCCTCTGCTCGAAGGCGGTCCTGCCCATGATGAAGCGGCAGGGGAGCGGCAGGATCATCAACATGACCTCCGTCGCCGCCCGCAACGGCGGCGGGCCCGGCTCGGCGGCCTACGCGTCGGCCAAGGGGGGCGTCAGCACCCTTACCCGCGCGATGGCCAAAGATCTCGTCTCGGAGAACATCCTGGTGAACGGCGTCGCCCCAGGCGTCATCACCACCCCCTTCCACGACCGCTTCACCCCGCCCGATGTGCGCGAGAACATGGCGGCCGCCATACCCATGGGCCGCGAGGGGACGCCCGAGGAGGTAGCGGGCGCGGTGCTGTTCCTGGCCTCGCCGTGGGCCAACTACCTGGTGGGCGAGATCATCGAGGTCAACGGCGGCCAGCTGATGGATTAGCGTTGCTAACGGTGCCGAAAGGTAGATGTAGGTAGAGACGGTGGCCGGCTTCTCCACGGTGGACTATGCCGAGATGAGGCAACCCACTCTGCTGGTGCAGATCGTCCTCATGTTCGTGGGCACCGCGCCGTCGTCGACCGGCGGTGGTGTAAGAGTGACCACGCTGGTGCTGCTTTTCCTTATTGTCTACTCGCAGGCCAAGGGCGGGGAGGAGGTGAGGGTGTTCAGGCGCACGCTGCCTCGGCGCCTCATCGCCAAGGCCCTTGCCGTGCTGACGATCGCGACGCTACTAGTGATGGTCGGCACGCTCGCGCTCATGGTCTCCGACGAGTTATCTCTGCTACCGGCCCTCTTCGAAGTCACCTCGGCCTTCGGCACAGCCGGCCTGTCGCTTGGCGTCACGCCGGAGCTCTCCGCGTTCGCCAAGGTCCTTGTAGCGGCGATCATGCTGGTCGGGCGCGTGGGGCCGACTGCTCCTGCTCCTGGCCCTCTCGTCCAGGCACAGACCTATCAACTACAAGTATCCCGAGGAGGACATAGCACTTGGCTAGCAACGCCTGTGAAGTACGCTCGGACTAGAGGCCGCCAGGCTGCGTGGCGAGGAAAACGTGGCCGCACTCGACCTTCCGGACAGCGCCCGGATCACCTTCGAGGTATTCGGCGAACCCGAGGAGGCGCCGGAGCTTGTCGATATCTCCTTCGCTGACAGCTAACAACGACTGTCCAACCTCGGAGCCTCTATCTACTACTTCGAGGTTCGTATGGTGAGGACCGGGGACAGAGGGTTCACGGAGACGGCTCTATACGGCTTCCTGAATGCGGACCTCATATAAGACCCTGCAGGCCGACTTCGGTGAACGTGCTGGCGTCCGCGACCGTTGACAACCAGCTTTCCGAGGCGTATACCGTCGAGTGACGAGAAAATGCCGCGACGCCGAGTCTCCGGGAGGAGAGCGGGGGATCCAAACGGTGGCAGAGACCGCCAGGGGTGAATCGCCGGTTTGCCGGTGTAGGGCTTGACTCTTTCGGCCCGAACCCGACAGCTAACCTCGCAGGCGGTAAAGAAAGAGGGCACTCCGGGCCAAGAGGTTCGGTCTCGGGAGAACCGGAGCCGGGTCGGGCGGCGCGGAGCGGTCAGCCACTACACGGGCTGCATCTGTGCGGCCTCTTCGGGAAGGTTCTTCCTGGGGAGGCCAGCGGATCTAAGGCCGGTGACTGCGTCCCCTCTATAAGGGTGTAGAGGTGCGGTGCGGCACCGGCCTTCGTCGTCGTCGGTCGCTGCGCCCCACAGGCGAGGAGGTGTGGGGTGACACGCTTTATGAAACGCCGGCAGAGCAAGATGGAGGCGGCCATCAGCGACGAGATGATGGCCTTCCAGCACCAGTTCGTGGGTCGAGGACCCGACCAGGATCAGGACTTACGCGATACGGGAGGATCTCGTGATCGTGAGGAGCTTCGGCGTGCTCACGCCCGCAGAGAGACAGCTCGCCAGGAGCTTCGAAGGTCGCAGGATCATCAAGGCCATGCGCCAGCACGTCCTCGAAGCGGGACGGTCCGTCCTCGAAGGCATAGTTCAGAAGCAACGGGCGGCGACGGTCGTCTCCGTACACTCGGACATCTCCACCAAGAGCGGTGAGTGGTTGGACGTCTTCGTGCTCGATCGAAGACTTGGAGGAGGTACAGCGGTGACCAGGGAGCGTTCTTTGTGGGGGCAGTTTTTCTTCGATGGTAACCCGAGCCGGGCCGAGCGGGAGGAGAAGGTACTCCAGTACATCATCCACCGCGTGAACGAGAGCGCGCCGCTGCGCGACATAGCTGGCAGGAGGACTTACGTACGGCCGCAACTGCACCCAGGCCGAGATAGACGAGATTCGTCAACGCCCCCCCGAGCTCGTCCACGCCTGCAGGGAGCGCATGGAGGAGGCGTTCCGCTCGGGAGAGCTAGATCCCGGGCGGCGCTGGCGTTCCCTGGAAGGTTCGTGATGACCTCGCCGGCGGTCGTCCAGCAGGAGGCCCCCAGTATCAAACGGTGGCTGCTCGCCGAGC
>CAWFVR010000021.1:0-148437 GCA_963819315.1 uncultured Rubrobacteraceae bacterium
CTTCGGGGTCGCCTACGCCGACGAGCTGAGGGCTCGCGGGGTCAGTGTGCAGCCGGACGGCAAGCTGTTCTCCGAGTTGAGGCGCGTCAAGACGGAAGAGGAGATCTCTCACATCGAGGAGGCCCAGAGGGCGGTCGAAAGGGCCTGCGCCCACGCCGTCGGGATACTCGGAGAAGCGGAGATCTCGGGCGACGGCACTCTGAGATGGCGCGGGGAGACCCTTACGAGCGAGCTGCTGCGCTCCGAGATAGACATCGAGCTCCTGCGGCAGGGATGCACCGCCGACGAGGGCACCATAGCTGCGGGAGGGCCGCAAGCCGCCGACCCGCACGAGAGCGGCAGCGGGCCCTTGAGAGCGGGGGAGGCGATCATCCTCGACATCTTCCCCCGGAACCAGAGAAGCCGCTACTACGCGGACATGACCCGCACCTTCGTCAAGGGCGAGCCGGGCGAAGGACTGCAAGATATGTACGACGCCGTGCTCGAGGCCCAGGAGGCGGCGCTCTCGATGATAAGGGCCGGGGTGAACGGCCGCGACGTCCACGACAAGGTCTCGGACATACTGCACGAGAGGGGTTACAAGACCGGCAAGCACGACCAGAAGCCGGGCGAGCCGCTGACCGAGGGCTTCTTCCACGGCACCGGGCACGGCGTGGGCCTGGAAGTCCACGAAGCCCCCCGCATCTCGACCGCCGACGAGCAACTGAAGGCCGGCGACGTCGTCACGGTCGAGCCGGGTCTCTACGAGCCGGGAGTATGCGGCGTCCGCATCGAGGATCTCGTCGTCGTCACCCAGGACGGCTGCCGCAACCTGACGAACTTCCCCAAAGAGCTCAGGCTCGAGTAGCGGGACGGACACCCAGAGATCGGGGGACAACTGTGGAGAGCAAGCGCGTTGACGCGGGGATCTCCTTCTCCGAAGAGAAGATGAAGAAGAACAGCCTCTTCGACTCGCCCCACCTTTTCTACGATACCTACTGCCTCCTGCCAGGCCAGTCCCAGAAGGTACACGCCCACGAGGGCTCGGACAAGGTGTATTACGTCCTCAGGGGCGCCGGTCGCTTCACCGTCGGCGACGAGGAGGAGGACCTCGGCGAAGGGCACGCAGTTATCGCCCGCGCGGCTATCCCCCACGGCGTCCGCAACGAGACGGATGAGAACCTGGTGCTCCTCGTCACGATGGCCCCAAAGCCCTCCTGAGCTTGTGGCTTCGAACGAGATGCCGCATCCACCCTACGTGCTCCTCTTCGAGGAGGTGGTCCCCGGCGCCAGGCCACTCGCCATCCTGGTAGACGACCGCGGGGCCGTCCCGCTCTTCGGCTCGGAGGCGAGGGCTCGGAACTTCCTGGCAGCTACCGATCTCGGATCCGACCTCGAGCCGGTCGAGGTCTCGAGAGCGGGCTTGATCCGGGCGCTCGAGTCGGTCGCGGACGTGGTCGAGTACGTCGCCCTCGACCCGCCGCCAGCCGGAGAGGGCGGCATGAGGGTGCGGATGGGCTCCCTGCGCGAGTTGGTGGAAGCGCTCGAGACGAGCCAGGAAGACGACCTGTTCGGGCTCGGCTCGGGCTAACTCAGTAGCCTATCGCGACGCCCCCACCGCGCGGGTCGGCGGCGCCGGTGAACCTGACGGGCTTCCCGTCGGGGCCGTACTCGATCATGAGGGCGTGGGCGTTGCCGAGCTCGGGCTCTTCGTAGACGTTATGACCCATCGCGGAGAGCCTGGAGCGAACCGACGCGGGCATCCCGGGTTCGACCAGGAGTAGGTCCGGTATGACGAAGCCAAAGCGGGGCGCGGAGATAGCCTGCTGTATGTCCATGTCGAAGTCGATGACGTTGGTGAGCATCTGCGGCGTCGTCTGCAGGATGGTGCGGCCGCCGGGTGTCCCTATGGCGATCTCCGGCCGCCCTTCGCGCAGCACGAGAGTCGGGCCTAGCGCGTAGGGGATCTGACGCCCCGGCGCGGCGTCGAAGGGATTGCCCGCAGGCTCGAAGCGAGCCCACGCGACCTCGTCGTTGAGCCAGATACCGGTCCCTTCGGGCATTACCTTGCTCCCGAAGACGTTACCCAGCGTCTCGGTCGCGCTCACCACATTCCCCTCCCCGTCGGCCACGACGAAGTGTGTCGTGTGCTGCTGCGTATCAGGGGAGGTGGGCGTGTAGTTTGTCGGCGAGCAGGTCAGGGCCGAGTCGGACGAGACGGGCGGCTCGTACGGCGAAGCCCGCGAGAAGTCTATCCTCGCCGCCTCGCTCCGCCAGAAACCCTCGGAGAGCATCTTGTCCAGCCGCGCCTCTCCGGTCTGCGGGTCCACGAATTCGATAGCGTGCGAGGTCGTCCGCTTGGATACCTCCGTGAGCGCGTGTACGTAAGGGACGCTGTTATGGTCGGAAGGCTTCAGGTCGAACTCGCCCAGTATCCCGAGCCTGACCAGCACGCCCCACGATGAGGCCGGGGACGACGCCGTGACGACCCTGTAACCCCTGTGGTCTATGCCGATGGTCTCCCGCCACCGCGCCCTGTTATCACGCAGGTCCTGAAACGTCAGGAAACCGCCTTCCCTCTGGACCTCCGAGACCATGGTCTGGCCCAGCCTGCCGCCGTACACTGCCCCCGCGCCAGCTTCGGCTATTGTCCGCAAGGAGTCGGCGAGGTCCTCCTGCACGAGGCGATCTCCCGCCCCGAGCGGCGTTCCGCCCCTGCCGTAGATAGATTTTGCGTTCGCCGGGAACGCGCTGTACTCGGACCCGAGCCAACCCGCCAGCTCCTCGTCGACGACGAAGCCCTCGTCGGCGTACCTTATGGCCGGCTCGAAGAGGCGCCGCCACTCGAGCTCGCCGTACTCCTCCGACATGGCCTCCCACGCATTCAGGTTGCCCGGCGTAGCGACTACCGGCGCGCCGCACCTGTTGTTCTGGTAGCCGGGCGTCGGCGGACGGAAGATCGAGGGGTCCAGCGTAGAAGGCACCCGGCTGCCGACTTCGAGGAAGCGCGTCTTCCCAGCCTCGGCGTCGTAGACGACGACCGCTCCGTATCCGCCAACACCGCTCATCATCGGCTCGACGACGTTGAGAGCAGCGGAGACCGCCACCGCCGCATCGAAGGCGTTCCCGCCGGCCTCCAGAACCTCCAGCCCCGCCTTCGTCGCGAGCGGGTGGGCGGTGCTGACCATCCCATTAGTCCCGACCGCCTGGCGGCTCGCCGTGTTCCTGCTCGCCGGCCCTTCGACGGGTCCGGCATCTTGCTCAGCGGCAGGCTCCGGCTTCGCCGGTCCGGCGGTTTCTTGGCCGGTCGAATTCCCCGGCGCGGATGCTTCTTCTGAGGCGCCCCTCTCACCAGACGCGTCGCCATTCCGGGCGCTGGACTGAGCACCGCAGGAGCAAAGGACGGCAAGGAGCAATGCTACCAGTAGCAGCCTGCTCAGAGACACGCCCGACAGACCCCCTAGGTCCTGGAACTCTTCTCCGGCGAAGCTAGGCTTTGAGTCTCTCGAGGTACTGCTTGCGGAACTTTGCGACCTTGGGGGCGATCACGACCTGGCAGTACGGCTGGTACGCGTTGTTCCGGAAGTAGTCCTGGTGGTAGTCCTCGGCCACGTAGAACACCTCGAACGGCGTCACCTCGGTCACGATGGGGTCGTCCCAGATGCGCTCCGCCTCCAGCTCGGAGATCACCTCCTCGGCGACGCGCCGCTGCTCCTGGTCATGGTATAGGATCGCCGAGCGGTACTGAGGCCCGACGTCGGCGCCCTGCCGGTTCAAAGTCGTCGGGTCGTGGATGGTGAAGAAGACCTCCAGGATCTCCCTGAACGAGACGACCTCGGGGTCGAACGTAACCTGCACGACCTCAGCGTGGCCGGTAGTCCCGGTGCAGACCTGGCGATATGTAGGGTCGGGAACCGTGCCGCCCGAGTACCCTGACTCGACTTTCTCCACGCCCCGCAACTCGTCGTAGACGGCCTCGAGGCACCAGAAACACCCGCCTCCGAGCGTGGCAACCTCTCTGCGCGGTGAATCCATGTGCTGATCTCCTGTCGCTGTAGGTTTATCTCTCGACTCGTATAGATCCCGGCGTTAGTGTATACCGCATCCTGCTACGGAACACACGGCCCAGGAACGGCGCCTGTCTTTTCGGGCATACGATCCACCGGCGCCCTCGCACGTGTCAAATCGAGCCAATCGTGGGATCATTCAGGCGATGATCGGGCGGCTCAAGCAACACTGGCGGGAGTTCAGCGAGAGCAAGCCGGGCCACCGCTTCCAGGAACGCTACCGGCGCCGCCAGCAAGCCGGGCAGGGCCACATTCTCAAGAGGGTCTTCTTGATCGTGCTCGGAACAGTCCTGGCGCTCGGTAGCCTCTTTCTGGCGCCCCTGCCGGGCCCCGGCTTCGCGACGGTCTTTCTCGGCCTGGCGATACTGGCCGGCGAGCTCCTCCCCGCCGCCCGCTTCCTCGACTGGGCAGAGGTGAGGCTAAGGAAGCTCGCGTGCTTCGTCAGGCACGCCTGGAGATCATCCTTTCTTGGGAAGGTTTCGATCGTCGCAATAGCCGTGCTTCTCGCAGCCGCGATCTCCTACGTAATCTACCGCCTGTTCTTCGCCGGCTGAGGAAGGATGAAGCCCTGGCGCGGCACATCAAGGATTTTTGGACCGGATCTCCCACAGCAGCTAGAGTCCTGATGATCCTGGCTATCACGGCCTGCATAGCCGCACCGGTGTACCTGTTTCTTTAACCCTGAAATCAAGCTTGATATCGTCGGGGACCCCGAGCGTCGCCATGACGTCAGGATCCCGGTGCATACGCCGGATCTCACCGAGATGCTCCTCGCGCAGACGTTCAGCGAGGAGGAGGCGGTCGGTCCGAAAAGCGTCTACAGATTTCGAACCCACCCCCAGGCACCTCGCAGCGTCACGGTCTCCGGGCCAGTCTACCCGCTCGAGGAGCCGGAGAACCGAGCGTGGGCTCTGTTGTTCGCGCCCACGCTCGTGGTCTTACCTAGTACCTGAGCGTCTCGCCAACGTAAAGGAGGTTGGGATCTTCTATGCCGTTCGTCGCCACAAGGTAATCGACCGTGGTACCCAGCTCGGCGGCTATTCCGTAGAGGGTGTCTCCCGCCTGCACCACGTAGATCCCGCTCTGACCGTTGGGTGAGAACTGCGCGGCCGGTGCCTGGGACAAGCCGTCCGTCCCGGTGTAGGTGGAGCCGCCCCCGCCGCCATAGCCTCCGGCACCGTAGCCGCCCGCGACGGTGTAGTCCACGTAGTCCACGCCGGCGTAGGTGAGGCCGAGGTAGTCCGCCGCCCCCTGCGAGAGATCCAGCTCTCTACCGCCCGAGTAAGGTCCGCGGTCGTTGACGGTCACCTCGACGGAGCGCCCGCCGTAGCTGACGATCAGCTTGGTACCGAGCGGCAGCGTCCTGTGTGCCGCCGTGAAGCCGTAAGGGTTGAAGGGCTCGCCGCTGGCGGTTGGTTGCCCCGCCAGCTCGGGGCCATAGTACGAGGCCAGACCCGTCTTTGTCTGCGCGTACCCGTCCGAAATGACGAGAAAGGCGCCGGCCAGAATCACTACGCACAACAGTTGCGAGAATCTAAGCTTCACGCATCCCCCTCCAGTCTGCGTCAGCCATTAACCAAAAACAAAATACAAACTAAGGCCGAGAGTATTGGGGCTACAAAACGGCATTTCAAGGCCTTTTTCGCCGTTATCATGGCGTGATCACGGCTCTCGCGCCGGCCACACGGGGGCCGTCCTTGCCTTTTTCCCATGGTTTCGCGAATCCGACCGGACGATGCAGGGTGGAGGCCGGGAGGCGCTCTGCTGCAAAATATTTCGACGATAATCCGGCGAAGGCCCGTAGAAGGGCCGGGCGAGGGCGCGAGAGGGCGCTACCGGCCTTACGAGCCTGTGCTACCGGGCTTCGCGGTCGAGGACGGAGACGGTCTCGCGGTAGAACTCGCGGGCGCTCTCGTGGCTGTCCCCGATGCATACGGTGCCGAGCTTGCCGTACTGGGAGAGGGCTCCGATCAGGTGGAACACCACGCCCTGCTGGGAGGCGCCGTCGAAGTGGAGACCGTTGTTCACGGCTATGTCTATTAGGTCGTCGGGGGTGAGACCCTTGTAGGCCAGGCTCTGGAGGTTGTCCGAGGCATAGTAGTAGCAGGGCTTCGCCGCGGGCGTGCAGTACAGCCCGTCGTTAGCGTCGTAGGCCCCGTCGGTCAGGAAACGAAGGATCAGGTACGGATGGGTCGTCCCGCCCTTGCGAAGGTTGATCTCTATGGCTGCGTGCTCCCAGCCCTCCCCTCGCCTGACGGAGATGAAGTCTATGGCGAAACGGCCCAGAGCCCCGCGCTCGTTGAGCACCCTTCCCACCCTCTGCCCCGCTTCCGTGATGTCCCGGCTGTACTCGGCGTCGGCGGGGAAGGAGCTGCCCAGGAAGATCTGACCCGTCGGTCCCCCCAGCACCTGGTCGTGAGTCGAGACGACGGCCGACTCACCCAGCGGGTTTATGCGGCACTGCACTGACGGGGAGCGTACCTCCTCCCCCTCGACCCAGCGCTCGACTATGCCGCTCATCTCCTCGAACTTGTGGCAGTAGCGCTCCCACGTCTCATCCTTCGCTTCAAACTTGATGCGCCCCGGCAGCTCTTCTCTCACCCAGCGGTCGAGGTCCATGCCTTCAGGGGCGCCGTCGTAGTTGAAGACAGCGTTGCCCTCGCCGGAGAAACCTTCGTCGAGCTTGACCGCGACGCGCCGCAACCCGGGGTCACGCCGCTTCAGCTCGACGATAGCCTCCGCGATGTCCTCCTGGTCGCGAAGGTGCTCGAACCCGTCCGGCAGCGGCACGCCCGCCTCCCGGAACACCTCCCGGCTCCCGCTCTTGGTGCCCAGGTAGCTCAGTTCGGGATCGTTGCCGTATAGCGGTATGCCGAGCCGCACCGCGAGGCTCCTCTCCAGGGGCGTGCTGTTGAAGCAGCTCAGGTGCGCCGACTCGGGATCTGCGATGGCACCTCTTATGCGGTCTAGAAGGCGGGGACGGTCCAGGATCTTCTGCGTCAGGGGCACGTCTGAGGAGTCGTGGCAGCTAAGGAGCGTCAGCCGACCGCGAGCGTGGCGCAGCGGGACGCCTGGGAGGAGGTGCAGGTAGTAGTCAACGATCGCCGTCGGGACCTGCTGGCTGGTGACGAAGACCAGGCGGGTGCGCGGCATCCGCAGCAGCATCAGCATGCACAGGAGGCGTTCCTCGTAGTGGTGCACGCCGGGGATCTTGGCCAGCTCCTCCAGGTCGAGCGTGAGGCTCGGCACCACGACGACCGTCTGCGGGATACGCGGGTCGGCGACCAGCCGCTCGGCCAGCGGCGCAAGCCGCTCCTGAATCTGCGCGAAGCGCCGGAGCTCCTCGGCAGAGCCCGGCTCGGGTACACCCGCTACCTGCGTGGAAGTTAGATCAGCCATCCCTTTTCCCTGGCCGGTAATTATACAGAGGACCAAGTCGCAGCGCGCAGCACGTGGCTTGGAATGCTCGCGCTCAGGCCTCCGTCATCTTGCGGGCGTCGAGGAGGTTGTCCAGCTCTTCTTCTGAGAGATCTGTCCTTTCGCGGGCTACCTCGCGGATGGTGCGGCCTGTCTTGTAGGCCTCCTTGGAGATCTCGGCCGCACGGTCGTAGCCGATCCCGGGGGCGAGTGCAGTCGCAAGCATGAGGCCCTTCTCGACGAGCTCGGGGCCTCTTTCGGTAGCCTGGATGCCGACGACGCACTGGTCAGCGAGGTTCTCAGCGGCGTTGGCGATGAGCTCGATAGACTGCAGCAGGTTGTAGGCGATGAGCGGGAGCATGACGTTGAGCTCGAAGTTCCCGCTCTGGCCCGCGATCGTTATGGTGGCGTCGTTGCCCATGACCTGCGCGGCGACCATCGCGACGCTCTCCGCGATGACCGGGTTGACCTTGCCTGGCATGATCGAGGAGCCCGGCTGGACCTCGGGCAGCGCTATCTCCCCGATGCCGGCGCGAGGCCCGCTCCCGAGCCAGCGGATGTCGTTGGCTATCTTCATCAGGCTGACCGCGACTGTCTTCAGCGCGCCGCTCGCGAAGACGGTCCCGTCCATCGCGCTCTGCGCCTGGAAGTGGTTCTCCGTCTCGCGCACCTCGACGCCGAAGCGGGCGCTCAGGCGCTCGGTCACCCTCTGGGCGAACTCGGGGTGGGTGTTGACGCCGGTGCCGACCGCCGTGCCGCCGAGGGCTACCTCGGCGAGCTCGTCCATTGCTTTGTGGACGCGCGTGATGCCGCGCTCTATCTGGCCCGCGTAGCCCTCGAACTCCTGGCCGAGACGGATCGGGGTGGCGTCCTGGAGATGCGTCCTGCCTGTCTTTATGACGTCGTCGAATTCTCGAGCCTTCTCTTCGAGCGCTCTCTTTAGCTTCTCGAGGGCCGGGAGGAGGTCCCGCTGCATGGAGATCAGGGCTGCCAGGTGTATCGCCGTGGGGATGACGTCGTTGGAGGACTGGCCCATGTTGACGTGGTCGTTGGGGTGAACGGGCTCTTTGGAGCCGAGCTCGCCACCCATAACCTGGATCGCCCGGTTCGAGATCACCTCGTTGGCGTTCATGTTGGTGGATGTCCCTGACCCGGTCTGGAAGACATCCAGGACGAACTGGTTGTCGAGCTCGCCGTCCATGACCTCCTCGGCGGCCCGGACGATGGAGTCCCTGAGGTCTTCGTCGAGAAGCCCCAGCTCGTGGTTGACGTTGGCAGCTTCGAGCTTGATCGCCCCCAGCGCCTGCACGAAGCGGCGCGGCTTGCGCAGGTCGCTTATGGGGAAGTTGTCGAGGGCGCGGCGCGTCTGGGCGCCGAAGAGGGCGTCTCTAGGGACCTGGACCTCCCCCATCGAGTCGCGCTCTACGCGGTGCGGGGTCTCGTGCTGGGACATGGTTCCTCCCGTCAAATCTCGAACGTTCAGAACCATATTATGCTCGAACCACCGGCGAAGGTTCACCGCCAGCCGCGAACCCGTTAACAGTGAGACAACGGCGCCTTGCTGACCAGGCTAGGAGATCTCGCCTCGCCTGGCTCAGCCCGCGTACCATCGCGCCGCTCTCAGCGCTCGCGCCACACCCGCGGGTAGAGGCCGACCAACAACCTCTCAAGCCGCCTCACGTCGTCGCCAACCTCCCCAGCCCCGCGCGAGCGAAGCCCTCAAGATCCCTCAGCCGCTCCTCCAGAGCAGTGGCACCCGCCGCCGTCAGACGGTAGGGCTTGCGCCTGTCCTCCGAGCCCAGCGGCTCTACCAGACCTCGCCTCTCCAGCCGCGCCAGCGCGCCGTAGAGGGTGCCAGGCCCGAGCCTGGTGCCGCTCATCTCCTCTATGTCCTCCATCATTGCGTAGCCGTGCTTCTCGCCGTCGGCCAGGCTCGCGAGGACAAACAGCGCCGGGTCAGAGAACCGCCCCAGATCCGAGCCACCCATCCATACCTCCCATACACTTACGTACGACGTAATATTACGCTGGACGTAGTATTATGTTCAAGGTGTGTGGTGTCAACCTCTGGGGCTAGCGGACTGCATCGGAGTAAGGTCATATAATTGTTGTTTAGCGATCTCGACGGAGGTGTACTCTTTGGAATCTTCGCAGCACGGCTCTTTGAGGCACACGTTGAAGGAGTGGGCGGTCGCCGTCAGGGCGCTCGAGCGTGGGGAGACGGCGCTCGTGGTCCGCAAGGGCGGCATCCGCGAGAAGGCTTTCGCCGTCAAGGACTCGCGTTTCCTGCTGCTTCCTGGCTACGAGCACCAGAGGCCGGAGCTGATCAAGCCGGAGTACCGGCAGCTGATGGAGGAGATCCCCGACCTCACGGACGACGGGTCATTGCGCTTCACGTCCTTCGCAGAGGTCAAGGGGGCGTACGAGATCTCCGAGGCGGAGTCCCTCGAAGCCATAGACCAGTACCACATGTGGACGCCGGAGTACGCGGAGAGCCGTTTCAGGTGGCGCCCGAAGAAGCCCTTGACGATACTCATCCTTCGCACCTACCTCTTGCCGGAGCCGGTCGAGCTCCCCTACAGCGAGGCGTACGCGGGATGCAGGAGCTGGATCGAGCTGGAGGATCCCGTCTCCACGCAGGGCTCGCGCCAGGGGCTCGACGACGGTAGCTTCGAGAAGCTCGTCTCGCCCGCTCTCGAGGTGCTGCGGCGGCTCGAGCCCGCGCCTGTCGGTTTCTAGCCGGAGGTACTGGATTTGGGCTCGGGCGCCATACCCATCATTCTGGTCTTCCTCCTCGTCTTCCTGACGTGGCATACGATCTACTCGACCAACAGGGACCTGGTCAGGGCGAAGGAGTGGGGCGAGCTGGCGCGCCGGTCGCTACCCTTCGGCGCGCTGCTGCTCATGGCCCTGAGCCTGTTTGTCGTCCAGGCCTTCCGCGAGAACTGGGTCATGTTGACCTGGATGGCCGTCTCGGGCGCCGGCATCGTCGCCGCCACCGTCTTCTCGGTCTCCTCCCTGGAGCGCGGGGCGAGCAGGGCATTCCGCAAGCGCGACTACTCGAAGGCGGCGGAGCTCTATGAACAGCTGGCCGAGGAGAAGCCGCTGGCGCGCAACCAGGCCTTCCTTGGAGCGGCGCTCGGGGCCTCGGAGCGTTACGACGAGTCCGTGAAGGCCTCGACCAGGGCGATCGAAGACGACCCCGAGTACGGCATCGCCTACTACAACCGCGCCCTCGTCCGGCAGCGGCAGGGCAAGACTAGCCTCGCGGTCAAGGACCTCAGGAGAGCGCTCGAGGCGGACCTCCCGCGCCGCTTCCGCACCAGCGTAAACAAGATGCTCGAAGACCTCTCGTGAACCTCCTCTACCCCACGATCGCCGCCCTCGTCATCCTGACTGTCTTCACGTTCGTGATCGGTCGCCAGAACCGGGATCTGCTGCGCGTCCGGGCCTACAGGGACTTCTTCCTGCGAATGATCCCTTCGCTCTCCACCGCCGTGTTCGTGGCCGGCTTGCCGATCGTGATGGCCCAGGCGACCTTCTACAACTACGGCCCCGTGCTCCTCGTCTACCTGGCGGGGGCCGCGACGCTTACGGTCGTCATGTCCAGGGCCGTGATCCCCGACGAGCGCCGCGCCGGGATGGCCTTCCGCAAGGGCGAATACGAGAAAGCCGCAGGCCTCTATGAAGACCTTGTCTCCCGGCGCCCACTGCCCCGTTACTACTCGGCGCTGGCAGCGAGCCTCGACGCCTCCGGCAGCCCCCAGGGCGCCCTCGAAGCCGCCGACCGGGCCATCAAAGCGGATCCCAAACTGGGCATCGCCTACTACAACCGGGCCTCCGCCCTCGCCGCTCTCGGCGAGTACGCCAGGGCGCGCGGCGACCTCCAGAAGGTCTTCGAGACGGACGCCGGACGAGGTCTGCGTCGAGCCGCCGCGGAAGCGCTGGAGACCCTGGAGAAGCGCTAGCGCTTACATAACCTTCTCCTGGACGTTCTCCTCGGCGGCTTTTACCTCGATCCTGCCGTCGCGCACCCTTGTCTCGTAGCGTGACTGCGGAAAGACGGCCGGGCTCTCCAGGACTTTCCCGCTGCACAGGTCGTAGCGCGACCCGTGCCAGGGACAGACCACCGTGTCCCCCTCGCGGCTACCCTCCTCCAGCGGCCCGCCGAGGTGTCCACAGACGCTGGAGATGGCGCAGACCTCGCCGTCCGAGGAGCGGCTGAGCAGGATTCCCACCCCGTCTACTTCGACCTTGCGCATGCCGTTCCGCGGCAACTCTTCTTCGTCCAGTACCTGCACATAGTCCTCGGGACCTTCGGGAACGAAGGCGTTCCGGTTGACGCGCAGGCCGTAGTCGTAGGAGAGCTCACCCCCGAGGTGAGCGGCCATGCCGCTGACGGAGTAGCCGGCAAGGAAGGCAAGACGCCCGGCGTTGCGGCGCCCCGCAGCCCTGAGGAGGAGCGAGGTCACGTTGAGCGCGAGCCCGATCGTGTTGAGGAGCCCGTGCGCCACGCCCATCCTCCTCGACCCTCCGCTCAGGTAGCGCCAGTCGGAGAGCCCTGTCACCGCCGCGCCGAAGGCGCCCAGAACACCCATCACAAGCGAGGCGTCGGCCGCGTTCCTCATGGCCCTGGAATCGGTCGCGGCGTCGAGCCCGTCGAAGACGAGGGCCGCAGTCCAGGAGCCCAAGGGCACGTCGGTGAGGGCAGGGTGCAGTGGCACCTCGAGCCACTTCCCGTCGAGCGCGTTGCGCACCGTCGTACCGCTCTCATCGACGGCCTCCCGCACCTTCGGTTGGACCGCCTCGGCGATCCTGTCCAGATAGGGCACAGCGTCCACGAGGCGCTGGCTGATCGTCTCTCCCATCTCTTCCACCTTTCCACGAGGGGACTGTGTAACCCTGTACCCGAGGAAGGATCATGCCACTCGGTCCCGATCGCCCGGACTTATCTACCCGCCTCCGGCCGGCTCCTTCCGGCGGGGTAATAGTACGATCCAGTGCGCGAGGAGTATAAAGAGGTAGAGCGTTAGCGCCATCGTCGCCGCCACCGTAGCCTCCCGGTTCCAGAGCAGCGGCCACTGCCCCGGGATGGCTTGCAGGGCGAGGAGCAGGAAGGCCGGAGCGACCCGTCCGCGCGCCAGCAAGAGCAGGATGCCGGGCCCTAGCAGGACGAGGTAGTTGTGCCAGGCGATGGGCGAAGCCAGCAGCGCCGCGGCGACGAGAGCCCACAGACCCGCCTCCGCGTCCCACATGGTCCTCGTAGCGGTGAACGCGATGGCCGCGATCCCCAGCGCGTAGGCGACCGGTATCGTCCATGCCCACGTCGCGACGTGCTGGGCGTAAGGGTTGTCCGTGAACAGCCGGGCCGCAGCCGAGGGAAGCGAAGCGTTGTCCCAGTATGGGCTGGCGGACGACTCCGAGAGCAGCCTCAACCAGTCGAGCGTCGCCCCGAACCCAACCACGACGGCCCCGACGAGCGTCGCCGCCGCCCCGGCCACTATCGCCGCCCAGAACGTGCCCCACCGCCGCCGCACGAGCGGCCAAAGTAGCACTGGGGCTAGCGATGGTTTGATCGCCACCACGAGCCCAAGGGCGGCACCGGAGATCCTGTGTCTCTCACGCCGGTCTGCCATCCACGCCACAACCAGGCCAAAGGCGAGTATCGGGTAGATCTGGCCGAGCGCCAGCGTCGCGAGCAAGGGCGATGAGAGGATCAACATCACCCCCCCGATGACCGCCCACGCTGGGCGCACCCGCAGCTCGTCGGCCACCCAGGCCAGGTATGCAACGGTGATGCTCAACGTGATCAGTACGAAGAAGCGGTAAGCCACCAGCGGCTCCAGTAGCCCGAAAGGCGAGATGAGCAGTATCCAGAAAGGCGGGTTGAGGTTCTCGAGATCGGCGCCCGTGGCGTAGACCTCCCTACCCTCCCAGAATGCACTCGCCGAACGCCAGAAGGTGTCGAAGTCCCCGTGGACGTTCATCGCCTCGGTCGAGATCCTGCCCAGAATCCCACCCATAAAGCGCACGTCCAGCCACAGTGCCAGCGCCAGCACCCATACCGCCGCCGTGGCGACGAGAGCGTCCCGAACCTCCGCTCCACGGTCCTTGAGCACTAGATCTCTACCACGTAAGAAAGCCCGACCATAGCCCGGCATGATAATAGCTAGTCAGCTAGTCAGCACGCTACGCCCTTACGGGCTCCGCTTGTCAGCACGCTCCCTTCGGTGCGCTTGTCAGCACGCTTCGGCCCTTAAGGGGCCTCGCTCTCAGCACGCCGCCTTTGGCTTCGCCAGGCGGCTTCTCAGCTTCTCTCAGCACCAAGAGAAGCTGAAATGCTGACAAGCGAGGGCCTTCTAAAGGCCCGAGCGTGCTGAGAAGCGGAAGCCGAAGGCTGGAGTGTGCTGACAAGCCTGCGAAGCAGGCGTGCTGACAAGCGGAGGCCGCAAGCCGGAGCGTGCTTAAATACGCGGAGAGGGGGGGATTCGAACCCCCGACGCCGGGATTACCGACGTAACGGTTTTCGAGACCGCCGCATTCAACCACTCTGCCACCTCTCCACTACTGAGTTTATCCACTCGCCCTCGACCCTTCAACCATCCCCCAAACATAGGCTTCCTGCTCATTGAACTTGTGCTCTACGGTTATGCAGCCGGTGAGCGATTCGCCCTCTCGCACTGTGCCCGGGAGTGGATATTGCTCCCACGAACAAGAGAAAAGCCTGTATCCAAGCCGGTTTCAACGGGTTCCGGCCTCGTTTGCGCGTAGAATGGAACTGCACCGTATCGGGTTATTGTGTGACCTTCAAGTTCACGCTCATATCTGCGGTTGCCGAACTAACACTAGAGTTGGGTGGGACGCGTAGTCTGTTCTTCACCGGCTCAAACGGGGTGTCGTCGAGGCGGGAGTGTATACTTTGGCGCCGCGTGGTAGAAGGTCTCTACCGTGTTCTCGTGGAGCAGAAGCTTTGGTGGCGTAGATCTATGACGACCATTTTTTGGCGCTCGTGACGAAAGAGACCGTGACGTTGGGCGGGTCCCCCCGCCGCTACGCCGTGCTCTCCATCGCGGCCGCGGTGCTGACCATAGGCCTCAAGCTGGGTGCCTATTTTCTTACGGGCTCTGTGGGTCTGTTCTCCGACGCGGCCGAGTCGGTGGTCAACCTGGTCGCGGCGGTAGCGGCGCTGTGGGCCTTGCTGTACGCCTCCCGTCCGCCGGATGAGGAGCACGCCTTCGGGCACGACAAGGCAGAGTACTTCTCGAGCGGCCTGGAGAGCGCGCTAATATTGATCGCTGCGGCCTGGATCGGCATCACCGCCTGGGACCGGCTCATGGACCCGCAGCCATTGCACAACGTTGGAATCGGGCTCTCCATAACCCTCGTCGCGACGGTGATCAACAGCATCGTGGCGTTGATCATCTTGCGCGCGGGGCGGAGGCTGCGCTCCATCACGCTACAGGCCGACGCGCAACACCTGCTCACCGACGTCTGGACCTCGCTGGGGGTGGTGCTGGGGATCGCGACCGTGCATTTCACCGGGTGGCTCGTGCTGGACCCTCTGATCGGGCTTCTCGTCACCGCGAACATCTTGTGGACGGGCGTGCGCCTCCTGCTCGACACCGCCCAGGGCTTGCTCGATCGCGCGCTCCCGCCGGAGGACAGGGAGGTTATCTCCAGGGTCCTCTCCCGCTACGAAGAGAAGGGCATCAAGTTCCACGCCCTGCGCACGCGGGCCTCCGGGCCGCGCCGCTTCATCTCGATGCACGTGCTCGTGCCGGGCGAGTGGACGGTGCAGCAGGGGCACGACCTCTCGGAGCAAATTGAGAAGGACCTCGCCGAGGCGTTGCCCCAGAGCACGTTCTTCATCCACATAGAGCCCTCGGAGGACCCCGCCTCGTTTGCCGACCAGACCCTGGACCGCAGAATCGACGAGGAACACGGTTAGTATGAGAAAGGGCTGGCTACGTGGTACGCCCCGAATAATCTAACGGTTGGGAAAAGCTCAACTACACTTCGAGTACCCGCAGGAGTGGCAGACGACGCAGCCTTCCTGGCGGGTCAGGCCGCTGCCGCAGTCGGGGCAGGCCCCGATGATGGGCAGCTCGCGCGTGTCCGGCAGGCTCTCGCCGACCAGGTAGTGCTCGGACATCGCGCGGGCGACGCCGTCGGGAACGGAGAGGACGGCGTTCGGGCCGACACCTGCCGGGTGCCCGTCCTGGATGCCGCGCAGCTGGTGCACGATCTCCGCCGGCTCCGCGCCGTGGGTCATGGCGAGCGAGATCATGCGCCCGAGAGCGTCGGAGAACGCCGCCGCCGTGCCTCCCGGCTTGCCGAGGATGACGAAGCACTCCCGCGGCCCGAACTCATCGTCGTTCAACGTGACGTAGAGGGGGCCGTGGCCGGTCTGGATCTTCTTGGTCACCCCCGAGAGGGTACGCGGGCGGCCGTTCCTGGCTTCGGCGAGCGAAGAGAACTGCTGGCCCTGCGCGGGCGGGCTCACGGGCGGGGCCGTCGGGGCCTCAGGCGAGGCGGGCGTCATGGTCGGCTTCTCACCCGCCGTCTTGCCCGTAGACAAAACCTGGGCGTCACGGCTACCGTCGCGGTAGACCGCTATACCCTTGCAACCCGTGGAGTAGGCCAGCCGGTAGGCCGCCTCGACGTCCTCGGGCGTCGCCTCGCTGGGCAAATTGATGGTCTTGGAGATGCCCATCGAGGTGTACTTCTGGAACGCCGCCTGCATCCTGACGTGCCACTCGGAGGTGATGTCGTGCGACGTGACCCATACCCTGCGCACGTCCTCCGGCACCTCGGGGATGTCGCGCACGCTGCCGTGCTCGGCGACCTTCCTCATCAGGTCCTCCGAGTAGAAGCCCCTCTCTTTGGCGAGCGTCACGAACTCGGGGTTGACGTCGGGCAGCTCCATGTCCGCCTGCCGGCGCATGAACGCCACCGCGAACAACGGCTCTATACCACCCGAGCAACCGGCGATCATGGATATGGTGCCGGTGGGCGCTATGGTCGTCACTGTCGCGTTGCGGACCCTATCTCCGCGAGCCTCGTGGCGCGAGCCCTCGTAGTGGGCCATGACCCCGCGCTCCTCGGCCAGGGCGCGGCTCTCCTCCCACGCCTCGTCGTCCACGAACTTCATAACTTTTTCGGCGAAGGCCAGGCCCTCGTCGGAGTCGTAGGTGATGCCGAGCTTTATCAGGAGGTCTGCGAAGCCCATGACGCCGAGGCCGATGCGCCTGTTCCCCCGGCTCATCTCGTCTATCTCGGGTAGAGGGTAACTGTTCATCTCGATGACGTTGTCCAGGAAGCGGACGGCGGTGTGCACCGTCTCCCTGAGCTCGTTCCAGTCCACGTCGTTAGTGTCTTCCCGGTAGAAGCGCTCGAGGTTGATCGAGCCGAGGTTGCACGAGTCATAGGGCGGCAGGTGCGCCTCCGAGCACGGGTTTGTCGACTCTATCGGGAACTGCGGGGTGGGGTTGTCGGCGTTGATCCTGTCTATAAAGACGACGCCGGGCTCGCCGTTGAGCCACGCTCCCTCGATGATCTTCCTGAAGAGGTCCCGCGCCCGCACCGTCTGGGCTACCGATAGGTCGCGCGGGTTGACCAGGTCGAAGTCCCCGTCCCGCTCCACAGCCTCCATGAAGGCGTCGGTCACGGCAACGGAGATGTTGAAGTTGTTGATCTGGTCGTTGTCGTTCTTGCAGGTGATGAACTCCTCGATGTCGGGGTGGTCTACCCGCAAGATCCCCATGTTCGCCCCACGCCTGGTTCCACCCTGCTTGATCTTGTCCGTCGAGGCGTCATAGATGGCCATGAACGAGACCGGCCCGGAGGAGACCCCCATCGTGCTCTTGACCAGGTCGTTCTTGGGACGCAATCGCGAGAAGCCGAAGCCAGTCCCGCCACCGCTCTTGTGGATGATGGCCTGGTGCTTCAAGGTGTCGTAGATGCCGTCTATGGAGTCCTCGACCGGCAGCACGAAGCACGCCGCGAGCTGCTGCAGCTCCCTTCCCGCGTTCATCAGGGTCGGAGAGTTGGGCATGAACCTTCTCGTGAGCATGATCTGGAGGAACTTCTCTCTGGATTCCTCGTACAGGGCCTGGGCCTCTTCGCCCTCCTTGAAGCGGAACTCGCCCTCGGCGATGTTGCCGGCCACCCGCCGGAACATCTCTATAGGCTCTTCGATGGCCTCGCCCTGCTCGTTCTTCTTGAGGTAGCGCTTCTTGAGAACGGCTACCGCGTTCTCCGTGAGCTCTATATCCGTGAGCCGGCCTCGATCTACCTCCATACCCATCCTCCCAATTTTACTGCTGGTTTCTCCCTATCCCCAGTATTGTTTTGCGGTTGACTTACCTGCGGTTGACTTACCTGCGGTTGCCAATCCCAGAGCCGGCGAGGCGTACCAGCTCGGAGCGGAACTGGTCCACGTCCGTGTACTGCCTGTATACGGAGGCGAACCGCAAGTAAGCGACCATGTCGAGCTTGCGCAGCCGCACCAGCACCATGTCCCCGAGCCGCCTCGAAGTAACCTCGTGCCGCCGCCGCTCGCGCAGGTCAGCCTCGATCTCATCAACCATGAGATCTATGTCGTCCTCCGTGACCCGCTGCTTGGCACAGGCCTTCGCCAACCCAGCCCGCAGCTTCTCGCGGTCGAAGGGCTCCCGCCCCCCGTCCCTCTTCAATACCATTAGCCTCAACGGCTCGCGACGCTCGTACGTCGTGAACCTCTTCTCGCACGAGAGACACTCCCGACGCCGCCGGACGGCATCATTGTTCTCCGATAGCCGCGAGTCTATGACCTTCGTATCCTCGAATTCACAGTACGGACACTGCACTTCTAAACCCCCATGGCCCTAATACCACATCTGGTATTGTGAAAAACTAGCACACTATATTTTTGGAAAGCAATACCACCTAAATAACCTTTAACTTGAGGTTAATTTGGACCAAAACTGTGAAATCCCTGTTACTTAGCCAAATCCGGCGATTTAGCCGCTTCGGGAAATTTTTTCAGATTTTTTTCACATCAGCCTAAATTCAGGGAATTTCCCGCAAACGACGCACCTTCACGTTGAGGTGCAATCAGAGACTCCACTCGAACTTGAATCTAGAACTACAATACTAGTGAAGTTCAACCTGAACTTTAAGTAGACTATGTGGCTCTACGTCAGGCTTTCGAGCGCATGGGCTTAGGAATGCCTATTGTGATCTTGCGCGGCGACTTTTGAAGAAATTACGGAGCAATTCGGCAGCTTCGGCTTCGAGGACGCCCCTTTCGACGGCGATGGTGTGGTTGAGGCGGTCATCTGCCGGGACGTCATGGAGGGTTCCGGCGTAGCCGGCCTTGGGATCGGGGGCGGCGTAAACGAGGCGCTGCAGGCGCGCGGCTTGGGCAGCGCCGGCGCACATGGGGCACGGTTCGAGGGTCGAGTAGAGGGTACAGCCGGTGAGCCGCCAGCCGCCCAGAGCCGCGGCGGCCCGGCGAATGGCGAGTAGCTCGGCGTGGGCTGTGGGGTCGCCTGTAGCCTCGCGCTGGTTGGCGGCTATGGCAAGGACATCATCTCCTCTGGCGACCACGGCGCCCACCGGCACCTCTCCCTTCTCGCCGGCGCTCTCGGCGGCGAGCAGTGCGCGCCGCATCAGGCGCAGGTCGGTGGGGTTCGGGGAAGGTGATGGAGGCTCGCGCATGACGACGATAATAGCAGTGTGGGATGCGGTGAAGGGCTGGTAGAGGGCGACCGAGTCCAGTTCCTACCCGGCTCGCAGATCCAGCACCATGGCGCGGGCGGTGTCCGGGCAGGCCAGCCTCTTCGAGAAGCTCGAGGATCCGGGGTAACTCGTCCCTGCGGGCTGGTCCGATGGAGACGTCCGTCACGGTCTATCCGCTGGGAGTAGTTCCTTGCTGATGCGGGCCTGGATCTCGTCGCGCACCGTCCTGAAGACCTCGAGGCGCTCATCGTCACTTCCCTGTACCCGCGAGGGGTCCCGGAACGACCAGTGCAGGCGGTTCTCCGCGCCGGGGAAGACAGGGCAGGCCTCGTTGGCGTCGTCGCAGACGGTGACGACGTAGTCGAAAGGCTCGCCCAGGTAGCGTTCCAGGGTCTTGGAAGTCTGCCCCGAGATGTCTACGCCAAGCTCGGACATCGCCTGTATGGCCTCGGGCCTGACTGAGGTGGCCTCCGTCCCGGCGCTCATGACCTCGAAGCGGTCGCCTGCAAGGAGCCGCAGGAGGCCCTCGGCCATCTGGGAGCGGGCCGAGTTGTGGGTGCACAGGAACAGAACCCTGGTCTTCGTCATGGCCCCTCTACCCCACCTCCACCGGCCTGGTCGTTCCACCGGCCTTCAATTGCTCGGCGAAATCGTCGGGTTGCCCGCTCCACAGGATGCCCTCGACCGCACGCTCCAGGTCGTACGCCACGCTTCGAGTGGATATCGGAGATCAGAGCGTATCTCATCTCCATCCCAGGTTGAGCTGTCTGTTACTCATCGAAAACAGTCTATACGTGTCAGGCGCTCATCGAGTTAAAGGCAGGTTGAACGCGTTTGATCTCGAGGGTTCCTCCACCCTCGATACGGAACAACACCGCGTCAGCCTGACTATGTCGCCAACCATGAGTACGTTCATAGACGGGTCGCTACGCCGACAGGTGCTTCCCAGTATCGGCCAGGAGGTCGCGGGCGGCTTCGCGGTCTAGGGAGTAGAAGCTCCATCTCCCCCGCCGCTCCTCGCGCACGAGCCCTGCCTCTTTGAGCTTGCGCATGTGGTAGGAGATTCTCGACTGGCCCATCTCGAAGCACTCCTCGAGCTCGCAGACGCAGATCCCCGGCGAGTCCTCTTCGCTGCTCACGGGCGCGCCGAGGTCGGGTAGACCGCAACACCCGCGACCCTCGGCCGCCTCCGCCGCAAGCATCCCGAGCATCCGTACCCGGATCGGGTCCGAGAGCGCCCGTCCAGCGCGACGACGCGCCCGTCCCAGCGCGACGACGCGCCCGACCCTCTCCCCGGCTACGCGAGAAGTTCTCCCCTGGGGAGAATTTCGATCTCGCGCCGCGACACGCCCCTCACCCCGCCACCGGCTTGCGGGCCCGGACGAAGGCGCTGGCAAGCGAAACCTCGCCGAGTGCCCGCTCGAGATCCAACCCTCCGCAGCAATCGGACGCGGCGAGCTCGGCTCCGTACGTGTGGGTGACCTCGACCGAGACGTCCTCGAAGCCAGCCTCCCGCAGCAGCGCCTCGTACTCGCCCTTCTCCAGCGCCCCGGAGACGCACCCCGACCAAAGCTCCACGCTGCACATCACCTCAGCCGGGACCTCGCTCTTGTCCCCCAGGAAGACCATGTCGGAGACCGCGAAGCGGCCTCCAGGCTTGAGCACCCTGAACGCCTCGGCCCTCTCCTTGGCGGTGGAGAGGTTTATGACGCAGTTGCTTATGACGACGTCGAGGTGGTCGTCGGGGAGCGGGATGTCTTCCATCTCCCCTTTGAGGAACTCCGCGTTCTCTACCCCGGCCTTGCGCCTGTTCTCGCGGGCGAGCTCGAGCATCTCGTCCGTCATGTCGAGGCCGTAAGCCTTCCCGCCCGGAGAGACCCGCCCGGCCGATAGGAGAACGTCTATCCCACCTCCACTGCCCAGGTCCAGAACCACCTCGCCCGGGGAAAGCGTCGCAAGGGCGACCGGGTTCCCGCACCCAAGCGAAGCCTCCACGGCGGCCTGCGGCAGCTCGCGCTTCTCGACCTCCGAATAGCTCCCCGCCGTCCAGTCCACACCCCGCGCCTCCGAGTCGAGCACCCGTCCCGCGTCGGACCCGCAACACGAAGATCCCTCACCCTCACGCACAGACACCGCGACCGCAGCGTACCGCCGCCTGACCTCGTCTCTCTTCGGCTCCTCGCCCATCCCTACCTTCCCTTCATGCTCCGAAACCCACCAGACATCGTCCTGGCCAGCATTATAGATCAAAAAATCTTGATCTATCAAGGCAACGTTGAAGCAAATTGGTCGGGTCTGCTCTTACATGAACCTGAATCGTAGCTTTAGTACAACACTAATGTTCAGGTTTAATCTATCACGATGGTTTACCGTGTTGATGGGCTCCTGAGAATAGCCAAGAAAAACCTGCAAATTCAGGCTTTTCACTTTTTATGCACTAACCTTGAAGTTCAGGCTTAATAGGAAATGGGGCCTGGTCGATGCCTCCGTTCACGCTAGCCCACTGGCGGGCGGGGAGCCCCCAGAGGGCGATAAAGCCGGCTGCGGAGGCTTCGTCGAAGGTGCTGTTGGGATCGTAGGTGGCGAGGTCCTTGTTGTAGAGGGCTTGTGGAGCTGTGCGGCCCGAGACGGTGCTCGAGCCTTTGAAGAGCTTGAGCCGGACCGTGCCGGTAACGGTCATCTGGGTCTCTTCGATGAAGGCGTCGAGGGCGCTCTTGAGGGGAGTGAACCAGAGGCCGTCGTAAGTGAGCTCGGCGTAGCGTTGCTCGACGGCGGCCTTGAAGCGGAGGACGTCCTTGGTGAGGGTGAGTGTCTCGAGTTCTCTGTGGGCCTGGACGATGGCGAGGGCGGCTGGGGCCTCGTAGATCTCACGGCTCTTGATGCCGACGAGGCGGTCTTCGATCATGTCCACCCTGCCTACGCCGTGCTCGCCGGCGACCTGGTTGAGCTCGGCGATGAGATCTACCAGTGGCAGCTGTGCGCCGTCGAGGCTCGTGGGCAGGCCTTCCTCGAAGCCGATCTCGACGTAGTGGGGCTCGTCGGGGGCATTCTCGGGAGAGGCGGTTAGCTCGAAGACGTCGTCTGTGGGCTCGTGGTCGGGGTCTTCGAGGGGACCGGCCTCTATGGAGCGTCCCCAGAGGTTAGCGTCCACGCTGTAGGGGGACTCCTTCGTGGTCGGCACGGGGATCCCGTGTTCCTCCGCGTAGGCCATCTCCTCGGGGCGGCTCATGTTCCAGTCGCGAACGGGCGCGACGACTGTGAGGTCGGGGGCGATGGAGGCTGTGGTGACGTCGAAGCGGACCTGGTCGTTGCCTTTGCCCGTCGAGCCGTGGGCGATGTGCGTCGCCCCCACCTCGCGCGCAGCCTCGACGAGTTTTTTCGCTATGAGCGGGCGTGCAAGCGCCGTGAAGAGCGGGTACTTCCCGCCGTAGAGGGCGTTGGCCTTTATAGCGGGCGCGACGTACGCTCTAGCGAACTCGGCCTTCGCGTCGCGGACGAAGGCGTCGGCCGCGCCTATGTCGAGGGCCTTGTTCTTCACGTCGTCCGCGGGCTCTCCCTGGCCGAGGTCGAGGTAGAGCGCGTACGGCGTCGCCCCCCGTTGCTCGAGCCACTTCAGGCAGACCGAGGTGTCCAGCCCCCCGGAATAGGCGAGCACTACCTTCTTTCCCTCAAGCATCTTGCCTCCTTGCGCGTTATCAGGGTTCATGGACCTCGTGGCCCCGCTCGCGCAACGTCTGCGCGGCGAGGTCCAGCTGCGATTTCCGGACGAGCACGTAGTCCGTCTCGTAGGTCGCGATGGCCAGGATGCCGACCTTGCTCTCGGCGAGCGGCAAGGCCAGTGACGCGAGCACGCCGGTCAGCCCGAACTCCAGCGGGCCTTCCACCTCGAGGGCGCGCCAGCCACGCTCGCAGGTCGTTCCGGCAGGGATACGCCCCTCCGGACAGACGACAGACAGCTCGCCCGCGGTGCGCGTCACGCAGAAAAACGGCGCGCCCGTGGCCCACGCCGGTATCTCAGAGTCGGGCTCCAGCCGGCAGACGGCCAGACGATGTTCGAGCACCGAGAGGCGCAGCGAAGTGCTCTCGGCAGGATCACCCACAAACCTACTCGACGTTGCCCGCCGGCCGGGTGCGGGCGCGGCAGACGTCGGCGATGAGCCCTGCTACCTCCTCGGCTGCGGCGTTGTCCGGGGCGACGGCGAGCACCGTGTCCTGGCCCGCTATGGTCCCGACGATCTTGAGCCCCTTCACCCTGTCGAGAACACTCGAGACGGCCCCGGCGGTCCCGTCGCGCGTGTGTATGACCACCACGTTCTGGGCCGGGGCAAGGCTGAGGACGAAGCTCGGGAGCACCTCGATGCCGGCGAAGCCGGGCTCGTGCGGGAGCGCGAGGTAGCGGTTGCCGACCTTGAGGACGCCGAGCTCGGCCAGGTCCCTGCTCACCGTGGCCTGCGCGGCCTCCACGCCCTCCTCGGCGAGAGCCTCGACCACTCCCTGCTGGGTGCCGAGATCCCTCTCGGAGATGAGCCTGAGTATTAGGCCCTGCCTCGTCGCCTTGTCCGCCGGCGCGCGCGTCGCTCCCAAAGTCCTGATCCCTCCTACTTGAGGTGCTCGAGCCCGAGGTCCTCGGGGTACCCGAGCGCCAGGTTCATGTTCTGTACCGCAGCCCCTGCCGCACCCTTGAGCAGATTGTCCACCGCCGCGAAGAGCAGAAGCTTTCCGGCCCGCCTGTCCACAGCCGCCGAGAGCCTGGCCCTGTTGGTGTTCGCAACGTGCGAGATGTGCGGCGGCTCGGCCCTCGCCTCGACGAACCCCCAGCCCTCGTAGTCCTCCGCGTACCAGCCGAGAACGTCGCCCGCGCCGGGCAACTCCTCAGGTTCCTCGAGCTCCACGACTATGGTCTCGAGCTCCCCGCGGCTGATGGGCAGGAGGTGCGGCACGAAGGTCACCTCGGGCGTCTCCCCCACCCTGCGCAACATCATCTCTATCTCGGGCGTGTGCCTGTGGCGCGGCGAGCCGCCTACGATCCCATACGGCGAGACGCTCTCGTTGACGGTGACGAAGTGGGTCTTGACGCTCGGCTTCGCCCCGGCCCCGCTAACGCCAGATAGCGCGTTGACCGTCACGGAACTAACCCTCAGCCGCCGCACCACCGGCGCGAGCGCGAGTATCGCCGCCGTCGGATAACACCCGGGGTTCGCTACCAGCCTCCCCTCCGGCGCCCCGAAGACCTCGGGCAACCCGTAGTGAGCTTCCTCGAGCAACCCAGGCGCCGGATGCTCCCCGTACCACTCCTCGTAGACCTGAACGTCAGCGAGCCGGAAATCCGCCGAGAGGTCCACGACCAGCCTCGCTCCGGCCTCGAGTAAGCCCTCCACCGCCGCGGCGCTCTCACCGTGCCCATAAGCCACGAACGCCGCGTCCAGCGAGGAGGCGTCTATCTCACCCGGCTCGACGTACTCGCCCTCGACCGCCAGCTGCGGATATACCTCGCTAATGCCACGCCCCACGTACCCGCGCGACGAAACCCCCATGGCACCAACCTCGGGGTGCCCCGCGAGCAAGCGTACCAGCTCGGCCCCCGCGTACCCGCTGCCGCCGTAGATGCCTACCTTGAGTCCCACACCGTTCATTGTAGAACTTCCGGATAAATATTCAACTACTTGAATAATCCGCTTGAACATCGCGTATACCAGTGCGACAATTCGGAACGATGATGAATAAAGATGCAGCAATCGGCATAAAGACGCTCTCGGGGGGAGTAACAGCGGCGGAAGGATTCGTCGCTGGAGGGGTAATATGTGGGGTACGGAACTCTGGGAGGCGGGATCTCGGCCTCCTCTTCTCCGAGCACGAGTGTGCGTCGGCGGCCGTCTTCACGCGCAACGCCGTCAAAGGCGCGCCGCTCCGTGTTACACGGGAGGCCATCGAAAGCGGAGACGTGCGGGTGGTAGTTGCCAACAGCGGGAATGCCAATGCCGGGACCGGGCAAAAGGGGTTGGAGGACGCCTGCGAGATGCAGGCGCTCGCGGCCGAGGCTCTGGGAGTAGAGGCTCGAGAGGTCGCCGTGGCTTCCACGGGTGTGATCGGGGAGCACTTGCCGATGGCGAAGATCTCGGCCGGGATCGAGGGCGTTGCCGCTGGCCTGGGGCGGGACGGCGCCGGCTTCGCTGAGGCCATCCTGACCACAGACACGCGGACCAAGGAGGCCGCCGTCCGGGTTGAGATCGGGGGAAGGACGGTCACGGTCGGCGGAACGGCCAAGGGTAGCGGCATGATCCACCCGAACATGGGCACGATGCTCGCCTTCCTCACAACCGATGCGGCGGTGGAGAAAAGGTGCCTGCAGAAAACGTTGAGCGTGGCGACGGACCGCAGCTTCAACCTTGTCACCGTGGACGGCGACACCTCGCCGAGCGACATGGCTGTACTGCTGGCCAACGGCGCCGCCGGTAACGAGCCGCTCACCGTGAGCTCGGCGGACTATCCGGTGTTCGCGGAGGCTGTGGAGAGCGTGGCGCGCTCTCTTGCGAAGGAGATCGCGCGCGACGGCGAGGGGGCCACGCGGCTCGTCGAGGTGGCCGTCGAGGGGGCGGAGGACGAGGCGTCGGCGGCGGCGCTGGCCAGGGCCGTCGTAGGTAGCAACCTGGTCAAGGCGGCTGTCTTCGGGGAGGACGCCAACTGGGGGCGCGTGCTCACCGCGATGGGCTACTCGGGGGCGAGCTTCGACCCTGACGAGGTCGAGCTGTGGTTCGGGCCGGTAAAGGTATTCGAGAACGGCGAGCCCGTGCCGCACGAGGAGGCCGAGGCAAACGCCGCGCTCGCGGCGGAAGAGGTCCGGATAACTGCTCGCCTGAGCGAGGGCGACGCTTCGGCGGTAGCCTGGGGCTGCGACCTCACCTACGACTACGTCAGGATCAACGGGAGCTATCGCACGTGAAGCCGGTCGTGATCAAGTTCGGAGGCGGCGCTCTGGCGGGTGGCGCGCTCGAGGATCTCCCCGGCATTCTGGGGTCAGGCAGGGAGATCGCGCTGGCGCACGGCGGCGGCCTCCAGCTCACCCGGATGCTCGACGCGCTAGGGATCCCCACCCGCTTCCACGAGGGCCTGCGCGTCACGGACGCGGAGACCCTGGAGGTCGCCGAGATGGTCTTCGCAGGGAGCGTGAACAAGGACCTGGCTCGCGAGCTGAACGCCTCGGGCGTCCCTGCGGCCGGCATCTCAGGGACCGACGGCCCGACGCTCCTGGTCGAGCCCGTCCCGGAGCTGGGGCGTGTGGGCGAGGTCAGGCGGGTGGAGCCGGACCTCATACACGCCCTCTGGGCTGGCGGGTTCGTACCCGTAGTGGCTCCTCTGGGCCTTGGGCCGGAGGGCGCGTACAACGTCAACGCCGACGCGGCGGCCGCCGCGCTCGCCGTGGGGCTGGGAGCCGAGCACCTCTTCCTGCTCACGGACGTGGACGGCCTGCTCAGGGACGGCGCCCCGGTAGGGTCGCTCGCGCCTGACGAGTGTGAGCAGTACGTGGCGTCGGGGCTCGCGGCGGGCGGTATGGTGCCCAAGCTGCGGGCCGCCGCGGAGGCTGCCAGGGGTGGGGTTAGCGCGAGGATCATAAACGGCAACAGGGAGGGCGCGCTCGCTGCGGCGCTGGCCGGCGAGGAGGTCGGGACATTGATATCGGAGGGAGTGGTCGCGTGAAAGCCGTGATGGAGACTTACAAGCGTCTGGGAGTAGCCCCGACGAGCGGGCGCGGGAGCTGGCTCTTCGACGACGAGGGCAACCGTTACCTCGACTTCATCGCCGGCATCGCGACGAACTCTCTGGGGCACGGCCACCCCGCGCTCGTGCAGGCCATACAGGAGCAGGCCGAGCGGTTGATCCACTGCTCCAACCTGTATGAGATACCGATCCAGGCCGAGGTCGCAGGGCTTCTCACCGGTGCGACGGACTTCGACAGGGTCTTCTTCTGCAACTCCGGCACCGAGAGCGTAGAGGCGGCGATAAAGCTTGCCCGCAAGCACGCCCATACGGAGCACGGGCCGGGAAAGTCCGAGGTCCTGAGCTTCTCGAGATCCTTCCACGGCCGCACCTACGGCGGTCTCTCCGCGACGGGCCAGCCCGCGATGCAGGAGGGCTTCGGCCCGATGGTCGGCGGCTTCGTCCACGCGCCTTTCGGCGACCTCGAGGCCGCGAAGGAGCTCGTGGGTCCGCAGACGGCGGCCATCCTGGTCGAGCCGATCCAGGGCGAAGGCGGCGTCCATGTGCCACCCGATGGGTTCTTGCAGGGGCTGCGAGAGCTATGTGACGAGCACTCGGCGCTCCTGATCTTCGACGAGGTCCAGACAGGGGCGGGGCGCACGGGCCACCTCTACGCCTACCAGGGCGCTGGCGTCGTCCCCGACGTGTTGACGAGCGCCAAGGGCCTTGGTGGCGGCGTGCCTGTGGGCGCGATGATGACGAAAGAGGGGTACGCGGCTCTGGGTCCCGGCAACCACGGCTCGACCTTCGGTGGGAACCCGCTCGCGATGGCGGCGGTCAAGGCGGTCCTTGGGGTGGTCGACGACCCCGCCTTCCTCGAGGAGGTGCGGGTCAAGGGGACCATCCTCAAGAGCGCGCTCGGGAAGCTCGCGGAGCAGGTCCCCGGCGCGGAGGTGCGCGGGGAGGGCCTGCTTATCGGTGTGGAGCTCGGGCCCGAGGTCGCGCCCCGGGTCTTCGAGCACTGCCTCCAGAACGGGCTGCTCGTCAACCTCATCGGGGGGAGCACCATCCGTCTCGCGCCGCCCCTCACGGTGAGCAGGAGCGAGATCCGCTACGCCCTCGACTTTTTTCGAAGCGGCGTCGTGGCGGTGAAGTGCGCCCAAAACCAGCCCGAGATGGCTCTGAGCGCGTGATCCCCGAGCTCGAAAGGACCCCGCCTCCCCCTTCCCCTCTCTCGGGCCGCGACTGCCTCACGCTGGCCGAGTTCACCCCGGAAGAAGCGAGAGTTGATCCTCGACGAGGCCCTCAAGATAAAGGGCTTGCAGAGGTCGCGCATCCCCTACCGGCCCCTGCGCGGCAGGACGCTGGCGATGGTCTTCCAGAAGCCATCGAACCGCACGCGCGTCTCTTTCGAGGTAGGCATGTACCAGCTCGGCGGCCACGCCCTCCACTTGCTGCCCCAGGAGATACAGATAGGCAAGCGCGAGACCCCGTCGGACACAGGGCGCGTCCTCGCCCGCTACATAGATGCGATCATGGTCCGGACCTTCGACCACGAGGAACTCGAGGAGCTGGCCGGGGCCGCCGAGGTCCCCGTCATAAACGGGCTCACGGATACCCATCACCCTTGCCAGGCCCTCGCCGACCTCCTCACCGTCCGCGAGGAGTTCGGACGGCTTGAAGGGGTCAGGATCTCCTACGTCGGCGACGGCAACAACGTGGCCCACTCCCTCGCTCTCGGCTGCGCCCTGACAGGCGCGCACCTCACCATCGCCCATCCGGAAGGCCACGCCCCCGACCCGGCTATCGTAGAGCTCGCCAGCTCTCTAGGCGCTGCCCCGACCCTGACCGGGGACCCGCGCGAGGCCGTCTCCGGCGCGCGCGTCGTCTACACCGACGTATGGGCGAGCATGGGCCAGGAGGACGAGACCGAGGAACGAAAGAAGAAGTTCGCCTCCTACCAGGTGAACGAGGACCTGATGAGCCTCGCCGAAGAGGACGCCGTCTTCCTCCACTGCCTCCCTGCGCACCGCGGCCAGGAGGTTGCCGCGGGGGTCATAGACGGACCGCACAGCCGCGTCTTCGACCAGGCGGAGAACAGGCTGCACGCCCAGAAGGCACTGCTGTACCTGCTGCTGTCATAGTGCCAGGGCGGGCAATCGCGGGGCCAAGAAGGCGATCAACACTCCGCTCGCGTTGGGCAGGGGCGTAACTGCTGCGGCCTTCCCTCTGGCCTTATTTACCCAACCGTACTCGCCGTGAAGGGAACCAAGACAACCAAGGATCTCGCCACGATCGTGGACGACCTGGCGGCTGTGCCGCACGTCGGACTACTCGAACTTCCCGGCTGGCACGCGTGCCATTTCGAGAACATCGATCGATGTCCTCGAAGAGTTGACCAGACACACGGCAACCATGAGCCGCTGAGCCTCGCGGCCTTGAACCGGCTGCACTCTCAGAAGGCGCTGCTTTACCTGCTGCCAGGTTAGGGTTCGTAGAACTCGTCTCAAAAAAATAAGCCGGGGCTCGTGGCCCCGGCATCCGCGTTCTTGCTTACTGGATCTCTAAGCAGGAGTTACGTTCTCGGCCTGCATCCCCTTCCTGCCCTGGGTCGCCTCGTAGGTCACCTTCTGACCTTCCTCGAGGGACTTGAAGCCGCTGCCGGCTATACCCGTGTGGTGCACGAAGAGATCCTCACCCCCATCGTCCGGGGAGATAAAGCCGTAGCCTTTCTCGTCGCTGAACCACTTCACTGTTCCCTGGGCCATATACTGGAGCCCCTTTCGTGTTCCTGGGCCCAACAAATAAACGCCACCCTCTCTTGCTGGGTGGCGCTCCGTCTGCTGTAACCCACCTTAACTTGCGACTCTAGTATAACAGAGATCGTACGGCGCGGCGCAACCCGGTCCCGATCATGGGACTAACGTCGCTGCTTCTTCGCTGGCCGGCTGCTACCCAAACTGCACCAGGGCACCGGGGACTCCGGGGTCGCTCATCGCGTGTCCCTTCTCAAAGCTCTTCATCCGAGCAACGTTCCTTCCCTGGTCCCAGGCGTCTATGAAGTGGGTCTCTCTCATTGCAGCGGGGCAGATCATGGACACGATTGTCGGGTAGAGCGTGACCTCGTTCCCGCTGCCCAGGTCCAGAAACCGGTAGCCCTTGCGGGGCCCGTCGCTTTTGGAACCTTTCATCTGCCACTGTGTACTGTGCTGGCAGAAAAGCCGGAGCCTGTAAGGGCCCCGGCTTGGAGGTAATGAGTCGAGGAATACCGGCAATTCTAACCGGCAAACTCCTCCACTCTGATCGTAAATATATCATCTAGGACGTGAAACAGGGTTGACTACCAATGAGGCTTTACTTGAGGACGTCGAAGGAGCGAGCCACCAGATTTGTGGGGCAGCGTGGGCAGATGGCCCCAAATAGAGGCGGGTCTGGCGGGGGGCGACGCGGTTTGCCGAGCTGCAAAGGCGGAAGGAAAGCGCGCACGGGAAAAGGGCGGGTCCTCGAAGGGACCCGCCCCTATTACCCTTGTCTGGTTAGTTACTACCGAACGATCCTGCGGGCCAGAAGACCACCGGCCACTAGCAGGGCACCAGCGCCAAGCGCCAACAGCGATGCGCCACCCGTGCTCGGGAGCGCGCCACCAGCAGCAGCCGCAGCCGCCGAAGCGGAGCCGCCACCGCCGCCGCCGCCACCGCCAGCCGAAGCGGAGCCGCCACCGCCGCCGCCACCCTTAGCGGTCGCGGTCGCCGTAGCCGAAGCCGAAGCGGTGTTGATGTTCACGTCACGGCCAGCAGCGATGCTGCCGAGGCACGCGAGCACCTGGTTCTGGCTAACGCCGAGATCCTGCGCCACACCAGCGAGATCCTGCTGGTTGTTGGCGTTGTACTGACTCGTGGCTGCAGCCTGGATCTGGTCACAGTCCACGTACTGGACGCTACCACCGACAGCGTTCGCCTGCGCGAAAGCCGGGGCGGCGGCGGCCAGAACCATGGCCATGACCGCTGCCAACAGCATTACCTTCCTCAACCTACTACCTCCTCGTTAATGGTCTACGGATGTTCGGTCGGATGCGACTTGTTCTTTCCCTCCTTGCCCTCCTCCCTGTTCTCGGCCGAACCATTGGCCAGCCGACCGATCGGGTGCACTGCAACTTCACAGTTCTTCATATACCCCCTGCGGATCTCAACTAATCAGCTTCCGCAGGAGGATGATTCTAAGTGTGCCTCCGCGTACGTCGTACGGACCGAAGCACGACTTTGGAACCCATCGAGATTTTTCAGCCTGTCTCTCGAAACTCTCCGGAAGTCTCAGACGAGCTCGCAGCGTAGTCTTGCGGGCTGCCGAGAAGCTCCTTCTGGCCGATCTCGGCCTCCATACCGGCCAAATCAGGTGCAGGAACTGCCGCTTGACATGACATAGAAGCTTCCGTGGCCTCCCTCGCGATCCGCGAGCATCGGCCAGCAAGGAGCTTCGCCAGGTACCCTCGGAGTGTGACCTGGTCAATGCGGTCAGAGACAGCGGCACGTCTCGAGAACGCCAGTATAGCTCCTCGGGCCTGACCCTATGGTCTTGAAACGAACCGCTGTAGCGACCGGACGAACCCTTCGACCTCTTCTTCGGTGCTGTACGGGGCGAGGCCCGCGCGGATCCAACCGCCCTTGTTGTGTATCCCCAGTTTCCTCGCCAGCGTCGAGGCGTAGAAGTGGCCGTCGGCGACGAAGAACCCCTCCTGCGCCAAGCGCTCCGTGACCTCCCTCGGGGTGTATCCTTCTACCCGGAACGCGACGGTAGGGGTCTTGAGGACGCCGTCAGGGGCGGCGTAGAGCTTTACCTCGGGGATATCGCGCATCGCGGCGCGGAACCTCTCGGCCAGATCCGCCTCGTACTCCTCGATCGCCCGCATCCCGGAGACGAGTTTGTCTCGCAGAGACGTTCCATGACCCAGAGAGGAGATAAAGCTCTATCGCGCCCTTCGCGCCAGCTATGCCCTCGTGGTTCTGGGTGCCGGTCTCGAGCCTGTCCGGTATGTAGTCCGGCGCGGGCTCGACCTTGTAGACGTCCAGGGTTTCGAGGAGGTCGCGCCTTACGGCCGTCACGCCGACGTGCGGGCCGAAGAACTTGTAGGCGGAGCAGGTGAGTACGTCGGCGCCTATGGCGTCGCGGTCTACGGGGATGTGGGGAGCGGCGTGCACGGCGTCCACCGCGACGAGCGCGCCGGCCCCGTGCGCCCTCTTCGCTATCGTGGCCACGTCGTTGACCGTGCCGACGGCATTGGAGGTCGAGCCCTACGGCTACGAGCCTGGTCCTATCGTTGATCTCGCGCTCGATGTCGTCCGCTTCCAGGGTGAGCGTCTCGGGGTTGACCCTGACCCAGCGCACCGCGGCTCCTCTCTCGGCGGCGGCGAGGAGCCAGGGGTCCACGTTCGCGCGGTGGTCGAGCTCGGTCACCACGACCTCGGAATTCCTGTCCCAAGTGCGCGCAAGCGCGCGCGATACCGCGAACGTGAGCGTGGTCATGTTCGCCCCGAAGGCCACCTCGTCCGGCCCCGCACCGAGGAAGTCGGCCATAGCCTGACGGGTGTCGCGCAGGATCTCCTCGGTCTCGACGCTCGTAGGGAAGGGGCCGTGCAGGTTGGCTCCGCCACGGCTCATGTAGCCCGACACCGCGTCGATGGCTGACTTTGCAACCTGGGAGCCGCCGGGTCCGTCGAAGTAGACGGCCCTGCGCCCATTGTGGGTCCTCTGGAGTGCCGGGAACTGCTCGCGGACTGCCGTTACGTCGTAAGTGCGCTGCACGAGATCCTCCTCGCCGTAAAGCTTACCCCGGGCGAGTTTACAACAGGTGCGGAACCGCGGACGATGCTAGGGTGTCGCAAAATCGTGAGGAGAGGAGAGCGGTATGGCACGGACCCAGATCTCGAACCCTAACCTGCCTGCACCGATGCGCGGGGGTGCCTACTCGTCCGGGGTCGAGGCTCCGGCGGGGAGGACTGTCTACGTCTCGGGGCAGGTCGCGTTCGACGCCGAGGGTAACGTGGTCGGCGAGGGAGACATACAGCTTCAGACGGAGACCGTGCTCGAGCACGTCAAGACCGTCGTCGAGGAGGCGGGAGGCGGTATGGAGGACATCGTCAAGGTGACGGTCTTCATAACCGACATGGGGCTCTACGACGATATTCACGAGGTGAGAAGACGCTACTTCGAGGAACCCTTCCCCGCCTCCTCGATGGTCGAGGTCTCAGCCCTTATAGACCCCAGATTGCTCATAGAGATCGAAGCCATAGCCGTCCTCCGGTGACACCCGAAAAGACTAGCGAACGGGCGCACCCGCGCGGGGGACGAGCACCCTATACAATCCGGGCGTGGGGTAGTTTGGCTCTCGCTTGTTCGGGGGCGCTAGGACAGGGACTGTCGGGAACTTTAGGGGGTTCGCCGTGCCACTCGATTACACCTACCGCATCCAGATCCCGCACCGCACGGGCCAGTTTGCGAGGGTCGCCGGGGCTATAGCCGATGGGGGCGGCCTGATAGGAGACGTGACGACGATCAACGTCGGCCGTGAGTCCTCGCTGCGCGAGATCACGCTGGAGGTCAAAGACCGCGACCAGGCCGAGCGGATCGTCGGGTTGCTGAATGATCTGGAAGGCGTCAAGGTCATGTGGGCGCGTGATCGGGCGCTCCTCAAGCACGAGGGCGGGAAGCTCGTGATCGAGTCGGCCCACCCGGTCAGGACCGTTCAGGACATGCGCGACGTGTACACGCCCGGGGTAGCGCGGGTGTGCGAGGCCATCGTCGAGGACCCCTCGCTCGCTAGCGAGCTTACCATGATCGGGCGCAGCGTCGCCATCTGCACGAACGGAACGCGGGTGCTGGGCCTGGGGGATATCGGGCCTGTGGCCTCGATGCCGGTTATGGAGGGCAAGGCCGTCTTCTACCATCAGCTCGCCGGCATCTCGGCGATGCCCATACTGGTCGACGCCAGGGACGTGGACACCTTCGTCGAGACGGTGGTCCGCATCGCGTCGGGGTTCGGCGGGATACACCTGGAGGACATCTCGGCGCCGGAGTGCTTCGAGATAGAGGCCCGCCTCATCGAGAGACTCCCCCAACCGGTCATGCACGACGACGTCCACGGCACGGCCGTGGTCACGCTCGCGGCGGCGCTGGTCGCGTGCCGCCAGGCCGGGCTCGAGTTGCGCGAGGAGGTGGTAGGCCAGATCGGGCTTGGCGCCGCGGGCTTCGGAATAGCAGCCCTCATGGTGGACGCCGGGGCCAAGAGGGTGCTCGCCTCTGACCCGAACCCTCTCTCGCACGAGCGCGCCAGCGCGAAGGGCATCGAGATCACCGACATGCAGACCGTCATGGACGAAGCCGACGTGGTGGTCGCGACGACGGGCGTGCCGGGCCTCATAAAGCCGGAGATGGTGCGCGAGGGGCAGGTGATCCTGGCGATCACAAACCCCTACCCCGAGATAGAGCCAGAGGACGCCCTCGCGGCGGGGGCTGCGTTCGCCGCCGATGGCAAGAGCGTGAACAACGTCCTTGGCTACCCCGGCATCTTCCGCGGCGCCCTGCTCTCGGGGGCGAAGCAGATCAACCCCGAGATGAAGATCGCCGCCGCCGAGGTTCTCGCCTCCCTCACCCCCGAGGGCGAGCTCGTCCCGTACGCCCTCGATCCCACCGTGCACCTGCAGGTCTCCGACGCCGTGCGCAAGGCGGCCGTAGAGAGCGGTGCCGCCCGCCTCGACCGGGCGCCAACCGGCTTGTAAGAGGAAGCCCCCACACCGCAACATCTCGAGCCCGCGAGGCGGGATGTGTATAACCCCTCGTTCTCGCGTATGAGCGGCTCTGGCGTGGTCAGAACCTGTTGCTTCGTATCAGCTGCTTTACTCGCGGTGCGCGCGTTCGTGGAAGAACGCCCGGTCCACCTTCATCTCTCCGAGCCCCGCCTCCTCGGGCCAGTCATGGAATTCAACCGGGATCTTGAACCTCGGCAAGACCTTCTCCAGCGCGCGAGCCAGCTTCTCGCTCTCCACCACCCCTTCGGCCATCCGCACGAAGGCGACGGGACGGGCACCGAACTCCGGATCGGGGATGGGCACCACCACGGCCTCTTCGACGCCCGCGAGGCTCGAGAGCGCTTCCTCTATCTCCTCGGGCTGGATGTTCTCCCCACCGGAGACGAACAGGTTGTCCTTGCGACCCAGTACACGAAGGTAACCGTTCTCGCTCAGATACCCGATATCTCCCGTGTGGAACCAGCCGTCTGCGTCGAGGGGCCTGTCTACCGCGTCGCCCTCGACGTAGCCGGCAAAGAGCGTCTCTCCTCTCACCAGTATCTCGCCGTCGCCGGAGATCCCGACCTCCCTGTGCGGCAAAGGGCGGCCTGAGGTGTGCAGCTCTTTTCGCGAAGCGCCGGGCGGTGTGGTTGTGACCTGCGAGGTCATCTCTGTAAGGCCGTAGCTGGTGTGAATCGGGAGGCCGAGGTCCGCTGCCTCGTCCACGAGGGAGGTGGGGAGCGGTCCTCCTCCGAGCAGGATCGCCTCGAGCCTCCTCGCCTCGAAACCTCCTTCTCGCAGCAGGCGCAATAGCTGGGTTGAGACCAGGGAGACGTGCGTGGCGCCTGCGACTGACTCGCCCAGCGGTACATCGGGCTCCTGCAACACCACGGTCGCCTCCGCGAGCAGGCACCGGAAGACGATGGAGAGCCCACCGACGTGATAGAGCGGCAGCGAGTGGAGCCAGCGGTCGCCGGGCGCGAGCGCTATATTGGTATTCGAGCCTCGCGCGCTGAAGTAGTGGTTTCTGAAGGTGTGCAGCGCGGCCTTCGGGACACCCGAACTGCCCGAGGTGAAGACGACGGTCGCGGGCCGATCCAGCGCGAGCCAGAGCTCCTCGGAAGTTTGCGATCCGTCCCGCGTTGCCGCCCCGCACGAGAGCAGGTTCTTCGGGACGGAGCGTCCGGACGCCGGCTGCTTCGAGTATCTCTTCGGAGGTGGAGATCAGGGCCCGGCAGGCGGTCCTCTCCGGCAGCGGCGCGGCGCCCCGCGGCGGAAGGCGTGTGCTGAGGAGGCAGGCGACGCAGCCGGTCCGGATCAGGGCCAGCAGCAACACGAGGTAGCGCTCGTCTTTGGGAAGATAGAGCGCGACGCGATCACCCCGCCCCGAAGCCAAGCTCCCGCACCTTCGCCGCCGCGACCGACACGTGTCGGTCGAGCTCTCCGTACGCCAGCGAACCACCCGCGCCGACTATGGCCGGAGCGTCGGGCGAACGCCGCGCCGCGGACCGCAGGGGACAGGGTACGTGTGCCCCATCGTCCATCACTTCACGCCGCCTTCAGGGGCGGTGGGGGAACTGCGAGAAGTCCGGTTTGCGCTTCTCTTTGTAGGCGTCGCGGCCTTCCCGGGCCTCCTCGCTCCCGTAGAAGAGGAGGTTCGCGTCGTGGGCGAGCTGCTGTATGCCGGCGAACCCGTCCTCGTGGGCGTGGAAGCTCGCCTTCAGCAGCCGCAACGCGAACGGCGAGCGTTCCAGCATCTCCCGGCACCAGCGGACGGTCTCGGCCTCCAGCTCGGCGAGCGGCACGACCTCGTTGACAAGCCCCATCTCCAGCGCCTCCTCTGCCGAGTACAGCCGGCAGAGGAACCACATCTCCTTCGCCTTCTTCGGCCCGACGAGCTGGGTGAGGACGGAGGCGCCGAAGCCGCCGTCGAAGCTGCCGACCTTCGGACCGACCTGTCCGAATCGGGCGTTGTCGGCAGCTATGGTCAGGTCGCAAATCACGTGCAATACATGGCCCCCGCCGACCGCGTATCCGGCGACCATCGCCACCACGGGCTTGGGGCAACGCCGGATCTGCACGTGGAGGTCCGTGACGTGAAAGCGCCCTACCGACGCGCCGCCGGGTGTGCGTCGCGGGTCGTCGGGAGCTTCGAGGTACCCGGCGTCGCCACGCACCTTCTGGTCTCCACCGGAGGAGAAAGCCTCCGTACCCTCTCCGGTAAGGATGATGACGCCTACCTCCTGGTCTTCGCGGGCATCTTCGAGAGCCCTTTGCATCTCGATGACCGTAAGCGGCCTGAAGGCGTTTCTGACCTCGGGGCGGTTAATTGTGATCTTCGCGATACCCTCAGCCTTGTGATACTTGATGTCCGTAAACTCTCCGGCTGTCTGCCAATCTATGCTAGTCATGGTAGGAAGATTATAGGGCTCGAAGAAGTCGTGCAGTCAATCCGGATACTAACGTCGCGCACCGCCAAAAACCGTCTTTGATTCGGTGGGACCCCGCTGTACTCTTGCTTCGACGTGCATCATCAGACTTACAGAAGCCTCGCCAACGCCAGGGACTTCATGCGCCACGCTTACCAGCACCCTATCAACCTGCCGGACATTTCGGCGCAGGCGAACCTCTCCCCCTACCACTTCCTGCGCGTCCACAAGCTGGCATACGGGGAGACGCCGCACGAGTTCCTGACGCGGCTGCGCATAGACAGGGCGAAGACCCTGCTGGCGAGGGGGAGCCACAACGTCACCGAGGCGTGCTTCGAGGTCGGCTTCTCCAGCCTGGGCAGCTTCAGCGCCCTGTTCAACCAGCGCGTGGGGTTATCTCCCTCCGAGTACCGGCGTTATGTCAGGTCGAGCGTCGCGGTCCCACGAACGGTCCGTCCTCTGTTCGTCCCCTCGTGCTTCCTCGCCATGCTCTGCGGGCCTGCCGAAGCGAGATGAGAGCAATTTTCGAGAAGCAAACCGTATACCGTCGATGTTATCTTCAAGGCGAAGCCACGACACCGGGAGGTCAGCCGTGATCAAACGCCAGAGCCACTCGACGATCTTCGTGACGGATCAGCAAGAGGCACTCGAGTTCTACCGGGACAAGCTCGGCTTCGAGGTGCGTACCGACATGCCCATGACCGACGAGGGCGATATCCGCTGGCTGACGCTGAGCCCCAAGGGGCAGCCTGACCTCGAGATCATCCTCGCCCCGCTGACCCCCGGGCCCATGTTCGACGCCAAGCAGGCCGAGCAGATAAAAGGGCTGGTCCAGAGCGGCGCCCTCGGCATAGGCGTCTTCGAGACCGACGACATCAACAGCGATTACGAGCGCCTGAGCACGCAGGGTGTCGAGTTCGTCTCGCCGCCGGAGGAGAAGTTCTACGGCATCGAAGCTATAGTGAAGGACAACTCCGGGAACTGGTTCAGCCTCACCCAGCGCAAGGGGTAAGTTAGCACGCCTCCCTTCGGTCGGCTTGTCAGCACGCTCCGGCTAACGCCTCCGCTTTCAGCACGCTACGCCCTTCGGGCTTCGCTTGTCAGCAGCACGCTTCGGGCCTTTAGTAAAGGCCCTCGCTTCTCAGCACGCCGCCCTGGCTTCGCCGGGCGGCTTCTCAGCATTTTCGCTCCTGGCGGGCATCCAGAAAGTGCGTTAGAAGGGCGCAGTAGGTCTCCGGGGTTTCGAGGCGGACGTTGTGCCCCGCACCGGGGACGATGGCGGCCCGGATGCGCGGGGTGATGGAGGCCATGCGGGTGGAGATCGCAGCGAACTTCTTATCGAGCTCCCCGGCGACAGCGAGCGCCGGCGCTTCGAGCTCTGCCAGCTCTCCCCAGAGTGATGGCTGACTCCCCGTTCCCATACCCCGCAGCGATTTCGCCAGCTCCCCCGGATCGTTGCGCATCCGCGCCTCGATGGTTTCTCGTAGCAACACCTGGCGCCGAGCGAGCGACGCGAAGAGCGGCTGCCCGTACCAGTCGCGCAGGAAGCTCGAGAGGTCGCCTGACTCCAATCGCGCCGCCTTCTCCTCGTCCGAGCGGCGGCGCGTCTCGCGCTCTGCGGCGTCCTCGATCCCCGGCGAGGTGGATTCCAGAAAGAGCGCGGAGCACCCCTCCGGATGGCGCAGCGCGAGGTAGAGCGCGAGGCGCCCTCCCATCGAGTAGCCGGTGATCGTTGGACGGCCAGCGCCAAGATCTATCGAGCAGATCCAGGAGCGTCCGTGCCGCTCCCTCGAGGGTGTACGCTTCGGGCGGCAGCCCGAGCGACGACCCGTGCCCCGGCAGATCGGGGGCCACGCAGTAGAAGCGCTCATCGAGCGCCGAGATTACGTCCGCCCAGTCGGCGCCAGTGCCCATGAAACCGTGCAAAAACAGGATCGCAGGGTTATGAGGATCACCGGAGACGGTGCAGCTCGACCCGGTCACGGGCTCAGGTGGGAATCTCTTCCAGCAACTCCCGGTGCAGCATTAGCGATGAGGTCCGCGGCTATAAAGCCGGCGAGGGCGAGTTCATTGATTGGTCCATTTGAGCTGGAACTCTATCTCCTCCTCGTTCCCCTCTCGTTCGTGCTCGACGTTGAACTGGGCGCGAGCTGGCACGTAGATCCTCTCCCCGGCCACCTGGATCTCGAACCTCTCCCCCGCCTCGAGGGCGTCTGCCAGCCTCCGCAACTTCGCTACGAACTCGGAGGTGGAGTAGACCTTCTCGACGTCCCTATCCCGCTTTTCGCTCACCGGTACTCCCCAGGGTCGCTAAACGATCTTCTCCCGGTAGGATACCGGGTCCGGAGAGCAGGGCCAAATCGCCGACGATCTCAGCCGTCTTTGCTGAGTACACGGATGAGTACGTTGTCGGCGACGACCAGGAGTATCCAAAAGTACATAGCTGCGCTCACGCTGAAGAAAGAGATGCCTATCGAGATCACGAACGCCAGCGCTACGGCAAGCCCCCGGACAAGATAGATCCTTATGGTGCTCTCAGGAAAGCTCTCGTCTATCAGGCGGTGTCCGCTCGAGGCGTACCACCACACGGCGGTGAGCAGCAGCCGGGCCACGGCCACGCTGGCGGCGTAGATGGCCACGGCCAGCTGGTTATCTCCGTACTCGCCGAGCAGCGAGGTGGGAAACGGCAGGAACGCGATGCACATCAGGAACAGGGAGTTCAGCCAGATCAGAGTCCTGTCGTAGCGCTTGATGGCCCTGAAGGTAATGTGGTGGGCCATCCAGTACATCAGGATCACCACGAAGCTGAGCACGTAGCTCAGGTACTTTGGCCACAGGGCGAGTAGCCTCCCCGGCAGCTGTTCATCTACGAGCCTCTCGGGGATCTCGGGCACATGTATGTCGAGCACCAGCAGGGTTATGGCGATGGCAAAGACCGCGTCGGAAAAGAAGACGATGCGATCCAGCTCTCTACCGTTCTCTGTATTCTCTCGTGAACCGGCCACACGAGCCTCCTCCCACCCGAGTTTCGCCTTAAACAGTGTAGCCGGTCCGCGCGGCTAACCGTGAAGTTCGGCCGAGAGCGCCGCCAGCAACCTGCGGTGCACTGCCACGTTATTCTCGCGATCGGTGCGAACCTCGATCAGGGCCGGCGCATTCCGGGAACAGGCCTCACGGTAGGCCTCCACGAAGCCGGAGACCGTTCCGGTATGCTCGTAGTCGAGGGCGAACATCGCTGCGGCGTGCTCGAAGGTCAACCCCTGCGGCGTACCGAAGTACGGTTCGAAGAAGGCTTTGTGGCGCGCGACGGGGAGGAAGGAGAAGATGGCGCCTCCGTCGTTGTTCAAGACCACTACGACTACCGGCAGGTCGCGAAGCATGGCCAGCGAGTTGAGATCGTGCAGGAGCGCGAGGTCCCCGATGAGGAGCGTGACGGGGCACCCCGAGCCCCGCGCGAAACCGGCGGCGGTGGCGACAGTACCGTCTATGCCGCTAGCGCCCCGGTTGGCGGCCAACGGGACGGGCGCGCCATCAGGGGCCGCGAAGGTGTCGAGGTCCCTAATCGGCATGCTGCTCGCCACGCAGAGCCCGTGCCCTTCGGGAACGTGCCGCGAGACGAGGCGCGCTACCAGCGGCTCGTTCAATACTTTCGTCTCCTCGAGGAGACGGTCCAGAATATCTTCTGCCTGCTCTGAAGCCGTGCGCCAGCCCGACGTCCACGTCGGGTCGCTCTCGGGGGAACGCCGTTCGGCCGCCGCACCTAGCGCGGCGCAGAGACCCACAACGTCGGCCTCGACGCTGTGCGTCACCCTGTGGCCGGGGTCAAGGCGGAAGGGGTTTTCGCGCACGACGACGTAGGCGTCGGGCCGGCTTTGCGCGAGGAAGAGATCCAGCCCCTTGGAGACCGCGCGGCCGCCGATATGGAGCACCGCCTCGGGGACGTGCCGCTCATTGAAGAGGTCACTCGCCAGCAGCGCGTCGTAGAGCGGAACAATGTTCCTGGAGGGTGAGCCGAGCCGGATCTGGGACCCCACGTCGGGCAGGAGCGGCCAGCCGAGAGACTCGGCGAGTCGCAGCGCGGCCTCGCCCTGCTTCCGGGAAGGGAGCCGTCCCGCGACGACGAGCCCCCGCTCCACCGGGCGAAGCACATCCCAGAGGCGCTCGATCTCGTCCGGGTCCACCGATGGCTTGGTGGCCGCGTAGCGAGTGAATGGCTCGTGGCTCTCTTGCCAGCGGGCGGGTGCCGGAAGCTCATCGAGATGCTCGTCCGGGTCGGAGAGAAACGGCTCGCGGAACATCAGGTTGAGGTGGACGGGGCCGCTGGGGGCTCGCCGGGCGCGGTAGACGGCCTGGTCTATCGTCGTTAGCACCATCGCCGGGTCCACGGTCTCTTCGGGGGCGGGAAGGTCGAATCGCCACCTGACGTAGTCGCCGAAGATGTCCGGCTGGTCTATGGTCTGGTTGGCCCCTGTCTGCCTGAGCTCCGGGGGGCGGTCCGCGGTCAGCAGGACCATGGGCACGCCATCGGTCGCAGCCTCCACGACGGCGGGGAGCCCGTTGGCGACAGCCGTGCCGGAGGTGGTGATCCAGGCCGCGGGAAGCCCCGTCGCGCGCGCGTACCCCACGGCGGCGAAGGCGGTGCCGCGCTCGTCGAAGTGGATGAGGCTCTCCGCTTTCTCATTGGAGGCGAGCGCCGCGACGAGGGGGGTAGATCGCGAGCCGGGCGCCACGCAGAAGAAGCCTACGCCGCTACGCACCAGCTCCTCGACGATGAGGGTGGCCCAGTGGAGGTTAGCGCGCGGCGCGGCGGGCGGGGTCAAACCCGAACATCCCGGTGAAGTCGCCGATCTTCTGCTCGATCTCAGCCCACTCGGCCTCGGGTACGGAACCCTCGACGATTCCGGCCCCCGAGAACAGGGCGAGCCTGTTTCCGCGGACGAGCCCCGACCGGATGCCTACGGCGAACTCCGCGGCGTCCGCTCCGATCCAACCGACCGGGCCTGCGTACCACCCGCGGTCGAAGGGCTCGGCGCTCCGGATCTCCTCGAGCGCACCCTCCTTCGGGTACCCACCGACCGCCGGCGTGGGATGCAGCGCCCGCAGTACCTCGGCGTCCGCAACGCCCTCGCGCAGGACCCCCCGCACCCTGGACAACATGTGACGCCTGCTCGCCAGCTTCATCTCCGAGACGCCGCTCTCGACCTCGAGTTCGTCGCAGATCGGTCCGAGCGCCTCGCGGATGCCGGCCCTGACGTACTCGTGCTCCGCCTTGTCCTTCTGGCTGCTGAGAAGGTCGTCGCGCAGCTCATCGTCATCCGCCTCTGACGCGCCGCGAGGCCTGGTCCCCGCAACGGCCTCGCTCTCTATGGAACGCCCATCGCGGCGGAAGAGCCGCTCGGGAGATGCGCAAACGAAAGCCACCCCCATCTCCGGCTCGACGTAGAAGTGGAAGCAGCCCGGCGTCGCTTCCTCCAGGCTCTCGGCGAGCAGGGCGGGGTCTATCTCTCGTGAGAAATCGAGCTCCGTGCGGCGGGCGAGCACTACCTTGTCCAGCCTCCCCTCCGAGAACACCGCGAGCGCCCGCTCCACGTTGCGGCTCCAGCCCTCCCGGTCCGGGTGATCCCTCCTCGAGACCGGCTCCGGCAAAGCGTGGTCGGAGGTTTCTCGCGGGAACGAGAGGCGCTCTACCCGGTCCAGGATCTCCGCGTGCCTCCGCGCGTCGCGCGGGAGCACCAGGTTGCACACCAGCGTCGCCTCCCCGTCGGCGGCGTGCAGCTCGAAGCGTGGCAGAACGAAGCGGTACGCGCCGAACGGCGCCCACTCGGCGCCGGTCTCTCGCGAGGGATCGAAGCGGAGCCCGCCGTAGTAACGCACCTCCCCGTCGTCCGAGGAGAGGAGCGGGGCGAGACGTTTTTGCAGCGAGCCCACGTCATCGGAGACGTCGCCTGCCTGCAGGTCCGCCACCCCGACGGCAGCCACCCTGCTACCGCCATCACGCCCGGACCAGTACAGCCTCGGAAGGAGCGGCTGCTCCCGCAGCCACCGCAGCGGCTCTAACCGCCCTACGGGGACCGCGAGACGAACAACCCGCGCGGCCCCGTCCGGGACGCCTCCCGCCTCCGATAGCGACCGGCTCACCCGGCCGGCGAGGAGCCAGCGGGCGCGGCCCGGAAGCCCTTCGGAAGGGCTGCCGTTCCGCCCGAGTCCTATGTGTTCCCTGCTCAGCAAACCTCTCGCCGCCTCTCCATCTCGAAACGTAGTGTAGCAAGGCGTATCGAACCAAAGAGCGGCTTCGCTCACAAAAAGCGGCTCTCTGGAAGACTACACGCCTTTTTGAGAACCGCCCACTTCAGCACGCTCGGCCCTGAGGGGCATCGCTTGTCAGGATTTCGGCTTTTGTCCCGGGAGCAACGGAACCCGAAGGCGGTCTCCCGACGCGAGGTGGGATCACTCGCTTCGAGAAACGCCCTGACCGTACAGGCTCGGGTAGAGCTCCTGGTAGCGGGAGTAGACAGTATCGTAGGCTCCGCCCGCGCCGCCGGGCCGGACGGAGTGATCCGGCTCGGGGGCGAGAGCGAGGACGTCCTCCCACGACCGGTAGACTCCGGAGGCGGCGCCCGCAAGGAGCGCGGCGCCACGGGCCGACGCCACGGAGGCCACCCCGCCTGGCAGCACCCGCAGCGGACGGCCGATCACGCCGGCGAGGAGCTGCCGCCAGGGTTCCTCGGCGGTACCGCCACCGGCGAGGCGGAGTTCGGAGACCGCGGTCCCTGCCTCCTCCAACGCTTCGAGCCCCTCGCGTAACGCGAACGCGACACCCTCGAGGGCCGCGCGCAGGAGGTGGCCGCGGCCGTGCTCCAGGCCGAGCCCGACCCAGGCCCCCCGCGCGTCGGGGTCGAAGCGCGGCGTCCGCTCGCCGCTGAGGTACGGCAGGAAGACGACGCCCCCGGCGCCTGGTGGCACGGCGAAAGCCTCCTCGTACACCTCGCGCCAGGAAGCGCCTAGAGTGGCGCGGGCCCACTCTAGAGCCAGCCCTGCGTTCTGGATCGCCGCCATCGAGTACCACAGATCCGGCGTGGCGGCGCGGTAGAGGTGGGTGCGCCTGTGCGGGTCCGGCTCGGGAGCGCTCTTCGGCGCCACGATCTGGCCTCCGGTCCCGACGGTCAACTGAACCAGCCCTGGCCACAGGATCCCCCCGCCGAGCATAGCGGCTGCCGTGTCCGCCGCCCCCGCCGCGACCGGCAGCCCCATTCGCAATCCGAGAGATCTCGCGGCCTCTCTGGTGAGCGTACCCGCGACCCCGGCCGAAGGGACGAGCGGAGCGAGCAACCCCGCGCGCAGGCCCAGAGCCTCGACCACGGCGTAATCCCAGTCGTCGGAGAGGAGGTCGTAGAGCAGGGTCGCGGAGGCATCGGAAGGCTCGGCTGCGGCCTCCCCGGTCAGCCGCAGCCGCAGCCAGTCCTTGGGCTGGAGCGCCCAGCGGGCTGAGGCGTATGTATCGGGCTCGTGGTCGCGCAGCCAGAGGAGAGTAGGACCGGCCATGCCGACGGCGGGCGGGTTGGCGAGCCGCTCCCCGGCTTCTTCGCAGAGCCCACGGTAGGCAGCGAGCTCCCTGGTCGAGCGCGTGTCGGCCCAGAGGATGGCCGGCCTCAGCGGGCGCCCGCGGTCGTCGGCGAGTACTACGCCATGCATCTGGCCCGAGAGGCCGATCGCCTCCACCTCGGCCCCGTGCGGCCCGACGGCGGACCGCGTGGCAAAGGCCAGGGCGTTAGACCAGTCCTCGGGGGCTGTCTCGGCCCACCCCGGGCGCGGCGAGCGGACGGGGTAGGAGGCGGATCCCTCGCCCATGGTGCCGCCGTCCTCGGCCATGAGCAGAGCCTTGACGGAGCTGGTGCCGAGATCCAGTCCGAGCAGCACGGGGGTCAGGGCTTCCGGCGCGGCACGTCGCGGGGCTTACTCGAACAGGCCGTGCCCGGCCCCCTTCGCGCGCAGGAAGGCGGGGCCGCCGGTCACCAGGGCGTCCGGCTCGATGAGGTGTTCAGTTCCCCGATCTCCTTCGTCGGACCTTCTCCCGGTTCGAATAGTAAAGCCAGAGGGCCGGGGCCAACAAGCCCCGACCCTCTTCCGGCGCGTCCGTGGTGTTGACCGGTCTCTACGACTCCGAGATGCCCTGGAGCTCGCCGCGGACGAGGAGGCGGTTCGTGTAGTCAGGCAACGTGCAGCTCTGGAGGGTGACGATGTTCTTGCCGTCCACAGGGGCGAGCACGCTGAGGTTCCCCGGCGTGGCGATGAACTTGTTGAAGACCTTGTAGGTGTACTTCCTGCCCTCGGAGTCGGTGATGTAGAACTCGTCACCCTCCTCGAGCTTGTTCAGGTCCCAGAAGGCCAGGTGGCTGTTGGTGTTCGGGAAGCCCAGACGGTGGCCCGCTATGTAGACGTTGGCCTCCTTTTCCCACGGGAAGCCCGTGTGCTCTATGTGGACGCCCGCGTAGTCGTGGAAAAGCGTCTCGTCGGTGCCGAGCCCGGTGGGGATCTCGTCGTCCTTGATCATCTCCATCTTCGGGACCGTGAGCTTCATCATGTCGTTCGACGGGGGATCGACGGCGGCCTGCTTATCGCCGGAGTCCTGCGTGCCCTGCTCGGGCGCGACCTGCTTGTCCGGGGTCTTCTGCTGCTGCTGCGCCTTTTCCTCTTTCTGCTGATCGCCCTGCTGGTCGCTCCCGGACTGTCCCGCGGAGCCACAGCCGGCCAGCGCCACAACGGTCGCCAGCGCCGCAACGATCAGTATCAGGTTCTTCAAGCGCATCACATCACCTCTCGACTTTTTCACAGGACGCCTAAGATCCCGACCTACCACTAAAACATACCGACCAAAAATAACAAGATGGTTACATTTTGATCAAAGACCCGTTACACTACCTCGCCGCGGTCGCGCCGGCCCCGTTTTCCGGGGCATATATTAGGGTCTGTCCTCCCAAGTGTAAAGCCTCGCCGCAGGAGTAAAGCATCGCTGCAGGATCGGCAGCGTGCCAGGCCGGCGACAGAAGACAGCGAGTGGCCCCTATTTAATGCGAGCGGTCCTCCAGAGGTGCACCGACACTTGCCACAGGTGTATGATGCCGCTGTTGTAACAGAGCCCGCCGGGGAAAGCGGGGAGAGGAGGAGCGCGGTGCCACTGTACATGGACCACCATAAGGGCGTGGAAGGGTTGACAGCAGAGGCTGTGGCAGAAGCCCACAGGAAGGACCAAGAAATCCAGGACCAGTACGGGGTGAAGTACCACAGGTACTGGTTCAACGAGGACACCGGCGAGGTCTGGTGCCTTGCCGAAGCCCCCAACAAAGATGCGGCTGAGGCAGTTCACCGCGAGGCACATGGTCTGGTCGCGGAGGAGATAACCGAGGTCAAGGAAGGTTCGTAGCAAGCGGTCATTTTGTAGACACCTGCTGGCCGGGGCGTAGCTAGCCCCGGCCAGGTGAGTAGCAGCTTCTCTCAAGCCCTCACAGAGCCGGTAGGGTGAACTAGCATACTTGCCCATCCCTACCATCCCTACACACCCCCGTCGGGGCGAATGATGCCAGGCCGAGTACGCCGCACTAGATGGAGGCGGGTGGCAGATCCGCCCCATTCCTTGAACTACACCCCTTCTCGAAATGATCGATCGGCAGGAACTCGGAAGAGACTGCGCCTCATAAAACAAAACAGGCTGAATTGCTGACAAGCGAGGGCCTTTAAAACGTCCGAAGCGTGCTGACAAGCGAAGCCCTAAAAAGGGCGAGCGTGCTGACAAGCCGACCGCAGGGAGGCGTGCTGACAAGCGGAGGTGAAGCCGGAGCGTGCTAACCAGGTGCAAGGCCCCACATCTCTTGACATGTGCGAATATATGTGTAAACTGCACATACTAGTAAACAGGCTAGCTCACAGGAGGAAGAGTGGCTACCATGGAGAAGGCCAACAAGGCCGCGGAGCAGCTAGCGAAGACGACTGGCGACTCCTACAAGACTGTTGTGGACCACACGGTGGCGCTGCAGGAGCGCAACCTGAAGTTCTGGCAGGAGGCGTTCGGCGGCGTGGTGCGCGAGGTTCGGGAGCAGGCCGAGAGCAACCGGGCGCTCACGCAGGAGCTCGTGGAGCGAGCCGAGAGGCAGCGCGGCGCGTTCCGGACGCTTCTGGAGGAGTCCGTCGACGCTTACGTGGATCTGGCTTACGCTCCCTTCGCCTACTACCGGCGGGGACTACGGCTCGTCGAGGCCGGTGCGAACGGCGGGTTCCCGGTCCCGGGCTACGACGAGTTGAACGTAGGGGAGATCTCCGGCCGGCTCGACGGCCTCACGGCGGCGCAGCTCCGCGAGGTCCGCGAGTACGAGAAGCGCAACAAGAACCGCGAGACCCTGATCGAGCAGCTCGACCGCAGGCTCAAGGCCGCCTCCGCCTGAGAGCGGCTAGCGGCAGAACTTATGAGGGCCGGGGGTAACCCCCCGGCCCTCTCGCTTTACCGACATCCTCCCCGGGCTACTTGAGCAGGTCTTTCAGGTGCCCCTTCTTCTCTTTCATGGTGCCCCTGCGCTGGTCCCAGCGTCCCTCGGATTTCTTTTGCTTGTCCCCCGTGAGGGCTCCCGCAGCTTCCTTCACGCGGCCTTTAGCCCGGTCTACGGCCCCTTCTTGTCTATCTTCACGGCCGGTTTTGCCCCGCCTACCCATACACTTCCTCCTAGTTACCACGAACGGTTGTTATCTTCGTGATTTACCCGGAAAAGGCGAGGTTCAAACATCCCGGGCACCCTCTAACCAGCCGCGAATCTACTCCAGCTCCAGGACGTCCTGGCCCGCGTCCACGGCCTCCTCGTCCTCGACGAGGAATCTGGCGACTGTGCCGTCGTCGTCGGCTTTCACCTCGTGGAAGGACTTCATGACCTCGATGAGGCCGACGGTGTCTCCGGCCGAGACGCTGTCGCCCTCGTTCACGTAGACGTCGCTCTCAGGGTCGGGGCGCCGGTAGAAAGTACCTGGCATCTGAGCTTTCAGGGTCTTGTCTGCCAATGTCGCTCCTCCTAGGAAATCTTCTGTTGCGCTCTGCCGAGGGGCCGGATCTCGATGCCGTTCTCGTCGAGCTTCCTGGCGATTGCCTCGGCCAGCCTCACGGCGCCAGGGGTGTCGCCGTGGACGCAAACCGAGTCGGAGCCCACTTCTATGTCGTTTCCGCCCTCCGTCTTCACCTTACCCTCGGTCACGGCCCGAACCACCCTGTCGCCGACCTCCTCGGGGTCGAGCTCCTCGGTTACGGCGCGGGTGAAGACGATCTGGCCTTCGTCGTTGTAGCCGCGGTCGGCGTAGAACTCCGCCACCACCGGCTGGTCCATCTTCTGCGCGAGCTCGTAGGTAACGGAGGCCTGCATGCAGAACAGGTGGAGACCAGGATCGACCCGCTGTATCGCTTCGATGATCGCGCGCGAGAGCTCCTCGTCGCGGGCGGCTACCATGTATAGGGCGCCGTGCGGCTTCACGTGCTGGATCTCCATGTCGTAGTAGCGGGCGAACTCGCGTAGAGCACCGAGCTGGTAGAGCAGCTCGTCGCGCACCTCCTCCGGCGACATCTGTATCTCGCGCCGCCCGAAGCCGACCAGGTCCCTATACCCAGAGTGGATGCCGACCGCCACCCCGTGCTCCTTGGCCAGCGCGACGGTCTTGTGCATGACGTGCGGATCGCCGGCGTGGAAGCCGCCCGCGACGTTGGCCGAGGAGATGTATTGCATCATCTCCTCGTCGAAGCCCATCTTCCAGGGCCCAAAGCTTTCCCCCATGTCGCAATTTAGATCGACTCTCATGACGCCTCCCTTCTCTTCGCCGCGCTCTCCGGTCGGCGGCTTTCAGACGTTTCAGCCTTCGGCTTCCGCTCTCAGCACGCTCGGCCAGCTTCGAGAAGGTTTTTCTGCCACTGAAGCCAAGCGGTATGCCAGCGCATGCCGTGATCTCTTCCATCTGCTGCCGCCTCTGCTTGCGCGCCTCGAGTGCCTCCTCGAGTTCGACGGAGCGAAAGCGGGTCTTGTCGTTGGTCTTCGTCTGGGCCAGCCTGTCGCGGTCCGCGCTTATTACGGTCCCGATGGTCGCGTAGCCACCACCGGTCACGGCGTCGTTCATCAGCACTATGGGCTCCACCCCCCCAGGCACCTGGATAGAGCCTATCGGGTAGCCGAAGTCCACCACGTTTGCCGGGTCGCTCCCCGCCCCTGCTGGCTGCTCCCGCTCGACGAACTTGAGCTCGCCGCCCCTGTAGCGGTAGCCCACGCGGTCAGCGTCAGGGGTGACGCTCCAGGTGGTGCTCAGGAACTCCTCCATGCTCTCCTCGGTGATGCGGTAGCTGGCAAGGCCGATGATCACCCGCAGCTCCGTCTCGCTGGAGTAGGTGGGGATGTGCTCCTCATCCACCCGCTTGCCGACCCGCTCGCCGCCGTTTGGGGATTCCCCGTCTTGGGATTCCCCCGTCTCCAGCTCGTCGCCCTCTTGCAGAGCGCGGCCTTCGTGGCCGCCGAGGCCGATCAGGGTGTAAGTCGAGCGGCTGTGCATGAAGAGGGGGACCTCTATGCCGCCCGCCACGGCCAGATAGGAGCGGGCGCCGTTTCTGAGGTAGTCGAAGGTGAGCACATCCCCCTCTGCCACCTCCAGCGCCTCCCACCTCGGAGCCTCCTCGCCGTTTATCTTGGGCGGCATCTCGGCTCCTGTTAGGGCGATGAGGGCGGCTTCTGTGAACTCCAGCTCTGGACCGAAGTAGGTGATCTCAAGGCCCGCAGCGCCTTCGGCGTTGCCCACCAGATAGTTGCCGACCTGGTAGGAGAAGACGTCCATAGCCCCAGAGGGCGGCATACCGAGGGCGTACTCTCCGAAGCGGCCCGTATCCTGGACGGTGCTGAGGAGGCCCGGCTCTCTCACCCTAATCGCCATAGAGCACCCCCAGTATCTCCTCGTTGTATGTGTGCGGGTCCTCGAGCGCGCGGTCGGGGTGGAAGACAAAGTCCTTCTTTTTGTACTCGAAGGTGCCCTCCTCGACCTCGGCCTCGAGCCGGTCGAACTCCTCGCGGTCTATGCGCCGGTAGTTCCAGATGTCGCCAGGCCTTGGGAATACTATGGAGTCCTGGAAGTCCGCGAGCCGTTGTTGCACGTCTAGCACGGGGACCGGGGAACGGCCGAAGAGCTGGTAGCCGCCCGCCCCCTCCACCGAGTAGATCACCGCGAAGCCGCCTCCGAAGCCGAAAGCCCGCTCGGGGGTGTAGGTGCGGGGCCTGACGTACTTGGGGACCTCGATCTGCTCCTCCGGAGGGACTAGCTGGTAGCACCAGGGCAGCCCTGGGACGAACCCGATCATGGTCACCAGCCACGGCGAGCCGAGGAGCGCCTCGATGAAGTCCTCCTTCGAGTCGTAGCCGTTTATGCGGGCAGAGTACTCAAGATCGGTCGAATCGGGGTCCTGGTGGCGATCGCGAAAACGCATCAGGGTCTCGTGGGTCCAGGGGTCCTCGATCATGACGGGCACGTCCACTATCCGCGTGTCGAGCTCGAAGCCGCCGATGTCTCCGACCTCCTCGTCTATCTCCTCGAGGCGTGAGATCAGGTCGTCCGGGTGGAGGACATCCGGGTCCAGCCGGATCAAGTAAGAGGCGTTCGATGGGCAGATATCGGTGATGCCCTCGATGTTCTCCCTTCGGAGTCTGTCCGTGATCGCCATCGCCCGGAAGTTGACCTTCAGGCTCATCGCCTCGGCGAGCTCGACGAAGACGTACTCGTCTCCGCCGTAGCTGTAGCGTGCCTGAGGCAGCCCGGTCTCGACACTACGGCCCATACATCACCCCACATTCCCTCGACGGCGCAAAAAATACTACTAGCGCCGGAAATCCCGGTCAATGTAGTTTAATAGGGAGTCTGAATTCTGGCGAGAGGGGAGACTGTTGAGGCTGGCGATGATGACCCGGGCGGCATTGATGGCCGCCGTTACGGCGGTGGCGGCCCAGATCGCCATCCCGATCTTCCCTGTCCCATTCACGTTGCAGGTCCTGGCGGTCGTCCTCTCCGGGCTCCTGCTCGGCCCGCGCTACGGGGCGCTCGCGCAAATCATCTACCTTCTCGTGGGGGCTATCGGCGTGCCGGTCTTCGCCGAATTCAGGGGTGGGCTGGGCGTGTTGCTGGGACCCACGGGCGGCTACCTCCTCTCCTACCCTATTGCCGCCGCCGTCGCGGGGCTCGCAGCCAGCGCCGCGAGGAGCGCATCGCGTGGTCGGGCGCTGACCGTCAGCTTCCTCTGGGGGTGCGTCGGGCTCGCGGTGATCTACGCCGGGGGCGCCGTCTGGCTCTCGGTCGTGACAGACCTGCCCCTCGCGGTTGCGGTGGCGCAGGGCGTCCTGATCTTCGTGCCCTTCGACCTGATCAAGGTCGCCCTGGCGGCGCTCGTGGCGGTCGCCGCAGCCCCCGCCATAGCTCCATCGCGCATCTGAAGATAGAGCACGAGACGACGCACGCGGGTACGATTAAACTCTGCTGAGGTGGGGCTCCGAGGGAGGCTGCGGCATGTTGAACAAGGTACTGGTCGCCAACCGCGGTGAGATCGCGCTTCGCGTCATGCGTGCGTGCCAGGAGCTGGAGATCCCGGCCGTGGCCGTCTACTCGGACGCCGACGAGGAGGCCCTCCACGTGCGCCACGCCGACGAGGCGGTCCGTATCGGCCCGCCGCCTGCCGGGAAGAGCTACCTGAACGTGGAGGCCCTGATCGAAGCCGCGAAAGAGACGGGCGCAGAAGGCATCCACCCCGGCTACGGCTTCCTCGCGGAGAACGCCTCTTTCGCCGCCGCCTGCCGGGACGCCGGCCTGACATTCATCGGACCTTCGGCCGAGGCCATCGAGAAGATGGGCAACAAGTCCGCGGCGCGCCGCATCGCCACCGATGCGGAGGTGCCTGTCGTCCCCGGCTCCGAGGAGTCCGCCTCAGATGATGACGCTGTGGAGACGGCCGGGGAGATCGGTTACCCGGTCATGGTCAAGGCGGCGGCCGGTGGAGGAGGCAGGGGCATCAGGGTGGCCGAAAACGAAGAGGAGCTCCGCAAGGCGGTGCGTGTCGCCAGACAGGAGGCCGAGAAGGCCTTCGGGGACGGTTCGCTCTACCTGGAGAAGCTCCTCACCGGTCCGCGCCACGTAGAGGTCCAGGTCATGGGCGACCACGAGGGTAACGTCGTCCACCTCTACGAACGGGAGTGCTCGATGCAGCGCCGCAGGCAGAAGATACTCGAGGAGGCGCCGTCCCCGGGCATAAGCCCCGAGGTCCGCGAGAATATGGCCGGGGCCGCCGTCAGGCTGGCGCGGGAGGTCGGGTACACCAGCGCGGGCACTGTGGAGTTCCTCATGGATGGTGACGAGCTTCTACTTTATCGAGATGAACACCAGGATACAGGTCGAGCACCCGGTGACGGAGACTCTCACGGGCGTTGACCTGGTGAAGGAGCAGTTGAGGGTCGCGGGCGGCGATCCCTTGAGCCTCGAGCAGGAGAACGTGCCCTTCAACGGCTGGGCCATGGAGTTCCGCATCAACGCCGAGGACCCGGAGAAGGACTTCATGCCCTCGCCGGGGGAGATCTCCTTCCTCGACGTGCCCGGCGGCCCCGGCGTCCGCGTGGACTCGGCCATCTACCAGGGTTACAAGATCCCACCCTTCTACGACTCGCTGGTAGCGAAGTTGATCGTCTGGGCCCTCACCCGCGAGGAGGCGATAAACCGCGCCCGACGAGCCCTGCGCGAGTACCGCATCGAAGGGATCAAGACCACCATCCCCCTCCACATGCGGCTCCTGGAAGACGACGCATTCCGCTCCGGCGAGTACCACACGGACTACCTGGAAGAGCTGTTAAAGAAAGACTAGAAAGGTCCGAAAAGATAGGCGGGATCGCCGAGGCGCCCGGATATACTTCCCGTCGAGAGGGGCGCGCCGCGGAGAAGAGATCAGGTCCTCACCACTTCCCGAGCTGGCTTTCCGCGTAGAGGCGGTGCTCTAGGCTAGAGCACCGCTTCCAGGAAGCGCCGCGTGCGCGGGTCTCTGGCGCCGGAGATGAGCTCGGCGGGAGGGCCCTCTTCGATCAGCCTTCCCTCATGCATGAACACCATCCTGTGGGCAACCTCGCGGGCGAACCCCATCTCGTGGGTCACGACGAGCATCGTCACGCCCGACTCGTGGGCCAGGTCCTTCATCACGGCGAGCACCTCCCCGATGAGCTCGGGGTCGAGCGCGGAGGTGGGCTCGTCGAAGAGCAGGGTCTTCGGCTCCATGGCAAGCGCCCTCGCGATTGCCACCCGCTGCTTCTGCCCGCCCGAGAGCCGTATGGGATGCTCGTCTCTTTTGTCCGCGACGCCGACCTTCTCGAGGAAGTGCATGCCGAGCTCTTCCGCTTCCTCTTTAGGCATCTTCTTCACCGTGATCGGGGCTTCCACGACGTTCTGGATCACGCTGAGGTGGGGAAACAGGTTGAAGTCCTGGAAGACCATCCCCGTCTTCAGCCGGATCTCGCGTACGGTTGCCCGCTTGAGGCGCGAGGCCAGCGGTCCGGGATTGAACTCGATGCCGTCTACCTCCACGCTACCCGAGGTCGGCTGCTCCAGCAGGTTGATGCACCGCAGGAGCGTGCTCTTGCCCGAGCCCGACCGGCCGAAGATCACGACGACCTCGCCGGAGGCCACTTCGAGCGAGACGTCCTTCAGGACCTGGTGCTGGCCGAATCGCTTGCCTAAGTTCCGGACGCTGACGATCGGTCTAGTGTCCATGCGGCTGGTCCCTGACGTAGCCCCTCTCCAGCCGTCTCTCCAGCTTCGCCTGGAAGTAGGAGAGTGTGCTCGTGAGGATCCAGTAGATCATCGCGGCGACGACGAGCATCTCCAGGCTATGGAAGTACTGGCGGCCTATCTTGGAGGCCCTGAAGAAGAGCTCCTGGGTGCCGACGATGCCAACGAGCGAGGAGTCCTTGATCATCGCGATGAACTCGTTGCCGGTCGGCGGGACGATCACGCGCACCGCCTGTGGCAACACGATGCGCCTGGTGGTCTGCAAGCCCGTCATGCCAAGGGCGTGCGCCGCCTCTACCTGCCCGTGCCCCACCGAGCGGATGCCGGCGCGGAAGATCTCGGCCATGTAAGCGCCGTAGTTGAGCCCAAGGGCAAGCACCCCGGACGTGACGGAGCCCAGGATGAACAACTGGCTGATCGGCTCGGGGCATAGCTCGCGAGCTGGGGTAGCCCGAGGTAGATGAAGAAGATCTGGACGATGAGCGGGGTTCCCCTGATGAAGGAGATGTAGAAGCCGGCGACCCCGTACAGCAGGGGGTTTCTGGAGAGGCGGGCCAGCGCGGCCACCAGCGCGAGCGGGACGGCGAGCATGATCCCGAGCACCGAGATGAGTATGGTGAGCGGAACGCCGCCAAGGAGGTAGGGCAGCCAGTCAAGCATGAACTCGGTGTCGAAGCGGAAAGCCACGAAGACCACCGCGAGCAACACGAAGATGAGCGCCCACACCGCCGTGACCTTGGTGCGGAACGAGAAGCGTCCCAGCCAGCCCTCGACCGTGTCCCTGACGCCGTTGATGACCCTGGTCGTCATGGGATGAGAGCTACTGCTTCTTCGTCAGGTCGGTGCCCTCGTACCACTTCTCGGAGAGCTCGGTCAGGGTACCGTCCTGGTGCATCTCCTCGATGATCCTGCTCATCTCGTCCACCAGGGGCTTGGGATCGCTTGGCGCTTCCCTGTCTATGGCGGCGGCCAGCGGCTCGTAGAAGAGCGGGTCGCCAACCATCTTGATAGGCTTGCCTGCCTCGACGGCTCCCTGCAGGGTCGGTAGCGCGGTCATAACCGCGTCCAGCCGCACCCCGTCGCCGAGCTCGAGGTCCTGGATGGCCGAGGTGTCCGTGTCGTAGGTCTGGATCTGGGGGCTGTCCACGACGAACTCGATATCCTCGCCTGGGATGTCGAGGGTCCTGTCCAGATACTGCTCGTAGGTGCAGGCCGCGCAGACCCCGATCCTCTTCCCGTCCAGATCTGTTTCGAGGTTGGTGATGTCGCTATTTTCCTCGTGCACGGCCACCGACGCCGGGGTGTAGTAGTAGGCCGGGGTGAAGTAGAGTACCTCTTTGCGCGCGCGGGGTCACGGTCATCGAGCCCACGCTCACGTCCCACCGGCCGTTCCAGTGCCCCGCGGTGATGACCTCCCAGGCTGGGGTCTGCCACTCCACCTCGACGCCCATCCGCTTGGCGATCTCCTCGGCCACGTCGATGTCGAAGCCCTTGAACTCGCCGCTCTGGGTCATGAAGGACTGCGGAGGATAGGCAGGGTCTGTAGAGACCCTGAGCACACCGCGGTCCTTGACCTCCTGCAGTAGGTTCTTGCCGCCTTCCTCGCTGCTACCCTGGGAGCCGCCACAGGCGGCGCACAGCCCCAGGACCAAAACCAACGCAACGAGCAGCCGCGCCCCGGACATAGTTCTCCTCCAATCCACGCTGTTTCCCGCGGGCAGTGATCGGCACCGCTTCCCCAACTACCCATCATAGCAAGTTCCGCGCCGGCAGGTCAGGCTCGAGCCCTCCCCAACCATCCCTTCTTGCTCCCTGCGTCCTTGAGCACCACTCTGGACGCGTTCAGCCCAGGAATACCCATGACCCCTCCACCCGGGTGCGTGCCGGAGCCGCACAGGTAGAGGTCCTTGACCGGGGTCCTGTAGCCGGAGAGCTCGGGCGAGGGCCGGAAGGAGAAGAGCTGGTCGAGCGACATCTCTCCCTGGAAGATGTTGCCCCCGATCAGGCCGAACCGCTGCTCCAGGTCGTAGGGCGTGAGGACCTGGCGCTCGATCACGGACTCCCTGAAGTTGGGCGCGTACTCGTCGATGGTGTTGATGACGGTCTCGGCCAGCCTCTCGCGCGCGCCGTTCTCCCAGCTCTCGTCCTTGAGCCGGTACGGGACGTACTGGACGAAGCACGTCATTATGTGCTTCCCCTCGGGCGCGATGGTCGGGTCTTTGGTCGTGGGTATCACGGCGTCGATCATCGGCCGCTCGGAGAACCGGCCGTACTTGGCCTCGTCCCACGCCCTCTCCAGGTACTCGAGGGAGGGGCTGATCATGATCTCAGGGTGCTGGGGCCCGAGCTCCTTGCCAGGCATGGCCACAAGATCCGGGAGCTCCGAGAGCGCCAAGTTGACCTTCGCGGAAGGGCTGCGGTTCCTGAAGTGCTCCAGATCCGTCACGACCTCCGCGGGCAGGTGTTCCCTGCCGACCAGCGAGAGCAGTGTCGTCCCAGGGTGCGCCCCCGAGATGACAGTGCGAGCCCTGAGCCGCGTGCCGTCCACCAGCGTCACGCCAGTCGCCCGCCCATCCGAGACGTCTATGCTTGCCACCTCGGCTTCGGTGCGGATATCTACACCTGCGGCACGCGCGGACTCTGCGATGGCCTCCGAGAGGCCCCCCATTCCGCCCCGCACGAAGCCCCACCCCCCTGTCACGCCGTGGGCTTCGCCCATCCTGTGGTGGAGCAGCACGTAGGCTGAGCCGGGGCTCATCGGCCCGCCCCACATGCCGATGACGCCCCCAGGCGCGAGGGCGCCCTTGACCCGCTCGTCCACGAAGAACTGCTCCAGGAAGTCCGCGCACGACATGGTCATCAGGTCCACGAGCCGCGAGAGGTCTCTCCTGTTGCCGAACGCGTAGCGTCCGAGAGAAAGCGCCTCCCTGATATCTGCCAGGGAGCGGATGCTGGGGTCTGGGGGGACCTTGTAGAGGAGCGGCCGCACGAGGTTGGCGAGCTCGTCCAGCGCGCGGCTGTACTCCGGGTAGGCTGCGCCGTCGCGCTTGTTGATCTTCCCGATCTCCTCGGCCGCGCGGCGCGAGTCCTCCCACAGAAGGAACCCCGAGCCGTCGGGGAACGGAGCGAAGTACGCGGGGTCGAGCGGGTAGACGTGGTAACCGTGCCTCTGGAGCTCGAGCTCCTCGACTATCCTCGGCGAGAGCAGGCTCACCACGTAGGACGCCGTGGATACCTTGAACCCGGGCCACACCTCTTCGGTCACGGCGGCGCCGCCAACCAGGTGGCGGCGTTCGAGGACGAGCGTCTTCAGGCCGGCCCGGCCGAGGTACGCCGCGCACACCAGCCCGTTGTGCCCTCCCCCGACAACGATAACGTCATGATTGCCCGCATCCGACACCATGCCACCCCCTTTGACGCCGGGTCGAAAGTCTAGTAAATATAACCCATTACAGCAAACACCAAGGGGGTGGGTCCGCCATGACGCCTGTTGCTCGGGAATCTCTCGCTCCTGCTCTGGCCCCATTCGGCAAGAGCAGCACCCTCCCCTCCGAAGCTTACACGTCGGAGTCGGTGTTCCGGTGGGAGCTGGATCACTTTTTCGACAGGACCTGGGTCTGTGTGGGGCGCGCGGAGGACCTGCGGAGCGCGGGCGACCAGCGCGCTGTCGCGGTCGGCCTCGAGTCGGCCCTCCTCACCCGCGACGAAGAAGGAGGGCTGCACGCCTTCTACAACGTGTGCCGCCACCGCGGTCACGAGCTCCTCGAGGCGGGCTGCGGTACCAACCAGAAGTTCATCCGCTGCCCCTACCACGCGTGGGCGTACGGGCTCGACGGGAGCCTCGCAGGCGCTCCGGGGTTCGGGAAGCTCGCGGGCTTCGACAGAGACGGTTACTCGCTCGTGCCCCTCAGCATCGTCGAGTGGCACGGCTGGCTCTTCGCGAACGCCAGCGGGGACGCTCCGCCTTTCGAAGAGCACATCGGCAACCTCGGGGAGCTGATAAAGAACCACCGTTCCGAGGAGTTGGTGGCGGGCGCCCGCCACGACTACGAGGTAGCGGCGAACTGGAAGGTCATCACCGAGAACTACCACGAGTGCTACCACTGCTCCGTCATCCACCCCGAGTTCTCGCGGGTGAGTCCCCCCACGAGCAGCCTCAACCTCGAGCCGGAAGGGCTCTGGGTCGGCGGACCCATGGACCTGGCCGAGGGCACGCAGACCATGTCGCTTTCGGGCGAGAGCCAGGCCCCCACGTTGCCGCACCTGGCGGAGGGCCAGGAGAGGAAGGTCTACTACTTCGGGCTGTTCCCGAACCTGCTCCTGAGCGTCCACCCCGACTACATAATGACCCACCGCCTCAGGCCCCTCGCCCCCGACCGGACGGCCATCGAGTGCGAGTGGCTGTTCTCCCGCGAGGCGGTCGAGGCGAAAGGCTTCGACCCCTCCTACGCCAGCAACTTCTGGGACATAACCAACAGGCAGGACTGGCGGGCGTGCGAAGGCGTCCAGCGGGGCGTCTCCTCGCGCGGTTACCGCCAGGGACCCCTCTCACCGAGGGAGGACGCCGTCTACCAGTTCATCACCATGGTCGCCAGAGGCTACCTCGAAGGCAAAGCGGCGCCTCCGGCTACCCGAACCTGACGGGCTGAGACCCGCCGGCGTCTCCGGGCGTATAGTAGGAAGACCACCGGCCGACGAGAGGACAGATGCATGTCGCAGCCTCCACGGGTCGACCTCTTCGACCCCGCCTTCAAAGCGGACCCCTACCCCACCTACGCCAGGCTGCGCTCGAGCGCCCCGGTCTACCGCGCCGCCCTGCCCGACGGACGCGGGGTGTGGTTGATCACGCGCTACGAAGACGTCCTGGCGGTCCTCAAAGACCACCGCTTCGTCAAGGACTGGCGCGGCGCCCTTACCCCCGAACAGCTCGCCCAGGTCCCGCCGATCCCCGAAGTGATGAAGCCCCTCAGCCAGAACATGCTCGACACGGACCCGCCCGACCACGAGCGCCTGCGGGCGCTGGTCTCCAAGGCTTTCACGCCGCGCCTCATAGAGCGGCTGCGCCCACGCGTCCAGGCGATCTCTGACGGGTTGCTCGACGCGGTACAGGACAGGGGCGAGATGGACCTCATAGACGACTACGCGTTCCCGCTGCCCATCACCGTCATCGCCGAGTTGCTCGGCGTGCCCGCAGAAGACAGGAACAACTTCCGCGAGTGGTCGGACGCCGCCGTCTCCGGCAACGCTTCCCAGGAGTACATGGAGGAGATACTCATCCCGCACATGCAGGCCTTCACGGACTATCTGCGCGCTCTCTTCGAGGAGAAGCGCGCGAACCCCGGAGACGACCTCGTCAGCGCGCTGGTTCGAGCGGAGGAGGCAGGCGACAGGCTCTCGGAAGACGAGTTGCTCGGCATGGTCTTCCTGCTCCTGGTAGCGGGCCACGAGACCACCGTCAACCTTATCGGCAACGGCGCGCTCGCGCTGCTACAACACCCAGATCAGCTCCGGAAGCTCAAGGAAGACCCTTCGCTCATCAAGCCCGCTGTCGAGGAGCTGCTGCGCTACGACGGACCCGTCGAGACCTCGACCGAGCGATTCGCCAGGGAGGACGTTGAGATAGGCGGCCAGGTCATCCCGAGAGGCGAGATGGTGCTGGTAGTGCTCGCGGCCGCCGACCACGACCCACAACGCTTCTCGGACCCGGACGAGCTGGACATCACCCGCACCGACAACAGGCACCTCGCCTTCGGCAAAGGCATCCACCATTGCCTGGGCGCGCCGCTCGCCCGGATGGAGGGCCAGATCGCCATCTCCACCCTGCTGCGCCGGATGCCCAACCTCCGGCTCAAGGGATCGCCCGAATCCCTGAGCTGGCGCCCCGGCATGATACTGCGCGGCCTGAGAGGGTTGCCCGTAGAGTTCTAGATTTGACACATAATTTGGCTCTCCCCGAACGTTCCGCTGAGCTCTATAGAGTCCTAGCAGCAATTCACCCTCAGCCTCAGCGTCTTGTAGACGTGGTGGCGTTTTTCGGGCGCCAGCGAAGCGAGCGCATCCGGCGAAGTACCACTTCTTTCTCTAGGACTTTGGTCGTATTCACCCAACGTCGGAGCAGGTAGGCGTTCTCCGCCGTGCGTGGAATCAATACTTTGTCCGTCTCTGCCAGGTTCGTAACGGTTGCCGTAACGCTCGGAAGACGCTCGGCGTGTAAAGTGTGAAGGGTATGGTACCGCGCGTGCAACAGAGACGCAGGTCCTGGGCCAGGAGCCTATCGAGATGAGTCCTCGGATCTCCTCGGGGTTGGCCTGGTCGGTGTGGGCGCTCTCCGCGGCGCTCGCCATCCTGTCCGTGCCCCTGTACTGGTCAACTACCCCGTCCGCCGTGCTAGTCGGCATCCCCCAGATTGTCGCCGTCCTGACCCTGGCGGCCCTGGTGCTTGCATTCTCCACTGTCGGCGCGCTCATCGTGGCGCGCCGACCCGGCAACCGCATCGGCTGGGTTCTGTGCCTGGCGGGATTCACCATCGGGGCCACAACCCTCGCCAGCGGATACGCCACGTTCTCGCTCGCCGCGCCGAGCAGGTTGCCGGGGACGGAGTTGGCTGCCTGGCTCGCCTACTGGATCTGGGTCCCGGGCGTGGGTCCCGCCATGACGTTCGGACTCCTGCTGTTCCCCGACGGGCAGCTTCCCTCCAACCGCTGGAGGGTCGTGAGCTGGCTCACCGTGGTGGCTCTGGCGACGCTCGCCTTCGGCTCGGCCTTCACGCCCGGGCCTCTGAGCGACTACCCCGAGGTCACGAACCCACTAGGGCTGGCCCCGCTCGAGGGGAGCGTCCTTGAAGACGGGGGCGTGGGGTGGGTTCTGCTCCCGGCGAGCGTGGTGATCTCGGCGGTCTCCATAGTGGTGCGATACCGCCGGGCGACGGGAGAAGAGCGACTGCAGATCAAGTGGCTCGCTCTCGCCGGCGTTCCTCTGGCAATAGGCTGGACGGCTCAGAACGTCATGTCCTCTAGCGGGGAGCCGCAATTAATGTTCTCCTACCTGGTGGGTATCACCTCCCTCCTCGGCATACCCGTCGCCGTGGGTATAGCGATCCTCAAGCACCACCTCTACGACATAGACCTCCTCATCAACCGTACCCTCGTCTACGGCGCGCTCACAGCGATGCTGGTCCTGGTCTACCTCTGCGGCGTGGTCTTTTTGCAGTACCTCTTCAGGACGCTTGCAGGAGGGGAGTCGCAGCTCGCGATAGTGGCATCCACGCTGACCATAGCCGCGTTGTTCAACCCTCTGCGGCGTCGCATCCAGACCTTCATAGACCGCCGCTTCTACCGCCGCAAGTACGACGCGAGAAAGACTCTAGAAGCCTTCTCGACGAAGCTGCGCGACGAGACGGATCTGGACGCGTTGAACGACGACCTGCTAGGGGTGGTAAGGGAGACGATGCAGCCCACTCACCTCTCGCTGTGGTTGCGCCCCGAGAATGGAGTCCGTGGCGCTGACACTGTGCGCGGCTCATCCCCTCGATAGCATACGGGCCGCAAGTCGCGGCCCGTGCCATTTTTAATTGACTAGCTCTTCAAGCGGCGGCGTCCACGGCGCGGCCCAGAATGGTGAGGCCTTCCTCCAGTTCCTCGTCGGTGATGACGAAGGGCATGAGGGTACGGATGCAGTTGCCGTACTGGCCTGCGCTGAGGAGCAGGAGCCCCTGCTGCAGGGCCTCCTGAATCACCCTCGCGGTCCGCTCCTTGTCGGGAGCGCGGCTCTGGGCGTCCTTGACGAACTCCATCGCGGCCATCGGGCCCCTGCCGCGCACGTCGCCGACGAAGTCAGGGTGCCGCTCCTGGATCTCGCGCATCGCGGCCATGACGCGCTGACCAACGACGTTCGCCCGCGAGAGGAGGTCGTCCTCCTCGAAAGCTTCGAGCACGGCGAGGGCGGCTGCGCAGGAAATCGGGTTGCCGCCGTAGGTGGTGCCGAGGCCGCCGACGTGGACGGAGTCCATGATCTCCGCCTTCCCAGTAACGCCGGCTATGGGGAGACCCCCGCCCATGCTCTTGGCCGTCGTGACGATGTCCGGCTCCACCCCGGAGTGTTCGATGGCGAACATCTTCCCCGTGCGGCCGTAGCCCGTCTGGACCTCGTCCACGATCATCAGGATACCGTGCTCGTCACACAGCTCGCGCAGTTGCCTCAGGTAGAAGTCCGGGAAAGGTATGAAGCCGCCCTCCCCGCTGACCGGCTCGACTATGATCCCCGCGACGCTGCTCGGGTGCACCGTGCTAACGAACGCCCTCTCGATGGCCGCGAAGCAGTCGCCCTGGCAACCGCCCGAGCAGTCCCTGCCCGCAGGGCAGCGGTAGGCGTAGGGCGACGGCACCCTGTAGACCTCGGGGACGAACGGCCCGAAGCCCTTCTTGTACGGGTCGGTCTTGCCCGTGAGCGTCATCGCGAACATCGTGCGGCCGTGGAAGGAGTTCTCGAAGGCTATCACCGCCTGACGCCCCGTGTAGTAGCGCGCGATCTTGACAGCGTTCTCGACCGCCTCGGCCCCCGAGTTGACGAAGAATGAGCGCTTCTCGGAGTCCCCGGGGATAAGAGCGTTGAGCCTCTCGGCAAGCTCTATGTACTGCTCGTACTCCGTGACGTAAAAGCAGCTGTGGGTGAGCCTCTCTGCCTGCTCCCTGACCGCCTCGACAACCCGCGCGTTCGTGTGTCCGACGTTCATAACCCCGATGCCGCCGCCGAAGTCTATGAACGTGTTGCCGTCCACGTCGGTTAACAGGGCGCCCTTCGCTTCCTTGGCGAACATCGGCGTCGCGATACCCACGCCCGACGAGACGGCGCGGTGCCGCCGCTCCATCAAAGCCCGGCTCTTCGGCCCCGGTATCTCGGTCTTGATCCTCGTCGACTCAAGCATCTTCGGCACCTCTTCCCGTCGGTCTGATGCTTTCCAGTATACCCGCCACTACGGCGGGGTGCCGGATCCGCTGAGCTTGCTTTCCCAGGCCCTCATGCTCTCGTCGGAGGGCTTTGGCGTGAGCAGGCTCACGACCACGAAGACGACGAGGCTCACCGCGATACCGTAGATGATCGGGGTGTTCGCGAACAGGCCGTCCTTGACCATGAAGAACACCACGACGGCGCTGCCCGCGGCCATGGAAGCCAGGGCGCCCGCTGCGGTCGCGCGCCTCCAGAACAGGGCGCCCACTATGGGCACGAACAGCGCGCCGCTCAGGAGGTCGTAGGCTACCGTCAGAGCCCCGATCACGTCGCTGACGATCAGCGAGATGACGAGGACTACGATGCCGACGAGCAGGGTGGTCACGCGGTTTATCAGCACCCTGTTGTGCTCGCCGCGGGCGACGAAGGCAGCGTAGACGTCGTTGGCGAGGATGGTGGAGGAGGCGAGGAGGCCGGCGCTGGCGGTTGACATCACGGCCGCGAGTGCGGCGGCGAGGACCAGGCCGGTGATCCCCGCCGGTAGGGCCTCGCTCGCTATGCGGGCGAAAGCGTTGTCCGGATTGGAGAGGTCGGGCAGGATGACGCGTGCCGCGGTCCCAACGAGGGCGCCGGCGAAGGCGTAGAGCAGGCAGTAGACGCCTGCGGTGACGCTGCCCCAGCGCGCGATCTCGGGGCTGCGCGCGGTGAACACCCGCTGCCAGATGTCCTGCCCGATCATCAGCCCGAAGAAGAACAGCAGGAAGTAGGTGAAGATCGTCTGCCACCCTATAGCCGTGAGGTCGAAGTAGGAGGCGGGCAACGCTTCCTGCATCCCGGAGAAGCCGCCGGCGGCGGCGATAGTGAGCGGCAACAACAAGAAGAAGATGCCGACCGTCATGATCAGGAACTGCAAGAAGTCCGTGAGGGTGATCGACCACATCCCTCCCGCCACGGAGTAGGCGACGACGATGCCGCCGGCGACGAGTATTGCGATGCTGGGCGAGAGAGGGAGTACGACGTTGAAGACGGTGCCTATGGCGATGGTGGAGGTTACGGCGATCATGAGGGCGTAGGCGGCTATGATGATCGCGCTGATCAGGCGCGAGGCCGCCCCGTAGCGGTTCTCGAGCATCTCGGAGACGGTGTAGACGCCGAGCCGCAGAGCCGGGTGGACATGAGGATGCCGAGGGCTATGACGCCCATGCCGATCCAGAAGACGAGCCACATGCCGGAGATGCCGTTCTCGTAGCCCAAAGCTACGCCGCCGATGGTCGAGGCGCCGCCGAGCACCACGGCGCTCAGAGCCCGATGTACATGAAGGGACCGAGGCGCCGCCCTGCGACGAGGTAGTCGTCAGCACTGCGGGCCCTTCTCAGGCCCCAGTAGCCGGCTCCAATCATCACGGCGAAGTAGAGAGCTATGACCAGATAGTCGAGGAGCAGGTTATCCACCGTTCTTCCTCCTGAGGGCGAAGAGGCTCAAGAACTCGTGCGCCACGTTCGCGGCGAGAAGCGCCGTTATCTGCGCGGGGTCGTAGGGGGGCAATACTTCGACCACGTCGCAGCCGACGATGTCCAATCCCGCGAGGCCGCCCACGAACTCCTGGGCCTCGCGGCTGGTGAAGCCCCCGATCTCCGGCGTCCCGGTGCCAGGCGCGAACGCCGGGTCGACGAAGTCCACGTCGAAGGAGACGTAGATCCTGGCGTCTCCAACCCGCTCGCGGATGCGGGCTATGGTCTCTTCGATTCCGAGCTTCCTGACAGTCATCGGTTGGGACCAGGTCGAAGCCCATCTCTATTGCGTCCTCCCAGTCCCCTTCGTCGTAGATCGAACCTCTCATACCCACCTGTATCGAGCGCGAAGGGTCGAGCAGCCCCTCTTCCACGGCGCGGCGGAAGGGCGTCCCGTGCGTGTGCTTCTGGCCGAAGTAGGCGTCCCAGGTGTCCGGGTGCGAGTCGAACTGCACGAGGGACAACGGGCCGTGCACCGCGGCCGCGGCCCTGAGCTCCGGCAGGGCTATGGAATGGTCGCCGCCGAGCACTATGGGGATGACCCCCGCTCTGTGTATCGGCTCGAGTCCCTCCTTTATCCTCTCGTAGCTCTCCTCGATATAGCCAGGGACGACGGGCACGTCGCCATAGTCTATGACCGAGAGGTGGTCGAAGATCCCGACGCCTAAGAGGGGTTGTAGCGCCTCAAGAGATGCGAGATCGACCTTATGGACTCGGGGCCGAAGCGGGCGCCGACACGGAAGGTGCCGCCGGTATCGAAGGGGGCGCCGACGATGGCGGCGTCGGCGTTCTCCAGGTCCTGGACGTTCGGCAGCCTCATGAAAGTGCGCACGCCTGAGAAGCGCGGCGTCACGAACGAGTCGGCCGGCTCGTAGCGGGTCAAGGGACCCTCTCCTTTCGTCTGGGAGCGCGCGGGGCGTCCTCTTTCTCTATCTCCGGGCCGCCTCCCTGGGATCTTTCTCCGGGGGTCCGAACTGGCGGCGTAGCAGGTAGGCCGCCAGGATCACGGCGGCGCTGATCAAGCTCGCTATCAGCAGGGGTCGCTGGTCGGGGATGACCGACATCGCGATGAGCACGGCCACCATGGCTGCTATAGACAGGTACGTCAGCCACGGGTAGAGCCACATCCTCAACTGGAGCCTGTCGGGCGCCTCGCGCTCCAGGCGGCGGCGCATCACGAGCTCAGAGATGGCGATCAGAAGGTAGACGAAGAGCGCGATGGCGCCCGAGGCATTGATCAGCCACGTGAAGATCTCCTCGGGGAAGAAGTAGTAGATCACGACGGAGATGTAAGCGAAGCTGGTCCCCGCGAGGATCGCCCACATCGGGACGCCGCGGCGGGTGGTATCGGTGAAGAACCCCGGCGCGTCGTTGTGCCTCGTGAGCGCGAAGAGCATCCGGGAGGTCGTGTAGAGGCTCGAGTTGAGAACGCTGAGCACGGCGGTCAGGACCACGAAGTTCATGATATCGGGCGCGAAGGGTATGCCCATCTTCTGGAAAGCGATAGTAAACGGGCTCTGGAGCACCGCGTCGGCGGAGAACTTGGTGTCCCACGGCACCACCGCCGCCAGGAAGAAGACCGAGCCCACGTAGAAGAGCAGGATCCTGTAGATGACCTGGTTGGTCGCCCTTGCCACGCCCCGCTCGGGCTCGTTGGACTCGGATGCCGCGATGGTGACGATCTCCGCCCCGACGAACGCGAAGATCACCGTGACGACGCCGCTGAACATCACCAGACCCCCGTTGGGGAAGAAGCCGCCGTGAGCGTAGAGGTTCGAGAGACCCATACCACCACCCGGCAGCACGCCGGTCACGAACAGGATGGCCAGCACGATGAAGATGATGATCGCCGCCACCTTTATACCGGCGAACCAGAACTCGAACTCGCCGTAGGAGCCGACCGAGTAGAGGTTGGTGGCGGTTAGCAGCAGGATCAGGATCAAGGATATGAGCCAGGGCGGTATCCCCGGTATGTACTCACCCAGAATGCCGGCCGCCACGGTGGCCTCGAAGCCGACCACTATCGCCCAGAAGTACCAGTAGAGCCACCCGACGGAGAAACCGGCCCAGTTTCCCAGAGCCATGCGGCTGTAGTCGGAGAAGGAGCCGACCGAGGGCTGCGCCACCGCCATCTCGCCGAGCATCCGCATGACCAAGATGAGGATGGCTCCCGTCAGCAGGTACGTGAGGATCGTCGCCGGACCGGCCTGGTTGAGGATCGGTCCGGTCCCCACGAAGAGGCCCGCGCCGATGATCCCGCCGATGGCGATCATGGTCATGTGCCGCCTCTTTAAACCAGGCTGCAGCTGACCCTGCTCGCGTCCACCCCGCCGGTCCGCGCTGGCTTCAGCCATGCCTCCCCCTTTCAACCGCCTCGATCCCCTGTCAGGGCAGCTTACGGCCACCCACGATCCCCCGCAACCCGTACGGCGAACAATAAATCGAGACGACCCGGGCGTGCCGGCCGTGCTCTCTACAAACTACGCAGGCTCTCGCTCAAGGCGCCGGAGATGAACTCCAGGTCATCGTCGCTCACGACCAGCGGAGGGGCGAGGGTGATGACGTTGTTGAAGCCTGCCACCGTGTCGCCGTTCTTCCCGACGATCAGCCCTCTCTCCTTGCAGCCGGAGATGACCTTCGCGACCCTCTCGGCCGTGGCCGGGGTCCTGGTCTCTCTGTCTTCGACGAGCTCTATTCCGAAGAGGAGGCCCTTGTGCCTGATCTCCCCGACGTTCGGATGGTCTTCGAGTCCGGCGAGCTTGCCACGCAACCTCTCACCCATCTTTGCCGAACGCCCGGACAGATCCTCCTCCTCCATGATCTCGAGGTTCTTCACCGCAAGCGCGCACGCCGCCGGATTGCCGCCGAAGGTGTTGACGTGGCGGAAGTGATCGTACTCCTCCGTCCCCTTGAACGCCTCGAAGATCTCGCGCTTCACGGCGGTGGCAGAGAGCGGCAGGTAGGCGCTCGTGATGCCCTTGGCCATCGTCACGATGTCCGGCTTGACGCCGTAGTGCTGGTAGCCGAAACGCCGGCCCGTGCGGCCGAAACCGCAGATCACCTCGTCCACGATGAACAGGACGCCGTTGTTCCGGCAGATCCTTGCCACTTCCTCGACGTAGCCGTCGGGCGGGACGAGCACGCCGCCGCCGGTGATGATGGGCTCCATGATGACCCCGGCGACCGTCTCGGCTAGCTCCCACTGAATGGTGCGCTCTATGGCCCTGGCGCACTCCAGATTGCACTCGGGCCGGTCGGCGCAGTAGGCGCAGCGGTAGCGGTCGGGGGGCGCGACGTGCAGGAAGCCGGGAGCGAGTGGCTCGTAGCGGTACTTGCGCGCGGCCTGGCCCGTGGCCGCCAGCGAGCCCATGGAGTTGCCGTGGTAGGCCCGGTAGCGGGAGACGAACTTCCACCGCCTCGGCTCGCCGTTCTGCTCGTGGTACTGGCGCGCCACCTTGAACGCCGTCTCGTTGGCCTCCGAGCCGGAATTGGAGTAGAAGACGACGTACTCGTCGCCGAGCCACTCGTTGAGCTTCTCGCCCAGCTCCACGGCCGGCTCGTGGCCCATCGTGAGCGGGTAATAGGGCAGCTTGACGAGCTGGTCGTAAGCAGCCTTCGCCAGCTCTTCGCGTCCGTAGCCTACGTTGACGCACCACAGACCGGACATACCGTCGAGGTAACGGTTGCCTTCAGCGTCGGAGATCCAGGCTCCCTCACCCTCCGTTACCATTATCCGCGGGGACGGCGCGGTGCCTCCCCCCTCTACCGGCGTGTAGCGCGACATGGCGTGCCAGACGTAGCGCTCGTCCTTCTCGACCAGCTCGCGTATCTTCGCGTCTTTCGTGTCCATGCCTTTCACCTACCTCAGTAGCTTCTCAGGGTCGGTGTAGCTGAGGCCGTGGGCCTCGGCGACCGGCGCCGAGACGAGGTTGCCGTCCAGAGTCGAGAGGCCCTTCGCCAGCGCGGGGTCCTCCTGCACAGCCCCCTCTATCCCCTTGTCGGCTATCTTGATCAGGTACGGCAACGTGACGCTCGTGAGCGCGAGCGTCGATGTCCTCGCCACCGCCCCGGGGATGTTGGCGACGCAGTAGTGGACGACCCCCTCCTCGACGTAGGTCGGGTCCGAGTGCGTGGTCGGCCTGGCGGTCTCGATGCACCCACCCTGGTCTATGGCGACGTCAACCACCACGGACCCGTCTCTCATGCTCGCCACCATGTCCCGGCTGACGAGCTTGGGCGCTTTCGCCCCGTGCACCAGAACGGCCCCGATGACCACGTCCGACTCGGCGACGTAAGCAGCGGTCCTCGCCCTGTTCGGGATGACCAGGTCCACCCTGCCCCCGAAGATGTCCGAGAGGTACGCTAGCCGCGTGGGGTCGATGTCGAGGACCCTGACTATGGCGCGCATCCCCACCGCGATCTTGGCCGCCTCCATGCCCACCACGCCGCCGCCGATGATGGTTACTTTGGCAGCCGGCGTACCCGGCACGCCTCCCAACAACAGCCCCGCCCCACCCTGCGGGCTCTCCAGGCAACGGGCCGCAGCCTGCGTCGCCATCCTCCCCGCCACCTCGCTCATCGGGGTCAAGAGCGGCAGGCTCCCGTCAGGGAGCTCGACGGTCTCGTAGGCTATGGAGTCGATCTTGCGCTCCATCAAGAACTCGGTTAGCCCTTTGTCAGCCGCAAGGTGCAGGTACGTGAAGAGCTCGTGTCCCTCGCGGAAGCGGTCGTACTCCTCGGGGATGGGCTCCTTGACCTTCACGATCAAGCCCGCCGCCTCGAAGACCTCCTCCGGCCCCTCGACCAGCCTCGCGCCAGCCTCCTCGTACTCCTCGTCCGTGAAACCAGCACCCCGGCCAGCACCCGCCTCCACAACCACCTCGTGTCCGTGGTGGACCAGCTCCGCCACCCCGTCCGGTTGCATGGAAACGCGGCCTTCCTGGTCTTTGATCTCCTTCGGAACACCCACGACTCGAGCCATGCTCTCTCCTCCTCGCTTCTGCCTCCCCCGTACCTTATATCAGGTTACTATAAACCTGCAACGATACTGTCAACGGCTTTGCGGCACGCGCTGCCGTTGCAGCAACTTTGCAAGTATACTGTGAGGTTGAAATATGGAACGCTAACGAGACGGGAGGACTGTTGGCGCTTGGCGGAGGTTCGGTTGGGTTCTCCATAGGCGAGGTTTCGCAGGCGATAGGGTTGGCGCCTCAGACTTTGAGGTTATGGGAGCGGGAGCGTCTGGTGAGGCCGCGCCGCACGGACAGGGGCTACAGGGTTTACACGGAGCCGGATGTGGAGCGGCTGCGCACGATCAAGCAACTCAGGAAGGTCGAGGGCCTGAACTTCGCCGCCATACGCAAGCAGCTTGGCACCGCCGACGAGGTCCCTCTGGAGAACGGCTTCGCCGGGTCGCCGAACGCGATGGGGGAGCGGCTGCGGCGGCTGCGGACGCGGGCGCACAAGACGCTCAAGGAGGTATCGCAGACCACGGGGCTCTCCATCTCGTTCATCTCGGCGCTCGAGCGCGGGGGGTCGGGAGCTTCGATCGCCTCGCTGCGGCGGCTGGCGGAGGCGTATGGGGTGACCATGCGGGAGCTTTTCGGGGCGGACCTGGACCAGAGCTCCCCGCTGGTGCGGAGCGAGGATCGCCCGGTCATGCAGTGGGACAACGGCGTGCGTTTCGAGGAGATGGCCTCGGGGGAGAAGGTAATGGACCCTTCCTACATAAGGGTACCGGCTGGCGCGGGGAGCGAGGGCTTCTACTCGCATAACGGGGAGGAGTTCGTCTACGTCGTCTCCGGCGTACTGTTCGTGGAGCTCAAGGACCACGGCACCTATCGGGTAGCGCCGGGCGATACGCTCTACTTCCCCTCGACCACCCAGCACCGATGGTGGGCCGCAGACGAGCCCGTCGAGGCGGTCTACGTCAACACCCCCCCGACTTTCTGAGGTGGTTTCAGGCCTCAGGCTCCAGGGTTTCCTCTCCGGGACCGATCCTGTAGGCGGGCGCGGAGCCCACGGTTCCCGGTCGATCCAGAAAGAAGATCTTAGGCCTCAGTGCTGAACCCCGATAGTCGGCTCGAGGCTCTGCTCTCCGTACCTGTGCTGCACGGCCCGCAGGTCTCCCCGGACGGCCGCTGGGTCGCATGGAGCTGGTCGCGGCTCGGTCCCGCGGCGGACGTGTTCGCGGCGCCCACTGACGGCTCGGCGCTCCCCATTCGCCTCACGGAGACGGCGGACGACACGCTGGTCGAGTCGTGGACCCCGGACAGCCGCGCCGTCGTGGTGGGACAGGACAGGGACGGGGACGAGCGTACGCGGCTCTTCAGGGTCGGGCTCGAGGAGCCGGGCGTTATGGAGCCGCTCACCGAAGAATCACCCGGCTACTACGTCCGGGGCGGGCAGGTGCACGGGCGTTGGCTCGTCTACGGGGCGAACGTGGACGTAGAGACCGGGGAGGAGATAGAGGAGACCTGGATCTACCGCTGCGACCTCCGAAGCGGCGAGCGCGAAGTACTGGCCCGTCCGCGGAGGGGCAACTTCTACGCGCCCCAGCTCAACGCGCCGGGTGACCACGTTCTCTACCACCGCAACGACGTCGACTCGGCGGGATTGCAGGTCTGGCTCGTGGACGTCGAAGGCCGGGACGACCGCGAGATCCTCAACTTCGGTTCCCGGGTCAAGGTCTATGCCTCGTGGTTTCCGGATGGGCGGCGGGTCCTGTTCGTGGCGGAGACGGAAACACACCGCAGGCTGGGCGTGTGGGACGAAGGTACCGTGCGCTGGCTCCTGGACGATCCGGAGCGCAACGTCGAGTACGCTTTCGTACCTCCCAACGGCGGTCCCGTCGTCGTGGTGGAGGTAGAGCGGTCGCGGGTCCAGGCTACGCTGCTCGACCCTTTAACCGGGACCGAAGAACGCCCGTCCGTGGCCGCGGGTAATGCGATCCCGCTCTCCCCGACCGGCGGAGAGAGCTGGGTCGGGCTGCACTACGACGCCAGGCAGCCCGTGGACCTCGTGCTCTTCGATCCCGCGGAAGCCGGCAAGACCCAGGCCAGTCTCACCGGATTCTGGGAGCGCGTCCCGCTGGAGCCGGGAGAGCTGGCCATGGCCGAGGACTTCACGTGGACGTCCGTTGACGGGCTCGAGGTGCAGGGATGGCTGTACCGGACACCGGGCCGGAGCACGGGGACCATCGTGCTTATCCATGGCGGTCCCACCCACCACGCCGAGGACCGGTTCAACGCCCAGGTCCAGTACCTGGTCTCGCGCGGCTTCGACGTGCTCACTCCCAACTACAGAGGGAGCACCGGGTTCGGGCTCTGGTTCCAGGAGACCATAAAGGAGGACGGCTGGGGCGGCCGCGAGCAGGAGGACATCAGGTACGGCATCGAGGCGCTCATCCGGGCCGGTGTGGCGGAGCCGGGCCGCGCAGGCGTCACCGGGACCTCGTACGGCGGGTACTCCGCGTGGTGGGCGATCACACACTATCCGCCCGACCTCGTCGCCGCCGCGGCCCCGGTCTGCGGCATGACGGACCTCGTGGTGGACTACTACACCACCCGCCCCGACCTCCGCCCGTACAGCGAGGAGATGATGGGCGGCTCCCCCGAGGAGGTCCCGGACCGCTACCGCGAGCGCTCGCCGGTGAACTTCGTGGAGAACATCCGCGGGGAGTTGCTGATCGTACAGGGTCTCCGGGACCCGAACGTCACCCCTGACAACGTCCACGCCGTCACGAAAGCCCTCGGCGACCACGACATTCCCTACGAGCTGCTCACCTTCGAGGACGAGGGGCACGGCATCGCGCGCCCCGAGAACCTGAAGGTTCTCTACCCGCGCCTTGCGGACTTCTTCGAAAGGGCGTTCTCCAGACCCTCCCGAGGCCAGTAGCGAAGGGTCCTCACAATACGAGGGGGCGCGGATCTATCCGCGCCCCCGTCGATCCAGTCCTGCTGTTCCTTACGGCAGCCGCACGATCTCGCAGTCGTGAACCACGTCCAGCCTGTCCACGTAGGCCGTGTCGCGCCCGGACCCGCAGTAGACGACGTCCTTGACTGCAGGGAAGTCCCGCACCTGAATGTTGTCCTCGCCGGAATGGCCGTAGAGCACGTCCCTGTCGTTGTCGGGGGCGTCTATCAGGTAGTCGTCACCCGGCCCACCATACACCTCGTCGGCCCCGGTCCCGCCGCCCGCTTCGTCGCCGCCGTCGCCGCCCTTGACCGTGTCCCTGCCCCCGGCGCCGCTGAGCGTATCAGGGCCCCCGAGGCCGGAGATAGTCTCGTTCTTGCCGCTGCCGTCGAGCACGTCGCGGTCCTCGGTACCACGGGTTATGTCGGCCGCCACGGCCACGCCCGCGGAGAGAACTACCATCAGAGCCACCGCCGTCAAAACCATCGCCATCCGCCCCATGCCCGTCTCCTCTTTCTCGCGCCCGGCCTCCCCGAGCGTGTACAAACACTCTAAGGGACGCGGATTACAGGACAGCAACGCCAGGGTAACGCTTCGGAGACACTCTTATAACGCTTCGGTAACGGTCGCGCCCGCTCGGATCCAGCGGACGGGAGACGGTCATGTCTCTATACTACCGGGGCCCGGTAAACGTGTCTTGACCCCCTTACAGTAACTGTGTAGCATTCATGCAAAGGATATGGGGGGTTGGTTGGAGGAGGTTACGGGTTGGATATCATGCGAGGTCTCGGGGAGGGTGGGGACAGAACGCCGCTCGCTGGCGTGGAGAACCTCATGCTCCATTTCACGCCTTATGCCGAGGACTGGTCGAAGCTACCGGTCATCGTCTCGGGCGAGGGTTGCTACGTCACCGACGATAGGGGCAACCGCTACATAGACGGGCTCGCCGGGCTCTTCACGACGCAGGTCGGGCACGGAAGGGCGGAGTTAGGCGAGGTCGCGGCCGGGCAGATGAAGGAGCTCGGGTTCTTCCCCAACTGGAGCTTCCAGCACCCGAGGAGCCTGGAGCTGGCGCGCAAGATCTCCGAGATAGCGCCGGGGGACCTCGACTCGACCTTCTTCGTCTCCTCGGGCTCGGAGGCCGTCGAGACGGTCATAAAGCTCGCTAGGCAGTACCACAAGGCGAACGGCGAGGCGACGCGCTACAAGGTCATCTCGCGCAAGATCGCCTACCATGGCACGACGATGGGTGCGCTCTCCGTGACGGGGCTACCCGCTTTCAGGGCGCCGTTCGAGCCGCTGTTGCAGGGCTTCATGCATGTTCCGAACACGCAGCAGGACCCGGAGGGGGCGGCTGACGCCATCGAGGAGGCCATCGAGTTCGGGCCGCCAGAGACGGTGGCGGCGGTAATACTGGAGCCCGTGCAGAACGCGGGAGGGTGCCTCGTTCCGCCGCCTGACTACTGGAGGCGGGTGCGAGAGATCTGCGACAGGCACGGCGTGTTGCTCGTCTCGGACGCGGTGATCTGCGCGTTCGGACGCCTCGGCGAGTGGTTCGGCATCGAGCGCTTCGACGTCGTGCCCGACATGACGAGCTTCGCCAAGGGCGTCACGAGCGGATACCTGCCGATGGGCGGGGTCGTGGTGAACGAGAAGATGAGCGAGACGCTCAAAGGGAACGCGCCGATGTTCATGCACGGATCGACCTTCGGCGGGCACCCGGTCTCGGCCGCGGTCGCCCTGGAGAACATCCGCATCATCGAGCGCGAGAGGCTTCTCGAGAACGTCCGCAATCTGGAGGGGTACTTCGAGGGCGAGCTGAGGCGGATGGCCGAGCGGCATCCCATCGTCAAGGAGATCCGGGGCATGGGCTTCTTCTGGGCCGTCGAGGTCAACGCGGAGCGGGCCGACGGGACGCCTCTGGAGGGGGACGAGTACGAGAGGTACTTCAAGGGCGTCGTCTCGCGCAAGCTCCTCGAGGGTGGCCTCATCTGCCGCTTCGACGACAAGGACGAGCCAGTGATCCAGTTCTCCCCCGCGCTCGTAGCCGATAGAGAGGTTATAGGCAGGATCGCGGAGGTCACCGACGCCGCTCTGGCCGAGCTGGAGCGCGAGCTTGGCTACCGGAGCTAGGATGAGAACCGAGTGCGCCAGCGCATCAGCAGGAGACTGGGGTTGGCCGTCGGCGTAGAGAAGCAGAGCGCCCGCTCCGAAGACAAGGACTACGCTCGTTACAGCTTCTGGCTGGAGACGGCGGGCGAAGAGCTCGTCCCGAGGCCGTCGCTGGAGGGTCCGATGGAGGCAGACGTGGCGATCCTCGGCGCCGGTTTCACGGGGCTCTGGACGGCCTATTACCTGCTCCGTAACGAACCTTCGCTGCGGGTGGTGGTGCTCGAGGGCGAGGTCGCGGGCTTCGGCGCGTCGGGGCGCAACGGCGCGTGGTGTAGTTCTGGGTTCCCGGTGACCCCGGAGGAGCTCGCGCGGCGCTACGGCCGGGAGGCGGCGCGGGAGCTGATACTCGAGATGCACAACGCCGTCGCGGAGGTCGGGAGGGTCGCAGAGGCCGAGGCCATAGACGCTCAGTACCACCGCGGCGGGCTGATGCGCGTCGCCCGTGGATCCAGCCAGTTGCCCGGCTTGCGGGCCGCTCACGAGACCTACCGCGCGCTCGGTCTAGACGGCGACTACCGGATACTGGACGCCGAGGAGACGAGCCGGCGCGTCCGGATCACGGGCGCAAGAGGAGCGCTCTACAGCCCGCACTGCGCAACTGTGCACCCGGCAAGGCTCGTGCGGGGCCTCGCCCGCGCCGTCGAGCGCCTGGGTGGCGCTATCTTCGAGCGGTCTCCCGTCACGGGCTACGAGACAGGCGGCGCACCTCGCCTGGTGACCGCCCGCGGCGAGGTGCGCGCGCGGACGGTCGTGCTCGCAGGGGAGGCATACCTGACGCGGTTCCGCGAGCTGCGCCGCCAGCTGCTACCCGTGTACTCCCTCATCGTCCTGACCGAGCCGCTCTCCGAAACCCGGTGGGCCGAGATAGGGTGGGAAGGGCGCGAGTGCGTCTCGTCCAACCGCTATACCGTGGACTACCTCTCGCGCACCGCAGACGGGCGCGTATTGTTCGGGGGACGCGGCGCGCCCTACCACTTCGGATCTCGCGTAAAGGACCGCTACGACAACCACGGACCGACACACGAGATGCTGCGACGCACGGCGAAGGAGTGGTTCCCCGCCCTCGAGGGCGCGCGGTTCACCCACGCCTGGGGAGGACCTCTGGGCGTGCCCCGCGACTGGATGCCGACGATGGCTTACGACCCCGCTAGCGGCCTCGCCACCGCGCGCGGCTACACGGGCCAGGGCGTGGCGACAGCGAACCTCTCCGGCAGGACGCTGGCGGATCTGATCCTGGATCGCGACACCACCATAACCCGGCTGCCCACCGTCAACCACAGGTCGCGTCTGTGGGAGCCCGAGCCGCTGCGCTGGCTCGGCGTGACGGTACGTGCAGCGCGGCCTGATGAAGGTAGACGACCGCGCCGAGCGCACCGGCGAGCCACCGCTCGGCAAGACCCTCGCCGAGCGGCTCGCCCGGCACTGAATACCCGGGCCTCCGAAGGTATAGAATCTCGAGGCAGAAGGAGTAAGGGGTTGGAAGAGAAAAAAACCAGGGAGCGGCCGCAGGAGGTGGCGGCGGAACCCGGAGTTCGGGAAACTGCCGTCGAGCTGGCCGGGGTAACCAAGAGCTTCGGGGAGTTCGTGGCCGTCGATGATCTCACGCTCGAGATCTACGAGGGCGAGTTCTTCTCGCTGCTCGGTCCGAGCGGGTGCGGCAAGACGACGACCTTGCGCATGATCGCCGGCTTCGAGGAGCCTACCGAGGGTAGGATCTCCGTCGCCGGGGAGCCGGTGCAGGGGGTTCCTCCGTACAGGCGTCCCGTCAACACCGTCTTCCAGTCCTACGCCATCTTCCCCCACCTCAACGTCTTCGACAACGTAGCCTTCGGGCTCAGGAGGAGCGGCGTCAAAGGGGAGGAGCTCAGGAATCGGGTCACGGAGGCCTGCGCGATGGTGCAACTCGAGGGCTTCGAGAAGCGCAAGCCAACCGCGCTCTCCGGCGGCCAGCAACAGAGGGTCGCGCTCGCAAGGGCGCTCGTCAACCGCCCGAAGGTGCTGCTGCTCGACGAGCCGTTGGGAGCCCTGGACCTCAAGCTCAGGAAGGAGATGCAGCTCGAGCTCAAGAGCTTGCAGCACGAGGTTGGGATCACTTTCGTCTACGTCACCCACGATCAGGAGGAGGCGCTCACGATGAGCGACCGGATCGCGGTGATGAACGAAGGCAGGGTCCAGCAGGTCGCCGACCCCGCAACCCTCTACGAGCTCCCGAAGAACCGCTTCGTCGCCAACTTTATCGGCCAGACCAACGTCTTCTCCGGGACGGTCGAGTCGGTGAACGCCGACAGGGTGACCTTGCGCACCCGCGCGGGGGCGAGCATCGAGGCCGTGACGCCTGAAGGGGAAGGCGTAGAGGACGGCGCCGAGGCCCATGCGACGGTACGGCCGGAGAAGGTCAGGTTCGGCGACGCCGGCGACAACGTCGTCTCCGTCCGGATAAGGCAGGTCGTCTACCTCGGGGTGAGCACGCAGTACATCGCCGAGCTCGCCGATGGAGGGACGCTCGTGCTCTACCAGCAGAACGTTCACGAGGGATCCGGCCCACGCGAGGGCGACGAGGTCTCCGTGGTCTGGGACACCCGGAACTGCCGGGTGCTAGGAGGTTAGGAGTGGGAAAGAAGATATCTCGTGGCAGGTTCCTCAAGGTCATGGGGGCCGGAGCGGTGGCAGGCTCGACGCTCTCCGTCCTGGCCTGCCAGCCCAACACCAACCCGCAACAAAGCGGTGGAGGAGGGGGCGGAGGCGGTCCGGAGGAGAAGGAGCTCAACCTCTACAACTGGGCGGACTACGTGGCCAAGACCACGATCCCCGGCTTCGAGAAACAGACAGGCATACAGGTCACGCAGGACTACTTCTCCTCCAACGAGGAGCTCCTGGCCAAGCTGCGGGCAGGGGGCACCGGCTACGACGTCATCGTGCCGAGCGACTACATGGTCGCGGTCATGATCAAGAGCGACGTCCTCCAGTCGCTGGACAAGTCAAAGATCCCCAACTTCAAGAACATCGGGGAGGACTTCAGGGGACTCCCCTACGACCAGGATAACGAGTACAGCGTTCCCTACCAGTGGGGGACCACGGGCATCCTCTACAACAAGAAGGAGATCGGTCAGCTGGAGGACAGTTGGGAGCCCATGTGGAGCCCGGAGTTCAGCGGCAAGATCGGGATGCTCAACGACGAGCGGGAGACTCCCGGCGCCGCCCTCTACAAGCTCGGTTACTCGGTGAACGCGACCAGCGACGAACAGTTAGGAGAGGCCGAGGCCGAGCTAATAAAGCAGAAGCCCCTCCTGCGCGGCTACTTCGACTCGACGCAGAACAGGCCCCTGGTCCAGAATGGCGACCTTCTGCTCGGGCACGTCTTCTCAGGTGACGCCTTCCTCGCTCTCTCGGAGGACGACGACCTCGACTACATCATCCCCAAGCCGGCTGCGACCCGCTGGACGGACAACATGGCGATACCGGCTGGCGCAGAGCACCCAGACAACGCCCACAAGTTCATAAACTACATCCTAGACGCCAAGGTCGGCGCAGCGCTCTCCAACTACACCTACTACAACACGCCCAACGCGGCCGCGCTCCCGATGATCGACGCCGCGCTCAAGAAGCTCCCGGGTTACACGCTCGATTCCGCGGTGTTCGACCGGCTGCAGGTCATCGAGGACGTGGGCGAGGCTACCCGCAAGTACTCGCGACTATTCACCGAAGTAAAGAGCTCCTAGCATGGGAGAAGAAAAAGGACGCGGCTGGTCTCTGGGGCTGGCGGGCCTGCTCACGCCCGTCACGGTCTGGCTCGGGCTGTTTTTCCTCGTGCCGCTGCTGTTTATCCTGGCGTACTCGTTCGGGACCAGCGGGATCTACGGCGGGATCACGCTCGGCTTCAACCCCGGCAACTACCTGAGGGTCTTCGACCCGCTATACCTGGAGATCGTGGGCCGCACGCTCGTCATAGCGCTCATCAACACGTTCCTCTGCCTCCTGCTCGGTTACCCCCTGGCTTACTTCATCGCCTTCAAGGGCGGTAGCCGCAAGAACCTCCTGATCCTGCTCGTCATGATCCCGTTCTGGACCAGCCTGCTCCTGAGGGCCTACGCCTGGGTGGTGATCCTGGGCGGCAACGGCATCGCCAACCGCGCGCTGCAGTTCCTCGGTATTACCGACGGTCCCGTGAACCTCATCTTCACCCCACAGGCCGTGGCTTTGGGGATGGTCTACTCGTACCTGCCGTTCATGATCCTGCCGCTCTACGCAGCCCTCGAGAAGTTCGACGTCAGGCTGAAGGAGGCGGCCCAGGACCTCGGGGCGAGCCGGTGGCACACCTTCTGGCGGGTCACGTTCCCCCTGAGCATGCCCGGGGTCATAGCCGGGAGCATCCTGGTCTTCATACCCTCGGCCGGCGAGTTCGTCATCCCCAATCTGCTGGGCGGAGCGCGGACCGTGCTGGTAGGGAACCTGATCCAGCAGCAGTTCCTGCTGGCCCGCGACTGGGCCTTCGGCAGCGCGCTGGCGATGATGCTCGCGGCGCTGCTGGTCGGGGCGATCATGTTCTACGTCCGCAAGGTGGGGACGGATAAACTGGAGGGGGTCTAGAGCCGTGGGCGAGTCGAAGGGCGGGCCCGTCTACAAGGGGTTGGGCAAGATTCCCGACAGGGCGCTGCTCCTATTCGCGGCCCTGATCTACGTCTTCCTCTACGCGCCAATACTGGTGCTCGTGTTCTTCTCGTTCAACTCGACCAAGAGCACCCAGGTCTGGACCGGCTTCTCCACAGAGTGGTACTGGGAGCTCATCAGAGACCAGTCGGTACTCGAGGCCTTCCGCCTCTCGATGATCGTGGGGGTGACGGCCACCGCCATCGCTACCGTCATAGGCACGCTAACCGCGCTGGCCCTGACGCGCCACCGCTTCCGGGGCAAGACCTTCGCCGACTCGGCGATCTACGCCGCGACCGTGATGCCCGAGATAGTCGTCGGGGTGAGCCTGCTGGTGTTCTTCGTCGCCGCGGGGATCCAGCTCGGCATCATCTCCATAATCATCGCGCACGTGGCGTTCACGATCTCGTTCGTCACCATCGTGGTGCGGGCGCGCCTCTCGGGGATGGACCGCTCCATCGAGGAGGCGGCCCAGGACCTCGGGGCGAACCCCATAGAGACTTTTTTGCGGGTTACGCTGCCCCTGATCCTACCCGGCGTCATGGCCGGGGCGCTGCTCGCGTTCACGCTCTCGCTCGACGACTTCGTCATAACGTTCTTCGTCGCGGGGGTGGGATCGAGCACGCTGCCCTTGAAGATCTACTCCATGATCAAGTTCGGCGTCAGCCCCGTCATCAACGCGCTCTCGACGGTCGTGCTCGTCGCGACCATGGTGCTGATCCTCGGCGGGAGCCGCATCTTCGTGAGAAAGGAGAGTGCCTAGCCTGGATAGTTCATGAGCCACCTTCTGGAGAGCGCCTCGTGTGCTGAAAGTGCCGCAAAGCTCGAGGAGACCGCTCCTCGATGACTAAAAGAGCCGGTCCCAGACCCAACCGACACGCCGGATCGACCGCACTAAACTCCCCACCACAACCGACGACCCGTAATGTAGCCGCAGCTACCAAACCCTCATCCCGGCCGTTGACCGCGCTCCTTCTCGCATGTTATCGTTATTACTACAGTAAGGCGATAAGGTTACTGCAATCAGGAAGGGTTATGGTAGTCGGCAGAGGAGGCATCCGGCTCGAAAGCCACGCTGGATCATCGCGGTACCTAGGTACCTGGCCGACGTGTGGCATGCCACACGATCCCGGATGGGCACGCTTGGCGGGGTGCTGGTCTTCGGCCGCGGAGGCGTTGAGAATCAGGCAGAGGAGGAACGATGGCCGATATAACTGGCCCGGTCCACGGCGCGGAGGTGCACCACCATCCCGAGGACCTCCATGACAAGGGGCTCAAGCACGGCGCGGTGAACGTCTTCGCTAGCGTAGTCCTCGGCGTCGCGTCGGTGGCGCCGGCTTACGCCCTCACCGCGACGCTCGGTCCCACCGTCAGCGAGGTCGGGCTGCGGATGCCGGCCGTCTTCTTGGCCGGGTTCATCCCGATGCTTCTCGTGGCCTACGGCTACCGGGAGCTCAACAAGGTAATGCCAGACAATGGCACGTCGTTTACCTGGACGACTAAGGCCTTCGGCCCGCACATCGGGTGGATGTGCGGGTGGGGGCTGGTCATAGCAACCATCATTGTGCTCTCCAACCTGGCGGGTGTAGCCGTAACGTTCTTCTATCTGTTGGTCGGTGAGCTCTTCAACAGCGCGGCCATCGCGGCGTTAGGCGGCAACTTGGCTGTCAACATCCTCACCTGTCTGGCGTTCATCGTGATCGCCACGCTGATCGCGTACCGGGGCATTACGACGACCAAGGAGATCGAGTACGCGCTCGTGGGGGTGCAGATGGCCGTGCTCGCCCTGTTCGTAATCATGGCCTTCGCAAAGGCAATCGGGGGAGCCTCGGAGACCGCGGTCGCGTTTCAGTGGTCCTGGCTCAACCCCTTCTCCGTTGGCTCCTTCGCGGCATTCACCGCCGGCCTCTCGCTCTCGATCTTCATCTACTGGGGTTGGGACGTCTGCCTCACGGCCAATGAGGAATCCACCGAGGCCGAGAAGATGCCCGGACGGGCTGCCCTGCTGACGGTCCTGACCATCCTTAGCACCTATTTGCTCGTCGCGATCTCCTCCCAGATGTTCGCAGGCATCGGCGAGCAGGGCATCGGGCTGGGCAATCCGGACACCGCAGACAACGTGTTCGCGGTGCTCGCGGGGCCGGTGCTGGGTGGGCTTGCCATCCTGCTATTCGTCGCGGTGCTTGCGAGCTCGGCGGCTAGCCTGCAAGCCACGTTCATACCGGCTACGAGGACGATGCTTGCGATGGGCTTCTACAAGGCGGCTCCGGAGCGCTTCGCGCACGTGCACCAGCGGTTTCAGGTTCCATCGTATGCGACCTTGTTCTCGGGCGCGGGAACCGCGATCTTCTACACGGTGATGATGCTCGTCAGCGAGAACGCCCTGATCGACACCATCTACTCGCTGGGTCTGATGATCTGCTTCTACTACGGGCTCACGGCGTTCTCGTGCGTGTGGTACTTCCGCAGGGAGCTGTTTTTGAGCTTCAAGGACTTCGTGTTCAAGGCACTTTTGCCTGGCCTCGGCGGCATCATGCTGGCCCTCGTCTTCCTCAAGACGGCCATAGACACATGGGATCCGGCCTACGGCGCTGGCGGGGCGATCTTCGGGGTCGGCACCGTCTTCGTCATCGGGATTGGGATCCTGCTCTTGGGCGTCGTGCTGATGTTCGTTTGGCAGAGTCTGGCTCCGGGGTTCTTTCGCGGGGAGACCCTCAGGCACGACACAGCCGTACTCGAGATGGAGGACTGAGGATGGACGAAGCCCTGAACAGAACCACCATGGGCTCTCCCACGGCGGTTGGACACCCTCTCGACCCGCTGAGCGCCGAGGAGTTCAGGCAAGCGGTGGCGGTCCTGCGCCGGGAGAGGGGCTTAGACGAGCGTTGGCGCTTCGCCTCCATCGAGCTGAAGGAACCGTCGAAAGGGACACTCCGCGCCTACAAGCCGGGTGACCCGATCGTCAGGGACGCGGTGGTGGTCTGCTGGAGCCGCGAGGACGGCCAGGCTTACAAGGCGGTTGTCTCGCTCAGCGAGGAGCGTGTCGTCTCGTGGCAACACCGTCCAGGTGAGCAGCCGAACATCACCGTCGACGAGTACCACGAGTGCGATGAGGCGCTGCACAACGACCCGCGGGTCGCGGAGGTGCTCGCTGCGCGGGGCATCACGGACCTCGACAAGGTCCTCTTCGACGTCTGGGCCTATGGGGGCTCGCTGATCGCCGAGAGGTACCGGGGCATGCGCGTTGGCTGGGCGGACGTCTGGTACAGGAACTCGGCCGACTCGAACCCCTACGCCAACCCCGTCAGCGGCCTCAAGCTCGTCGTTGACCTCAACCGGGCAGAGCTGCTGGAGATCGAAGAGACGTTCTCGGTGGAGAAGCCCGAGGTCATGGGGGAATACGTTCCGAAACACATCCCTGGTATGGAGCAGCGAGAAGACCTGAAGCCGCTGGAGATCACGCAGCCTGAGGGCCCCTCGTTCACCCTCGACGGCTATGAGCTCACGTGGCAGAAGTGGTCCATGCGGATCGGCTTCAACTATCGCGAGGGGCTGGTACTTCACACCGTTAGTTACAAGGACGGCGGTCGCACACGACCGATAGCGCACCGTATGTCGTTTGCGGAGATGGTCGTGCCGTACCGCGACCCGAGCCAGGAACACTTCCGTCGTACAGCTTTCGACATCGGCGAGTGGGGGCTTGGCTTCATGACCACGTCGCTTGAGCTCGGCTGCGACTGCCTCGGCGAGATCCGCTACCTCGACGCGGTGCTCCACGACTCCAGGGGTGAGCCCTACGAGATCAAGAACGCTATCTGCATCCATGAGGAGGACGACGCCGTCCTCTGGAAGCACGTGGACGAGGTGGCAGGGGCCGAGGTCCGCAGGAGTCGGCGCCTCGTGGTCTCCTTCCACGTGACCGTGGCGAACTACGAGTACCTCGTGTACTGGCGCTTCTACCAGGACGGCAACATCGAGTGCGAGGTGCGCGCCACCGGGATCATGGTCACCTCCCACTTCCCGGAAGGCCAGCAACCCCCCTACGGCGCGCTCGTGGACGAACGCACCTACGCCCCTTACCACCAGCACTTCCTCGTAGCCCGGCTGGACCTGGACGTGGACGGCGAGGAGAACACCGTCTACGCATCAGAGTCCGAGGTGCTGCCTGTATCCGAGGACAACCCATACGGCCTCGCGCTGGTGCTGCGCAACGTGCCTTTGCGCACCGAGGAGGAAGGCAAACAGGACTACAACTGGCACACCCAGAGATCCTGGAAGGTCGTCAACAACGACGCCCGCAACGGACTTGGCACGCCTACTGCCTACAAGCTCGTCCCGGGCGGGTGCTTCCCCGCTATGTTAGACCCCTCCTCCCCCGTGCTGAGGCGCGCCGGGGTCATCGCCCACACCCTGTGGGTAACGCCGTACCACGAGGACGAGCGCTGGCCGTGCGGGGAGTTCGTCAACCAGAGCGAGGACGACGCCGGGCTCACCGAGTGGACCAGGCGGAACCGGTCCATCGAGGACACCGATGTCGTCCTCTGGTACGTGTTCGGCATACACCACATCACGCGCCCCGAGGACTGGCCCGTAATGCCGGTGGACACCGTTTCTTTCTGGCTCAAACCGGCGGGCTTCTTCGACCGCAACCCGTCACTCGACGTTCCGCCCACCGGGCACGGCAACGGAGCGTGCCACTCGTCCCAAGTAGGATGAGCATGAGAGCACCGAACTAATCTGCGCGCTCTCACCGCCAGCGGCGCGCGGCTCCACGGCGCAAGCGACCCGACGCTCAAGACGATCAACGTCCTGCGAGAAAGGTGACCGAGGAGAGAGGCGATGATCGATCCACTCAAGCGCTGGTCCGAGATCGGCGAGAAGCCGGATTATGCGGGACCGCTGTCCTTTTCTGGAGTGACTTACACCCAGGATCCGGCGGAGCTCGAAGGCGTGGATGTTGCCATCGTGGGCGCGCCGATGGACGACCTCGTCTCAGATAGACCAGGGGCTCGGTTTGCCCCGCGCGCGATCCGGGCCGCTAGCTGCCCGCCCGGACCGAACCTGGAGACCGCGGTGGACCCGTTTGCCGATCTGCGGGTGGTTGATTACGGCGACGCCCCGGTCCTCCCCGCCAATCCTGCCCGCTCCCACGCCGCTATCCAGGAGACGGTAGGACAGGTGCTCGCCGCGGGCGCGCTCCCGATAATCCTCGGCGGAGACCACTCGATCACCGAGCCCAACGTGCGCGCCTGCTCCGCCGCCCACGGACCCGTTGGCCTCGTGCACTTCGACACGCACACCGACACCGGCGCGAAGGTCTTCGGCGTCGAGCTCTCGCACGGGACGATCATGCGCAGGCTCGTCAAGGAAGGGCATGTGGTCCCGAAACGCTACGTCCAGGTCGGACTGCGTGGCTACTGGCCAGGCGAAGAGGAGTTCTCGTGGCAGAGAGAGCGTGGCATCACGAGCCTGTTCATGCACGACATCCGCGATCTGGGGATCAAGGAGGTGATGAGCCGTGCCGTCGAGGCGGTCGGCGAAGGCCCGGTCTTTCTCACCGTGGACATAGACGTGCTTGACCCCGCCTTCGCCCCGGGCACGGGAACCCCGGAGCCCGGCGGGATGACCACGGCTGAGCTGTTGTGGGCCGTGCGCGAGGTGGCCCGGCAGACCGAGGTAGTCGGGGCAGACCTGGTCGAGGTGATACCGACCAGCGTGGGCTCGGCAGACGTAACGGCGCTAGCCGCCGACAGGATCGTGCGCGAGGTCCTGGGCGGGATCGTGCTGCACAGAAGAAGCAGGAAGCGGAAAGGCAAGGAGGAGAGATGACGGAGACGCAAACGCTCAAGAACTTCATAGGAGGAGAGCATACAGATACCGCAGAAGGCAAGACCTACGACCTGGTGAACCCCGCCACTGGCGAAGTGTTCGCTCAGGCGCCGCTCTCGGATCAGACAGACGTCGACAGGGCGTTCGAGGTGGCAAGTAGGGCCTTCGAGTCGTGGCGCGAATTCGACGCCCTCAGAGAGGCAGCTCGCGCTGCTCAGGATCGCCGACGCCATAGAGGAGCGAGCCGAGGAGCTGGTGCGCGCCGAGTCGGAGAATACCGGCAAACCGTTCGGGCTCACCATGGAGGAAGAGATCCCTGCGGGGGTGGATCAGATCCGCTTCTTCGCCGGTGCCGCTAGGGTCCTGGAGGGCAAGTCAGCCGGGGAGTACCTGGAAGGGTACACCTCCTTCATCAGGCGCGAGCCGGTGGGGGTGTGCGCGCAGGTGACGCCGTGGAACTACCCGATGATGATGGCGATCTGGAAGTTCGCCCCAGCGATCGCCGCCGGCAACACAGTCGTCTTGAAGCCTTCCGACACCACCCCGGTCTCTACGGTGATGATGGCCGAGATCGCCTCCGAGTTCCTGCCAGAGGGCGTCTTCAACGTGGTGTGTGGCGACAGGGAGACGGGCAGGATGCTGGTCCAGCACCCCACGCCGCAGATGGTCTCTATAACAGGCTCTGCCAGGGCCGGGATGGAGGTAGCGAAGGCGGCCGCCGATGACCTCAAGCGGGTCCACCTGGAGCTCGGCGGTAAGGCTCCCGTCATCATCTTCGACGACGCCGACCTCGATGAGGCCGCAGAGGCGATCTCCGTGGCAGGCTTCTTCAACGCAGGTCAGGACTGCACCGCGGCCACCCGCGTGCTCGCCTCCCCCGGCATCCACGACGACTTCGTCGCCGCGCTCACCGAGCAGGCGAAGAACACCAAGACAGGGCACCCTGAGGACGAAGACGTCCTCTACGGCCCCCTCAACAACCCCAACCAGCTCGAGCACGTCTCAGGCATGGTCGAGAGGCTCCCGGATCACGCCGAGGTTACCGTCGGCGGAGAACGGTTCGGCGAGCGGGGGTTCTTCTACTCCCCCACCGTCGTCTCTGGCTTGAGGCACGAAGACGAGGCGTCGCAGAACGAGATCTTCGGCCCCGTGATCACCGTCCAGCCGTTCTCGGATGAGGATGAGGCGGTGAAGTGGGCAAACGGCGTCAAGTACGGCCTCGCTTCGAGCGTGTTTACCCGGGATCACGGCCGCGCTATGCGGGTCAGCCGGCGCCTGGACTTCGGGTGCGTCTGGATCAACACGCACATCCCGCTTGTGGCCGAGATGCCCCATGGGGGCTTCAAGCACTCCGGCTACGGCAAGGACCTCTCGATGTACGGCCTGGAGGACTACACCCGCATAAAGCACGTCATGACGAACCTCGAGGCTTGAACGTGACGAGCACCGGGTCGCGCTGGAGCAGCGGGCCGTGACGCGGTTCGCCATCGCGGGAATACAGATGCGAGTCTCCGCCACGGAGGACAACGTGGTAACGATGCGCCACCGGCTGACCACGCTCATGGCCATCTATCCTTGGGTGAGGATGGTCGTCTTCAGCGAGCTCGCTGTCAGCGGGCCGCTGCCGCAGGCGGCCCAGCCCATACCGGGACCCGCGGAAGAAGCGCTCCGTGAGTTGGCCGCAATGCACAGCCTCTGGCTGGTTTCGGGGTCCATGTACGAGCTCTCTGGCGACCACGTCTACAACACGGCTTCGGTCATCGATCCGGACGGGGATGTGGTCGGACGCTACAGGAAGATGTTCCCGTTCGAGCCCTACGAGCTCGGGATCTCCGCCGGCGACGAGTTCCTGGTGTTCGACGTGCCCGACGTCGGCCGGTTCGGCCTGTACATCTGTTACGACATGTGGATACCGGAGACCTCGCGCACGCTGGCGGTGATAGGGGCGGAGGTGATCCTCCGCCCCACCATGACCGGGACGATAGATCGCGATGTCGAGCTCTCCATTGCGCGTGCCACAGCAGTCACCAACCAGTGCTTCGTGTTCGACATCAACGGCGTCGGCGACGGCGGCAACGGGCGCTCCATCGTCTGTCGGTCCTGAAGGAACGGTGCTCTACGAGGCCGGGAGCGGAGAAGAGCTGATACCCCTCGAGATAAACCTCGAGGACGTCCGCCGCAACCGCGAGCATGGCGTCCTGCGCCTGGGGCAGCCGCTCAAGAGCTTCCGAGACCGTGCTGTGGACTTCTCGATCTACTATCCCGGATCGGAGCATGCCTACCTGGATTCGCTCGGCCCGCTGGAGAAACCGACCCGCACGGGCTTGAAGGGGATCGCCTCCCCACCAGCAGGACACTCTGGAGCAAGAGGAGAGTAGATGGTATGAGCGCGCAAAAATCCACAGTCCCCGGCTCGACCAAGCCGCTGCGGAGCCTATCGGACATCAGGCGCTTCTTCTACAGAAACGAGACCCCCATCTACTTCATCAGCGCCACCAACTTCAACCTGCTCGGCGTCGACGAGTGGGTCCGGAGCTTCAAGTTCATCAGCTACATCGACTGCTTCGATGGGCGGCACCCCAACGTCTTCGTGCCCGAGGAGATCCCGCACGAGGCGTTCGAGAGCATCGAGGACATCAACAACTACCTGCTGGAGCACAAAGAGGTCGCCGATTACGTCACCGCCAGGCGGTGCCGGCAAGGCGGTGTTCCTGATGTTCGACGAGAAGACCGAGGAGCTCGCGCGCGAGCTCGGATCTCGAGGTCTGCTTCCCGCCGGCGAGGCTGCGGCAATACCTGGACGACAAGATGGTCACGACGCGCATCGGCGAGAAGGCCGGCGTGGAGTGCGTGCCCAACGTCCTGGCCGAGGTGGACAGCTACGAGTCCCTGCGCCGCGCCTCCAGAGACCTCGGACCGGACCTGGTGATCCAGACGCCTTTCGGCGACTCGGGCCACACGACGTTCATCATCTCCAACGAGGGCGACTGGCGCAAACACTCGGAGGAGATCGCGAGCGAGCCTGTGGTGAAGATCATGAAGCGCATCCGTCCCCGGGGCACGGCCGTGGAAGCCTGCGTCACCCGCCACGGCACGATCGTTGGCGCCGTTGATGACGGAGCTGGTCGGCTTCGAGGAGCTGACTCCCTACAGAGGGGGCTGGTGCGGCAACGAGATCTTCGCCGGATCCTTTCTCCAGGTCCGTCCGGGACAAGACCCGCAGGATGACCTACGCGATGGGCGAGCGGCTCAAGGAGGAGGGCTATCGCGGGTACTTCGAGCTGGACTTCCTCATCGACGAGGACACGGGTCAGGTCTACCTTGGAGAGCTCAACCCCCGGATCACGGGCGCCAGCTCGATCACCAACCACGCGGTCTTCGCCCTCTCCGACATGCCGCTCTTCATGTTCCACCTGCTGGAGTGGATGGACGTGGATTACGATCTGAGCATCCGGCAACTGAACCAGCGCTGGGCCAGACCCGAGAACATAGACGCCTGGAGCCAGCTTGTCATCAAACACACCCCCGACACCGTCGGGGTCGTGACCGAGGCCCCGCCAACCGGTATCTGGCGGATGGATGAAGCGGGCCAGGTTCGCTTCTCCCGCTTCGACACCCACCGCCGCGCTGTAGAGAGCGAGCGCGAGGCCTTCTTCTTGCGCATCACCGGCATCGGAGACTACTGGTACGAGGGAGCGGACCTGGGCATTCTCGTCACCCGGGGCCGCCTCATGACCGACGACTTCGAGCTCAACGGGCGGGCCAGGGCCTGGATCGCCGGCCTCGAGTCTCGATTCGATGCCGTAGAACCTACGGAATCCGGAGCCCTCCCCGCCCCGAGCCCCTTCAAAGCTCACCCGGCGCCGGGAGCTTTCAAGATCCTATAGGTGAGCACGTCCCGGGTTCGCAGGTAGGGACAGTGTTCCTCTATCTGACCTCCACCCGCGAGGACAGGCCAGGCCCCAAGTGGCAGGCGCTGTTCGAGGCGAGCTGGCCATACTACAAAGCGTGGTTCCTATCAGAGGGTAACCGGGCCAGGCCAGGATACGTGACCTCGGTCAAGAGGCTGCGGCAACACATGCCGGAGCTGTTGCCGATTTATGAGCAGCTAGTCGAGCTGGCGGGCGGCAGCGACCTGGCCGCTCGCTTCCTCAGCCTCTACCGCCCGCCGTCTTACCTGCTTGGCTGCTCGCAGGCCGTCTGGACGGGATCAAACCACGCGCTGGTGCGCAACTACGACTATAGCCCCGAACTCTTCGAGGGGAACCTGCTCCGCACGTGTTGGCGCAGGCCGGTCATCGCAATGACCGACTGCTCGTGGGGCGTGCTAGACGGCATCAACGACGCCGGCCTGGCCGTCTCGCTCTCCTTCGGCGGCAGGAAGATATTGGGCGACGGGTTCGGCATCCCCCTGATCCTCAGGTACGTCCTGGAGCTTTGCGAAGACGTCGCGGCTGCCACGGAGATACTGCGGCGTATCCCAACCCACATGCCCTACAACGTGACGCTGGTGGACCGCGAAGGCGCTTTCGCCACCGCCTACCTATCCCCCGGCTACCCGGCCGCCATAACCGACTCCCGGGTCTGCACCAACCACCAGCAAAGGATCGAGTGGGAAGACTACGCCCGCATGAGCTCAACGGTAGAACGAAAGGAGTTCCTTGAGGCCAGGCTCTCGGACCCGGACGAGACGGAGCCCGCGTTCGTCCGCCGGTTCTTGCGGCCGCCCCTCTACAACACGCGCTACGAGCAAGCCTTCGGCACGCTCTACACGGCGGTTTACTATCCCGTCGGGCCAGAGGTCGCCTACCGCTGGCCACACCAGAGGACCCTGCGTCAGTCGTTCTCGGACTTCCGGGAGGGCGAGAGAACTGTCTTCCTCGGGCTGCCTTCACGCTCGGAGGGTCGGCGGTGAGCGGAAACCGGCTCTCGCATGGATGGAGGCGGTATCCTGAAGGTGGACCGTTCGGGACAACGAGGAAGGGAGCTTCGATGACCATCGCAACCTCCGAGCAAACCGTGGTGGACGGCGTAAACAAGCAGCTGTTTATAGGCGGCGAGTGGCGCGACGCCACCGGGGGCGGCACGCTCCCCGTGGAGGATCCCTCGACCGCGGAGGCGCTCTGCGAGGTAGCCGACGGGACCCCCGAGGACGCCGTCTCGGCACTCGACGCCGCGAGCGAGGCGCAGGCCGAGTGGGCGAAGCACCCGCCGCGCGAGCGCGCCGAGATCCTCAGGCGCGCCTTCCAGAAGATGGTGGAGCGGACCGACGAGCTCGCCCTCCTGATGACGCTGGAGATGGGCAAGACCATAGGGGAGTCGAAGGCCGAGATCGCCTACGCCGCCGAGTTCTTCCGCTGGTTCTCGGAAGAGGCGGTCCGTATCGAGGGCCGCTACGCCGTGCCGCCCACTGGCGCCGGGCGCATGCTGACCATGAAGCAGCCGGTAGGACCCTGCATTCTCATCACGCCCTGGAACTTCCCGATGGCGATGGGCACGCGCAAGATCGGACCCGCCGTCGCCGCAGGCTGCACGATGGTCATCAAGCCGGCCCAGCAGACGCCTCTGTCCATGCTCGCCCTGGCGCAGATCCTCGAAGAGTCCGGGCTGCCCGACGGCGTTTTGAACGTTGTTACGAGCTCCTCCTCGGGCTCGGTCATGGCGCCCCTCATCTCCGACCCTCGTGCGCGCAAGCTCTCCTTCACGGGCTCGACCGAGGTGGGACGAAAGCTCATCGAGCAGTCAGCGGAGCAGATCCTGCGAGTCTCGATGGAGCTCGGGGGCAACGCCCCCTTCCTCGTCTTCGAGGACGCCGACGTGGACGCCGCCGTAGAAGGCGCCCTTGTCGCCAAGATGCGCAATATCGGCGAGGCCTGCACGGCGGCCAACCGCTTCCACGTCTCCGAACCCGTGGCCGGCGAGTTCGCCGAGAAGCTCGCCTCCCGGATGGAGGCCATGAAGGTAGGACGAGGGACCGAAGAAGGAGTCGAGGTCGGGCCCCTGATCGACGGAACACAGCGCGAGAAGGTCCAGGGGCTGGTCGAAGACGCCCTCGGCAAGGGGGCGAAAGCGCTGGTGGGCGCCGAGAAGGTCCATGGCCCTGGCTACTTCTACCGGCCCACCGTGCTCGACGACGTGCCCCGGGACGCAACGCTGCTCAAAGAGGAGATCTTCGGCCCCGTCGCTCCTGTTGCTTCCTTCGGATCGGAGGAGGACGCCGTCGCCGCCGCCAACGACACGGAATACGGCCTCGTTGCCTATGTATACACCAATGACCTCAAGCGCGCGTTGCGCGTCTGCGAGGGCATTCAGACTGGTATGGTCGGCCTCAACCAGGGGATGGTCTCCAACGCATCTGCGCCCTTCGGGGGCATCAAGCACTCCGGCTTCGGCCGCGAAGGCGGCATAGAGGGCATAGAGGAGTACCTCGAGACTAAATACGTCGCGATCAACCTGTGACCACTGATGATGAGGGGCCGCGTGCGATTGCCGGATCCCCGATGGCAGCGACGGCGGAATGAACCGTGAATGACCGCGCTCGGCATTCGGCCACACGATAGGTAACATGCAGTGAGGCTATCGTCTTCGGTGGCCGGTCGTTCGTCTACAAGGAGGAAGACGATGCTCGAAAAAGCGACGTTGCGGGTTTTCAACCCGGCGACCGAGGAGAACATAGAGGAAATTAGAACCTCCTCCCGCGACGACCTCGACGAGGCCGTCAAGAGAGCGCAGCGAGGGTTCAGAGAGTGGCGGGAGGTCTCGGGCCTCGAGCGGGCCGAGCTGTTCCACGCGCTGGCCCAAAACCTTCGGGACCACGCCGACGAGCTGGCGGAGATCATGACGAAAGAGGGCGGCAAGCCCTTTATAGAGAACCGCGACGAGGTCGAGTGGACGGCGGCCTGCTTCGACTACTACGGTGAGATCGCGCGCGATTCCGTCGGTTACCTCCCCGCCCCCATCGAAGCCCAGCAGCTCGCGCTCGTCATAAAGGAGCCTGTCGGCACCGTCGCGTGCATAGTCCCCTGGAACTACCCTCTTCTATTAGCGGCCTGGAAGGTCGCCCCTGCGCTAGCCGCGGGGAACGCCGTGATCCTGAAGCCCTCAGAGGAGACGCCGCTTGCGACCCGCCGCATGGCCGAGCTGATCGAGGGCCTCCCCGAGGGGCTCCTCCAGGTCGTCTACGGGGCCGGGGACGTCGGAGAGATGCTCGTCCGGCACCCCGGGATAGATATGGTCGCCTTCACGGGGAGCCAGGAGACGGGACGAAAGGTAGGGCTGGTCGCCGCGGAGCGCCTGATCCCCGCAAACCTCGAGCTCGGCAGCAAGGACCCTTTCATCATCTGCGACGACGTGGATATAGAGGTGGCGGCCCAGGGCGCCGTGTGGGCCGCGTGCCTGAACGCCGGGCAGGTCTGTACCTCCTCCGAGCGCTTCTACGTTATGAGCGAGGTCGCAGACGACTTCGTCGAGGCATCTAGAATCTACGTAGAGAGCCTCCACATAGGCGATCCCATGGACGAGAGGACTGACATCGGGCCCATGATCAACGCGAAGGGCCGCGAGAAGGTCGAGCGCCACGTCGGCGAGGCGATCCACAAGGGCGCGAAGGTCGTCGCCGGCGGCGAGCGGTATGGCGAGAGAGGGTTCTTCTACAAGCCGACGATCCTGACCGGGGTCGAGCCGTCCATGACGGTGATGCGGGACGAGACCTTCGGGCCCGTGGTCCCGGTAGTCAGGGTAGACACCCTGGACGAGGCAATCGAGCAGGCGAACTCGGTCCCTTACGGGCTCGGGGCAAACGTCTACACGCGGGACTTCGAGAAGATGCTCAAGTGCATGCGTGAGATCCGGGCCGGCACGGTCTGGATCAACGACCCACTGACGGACAACGACGCCGCCCCCTTCGGCGGCCAGAGAGGCAGCGGCATTGGAAGGGAGCTCGGCCGCGAGGGCCTAGAAGCCTTCCAGGAATCGAAGCACGTCCACATCGACCCCCGTGTGGAGAAGAAGGAGTGGTGGTACCCTTACGGGCCCGCCGAAGAGCCAGGGCAGAGGACAGTGTAGTGGCGGCTTCTCCTGAGCTAGTAGCGCCAGGAGTCTATCGCGTGGACGCGATACGGCTTTCCAGCGCCATAAACGTGCTCCTCCTGGAGGACGACGACGGCTGGACGCTCGTCGACACCGGCACAGCGAATAGTGCGGGGCGTATCCAGGAGGCCGTAACCGCGCTCGGCTCCGGGCCAGAGGACCTCAAGCGCATCTTCGTGACGCATCACCACCCCGACCACGCCGGCGGCGTACAGGGCCTGATCGAGTGGGCGCCGCAGGCGGAGCTCGCGGCTCCCGAGCACGAGGCGGAGATCATCTCCGGCCGACGCGCGCCGGACGAGCCCGCGAGCGCCTTCTTCAGGCCCATGGCGAGCCGCCAGAACGTGCCGCCCGCGCCGGTCGCGAAGGTGTTGAGTGAAGGGGATCTCGTCTCCGGATTTCGCATCATCTCAACGCCTGGCCACTCGCTCGGGCACGTCTCGCTCCTGCGGGACGCGGACGGCGTCCTCTTTACCGCCGACGCCTTCGGCTGTCTTCCCCGCAAGATCCGGGTCGGCGTGCGCAAGTACCTCTGCGCCGACCCGCCGCTGGCCAGACGCTCTGCGGGGAGGCTGCTCGGAGAAGACTTTTCGACCGTGATCTTCGCCCACGGAAAGACCCTGCGCGAGAGAGCGAAGGACAGGCTACGCGAGGTAGTCGCCAGGTGCAGGTACTAGGGACTATCTCCCGGTGCGGAAGCCCGCCGAGATCTCTAGAGTGGAGAAGATATGGCTGCTAGCCCAGAGACCCAAAGCGAATATCCGAGAAACGCTTCTTGCACACGGTCCCGTAGCAGGTCACAAGCGTCTAACGCTAGACCACCTTCACCTTGACCTCCGGCTCCTCACCTAGCGTTGCGGAGAAGCGCAGGGTTGTCCATGGGGTCTTCCCTCGAGGGGTGCAGGGTTTCCGCGAATACGAGGACCACGACTCCTTGGGGCAGCGCCGCAGCCCCCAAGCGGGTGGTGATCGCGTCGTCGCCTGAGCCCTGTCAAACGGAGCCTTCCCGGGCGTCCATCGCCTGCCTGCAAATAACGCAGGTAGTGCTTCCTTTTCTCTAGTGACAGCTGGTGGTACCCGAGTCTGAGAAGCTCTGGCCCGCGACGGGGACGAAATTCCAATCGTAGCTGCCCGAGAGGAGGGTAAGCTTCAGCACTCCAATGGTGTCGTCGTCGTAGCGCTGAACATTGTCCGTAGAGCACCGTTAGCTTCACCATGGAGAATCTCCGTTTACTCGTGAACCCTTTCCCACAAGTAAATGATGGCACGTGGCACGTTCCGATGCATCCCTGACGCTTATTCACCCAGCTGCCTAAAAAAGGACGTCTTGTATCTTTACTCCTCCGTCCGGTTCTCGTGAGGCGGCCCCAGGTAGGGGAACTCGGGCAGGAAGTCGTCGTGTGGCCCCACCTTGTCCTCCGTCACCCTCCCGTTCGTCAAGATGGCGACCAAGTAATCGCCCACGTCGTCGGTGAACAGACGACCGTTGTCCGGGTAGGCAACCGGTCGCGTCGGGTCGTAGGGCAGGACATCCGGTAGCATAGGCTCCGCCAACCGCTTGGCCTCATCCGGCGCGTACCCACCTGAATGCTCCAGCGTGTGGGCGATGCTTTCTACAAAGCGTGCGTCAGTCGCCGGCTCGCCGGCGAGGTACGCTTCCTTCTCCTCGTTCGGGAGGAGGAAGGTGACCTGCTGGGTTCGAGCCCCCCGGTCTACCTGGACCCAACCGGCGCCATCCTCAGGGACTAACGCTCGGTGCCAAAGACCGACCTCGGTGGATCCCAGCTCGTTATTGGGAAGCTCTAGCACGATGCTGCACACGTCCTTGTCGGCGAAGTAATCGCTGCCCGTGAACTCGAAGTCGTTTAGGGCGCCCCCCACGTCGTAAAAGAAGGGGTCACTACGCCAGCCCGCGAAGAAGCGATAGTCGCCAGCCTGCGTAACCTGCGCTTCTGGGCCGGTGGACACCGGAGCACCCTCGATAATAACTTCCCCGCCTTCGCCCGTCCCGGCGGCGTCGGCGCCCTCGACGCGGTTCACCGTCGCACTCTGCGCCCCGTTCTCTGACGGCGAGAACCGGATCCGATAAGCGATGTCTGCGATCGCATCCCGGTCGGTGTCGATCTTGAGCTCGTATATCGCCTCTGGGGCGAACGGTTCGGCAGAGGTGGGCCCCTCTGGGTTGACGCTCATGGACGGATGCACGTCCATGATGAGGATCGACCTGCTCGAGTCCTCCGGCTTAGGGAAGGCGAACAGGTCGCAGAGATCGACGCGGGCATCCCCATGCGGGCAGGTGAAATCAGGTCCTGAGTAATGGTGTGACATAGCTGTTCCTCCTTATCCCCTAACCATACCTTGTCACAAAGCAGGGTCAAGATACACTAGGTGAGGCAACCGTGTCTAGGAGCTTCTTCTGGGAGCCTCGCAGGGTTCCCCTCCACCTGCGCATCCTCTGCTGTGGCTACGCCCTACTAAGCCTCGAAGCAAAGACTCAAGCCCTTCGCACACATGCTCTCTCTAGCTAACCCGATGTGCAGGTTTTTCAGATGACGACCGACGACGCGTCGCGTGTCACGTTCAAGCAACTCGGGCGGAGCGTGTACAGGGAGACTTCGCCGACATCAGGGTCCTCGACCGCTCGGGCGAGCTCGAATGTTTGGTGCAGGGTCTCCGCCCACACTATTCCGGAGATGGCGCTTGAGATGGTACGGTGAAGGTGTCCGGTAATCTGGAGAGAGCGTAATACGGAGGTGCGCGTGGCGATAGAGCTGTCGTTGTTCAACAACTCGGTTACAACTCTGGTAACGCACCTCACCAGCTACTACGGGGATGATGCGGAGCTCGAGACGTACGTCCTCTGCGTGAGGGTAAAGTCGCCGGATATCCCGGGCGGGAGCGGCCTGAACTGGATCGTAGGCCCGAACGGCCACGAGCGGGCGCCAGGAGTGCTGCGCGGGATTCTGGAGGCTCTGGAGAACGGCGAAGACAACGGGCACGGCGCGTAATCCCACGCCGCCTAGCCTTCCGGCTCGACCGCCTTTGAGGCGCCGAGCACGCGGCCCGAGCTGTCTTTGGCCTGGACGGCGACGTACCGACCGGCATCACGCGGCACCGTGATGGCTGTCTCAAAGCCATCCCTGGAGGCGGAGACCGTGGGCTTCAACCTCTCGGGTGCAGGACCAGTGAGCACCTCCCAGCTGGCAACCTCGGTCGCACCGTTCCAGCTCGCATATACCCTCAGCTCGCCATCCTCAGCACCGAGCTCGGCGGCCACTGCCGGCTCCTCGTCGGCTGGCTCTCCACTCCACTCAAAGCGGAAGGCCCTGTAGGACTCCACCTCTGGCGGGAGGTTGGCGTCAAAGAGCAACTTGCCATCCTCGCTGAACTCCGAGAAGACAGGCTCAGAACCCCACCCTATGAACACGTTGGCGTTCTCTAGCACCTGGACGTTGCCCTGGGTTGCTGCCAAGCGTTTGTCAGGGTGGGCGTAGTGGCGAACCAGTGAAGCTCTCATCTGGCTGGTGTCGGCATCTAGCACGAGGCCGTAAGACTGCTCGTCCTTCTTTACCCCACCGTTGTCGAAGACAGTGATGGTTCCATCGGGGTGGCGCCTGGCGTCGTGCTGGTAGCGCATCCAGGTTCCCTCGCCCATCTCGAAGTCGCTCCTCTTGCCGCCAAGGCGCCAGATGATCTCGCCGCTGCGGCGGTCTATCTTGTAGAGGGTGAAGGTCCTGCGTGAGGAGACGAGAAGGTTGCCGTCAAGCTCGACGTCTATGGAATTGATGTGGAAGTAGTCGTGGGGGCTACTCTGGTTCATCTCCGGCACGGAGTAAGACTCCTCTATGCCGACGTGGTCGAGGCTGTGCCACTCGAAGAGCACCTCTCCGCTCTCGATGTCCACCTCCTGGGCTATCCCGTCCAGCACAGCGCCGTCCTTCGGACCACCTACAGGCGAGAGGTCCCAGCTCACTGGACTGTAGATCGTGATCAGCGCCGTGCCATCAGGGGTGATGAGGAACTCGTGGTGGTCGCCCTGGTAGCCGTTGCCAGCCCGAACCCGCCTCACCTCCCTGTAGGAGGAGTCGAGGATCACGTACTCTCCGCGACCGTAGGCCATGCCGGTACCCTCGTAGAAGGTAAGAACAGGCTCGCCGCGGTAGCGCTGCACCTTGCAGTCCATGGCCCTCACGCCCTCGCCGTGTACGGGCCGAAACCACACGAGTTGCCCTGCGTTGTCGACGATCATCGGTCCGGGCTGAGCCGAGCCCTCTTTCGGGGCGAGGAAGATGTAGCCGGGAGCGGTGCCGTGAGCAGGAGTTGCCACCCCGACACCGGGAGGCCGGAGATCAGGCCGCGACCGGAACGATAGCGCGTCCGGCGGCAGGTCAGCGGAGCCTGGTGACCCTGACGAAGGCGTTTCCTCCGAGGCTAGCTCGGCCGGTTCGCAGCCCAGAGCACTAGTCAGCGCGATCCACGCGGCGCCGGCCCCCGCGGCCTCGAGGAACCTCCGCCGCGTGACCCTACCGTCCAGGTTGTTCGCTCCTTCACCGTCAGCCACATACACCTCGCGCACCGTATCCAAAGTCCATAACTGTACCCTATTCCGGGCCGCGCGCCCGGCCGGGACCTCAGAGCGAATCGTTCGCATTATCAGATGTCTCGGCGAGCACTTTGGAGAGCTCGTACATGTCCGGGTCGAGGGGACGCTTCTCGCCGACTACCTCTTCGAGGGGTAAGCGCAACGGCGCGCACGGCGGCGTTCATGCCTGGGGCCACGCCCCCGCCGGTCAGGACGGCTATCTTCATGCGGTTCTCCCTCCGACTCGGAACACGGGACGTATGATGCCCTGTGCGGCGCGTCTGTGCTTGTAAAGAAGGGGGCTATCCCTCTCCGGCGACAGCCGTTTCGTAGGCGTGCCCGAAACGGTAGACGGTGGCCTCATCGAAAGGCCGCCCGATGAGTTGCGCGCCAACCGGCAGGCCGGCGGCGGTCGAGCCGCAGGGCACGGAGAGGCTCGGGAAGCCGGTGAGGTTAGTCGGTCCTGTAAGCCGGGTAACCGCCAGGCGGACGCTCTCCTCGTGGCCCCCGATATCCACCTCCCTCGCGTCTATGGGCGTCGCGGCTATCGGCAAAGTCGGGGTGAGGAGAACGTCCACCGCTTCAAGCGCCCGCTCGAAGTAGTACTTCGCGCGCAGCTTCGTCTGCTGGGCGCTGGCGTAGCGGTGTGCCTCGAGCCTCTCGCCGTGCACGAGGCGCTCGCGAACCTCTTCGCCGAAACTCTCGGGTTCCCTCTGCAGTCGCTCCTCGTGCACCGCGTACGCGTCGGCGGCCAGCGTGAACCGCTGCGCCTCGAGCGTCTCCGGGAGACGCGGGATGCTCACCTCCCGCATCTCCACGCCCAAAGCCAGGAAGACCGCTATGGCCTCCCTCACCTTCTTTTCCACCTCGCCATCGAGTTGCTCGAAGTAGAATTCTTCGGGGACCCCGATCACGGCTCCCCGGACGCCGCGGCGCAGATCGCGGGCGAAATCCTCGGCGGGACGGTTCGAGGAGTAGGGATCGGCGGGGTCGTGGCCGGCGAGGGCGTTCAGGAGGAGCGCGTTGTCCTCGACGGTGCGGGTGAGGGGGCCGACGTGGTCCAGAGTCCACGAGAGAGGGAAGACGCCGCGCTTGCTCACGCGCCCGAAGGTCGGCTTCATGCCGACGACGCCACACAGAGCGGCGGGAATACGTATGGAGCCGCCCGTGTCGGAGCCCAGAGCTGCGTAGAGGAGGTCAGCGGCGACGGCGGCACCCGAGCCACTGCTGGAGCCGCCGGAGATCCTGGTCGTGTCGTGCGGGTTCCTGGCAGGGCCGAAGTACGAGCGGTCTCCCGTCGGGCCGTAGGCGAACTCGTGGGTGTTCGTCTTGCCGAGGAGTATCGTCCCCGCCTCTTCCAGCCTCGAGGCGACGCCGGCGCCGTGGTCGGGGACATGGTCCTTGAAGAACTCCGAGCCCATGGTGGTGCGGACGTCCCTGGTATAGATGATGTCCTTGAGGCCGACGGGGACCCCGTGCAGTGGTCCCCTGTAGTGCCCCGACATGATCTCCCGCTCCGCCCGCTCCGCCTCCTGAAGCGCCCTCTCCCCAGTCACGGTGATGAAGGAGTTCAGGACCTTGTCTTCGACCTCGATGCGTTCCAGGAGCGTAACCACGACCTCGACCGGGGAGAGGCTCCTCTCGCGCAGCGCGCGGCCGAGGTCCGTCAGCGAGTTGGGAAGATCTTCGCCTTTTCTGCCGGGCACTAGTGTCCTCCTCCTCTGGCTGCCACGTGCGTATCTTACAGCGTCCCGGCTGGTGTCCCGGGTCTGATCTCCGGCCCGCTCTCCGACCGCTACGGCCGCAAGCCGGTGATGCTCGCGGCCCTCGCAGGCAGCTCCGTGGCTTTCTGCGCCTTCGCGCTCGTGGTTTTGAGAGGCTTCAGGCATCAGCAATAAGACCCGAGGCCTGGATCCTGGAACCTGAAGCCTATTCGAGGACGCGCAGGACTAGCACAGCCAGGTCGTCGCGCAGGTTACCCTCTCCGAACTCGAGGGTAACATCTCTCATCTTCTCGGCGATGGCGGGAGCGTCGAGGCCGGCGCAAGAGCGGAGGAGATCCCGCAGCCGCCGCTCGCCGAAGAAGGACCCGTCCGGCCCACGCGCCTCCGTTATGCCGTCGGTGTAGAAGACAGCGGCGTCCCCTGGCTCCAGGCGGATCCTCTGGACCGCGAGCCCGGGGTCGAGGAACACGCCGAGGGCCCTCCCCGCGGGTACTACCGCCTCGATGTAGCCGTCGGCGCGCACCAGGAGCGGCGCCGGGTGGCCGCCGCGCGCCACGTCCAGCTCGAATCCGCCCGGCGCCGGCTCCAGACGGGCGCAGGCCACCGTGCAGAACTGGTCGTCACCGAGCTGCCGCAGCATGGCTTCGTTCAGGCCGCGGAGTACGGTTGCGGGCTCGTCTTCCCGCATTGCGACCGCCCTTATGGTGTAGCGGGTCAGGGCCGTCACCGCCGCCGCGGCGGCGCCCTTGCCGCAGACATCCCCGATCACGGCCAGACAGCGCTTCCCCTCGGTGTGGATCAGGTCGTAGAAATCCCCCCCTACCTCGTTCTCCTGCCCCATGGGCAGGTACTCTACCCCGACCTCGATCCCCGGAATCTCGGCGAGGCGCGGCAGCAGGCTCCGCTGCAAGGTACGGGCGATGTGGCTCCGCTCGCTGTAGAGGCGGGAGTTGTCCACAGCCAGGGCACAGCGGTAAGCGAGGCCCTCCGCCAGCGAGAGGTCGTCCTCGCCGTAGAGCGTCTCCGGGTCGGTGGAGACGAGCGTCACGGCGCCGAGCGTTCTCCCCCGCGCCAGGAGCGGCACGCTCATAAGGGAGCGGATCTCCAGCCTCCGGAGTAACTCGAGGTGCTCCTCTCCCGTCGCGCTCTCGGCCAGTAGCTCATCCGAGACCTCGTAGCGGAGGATGGACCGGCCCGTACGCAGCACGCGCGCCACGGTTCCGGGGGCATCCTCTCCGAAGCGCCGGTGGCTCATTAGCTGGCGCAGGAGGGCTATTTTTCTCGGGTCCGCGTGGTCGGCGGCGACCTGTGTCACCGAGCCATCCTCCTCGAGTACGTCCACCAGACACCAGTCCGCGAGCTCCGGGACCACGAGGCGCGCTATCCCCTCCAGCGTCGTCTCGTAGTCGAGCGAGGCCGAGAGCGTCGTTCCAGCCGCGGCGAGCAGGGCGAGACGGCGCCTCGCCCTCACGGCCTCCACACGCGCGAGCTGCTCCCTGGCGAGCAGCAGATCCCGCTCCTGCTCGGCACGCTTGTGCTCGGTTATATCAAGGACCGTCCCGATAAACCGGCGGGCCTCACCCGCCTCGTCGAAATAGGCCTGCCCCCTCGCCGCCACCCAGCGCTCGATGCCGTCCGTAAGCCCTATGGTCCTGTACTCGATGTTGTACTCGCCGTCGCCCTCAGGGTCTAGCGCCTGCCGCACCGCCTGATCCGTCCGCTCCCTGTCGTCAGGGTGCAGCCCGGCCAGGAACACGTCGTGATCCACAGCCGCCCCTGGCGGCATCCCGAACACCGCCTTGCACTGCTCGTCCCACTTGAGCTCCCCGGTGACGGGGTTGAAGTCCCATGTTCCCAGCCCCGTCGACTCGACCGCGAGGCGCAGCCGGTCCTCGCTCCCCTTGAGCACATCCTCGGTCCGCTTGATCTCGGTCACGTCGTTCTGTACGCCGACGAAGTTGGTGAGGTTGCCCGCATCGTCGTGGACAGGAGAGACGTAGAGCTCGTTCCAGAAGCGGGTCCCGTCGCTGCGGTAGTTCCTCAAGACAACCCGGCACTCCTGCCCTTCACGGATGCAAGCCCGCAGTTCTTCGATCGCTGGCTGGTCGCGGTCTTCACCCTGCAAGAAGCGGCAGTTGCGCCCCATCGCCTCCTCCATCGTGTACCCTGTCGTCTTCTCGAAGGCGGGGTTGACGTAGACGATAGGGTTGTCCGGCAGATTGGGATCGGTTATTACGATACCGTTGGAGCTGGCCGCGACCGCCCGGTCCAGCAAACGCCGCAACTCTTCCGAGCTCCGGCGCTCGAGAGGACTGCCACGATGGACTCCCGAGGGCGAAATCTCCACCAGCATATTCTACAGTCCCCACAATCCCCCGCTCACAGCCACGTCATGACGACGATGGTCAGCCGAACGTTAAAGATAAAGACTAACCGGGTAAGGTAAGCAGGTAGCGCAAAGCAAGGAGAGGAGAGAAGAAGTGGCTTACGAACTGCCGCCACTGCCATACCCCTACGACGCTCTCGAACCCCACATAGACGAACAGACCATGCACCTCCACCACGAAAAACACCACCAAACCTACGTCACCAACCTAAACGCCGCCCTCGAGAAGCACCCAGAGGTTGACCCAGGCAACATAGAAGAGCTAATAGCCAACCTCGACGCTGTGCCTGAAGACATAAGAAGGGCTGTAAGGAACAACGGAGGCCAGCACTCTAACCACTCCATGTTCTGGCAGATAATGGGCCCCAGCGGGCAGGGAGGAGGAGAGCCAACAGGGGAGCTAAGGGAAGCAATAGACTCTTCGTTTGGCTCCTTTGAGTCCTTCAAAGAGGAGTTCGGGGCGGCTGGTGCACCAGGGGCACTGTTCGGTAGTGGGTGGGTGTGGCTGATAGCCAACCCCGATGGGTCCCTCTCCATAGAGACCACCCCCAACGGTGACAGCCCGCTGATGGAGGGGAAGACTCCTGTGATAGGGTTGGACGTGTGGGAGCACGCCTACTACCTCAAATACCAGAACCGCCGTCCTGAGTACATAGGGAACTGGTGGAACGTGGTCAACTGGGACGAGGCAGAAAGGCGATATCAGGCTGCCAAGAACGCCTAGAGCCCTCCACAGACAGCAAGTAGAGAAAAGTTCGCCCCCTGGAAGAGCATTCCGGGGGGCGAACTTTAGGTCGCAGGCGCGAGGACTCGCCCGTGGCGATCGTCCGATCCAAAAGGCTTTCACGGCCACGGTGATAGAAATCCCTTCGGTTTGGGATTCGCCGGTACACTTAGGCGCAGTGATAAACCCGGAGAAAGGTCGTGTCCGGCTGTGCGCTTGGTGATAGTAGGAGGGGTAGCTGCGGGGACCAAGGCGGCGTCGAGGGCTCGCAGGGTGAACCCGGAGGCGGAGATCATTATCTACCAGGAAGAGCCCGAGCCCTCCATCAGCGAGTGCGGCCTGCCCTACTTCCTGTCTGGCGTGGTGGAGAGTCGGGAAGAGCTCGTGGTTCGGACGCCCGAGGAGTTCGCAGAGAAGGGCATCGAGGTGCGTGTACGCCACCGGGTCGAGAAGATAGACCCCGAGGGCAGAACGCTATCCGTGCGCGCTCTCGATGACGGTGAGGTCTTCGAAGACGCTTACGACCGGCTCATCGTCGCCACCGGCGCGCGGGCCGTGCTCCCGCCCATCCCGGGCGCCGACCTCGACGGTGTCTTCGTGCTCCGCTTTCTCACGGACGCTGACGAGGTGAAGGGGTACATAAGGGGGCGCTTCCCGGAGAGGGCGGCCGTCGTAGGCGGAGGGTACATCGGGCTTGAGGTCGCGGAGAACCTGTGCCGGCTCGGGATGGAGGTATCCCTGATCGAGGGCGAAGACAGGGTCGCACTGACCTACGGTCCCGAGGTCGCGGAGAGGGTCGAGGCTCACCTCGCGGAGAACGGCGTGACCGTCTACACCGGGACGAAGGTCGAGGCGTTCGGGGGCGAGGGGCGCGTCGAGAGCGTGAGGTTCGGGAACCGGGAGATCGCGACTGACCTCGTCGTCGTGGGGGTAGGCGTGAAGCCGAGCGTCGAGTTGGCCGGGGAGGCGGGTGCTGAGATCGGGGAGACGGGCGCCATCCGGGTGGACCGGCAAATGAGGACCAGTTTGCGAGACGTGTGGGCCGCCGGGGACTGCGTGGAGACGGTAAACCTGGTGAGCGGGAAGCCGGCCTGGATTCCCCTGGGCGACACGGCCAACCAGATGGGCCGCGCCGCTGGCACCAACGCCGCAAGCCCCGCTGGCGAGGACACGCTGGAGTTCCCTGGTGTGCTTGGCACCGGCATCTTCAAGGTCTTCGACCTCGGGGTCGGGAAGACCGGTCTCTCGGAAGAGGAGGCCGAGGACGCGGGCTTCAAGACCGTTTGCGCCGCTATAGAGACCATCGACCGGGCGCGCTACTACCCCGGCGCGCAGAAGGTTTTCATCAAGCTGATCTCGGACAGGTCGACAGGGCGGCTGATCGGGGCCGAAGCCGCCGGCTATGGCGCGGGCAAGCTCACGGACATCTGCGCCACGGCCATCTGGGGCAACCTCGCCTACCCCGACCTGGTCAACCTCGACCTCGCCTATGCCCCACCCTTCGGCCCGACCCTCAGCCCTGTCATCCAGGCCGCAACCGTGCTCTCGGGCCAGTTCGAGCGCGCTCGCAGGGGCGTCAGGGCATCCGAGTAATGGCGAACCTTCTCTCTCTGGCACCGGGACTCACCGCGGCAAGCCGAGCAGCAAGGGCTTGGGAACATGCGGGCTACCAGCGATGATGGAAGGTCCCTGGAGCCTTCACGGCGGGCCGTCGCCGGTGTTGTTCCGCGCTATGGAGAGAGCCTCCGCCGCGTCGACGATCGAGAGCATCTCGTCCAGGGTGAGGTGAGTGGTCTCGGAGCACCGTCCTTCGAGGCAGACGGCTGTGGGCCGGGTCGGATCGCAAGGAACCTCGACCCAGACCAGTGGGCCGCGAGCTTCTCCGGCTTTCGGCTGGCTGCAGATCACCAGGTCCGGGGCTACCCTCTCGATCTCCGTATCGAGGGCGTCCAGCCCAGCGACGGTAACCTTGGCGTGCGGACGGAGACTCTTGAGAGCGCGCGCTATGACCTCCCTGTAAGATCGGTACTGGTCCTCGAAAACCACCATGACCCGGGGTCTCGCGTCGTCTCCCACGAGATGTCCTCCTGCTTCGACCATGCGCGAAGGAGTGACGGCCGACGATCCGGCGGCACGGGTCTCCGTGAGGGTCATGGGTCCGCCACGTCCTCGGTTCCTCGACCGAACCAGGGTGGGTGTCGCGCTCTCTACCATCTGGTCCTCCTGACCTTTACGAGCCCGCGGGCGCATCACGCGCCGTGATCCGTTGGCGCAGGTGAGGGTATCCGGTCCCTTGCCGGACAGCCTGTAACCCTTTGCCGGCGATCTGCGCACGATTTGCGCGTAAGTCTGGACCTCGAGTCTGTCCTTAACTTGTCGGAATCATGAAGATTTCGACAGGAAAGGGCGCCCCTCCGTTACTGTAAACTACAGCGTGATGGAGCGATGATGCGGATCCTGCTTGTGGAGGACGAAGCGTACCTCGCCCGGATGATCGCCCGGGTACTCGGAGAGGAGGCATACGCGGCCGAAACGGCCGAGGACGGCCGTACCGGCCTCTTGCGCGCCCTGGCTGAGGACTTCGACCTGGTGATCGTGGACTGGATGCTTCCCGACCTGGATGGTTTGCAGGTAGTGCGCAGGCTGCGTGCGGCGGGAATGAGCGTGCCCGTGTTGATGCTCACGGCGCGCAGCCAGGTGGAGGACAGGGTCGAGGGCCTCGACGCCGGGGCCGATGACTACCTCACGAAGCCGTTCGCCCTGCCCGAGCTCCTCGCCCGCGTGCGGGCGCTCACACGGCGCCCGCGCGGGGAGCCCGCCGACGTGGTCATCAGGGCTGGCGACGTAGTGCTCGATCCTATCCACCACGTGGTCCGGCTGGGCGACGTTCGCGTGGACCTCACCGCGAAAGAGTTCGCGCTACTTGCTACCCTGGCTAAACGTCCGGGTCAGGTCTTCACGCGCTCCATGCTGCTCGCCACGGTCTGGAGCGGGACGAGCGACGTCTACGCGAACGTGGTCGACCTCTACGTCTCCCACCTGCGCAAGAAGCTCGACCGCGCAGGCGAGCCGTCCCTCATACGGACCGTGCGCGGGGTGGGCTACTCCTTCGAATCCCGGCATGACCTCTGATGTTCGCCCGGAGCCGCGCGAGCATAGCCCTGGGGTACGTGAGCATCCTCGCCCTCATCCTCGTGCTCTTCGGCGTCGTCGTGGTGCTCGGGTTCTGGGATGCGGTCAATGACCTGCAAGACGAGCAGCTCGCCCGAGAAGCGGAGAGCAGGAGGAGCATCGTCGCCAATGGCGACGCCTACTCCGGCGGTTCGGATGAATTCGGCTGGTCGGCGGTCGGTTCCGACGGGCATCCTCTGGCCCGGGTCACCACGGGTTCGGCTCTCGGCCTTCCTGACGCAGATCTGGCCCGGCAAGCTGCCAGGGAACGCACGATGATCCCGGCGACCGTGGAGGGGCCGGAGGGCGCCGTGCGGATCGTGAGCCTGCCCGTAGAGCGCTCCGGGACGGTAGTAGCCGTCGTCCAGGTAGCGCAATCGCGCGAGGTGGTTAATGACGCTGTGTACGGGTTCATCTCGGTGCTCGTGCCAGCGGAGATTCTGGCGCTCGTCCTGGCCACCATCGGCGGGCTTTTCGTATCCGGCAGAGCGATGCGCCCGATCAGGGACGCCTTCGACAAGCAACGCACCTTTGTCGCGGACGCCTCCCACGAGCTGAAGACACCGCTCACGCTCATCAAGATCGACGCCGAGATGATGGCCCGCACCCCCAGAACCGGCGAGGATCAGGAGTTCCTCGGGCACCTGCTCACCGAGACTGACAGGATGGACGCGATTCTCTCGGATCTCCTGGTCCTCGCGCGGCTCGATACAGGCAAACTCACGGTGGCCCGCGAGCCGTTCAACCTGGCGGATATCGTCGTCGAGACAGCCTATCGTTTCGGGAGGCGCTCTACCGCGGAGGGAGTGCGCCTCACAGTGGAGACCTCCGGCAAGCTCCCGGCGCGCGGGGACGGAGAGCGGACCGGCCAGATCCTGGCCGCCCTCCTCGACAACGCCTTGAGGCACACGCCGTCGGGTGGGCTCGTTACCGTAACCTGCCGCAACCGAGACGGACGGGCCGAGGCGGAAGTCAGAGACTCAGGACCCGGTATACCTCCGGAACACCTTCCCCGCGTCTTCGACCGTTTCTACAGGGCCGAATACGCCCGCACGCGCGGCGAAGCCGTCCCGAGGACGGGCCTCGGTCTCTCTATCGCCCGCGGCCTCGTTCGCGCCCAAGGCGGCGACCTCACGGCCGAAAACGCGGAAGGAGGCGGCGCGTTGTTCCGCCTGAGCCTGCCGGCCGCACGGGACCCGGGCGGATGATGTCGAGCGATAGCCCTCCGAGCCTCTGTACGTATGATCAGAAAGGCCTAGTTCAAGATCGTCAATTTATAAATTGCAAAGACCACCGCCAGGCATCACAATACAACGGGTAGCGAACCGCGCACCATGAGAAGGTGGTATTGGTGGAGGCTGAGGGCTCTCCAGGCTCCGTTAAACGTAGCGACAGGTATCCCGGCACCGGGAGAGGCCTTCTTGCCGTGTTTGCCTTACTGCTAGCTCTATCGCTCTGGGCGACCGTGTTCGCAGGTGCGGCGGAGGCGGAGTTGGCGCGGTCCGGACCTATCGACCCGGACACGGGGTTCCCGAGCTGGTTTGAGGACACCAAGGGGTTGCGGCTGGAGCCGTGCTCCGCGGGGACCAACTGCTCGGCACCCACCTCTGGCGACGACGGGGGGCGACTGGTCTACTGGTCCGCCGCGGCGACGATGCCCACGCACGACGGCGGGCACGCCTCGCTGGTCCTGAGCACACATGGAGGCTTCCTCCACTCCGAAGGTCAAGACTCCGGAGCCCGGTACGTCTTCAACCGGATCCACATCACTGCAGATAACCTGGTACCAGGCGCGACTTACACGGTCACCCACCCCTACGGGACGGAGACGTTCAACGACGTAGAAGGAGGGGACCTGGGCATCGACTTCACGGAGGATGTAGGGTGTCTCCAGACGCCGTGCGGCGGCTTCGCCGCCGCGTTGAATGGCCGCGTTGGGCCCTGGTTGACCTGGGACACGCTCGGCGCGCCCGTGGGTGGCCCGCCGGCGGGGTACGTCGGCGACGCGTCCACGCCCCACGCGGTCGTGGGCAGTCCCCTGACCGATGAGAGCGGGGAACAGCAGAACTACTTCGAGATCAGAGGTCCCGACATCGGGGGGCCGGGGGTCGACCGGGTACGGCAGGACCTCTTCACCGTCGAAGGCAAGGTCGCGCGGCTAACCGCGTTCGCCAGCCCCAGGGGTGGCCTGTACGCTGGGTCCAAGTCGGTGACCCTGGCGGCCTCCGACCCGGATGCGGAGATCTTCTACACCACTGACGGAACCGAGCCGACCACGGACAGCACGCGCTACGACGGACCGATATCCGTGGCGGCTACGACGACGCTGAAGTTTATTGCCGTGGGCCCGGCTGGTTCGGAGGGAGATCAGCGACAGTCTCCGGTCTTCACCGAGACCTACACCGTCGGCGGTTAGGCGCCAGAACTTGAGCAACTCGGGGCAGCGTCTTACAGCTTGCGCAGCTTCACCGACCGCACGGAGTGGTCGGGGCCCTTCTCCAGGATCAGGCGCGCCCGCTCGCGGGTGGGCTTGATGTTCTGCGCGAGGTTGGGGCCGTTGATCTCCGCCCAGATTCCCTTCGCCACGTCTTTCGCCTCCTCAGTCGAGAGGCTCGCGTAGCGGTTGAAGTAGGAGTCTTTGTCCTGGAAGACCGTGTCTCGCAGCGTGAGGAAGCGGTCCACGTACCACCGCTCGAGGTCGGCGTCGTCGGCGTCTACGTAGATCGAGAAGTCGAAGAAGTCCGAGATGGACGTTTCGGGGACGTCCATCTGTCCCCCGTTCGCTGTCTGCAGGACGTTGAGGCCCTCGAGGATCATGACGTCCGGCTGGCGAACGAGCTTGGTCTCGTCAGGGAGCACGTCGTAGACCAGGTGCGAGTACACGGGCGCGGCGACCTCCGGTATGCCGGACTTGACGTCGTTGACGAAGCGCAACAGGCGACCGACGTCGTAGCTCTCGGGGAAGCCCTTGCGGGACATCAGGCCCTGCTCCTCGAGCACGCGGTTGGGGTAGAGAAACCCGTCCGTGGTCACCAGGTCGACCTCGGGATGGTCTGGCCAGCGCGCGAGCAGAGCGCGCAGGATGCGGGCCGTTGTGCTCTTCCCGCCCGCCACGGAGCCGGCGATCCCAACTATGTAGGGGACCTTGGATGTAGGCTTGCCGAGGAAGGTGTCCGTGACCTTGTAGAGATCCTGCGTTGCAGAGACGTAGAGGTTCAAGAGCCGCGAGAGCGGGAGATACACCTGGATCACCTCGTCCAGATGTACCTCCTCGTTGAGCCCGCTCAAAGCGGCGAGGTCCCACTCGTCCAGGTCCAGCGGCGTCGAGGCGCGCAGCCGGCTCCACTCCTCGCGGGAGAAGGAGATGTAGCGCGAGGAGTTCGGGGCGGGGCTCTCGTCGCCGACGGCTAGAACCTCTCGACGACGGTCTTGGCGAGCATGTGGAGCGGCAGGTAGTCGGGGCCGCCGCCCTTCGAGTCCGTCCCGCTCATGCCGAAGCCGCCGAAGGGCTGTACGCCGACCAGGGCGCCGGTGATCTTGCGGTTGAAGTAGACGTTGCCGGCGTTGAACTCGTCTCTGGCCAGCTCCAGGTGATCCCGGTTCTTCGAGTAGACGCCGCCCGTCAGGCCGTAGGGGTTGTCGTTGGCGATGCGCAGCGCTTCCTCGAAGTCGCGGGCCTCTATGACGGAGAGGACGGGGCCGAAAATCTCCTCCTGCGCGACCCTCGCATCAGGCTCGACCTCGAAGAGCGTCGGAGGCACGAAGTAACCGTTGTTCGGATCGCCGGGTTCCCCGCCCAGGAGCGTCTCCCCCTCCTGCTTGCCCAGGCCTATATAGCTCGCAACCTTCTCGAACTGGGGCTCGCTTATGACGGGCCCCATGTTCACGTCAGGACTCTCGGGGACGCCGACCTTCAGCGCCTTCGCCTTCTCGATGACCTTTTTCAATACCTCGTCGTGCACGTCGGTGTGCAGGATGGCGCGGGAGGCGGCGCTGCACTTTTGCCCCGAGTAGCCGTAGGCGCTCGCGACTATGTCAGCGGCGGCGGCGTCCAAATCGGCGGAGTCGTCGATGACCATGGCGTCCTTGCCGCCCATCTCCGTTATCACGCGCTTGACCCAGCGCTGGTTCTCTATCTGACGAGCAGCGAGCTCGTTTATCCGCAGACCCGTCTTCATCGAGCCGGTGAAGGAGATGAAGCGGGTGCGCGGGTCCTTGACCAGGTAGTCCCCGATCTCCGAGCCGTAGCCGGAGAGGAGGTTCACGACGCCCTCCGGCACGCCAGCCTCTTCGTAGATCTCCATGACCTTCGCACCGAGGACGCTCGTGAACTCGGAGGGCTTCATGACTATGGCGTTGCCCGTAACCAGTGCCGCGCTCGACATGCCGGTGAGTATGGCCGTCGGGAAGTTCCACGGGGCGATGATGACACCTACCCCCATGGGCTGGTAGAAGTAGCGGCTCTCCTCGCCAGGGACGGAGTAGATCTCCACGCCGTCTTTGAGCCTGAGCATCTCGCGGGCGTAGTACTCGAGGAAGTCTATGGCCTCGGCGAACTGCGCGTCGGCCTCGGCCCACGGCTTGCCGCCCTCGTAGACCTCCCAGGCGAGCATCTCGAACTTGCGGCGGCGCATGATCGCCGCCGCCCGCAAGAGTACCCGCGCCCTCGCCTCGGGCGCAGTACGGCTCCAGCTCTCGAACGCTTTCGTGGCCGTCTCGAGCGCCATGTCCGCCTCGCGCTCGCCAGCGGCGGCGACGCGCCCGACTACCTGCGAGGGGTTGGCCGGGTTGACCGAGGCGATCTCACCCTCCGTCTCTATCCTCTTGCCGCCGATGACGAGCGGGTAGCTCTCGCCGAGGCGCCCGCTCACTCCTTGCATGGCGGAGCGCATCGCCTTCACGTTCGCCTCGTCCGACCAGTCGAGGTACGGCTCGTTCTTGTACGGTATTAGTCCCAACTTCCGATCTCCTATCTCTTTAGCTTGCTCGCAACGCTGCCGAAGACGTCCTTCGCGACGTAGCCGGCTATCTTCGGGTTCTCCTTGAGGCGCCTGCTCGAGTACTCGTACCAGTCCTCCCCGAAGGGCACGTAGACCCTGAGCTTGTGCCCTGCATTTACGAGTATCCTCCTCAGCTCCTCGTCCACGCCCAGGAGCATCTGGAACTCGTAGCGGTCCTTGGGGACCTCGATCTGATGGATGAGCCTGAGCGCGTGCCACACCAGGAACTCGTCGTGGGTGGCTATGCCGACGTAAGAGCCGCCCCTCAGGAGCTCCTCGAGGAGCAACCTGTAGTTCTCCCGCACGGTATCGAAGTCCTTGTAGGCTATCGTGCGCGGCTCGTCGTAGATGCCCTTGCACAGCCTTACAGAGACGCCGGCTTGCGTGAGGCGCACCACGTCGTCGAGGCTGCGCCGCATGTAGGCCTGGATCACGGCCCCGACGTTCTCGTGGCGCTCGTGCAGATCCATGACCATCTCCAGCGTGACGCCGGTGTATGGCGAGTCCTCCATGTCCACCCTGACGAAGCGTCCCGCACGGGCGGCGTAGGCAACGATCTCCTCCAGGTTCGCCCGGCACAGCTCCTCATCGATCGTCAGTCCAAGGCCCGTGAGCTTGACCGAGATCCCCGATTCGAGGTTATGTTCGTCGAGGGCGTCTATGACCTTCTCGTAGTCGCGGAGGGTGCGAGCGGCGTCGGCCTTGCTCCCGGTGCTCTCGCCGAGCACGTCAATGGTGGCGACGCAGCCCGAGCGGTTCAGGTCCCGGACCACTGTCACCGCCTCCTCCAGCGTGTCTCCCGCGATGTAGCGGCGCGAGATCCTGCGTACCACGGGCCGCGGGATGGCGGGCACGGAACTGGCTATGGCCTTGTCCAGTATCCCCATGCGCACACCCCCACCTGACGGCACTTCGTCGCTTCTTTACACGGATTTTACTAGAGAGGGGAGGCGCCCGGAGCTTTGGTGTAGGATATATTCTAAGGATTGGGAAGCCTACGAATACCGACGTTCCGGGAGGCATGCTTATGCGCACCACCGATGCTCGAGACGCAACCGCGCCCTCTGCCCGAACCGTCGCCTCTATCGTCGGGGGCAGGACCCTGGAAGACGCGCCGGGGGAGCTTCGCCTCGGTCAACCCGGCGTATACCGACGAGACGGTCGCCGAGGTCCTCCTCGGGGACGCGGGCACCTTCGTCGCGGCTTGCCGGGCCGCGCGCGAGGCGCAGAGGGAGTGGGCCGCCGTGCCGGCCCCGATCCGCTCTCGGGTCATCCAGAAGATAGGGCGCCTGGTCGAGAACAACAAGGAAGCTCTGGCTCGCCTCGTTACGCGCGAGATCGGCAAACCGTACACAGAATCGCTCGGCGAGGTACAGGAGATAATAGACACCTGCGACTTCTTCACCGGCGAGGGACGCCGCCTCTACGGCCAGACCGTGCCCTCGGAGATGCCAGACAAGCAGCTCTTCACGTTCAGGATGCCGGTCGGTGTCGCGGCGATCATCACCGCGGGCAACTTCCCCGTCGCTGTCCCTTCCTGGTACATGGTCCCCGCCCTGACCTGCGGCAACGCCGTGGTCTGGAAGCCGGCGGAGTACTCGCCGGCGATCGGCGACGCCCTCGCCCAGCTCTTTATCCACGCCGGCCTGCCCGACGGCGTCCTGAACGTCGTCCAGGCCGAGGGACCGGCCGCATTCGAGGGCCTCGAGAGGGCACTCGACGAGGGGCTCGTGGACAAGGTCGGCTTCACGGGCTCATCCGCGGTCGGCCAGAAGATAGGCGAGCTCTGCGGGCGTCACATGCAGTCGCCGTGCCTGGAGCTCGGCGGCAAGAACCCGCTCGTCGTCATGCCCGACGCCAATCTCGACCTCGCCGTCGAGGGCGCGCTCTTCTCCGGCTTCGGCACAGCCGGCCAGCGGTGCACCTCGCTCGGCACGGCGATAGTACACGAGTCGGTGCACGAAGAGTTCCTCACCCGCTTCTCCCGGGCCGTCGAGGAGGCGAAGATAGGCGACCCGACGCAGGACGTCCTCTACGGTCCGATGCTGAGCCAGAGGTTCCACGACCGCTTCATCGGCTGGCTGGAGCTCATAGAGAACCACCACAGCATCCACGGCTCGAGCGGGATGGGGACTATAACCAGGAACAACCCGAGATCAGGCTTCGTCGGAGACCCTGAGGCCGGCATCTACTGCCACCCGACCATCGTGGACGGCGTCACCATGGACGACGAACTTTACAGGACCGAGACCTTCGGTCCCATCGTCGGCGTTGCCGAATTCTCGACGTTCGACGAGGCGGTCGCCCTCTCGAACAACCACGGCTACGGGCTCTCGGCGGCGATCTACACCCGCGACGCCGAGAACGCGCTGCGCTTCCGCGAGAGGAACACCGCAGGGATGCTCTCCGTCAACAACTCAACCAGCGGGGCAGAGGCGCACCTGCCCTTCGGCGGCAACGGCAAGAGCGGCAACGGCAGCCGGCTCTCGGGGATCTGGGTCCTCGACCAGTTCACCCGCTGGCAGGCGATGAACTGGGACTACGCGGGCAAGCTCCAGAAGGCCCAGATGGACATAGTCGAGCTGCCCGCCGACCTCGACTACACGCTGCCCGGGGCGGAGCCAGAGAGGGACGGGGTTTGACCCACGACGTTATCGTCGCCGGCCTGGGGGGAATGGGCAGCGCCGCCGCCTACCAGCTCGCAGGCCGGGGTCAGCGTGTCCTCGGGCTGGAGAGGTTCTCTCCAGCCCACGACAGAGGCTCCAGCCACGGCCGCTCGCGCATCATCCGCCAGGCCTACTTCGAAGGGTCCGAGTACGTCCCGCTCCTGCTGCGCGCCTACGAGCTCTGGGAGCAACTGGAGGAGGAGACAGGGCAGCAGCTCATGACGCTCACGGGCGGGCTCATGATCGGGCGCGAGGACGGCGAGCTCGTCTCCGGCAGCGTTCGGAGCGCCGAAGAGCACGGCCTGCCGTACGAGATGCTCGACGCCGCCGAGATCCGGCGCCGCTTCCCGGCCTACGCCCCCGGCCCCGAAACGGTCGCTCTCTACGAGGAGAAGGCCGGCTTCGTCCGTCCCGAAGAGACCGTGAAGGCCCACCTCGACCGCGCGAGCTCTTCAGGCGCCGACCTGCGTTTCGGGGAGCCGGTTCTCTCGTGGGAGGCGTCGGGGGATGGAGTTCGGGTCGAGACGCCGAAAAGCACCTACGAGGCGGGGAGGCTCGTCATCTCACCGGGCGCCTGGGCCCCTCAGTTGCTCGCGGACCTGGACCTCCCGCTCGAGGTGATCCGGCAGGTTATGTTCTGGTACGAGCCGAAAAACGGTCTGGAGCCCTTCCTCCCTGAACGCTTCCCGATCTTTATCTGGGAGCCTGAAGACGGCAACATGTTCTACGGCTTCCCGGCCCAGGACGCTGATAGGGGTGTCAAAGCCGCCTTCTTCCGGGCCGGCGGCGTCCCCACCAGCCCCGACACGATAGACCGCGAGGTGCACGAAGAGGAGATCGGCTTCCTCCGAGGTTACCTGGCAGAGCACGTCCCCGAGCTCGCGGGACGCTGCCTCGACGCGCAGGCGTGCATGTACACGAACACCCCGGACGAGCACTTCGTGATCTCCGCTCACCCCGAGCATCCGCAGGTAGTCATCGCCTGCGGTTTCTCGGGGCACGGCTACAAGTTCTGCAGCGTGGTAGGCGAGATCCTCGCTGATCTGGCTATCGAAGGCTACACCCGCCACCCGATAGACCTCTTCTCCCCTGCCCGCCTGAACAGGGCCGACGCGCGGGGCTAGCGGTGGAGATCCTGAGTGCAGAAGAGACCGGAAGACGTCTGCCGTACGCGGATCTCGCCGAGTCCATCCGGGAGGTCGCGCTGGAGCGCACATCCGGCGCGGTGCACGCTCCAAGCCGGATGGCGCTGCCCCTGCCCGGGGGCGGCATCCTCCTCGTCATGCCCGCCTCAGGCGAGGGAATAGCCATGACCAAGCTGGTTACGGTCCACCCGGAGAACGCGCGCAGCGGCCTGCCGACAATACAGGGCGAGGTCGTGGTGATGGAGGCCGGGACGGGTATGCGACTGGGGATACTGGACGGCAGCGTCGTCACGGCCAGGCGCACCGCCGCGCTCTCGCTGCTCGCCGCCCGCGAGCTCGCCCTCCGACCCAACGGTCCGCTCCTGATCGTGGGCTCCGGTACCCAGGGCCGCGCCCACCTCGAAGCGTTCCACGAGGGCCTCGGCACGTCGAGGGTATTCGTCAACTCCCGCACCGAGGAGAGCGCCAGGTCTCTGGCCGAGCATGCGGAGAACCTGGGCATGGAGGCGCGGGTGGTCGGGGAGCCCGGCGAGGCGCTCGGTGAGGCGAGCCTCGTGGTCACGGCCACGACTAGCCGTGAGCCGGTGCTCCCGGATGGCGTATCCGACGGCTCCTTCGTAGCTGCAGTGGGCTCATTCGAGCCCGGAGCGGCGGAGCTTCCGGCGGGGCTGGTGGCGCGCGCGGCGGTCGTGGTCGACACCCTAGAGGGAGCGAGGGAGGAGGCGGGGGATCTGATCCAGGCCGAGAAGGCAGGCGCTTTCTCATGGGAGAACGTCACCCAACTGGAAGACGTCCTCCGTAATCCGGAACGCCCGGAAGGGACCGTCGTCTTCAAGAGCGTGGGGCACGCGCTCTGGGACCTGGCCGCCGCCCGGACGGTCTTCGGCGGTTAAACGGGGCGAGGAGCTACCGAAAGCCTTCCTCAGCTCGCCTTTTGCTCGTCGCGGTCGGGCTGCGTCGCCGCATCCTTCCGGCACTCCAGACGTATAATTGGTGAACCTGGATCTCCACTAGGAGGAAGGATGGTCGCGAGGTTCCTTCTCACGGTGCTGATGCTCGCGGTATCGGCAATTTTTCTAGCGCCGTTCGCAGCGGCGCAGGGCCGGGACACGGTCTTCGACGAAGCGAACGTGCTCAGCGCCGCCGAGGAGCGGGACGTTCAGGCGGCCTTTGATGAGGCGGGCGCCGAGTCGGGTGACCCGCTCTACGCCTTCCTGGAATCGGACACGAACGTCGCAAGAGAAAACCTGGACGCCCAGCGCGAATTTATCCTGGACAGGGCCGAGCAGGCGGATCTTCCCGCCGACGCGGGCGTCATCGTGGTCGCCCCGGAGGAACAGTGGAGCCAGGTGTACAACCTGAGCGGGGACACCGAGCAGGACGTTTACGGAGCTATGGTTCCCTACTTCCAGGACGGCGACTTCGCCCGGGGGCTCATAGCGGGGGCCGCGCAATACGAAGACAGCTTAAGCGTGATGCCCGAGCTGCTGACGACCGGCGGCGTGCTCGCCGCGCTGGCGGCCGTAGCCGGAGGAGCACTCTTCCTGTGGAACCGGCGCCGCAGAGAGAGGGAGATCGAGGAGCAGCGCCAGATTGCCGAGAGGGAGTTCGCCGAGCTAACGGAGCGGATGGACGAGTTCGGGGAGAAGGAGCGACTCGTCGCCGGCTACCTGGAGGCCCAGCGGCCGCTGCTGGACCAGCGGTGCGAAGAGGAGGTGGAGACGAGGATCCGGGAGTCCCGCAGCGCCGGCTTCGGCCGCGAGTTCAACGAGGCAGCGTCCCACCTCGCCTCCGACCCGAGGCTGGCCCGCGAGAAGATAGCCGGCGGACGCGACCTCCTCGACGACGCCCTCGGGGGGCTGGCCGAGGCGGAGTCCACCATCGACAACTACCGCGCCGCCGACGAGGCCCTCGAGGGCAGGCTGCGCGTGGCCGCCGGTGAGATAGACGCGGCGGAGACCTCCGAGAGGTCGGCCCGCGCAGCAGGCGCCTCCGTCGGGCCGCAAGACCTGCGCCCGGAGTACGACCGGCTTGCCAGAGAGGCTGCCGGCCGCGCCGCCCGCAGGGACGAGTTCGACCCCCGCGAGGCCCTCGCCGCCGTCGACGCACTCATCGAGAGAGCCCGGGACCGCCGGTCCGCCATGGAGGCCGAGGTCTCGGCGCGCGCCGCCCTCCCGGAGGAACGCTCCTCCGCCGAGGACGCGCTCGGGATGGCCCGCGAGACGCTCGAAGAGTACGGCCGGGCTCACGCGGCAGCGGTAAGCGACTGGGGACCCGCCGCGCTCGAAGAGGCCCCCGCCCCCGAAGAGCTCTCCACAGAAGTGCGCCGCGCCGCAGGTGACGTCGAGCGCGCCGCAGCGGCTGAGGCAGCCGGACGTTTCGCCGAGGCCCGTTCCCTGCTGCAAGAAGCCGCAGAGACGGCCCGGGCGACCATGCAGTCCCCCGGCGCGCTCAAGACGGCCGTTGCGCAGGCCGACCGCCGCAGGCGCGAGGGTGAGAAGAAGCTCCAGGAGCTCGAAGCCCGCCTCGAGCGCGCCAAGGCCAACAAGCACCGCATGGGCCCGCGCCAGCAGCGCCAGCTCAGGGACTACGAGAGCCGGCTCGCCGACGCCCGCGGCGGCTTCTTCGGGGCCGACTGGCTCACCGCCCTGCTCGTCTTCGAAGCCCTCGACAACGACTACGTCCACGTCGACGCTCCCGGCGGAGAGTTCGGAGAAGGCGACTGGGGCGGAGGAGATTGGGGTGACTTCGGCGGTGGGGACTTCGGTGGCGGTGGCGATTTCGGCGGCGGAGGCTTCTAGAGCGCATTGCGTAGGGGCGATCTCCCCACTTCCTGACAGGACCAATTATTTCGAGAATTGGCATAGGCTCCGCCAAAGCACCGTTTTCGGCTCCGGAGTAGCTCGCGGGCCGGGTACCCGAGCCGCGGCGTGCGACAAAATAAATGTAATAGCGTATGCATCTGGCCGTGGAGGGGTATATAGTAGGTGCGGGCGTGGAAGGAGCGGTTCATGCAAGAAAACGTGATCGGGACGGAGCCTCTGGCGGATATAACGGTCGGACGCGAGAGCGAAGAGATGTGCCTGCTTGCCAAGTTCTTTAACGGGTTTGCGAACTCGACCCGGCTATCGATACTCTTGCTCCTCACCCAGCGGGGCGAGATGAAGGTCGGGGAGCTGGTCAGCGAGCTGGGAGCTCCGCAGCCGCGGGTCTCCGACCACCTGCGCTGCCTGGCCTGGTGCGGCTACGTGCAGGTACGGCGAGAGGGCCGCAACGCGTACTACTCCGTCTCGGACGAGCGGGTCCTCGAGGTCCTCAAGCTGGGCGAGGCGTTGCTGAGGGACAACCTGGACCGCGTCGAGTCCTGCGACGACGCCGAAGAGCGCTGCTAGAGAGCCGCGCGAGGCTTTTCAGGCCACCGGCTAGACATTCTTCCTACACCGCCGCTTTATAGCTCTTCCTACCTTCGAGGCGTTCCATCCAGGCGGCCACGTTGGGGTACTCCTCGAGCGAGACCTCTCCCCTCTTCTCCAGCTCGCGCAGCCGGACGAAGTTGCCGGCGTGCGCCACGTCGGCCAGAGAGAGCTCGTCGGCGAGGTAGTCGCGGCCTTCCAACCGCCCTTCCAGTTTGCCCAATGCGACATCGAGCTTCTCGAAGGCCTCGGAGATCCGCTCTTCGGAGAAGCCCCTCTCGCGTCCCACGCTCGCGGCGAATACCTCGGGGAAGAAGTCTGTGTCGGCGAAGTACATCCAGATGCGGGCGTGCGCCCTCCGCTTGGGGTCCTCGGGCATAAGCCCCGGCCCGTCCGTCACCTCGTCGAGGTACTGGTTCACCACGTTCGACTCGTAGATCGAGTCCCCATCGACGACGACCACGGGTACCTTGCCGGTCGGGCTGGCCCTGAGGAACTCCTCGCTCTTGTTCGCGAGATCTACCTCGTCGGTCTCGAAGTCCACGCCTTTCTCGTGCAGGACCATCCTGGTCCGCCGGGCGTAGGGTCACCTCTGCGTGTTGTACAGCTTTATCCGCAAATCGCCTCCCGCACTAGCCTGTCCTGAATGATATTACGTTACCCGTTACGCTACCCGTTCGAACTTGTGTTTCCGGAAGTCCACGCCGAGGCTCCCGAGCTCTGTGGGTCTCTCGTGTCAAATGGACACGGTACAAAAATACTAGTGTCCTGTACTCCACGATGTGTTAGGATGTCGAGTTGTAGTAACAAAAGCATCATAGTCAGGTAGAAGCGAAGAACTCCGCCCTGAAGGATGGGCGCTGGGGCGGATGGGCTAGCCAGTAGCGCAACCGGCTACCTCTTGAGTAGAGAGGCGGGCCGGTTTTCGTTTTGGGAGCCCGAGAAGGGAGGTGAAGGGACATTGATATGAAGTGGCTGGCGAGAGGAAAGGGAAGCCGGGTGCAGGTACGGACACCATTCCCCCGGCTCCCCCGGACGTCCCCTCGCGAAAGAGAACGCCCTCAGTAGAGCAGTCTACACTCCTGCGGCCTTCCTCACCCGCAAGCCGCTTGAGGGTAGACAAAGAAGAAAAGGAGAAATCCCTTAATGTTGAGGAAAATCGGGATAATCGCGGTATTGTCCCTCATCGTCGCGGCCCTCGCGGCTGTACCGGCGCTGGCGGCGAATCCGGGCACTTCAACGAGTGGCGGACAGGCACCGGACCAACGGGGTCCGAGGAATGACGGCGAGCCTGCTACGGTCAACTGTAAGATCGCTGGACTGGGAAACGGCATCGACGTATCGAGATAACGGCTATCCAGCAGTCGGCGATAGCCACGTACGCCTGCCAAAACAATGGTGGGAACTTCCCGAGCGGACCCGAAGAAGCAAACGGTCAGTCTCCGAACCGAGTGTCGACGGCACTCGGTCGCCCAGTGAAATCCGCGGAACGGCGCAGTTCGGTTTCAGCCTTACTCCTCAATCCGCCAGCCTCGACGCTGAATTGCCCGGGGAGACAAAGCGAGGTGCTGGCGTCAGTCGACTAACGTGACAATAGACGTTGACACGTGAGGGGCGGTGCGTTGACTGACACGTGTACCATTGATGGACACTTCGGACAGAGACGTTCTTCAACGTTTAGTCGGAGGGACACGGCTAGTTGGTGAACCTACTACTAAAGTAGCACCGACTTACGCTAGAGGGCTGGGCATAATAGCCCGGCCCTTTCTTCATGCGGCGAACTTCCGAGCCGTGGGCCTCTCATTTCGTGGCGGCCTAAAGAGGCGGCCCGGCGCTCATCTCGAGATCCCCTGCTCGACGCTAGCTTCGCAACTATCGTCGGGCGGCTCTGTCGCGAGCTCTCTCGAGCTTCTCCTCCCACCCCTCGCCCCAGCGCGCCCTGGCGGCGCGCTCGACCCGCTCCTCCGGTAGCTCGCCGGAGACGACGGCGATTTCGTAGCCCCTGAGGTACCCGAGGCGCGCGTCGCGCAGCGCGTAGGGCGCCACCCAGGCGGGCAGGTCCAGGCCCAGCCACATCTCCACCATCTCAGCCGCAGGGCGGAACCTGGCCTCCGCCGCGTCCTCCCGCCCGAGCCCCTCCCCCGCCGACCGGCAGACCTCGCGCAACTCGCCAGGGGCGAACCCGCCCTCGCGGGCGTGGCGGGCCAGCTCTTCCGGGAGCGGGTATCCGCCTTGCTCGTCCAACCCCTCACCTCCTCCGCAAGCCTCTTGCGGGACGAGGCTAGCACGTCCGGCGCATGTTTACGCGGCGGGGGCCGGGGGGAATCCTGTTGGGAGCACTACTCCGCACAACAGAATACCAGAGGTGTTCGAAGAATGGCGCAGGATCTCAGAGAAGCCATAACTGCCGTGGCGGACCGTCCGGGGCCGGTATTCTCGGCTTACGTGAGCGTTAACGCCGCCATGCCGGAGAACCAGAAGCGAGCGTACCTGGTGCGCATGAGGGACGCCATGAACGACCTTGGCGTGCCCGAGGAGGTGCAAACGCAGGTCAGGGAGCACACCGAGGCCGAGACCCACCCGGGGGCCCGCACGCTCGTGCTCTTCGCGGCGGAGGACGGGTTCCTCGAAGACTACAGGCTGCACGTCGACTTGCCCGAGTCGTTCCGGTGGGGCGACCCCAACGTGGCCCCCCTGACGCTTGTCATGGACGAGTACGAGCCGTACGGAGCCGCGGTCCTCGACGCCGAGAGGTTCCGTTACTTCGTGGTCTCGCCGCTCGCGCGGCCCGAAGCGGGCGAGGAGGCCAGGGCCAACGGCTTCAGGGAAGTTGACGTCCACCCCAGCCAACCGTACCCCAGGGGCGGCACGGACTTCGAGCCGGCGAGCCGTAGGACGGAGGCCCACGTACACCGCTTCTACAACGAGCTCGGGAAGCTCACCCGGGACATCACCTTCCGCGAGGGGGTGAGGCGTCTGATCCTGGCCGGCCCAAGAGAGAGGACCGCGGAGTTTCGCAGGGTACTCCCAAACGAGCTCAAGGACCGCGTCGTCGCCGAGGAGCACGTAGACCTCGGCGCCCCCGAAGGCGAGCTAATCGATCGGCTCGAGGCTATCAGGGAGCAGGCCGAGCACGAGCGCGAGAAGGAGCTGCTCGCGGAGATCCGGGAGCGCGGCGTCCGCGGACCCGACGAGACCATCGCGGCCCTGCAAGAGGAGAACCGCGTCTACCACCTCGCGGCCCTCTGGGATCTGGAGGGTGAGATCCGGTGGTGCGACAACGACCATCTCGCAATACGGGACATAACGGCCGAAGAGTGTCCCTTCTGCGGCCGGAAGACCCGCCTCAGGCCCCTGGTCGACGTCCTGGTGGACCTCGCCGCCGCCCGCGGCGCCCGCCTGGACTTCATGCTCGGCGAGAACGAACGCACCGACACATTACGCGAGGAGTTCGGGGGCATCGCAGGACTTACCCGCTTCTGAGCAGGCGCCGCGGCCTCGCTGTGAGCCAGCGCCAGCTCCACGAAAAAAGCTCGCGAATCTTAAAAAATTTTCACAATTCGTATAGCAGTCCACCATATCTGCTGCTACGATTAACGTATGGGCGACAGGGCGCGGACCATGAAATACAGGCGGCGTGTGAGGCTTTACGGCTTTATCGCGGTCGCTTTCCTTGCCTTCCTCGGCGCCCTCATCCTCGGGTTGAGCATCTTCGGGATAGACCTCCTGGGTACGACCGACGGCCCGATCGGCAGGATGGTAGCTCCCGCCACACCGGACTCGGCCGAGCAGGTGCAGCGGGCGGCGCAGGACGAAGCGGACTACGCAGCACGCGCCAGGCAGGCGGCCGCCGAGCAGGCGGCCAAGCAGGAGGCCGAAGCCGCGAAACAGAGGGCGGAGCGGCGCGCCGACCAGGAGAAGGCATCCCCGACCCCTGCAGTCCCGTCGGACACCACCATGTATCTGACAGTCCCCAAGCTAGGGCTCTACGACATCCCGGTCCTCGAGGGGACCTCCGAGGCGGTCCTGTCGCAGGGCGTCGGTCACGTGCCCGGCACGGGCTACCCCTGGGCGGAGGGCGCCAACACGTACATAGCGGGCCACCGGCTCGGCTACCCCGGCACCGTGAGCGACCACGTCTTCTACAACCTCCCGAGCCTGGCGGTGGGAGATGAGGTCATCCTCGAAGACTCTCTCGGCCAGACGTACACCTACCAGGTCAGCGACATACTCGAGGTCGCGCCGACCGACCTCTCGGTAACCTCGTCGACCGGAGCGGATGTCGTCTCGCTGCAGACCTGCATCGAGAACTACGGCGATTACTGGACTGAGGGCCCCAACTGGTTCGCCCGTTACATAGTCCGGGCCGATCGGGTCTAAGCCTCTACTCCTCCTTAGCCGGCCTTCTCTAACCTTCTGATAGAGTCTCGAGGGTGGACGACTACGACGAGATCTGGGAGCGGTTCGTCCGCGAGCGCCGCCTGGAGTTCGGCGGGCACACGGATCCCCAGTGGCGCGAGGGGCACGAGCTCTCGGCCTCGCTCGTGATCCCGGTCCAGGGGTCGCGCTTCCGCGAGCGGCTCGAGCCCTTGAGGGACGCGTTGCGCCCTTTCCCGTTCGTCTCGCTGCACCCCGACTACTTCTTGCACATCACGGTGCTCTTCGCGGGCTTCGTCGTGGAAAAACCAGAACGAGAGATCGAGGTCTCATGGGAGCGGCTGGAGGAGATCGAGGCGAGCGCGCGGCATAACCTCTCGGATTTCCCGGCCTTCACGATCCGGCTCGCCAACCTCAACGCCTTCCCCGGCGCCGCGTTCGTCGAGGTGCATGAGGGCGAGATGCTTGACAGTTTGCGCTGGGCTCTGTGCGAGGCCTGCGGGCTCGAGAAGCCCTCAGGGCCACCGCACCTGACGCTCGCCTACTTCCACGCGCCGGACGGCACGCCGGCTCCCGAGGAGCTCATCTGCGCCATAGCGCGCTACCGGGACTGGCCCGTCGGAGAGCTTGCAGTCGAGTACGTCGATATAACGGTCCTTGACCTCCGCATCCAATACCCCGAGCCCAAGGTTCTTGCGAGGATGAACCTCAAGTAAGCACGCCTCCCTCGGTCGGCTTGTCAGCGCCCTCGGGGCTTGTCAGCACGCTCCGCTTCGCTGCGCTTGTCAGCACGCTCGGGCCAGGGGCCCTCGCTTGTCAGCATTTCAGCTTTCTCTGCCGCTCGGCTCATACCCGGTCACGCTTGGAGAGACACTCTTTGGGCATATCCTTGGACTGGCGCAGGGAAGCACCATGTCGCGTCCTCCTTGCTTTCTAGCTGACAAGCCGCCTGGCGGAGCCAAAGGCGGCGTGCTGACAAGGCGCCAACGGCGACGTGCTGACAAGCGCAAGCCGAAGGCTGGAGCGTGCTGACAAGCGGCGAGGAGGCGTCAGCCGGAGCGGGCTAGTCGTCCGCAGTACCTTCGGCGTGAGCAGCCAGCGCAGCTCGCCCGTGCCCGGCGCGGGAGTGCCGTCGAATCGGATGCGGGCCACGCCGCCTTTCTTCAGCCCGATCTCCAGCCCGTCTCCACTGCCGGTGAGGAGGTATGCGGCGAGCTCGTGCAGGCCGGGCCGGTGCCCGACCACGGCGATGGATCTCGCGTCCGCGTAGGAGAGTAGCTCTTGTGCGGCCTTCTCCGGCGGGAGCGTGGGCTCGAGCACAGCCGACGCTTCGGGCGCGGGCCAGGAGTTCAGCTCGGAGAGTATCTGCGCCGTACGCCACGCTCGCACGTAAGGGCTGCTCAGTACGACGTCAACCTGCGAGACGAGCCCGGCGAGGCCGCGGGCTATCAGCCTGAACTCCTCCTCGCCCTCCGGGGTGAGGGGGCGCCTGCTGTCGTCGGGCCAGCGGTCGGGGTCGCGCTCGAAGGCCGAGGCGTGGCGGACGAGGTAGAGATCCACGCGCGCCACTAGCCCCCTGCCTTCTTCTCCATGGCCCCCAGGAGCCTCTTCCAGGGCTTGCCTTTCCTCAGAGCCCGGAGCGGCCCGGACTCGAGGAAGCTCGTCCGGAGCTCGGCCGCGTCGCGGGAGTAGCCCCCGGCCCTCACGCCGAGCGAGAATACGGCCCGCGGCGGCAGCTTACCGGCGGTAGCCAGCTCCTCCATCGACTTCGCGGCGACGACGAGGTCCTGGTTATCGCCGAGGTCGTCCTGGACGTCTTTGAGAAGATCGACCATCCTCTCCGCCGGTTTGCCGTAGATGCCCCGCAGCGGCTCGAGGGCGTAGCGCAGCCGTTTGCCCTTCTTCCGCAGGTCGTGGAAGTCCTCGGGCGGCGAGTCTTCGGTCAGAGCCTTCACGTCCTTGCGAACCTTCTTGTAACGGCGCAGGACGAGATCCGGCGCCTCCTCCAGGATGGGCCCTGTGGGCCCGGGGCTTCGGCCGCGCCGCAGCGTGCCCGTGAAGCTTGAGACGAAGCGCTCGTAGCGGTTCGAGTCGAGCGCCTCCAGCATGCGCCGCCGCGCCTCGACCCGCCTTTGCTCGAGGGCGGCCACGATCTCCTTCAGCGTCTCTCCGGCGAGCCGTTCTAGGTGCACGTCCAGGTCGCGTACTTCACCAAGGGCGTTGGCGAAGTAGCGGAGGTCTCTCTCGTAGTTCTCGGCCCGCCGGGGTAGGACCTTCTTGTAGAGCTTGAGGGCGGCCCGCAGGCGGCGGGTCGCGACGCGCATGTCGTGCAACTCTTCAGGGTCTTCGCCGAGCCGGACGCCTGGCTCGTGGGCCAGCATCGTCGCGAAGTGGCGGCGCAGGATCGCGAATGCGACCTCGCCGGCCGTCATAGAGGCGTCTATCTCCGTGGGGCCGAGGTCCGGCGCGCCGGCAGGGCTCAGGTCGGCGGCGGCTAGCCCCGTCCTGAACTTGGACAGCCCGGTCGGATGCAGCTCGAGAGAGCTTTGCAGCTCGCCCACGAAGTCGGACACCCGATCGTACGACCCGGCATCCGCAACCTCGACCTCGACGCGGCTCAGGAGGGTTTTCCCTTTGTCGGTAGAGAACTCGGACTCATCGAGCGAGATCTCGGCGAGGACGGGACCCCTCTCGCGTCCGTGTATGCCTCCCAGAGCGTCGACCGTGATGTCTTCGGCGGAGGTCTCCTCGGAGTCATCCTCTTTACGGCGAATATCCCCCTCCGGCCCGACTACGACCTCGCCGTCAGAGCCGTCCGGCTCGGCGCCCTCCGGCTCGCCGGCCTCCGGTCGCAACTCGAAGTTCCTGCGTCTGGTGCGGACGCCGAAGAGCGGGCGCACGTCACGGGCGCCCGCCAGGAGGCGCAGGCGCTCTCCGACCGGACCGCGGGCGCTCTTCAGGGGCTTGGGGCCCTCGCTCCGCAGCGGCTCGGAGATCTCACGCCGCCTCTTGAGGCCGCCGTCTTCGGGCGGCGCCAGGGACTTCATCGTCGCCTCGACGCGCTTGCCGTCGCGGCGGACGCGCAGCGCGTAGCCAGCGCGGTAGAAGCGCCAGTCCTCCGTGTCGTAGTAGGTGTCGGTCAGCTCCTTCGTCTCTCCGGTGACGACGCGCAGGCCGGATACGGAGGGGTTCTCCTCGAGCCAACCCTCCACGGAGCCGAGGTCGGCGTCGAACTGCCACTCGATCTCCTGATGGTCCAGCGTCTGGTTCTGCATCGGGTTGCGATCACCTCAGCAAATGCCGATCCGAAGGCGATTATCGTACCATTCACGCTAAACGTAAACAATCGATTCAGATAGATAGATAATTACATGGAGCCGGATCGGTCGAGACGGCCTCCCTCGCGGGTTTGAAAGCAAGCAAGCGGATGCATATATTTGCGTCTATGGCCGAGTTGACCATCTCATACCCAGACGTCGTGGTGCGGCTCCTGATCTCCGCCGCGCTGTGCGGCGCGATCGGGATCGAGCGCGAGATGCGCGATGAGGCGGCGGGGTTCAGGACGCACATACTCCTTGGGTTGGGCGCCACGCTTTTCACGCTCGTCTCCGCCTACGGGTTCCCGGCTTTCACGGAGGCGGCCCTGGAGACCGGCGGCATACAGTTCGACCCCACGAGGATCACCGCCCAGATAGTGACTGGGGTCGGCTTTCTGGGGGCCGGGGCCATCATTCGGCAGGGTACGGACATCCGCGGCCTGACGACCGCGGCGAGCCTGTGGGCTGCTGCGGCCATCGGCACGGCCGCCGGCGCTGGCTACATCTTCGGCGCGGTAGTTACGACCGCCGTGGTCGTCGCAGCGCTCTATCTGCTGCGCGAGGTGCGCAACCGCTTCCTCGCGCGCTTCGCGGCTGACTCCGGGGTTCTGAAAGTCGCCTTCTCGGACATAGGGGGCAGCATGAGCGAGGTGACCGACACGCTCGAGCGCCATGGCGTCGAGATCCGGAGCCTGAGCGCGGAGATCGAGGACGGGCGGTCCCGATACACAATCCAGCTCCGCATCCCGCCGAGTCGCAGCTTGCAGGAGGCGCTGGAGGAGATCTCCACGCTCCCCGGAGTCGAGCGGCTGAGCGTGATGGGGCTGCGCGAGGTGGAATAGCACGCGCCCTTCGGGCGCTTGTCAGCATCTCAGCACGCTGCCTTCGGCAGCTTGTCAGCACGCTCCAGCCTTCGGCTTCCGCTTATCAGCACGCTCGTGCCTGGCGGCCCTCGCTTGTCAGCACGCCGCCTTGGGCTTCGCCAGGCGGCTTCTCAGCTAAAAAGCAAGGAGGACGCGACATGGTGCTTCCCTGCGCCAGTCCAAGGATATACCCAAAGAGTGTCTCTCCAAGCGTGACCGGGCAAGAGCCGAGCGGCAGAGAAAGCTGAAATGCTGACAAGCGAGGGCCCCTGGCCCGAGCGTGCTGAGCAAGCGGCTGCCAACAAGGGGCCGTGCTGACAAGCGGAGGCGAAGCCGGAGCGTGCTGCCTAGAATCCTTCTTCGACCAGGAGCGCCTGGCTGTCGAGGGGCTCTTCACCCTCCTTCGGTCGGAGCCGCTCGAAAGAGCCGTCTGACCTCAGCTCCCAGGCGTTCACGGTATCGGCGAGCTGGAGCTCGAGGAGACGTTTGACCTTGTCGCGGTGGCGCTGCTCGCGCAGGGGGAAGAGCTGCTCGACCCTGCGGTCCAGGTTCCGCTGCATCAGGTCGGCGCTGCCGAGGTACATTTTCTCACCCTCCCCGACGGCGAACACGCGGGCGTGTTCCAGGAAGCGGCCCACGAGCGAGACTACCCTGATGTTCTCGCTGACGCCTTCGAGGCCGGGTCTCAGGCAGCAGATGCCCCTGACGACCAGGTCGATCTTCACCCCGGCCTGCGACGCCTCGTAGAGCGCCTCGATGATCCGGGGGTCCGTGAGCGAGTTCATCTTGCACGTGATCCTGGCCGGCTCCTCTTTTCGGGCCTTCTCCGTCTGCTCCTCGATGAGGCGCAGGATGCCTTCTCGCATGCGCAGGGGGGCGACGAGCAGCTCGTGGTACTCCACCTGCTCGGAGTAGCCTGTCAGGTAATTGAAGAGGTCGGAGACGTCCTCGGCGATGGTCGGGATCGTCCGTGAAGTACGAGAAGTCCGTGTAGATACGGGCTGTCGAGGGGTTGTAGTTGCCCGTGCCCATGTGCACGTAGCGTCTGAGGCCCGAACCCTCGCGCCGGACGACCAGGGAGATCTTGGCGTGCGTCTTGAGGCCGACGATGCCGTAGGCGACGTGCACGCCCCTGGCCTCGAGCTGCCGCGCCCAGGTGATGTTCGGCTCCTCGTCGAAGCGGGCCTTGAGCTCCACGAGGACGGCGACCTGCGTCTGCTCGTCGCGGGCCTCCGAGAGCGCCTCCACTATGGGGGAGTTGGACCCGACACGATAGAGGGTCTGCTTGATAGCGAGGACCTCGGGGTCGTTGGCGGCGGCCCGGACGAACTCGACGACCGGGGCGAAGGAGTCGAAGGGGTGATAGAGCAGGATATCCCCCTGACGCACCGCCGAGGTGATCGATCGCGCGTTCCGGATCTCGGGCGGCACCCGCGGCGTCAGAGGCGGATAGAGGAGGTCGGGTCTGTCGACGTGCGTCAACTCCTCGATATCGGCCAGCCCTATCGGCTCGGGCACGGCGTAGACGGCGCCAGGGACTATCTTGAGGTTCCTGGTGAGCCACTCGCGCAGCTTTTCCGGCATCGTCTCGGTTACCACGAGCCTCACGCTCTGCCCGAACCAGCGCCCCTCGATCTCGTCCTCTATAGCCTGAAGCAGGTCCGCGGCCTCGTCCTCCTCTATCACGAAGTCCGCGTTGCGCGTCACCTGGAAGACGTAGCTCGCCACCACCTCCTTGCCGGGGAAGAGCTCGTCCAGGTTGGCCGCTATGACCTCCTCGACCCTCACCAGCCTGACCTCGGGACGTCCCTGGCCGTCGGCACTCTCCTCAGGCAGGCGGATGAAGCGGTCTATCGTGTTGGGCACCTTCACACGCGCCATCACCTTGCGGCCCTCATCCTCTATGACGATCAGCAGGTTGAGGGATAGGTTGGAGATGTGCGGGAAGGGGTGGGCCGGGTCTATGGCGAGAGGAGTCAGGATCGGCAGTACTTCCCTGGCGAACCTCTCGCGCAGGCTCCTCTTCTCCGCCGCCTTCAGCTTCTTGTGGGGTACGACGCGTATGCCCGCTTCCTCCAGCGCCGGGAAGAGCTCCTCCCCGAGTATGCGCCGCTGTTCGGCGAAGAAACTCTCCGTGTGGTCGTGGATGCGGGAGAGTTGCTCCTCTGGGGTCATGCCGTCCGGGACGGGGTTGGGCAGCTCGGAGGCGACCTGCTGCTGGAGACCCGCGACCCGAATCATGAAGAACTCGTCGAGGTTGGTCTCGGAGATGGCGACGAACCGGACCCTCTCCAACAGGGGATGCCGCTCGTCGCGCGCCTGCGCAAGTACCCGGTCGTTGAACTCCAGCCAGGAGAGCTCCCGGTTTATGTAAAGTGATGGGTCCGAAAGGCTCGGTCTGCGTGCTGCTACGTCTGTCATATCTCCTTCCCCTCCGCGAGCGTGAGGAGGGTTCCTTCTCTCAAGCCTCCACGCGCCACGGTCAACCTGTCCCTATCGAAGTGCTCCAGTATCGCGGCGAGCGTGGTGATCGCCGCCGGCATCACCTGCGCCCGCTCGGGAGCGAGCCCGTGCTCGCGCGCGAGCACCGCCGAGGGAATCTCGGATATCTCGAGGGCAAGCTTCCGCATCCGCTCCACCGTCAGAGTGTCTCGCGTGATCTTGAGGATGGCCCTCGCTGACCCGCCGACCGCCACGACCGAGACACGCTGCGATAGGCTCCACCCTGGCACCATCTCCTTGACGTGCTCATCGAGCGCCCGTAACTCCTTTTTCTTTGCCGGATCGTTGTCCACGAATCGCTCCGTAGTGCGGTTGGAGCCCAGCGGCAGCGAGACCTGCATGAGCGGGCCGCTTGACGCCTCCCCGACGATTAGCTGCGCCGATCCCCCGCCGAGGTCCACCACAAGTACCGGTCCCTCCCACGAAGTCCCGACCGCCGACACCGCCCCCCGAAATCCGAGCGCTGCCTCCTCTTCGCCCGAGATCAGGCGCATCTTCAGATCCGTAAGCTCCCGCACCCTCTCCGATAGCTCCAGGCCATTGTCCGCGTCTCGGACCGCGCTCGTGGCAAGGATCACCGGCTCAGAAACGCCGTTCAGCGCAGAGATCCTGGCGAAGAGGGCGATGGCATCCGCCGCCAGCGGTAGCCTCTCCTCCGCTATGCGCCCCGTCTTCTCCACTCCAGCCCCGAGACGGGCCGAGAACTTCTCGCCGGTGACGGGTAGAACCGCGCCCCCATCCACCTCCCCAACGAGGAGATGTATGGTGTTGGATCCCACGTCTATCACCGAGTGCCTACTCAAGCGGTCATCCTTCCGGGTGTTCGTGATCGGCGTGAACTACTACACCGTCCATGATACATCCCCATCCATCGAGGTGGTATATTGCGCCGGATCAATACCGGAGGAAGCCATCTCGAAGAAGAAAGCGAAGAAGGCCAGAGCCCGTGCAAACGGAGCCCTGACGACCCTGGCGCGGCCGAGACCAGCCGCGAAGGTCAGGGAGCACGATGCCCACGTGCTCGTGTGCGGGAGCGGCGACTGCAAGAAGCGCGGCTCGAAAGAAGTCCGCAAGGCCCTGAAAGAAGAGCTGCGCAAGAGGGATATGGTCGGGGACGTCCGCGTGGACTCCGTCGACTGTCTCGGCCTCTGCAAACACGGCCCGAACGCCGTCGTCTACCCCGGAGGCACCTGGTACCTCGGCCTCACGAGAAGCAACGTGCCCGAGGTCGTCGAGCGCCACCTCGAGGGCGGCGAGCCCGTTGAACACCTCGCCGCCGGGTTCCGCCCCCGCAAGAAGAAGAGGTAGGGGCGGTTCGCGAACCGCCCTTACGCGAACCGCCTCTACGCTAAGCTACGCTCGTCAGCTCGGCCTGGACGATCAGGCGGTCCGAGTAGTCGGGCAGCGTACACGTCTGCAGGGTGACCACGCTCCTGCCGGCGACCGGCTGCGTGACGTGAAAATCGGTTGGGGCGACGGCGGTCTTCTTGAAGACCTCATAGGTGTAGCGCGTGCCGTCGGCGTCGGTCAGGATGACCTCATCACCGTTCTCGAGCACGTTCAGATCCCAGAAGACCAGATAACTCTCGGTGCCGGGGAAACCCATGCGGTGGCCCGCTATGTAGACGTTGGATCCATCCTGCCACGGGAAGCCCGTGCCCCTGACGTGGAGCGTCCCGTCGTGGAGCGCAGCCTCGTCGTTAGCACCGCCGTCGTAGACGGGCACCTCGTTGACCCGCCTCATCTCCGGGACGGTTAGCTTCATCGTCGAGTTGCTCGGGGCCTCGGCGCCGAAGAGGGCCGAGGTCGCGAAAGGGTCCCCCATCATGAAGGAATACCCGATGACAGCCAGCCCGGCGACGATGAGGAGAGGCGAGACGACCGCCGCCAGCATCTTGGCCGGGCTACGCTGCTTCTTGTACTTCTTCATAGCCCTCCTCCTGCCTTCTCACACGACGCTTTCAATTCCTTAAATATAAACATAGCCCTTAAACGTAACATACCGGTTACAAAATGGGGTCTTGTTGGTAACGATCGCCGCCGGTGAGCGCGAACGAGCGCCCGCGTCTATAATCTCCGGCGTGAAGATAGGGGTTCCGAGGGAGATAGCTGAAGGCGAGGAGCGGGTCGGGCTCGTGCCCGAGACCGTTGGCAGGCTCGTCAAGGAAGGGTTCGAGGTCCTCGTCGAGACCGGGGCGGGCCGTGACTACAACCTCGACGAGAACTACGAGGAGGCCGGAGCCACGATCGTTGAGGACGCCGGCAAGGTATACGGAGAGGCTGACCTCGTCGTCAAGGTCGCCAGCCCCACCGAAGAAGAAGTGGGTCTGATGCAAGAGGGCCAGATCCTCGTCTGCTTCCTCAACGGTCCGCAGCATCCCGGGCTCGTCAAGAAGCTCGCCGACGCCGGGGTGACGGTCTTATCAAACGAGGCGATCCCGCGCACGAGCGTCGCGCAGAGCATGGACGCGCTCTCCTCCATGGGCTCCATCGCCGGCTACAAGTGCGCGCTTATCGGGGCCAACGCTCTGGGCAAGTACGTCCCCATGCTCTCGACCGCCGCCGGGACTACGAAAGCGGCGAAGATCCTGGTCTTCGGGGTGGCTGTCGCGGGCTTGCAGGCTATAGCGATCACGAACCGCCTCGGGGGAGAGGTCTTCGCCTACGATATACGCCCCGAGACGAAGGAGCAGGCCGAGTCCCTGGGCGCCTCATTCATAGACTCCAACGATGAGAAAGAGGACGGCGCCGGAGAGGACGAATTCGTCGAGTACGAGCCTACCGGCTTCCGCAAGCTGATGTCCTCTCTGGGCTTCTACTCCTTCGCCGAGCCGCCCAGGGACGAGTACGTCGTCGAGGGTGAGGAGGAACCCGAGGAAGACTCCGAAGAAGAGGAGGGCTGGTCGGAGGAGAAGCTCGAGGAGGACCAGAAGCTGGTGCGCGAGCGCATAAAGGAGATGGACATAGTCATAACCACGGCGTTAGTCCCTGGCAGAAAGGCCCCGCAGCTCGTGGACAGGGAGATGGTCGAGAGCATGAAGCCCGGGTCCGTCATCGTGGACCTCGCGGCCGAGGCCGGAGGCAATTGCGAGCTGACGGAGCCGGGGAAGACCGTCGAGCACAGCCAGGTCAGGATCATCGGCCCGCTGAACCTGCCGAGCGCGATGCCCATACACGCCAGCCAGCTCTACGCGCGCAACATGCACAACCTCATAGGCCATATCACCGAGGACAGGGCCGAGGAGAAGGACGAGCACGACCTGCATCCCAACCTGGACTTCGAGGACGAGATCGTCGCTGCCACGTGCATCGCGCACGGCGGTGAGATCCGGGACGAAGCAACTCGCGAGGCGCTCGATGAGAGCCCCGAAGAGAGCGAGGCAAGCTAGGGCATGCAGGAGCTGCTCGTGCAGGTCGCCATCTTCGTCATAACGGCTTTCCTGGGATTCGAGTTGATCTCCCGCGTCCCAAATTTGCTGCACACACCGCTCATGAGCGCGACGAACGCCATACACGGTATAGTCCTCGTCGGCGCGATCATCGCGCTCGCGGAGGCGAGCGACGCCTTCACGACGGTGGTCGGCCTGACGGCTGTGGTCTTCGGCGCGATGAACGTGGTAGGCGGCTTCTGGGTGACGAACAGGATGCTCGGCATGTTCAGGCCCCCGGTCAAGAAAGTAAAGAGGAGGAAGTAGCCCGGTGCAGGTCTGGACGTTCCTTGCCTACCTGGTGGCGGCCGCGCTCTTCATCACGGGCATCCGCCGCCTGAGGAGGCCGGAGACGGCGCGTTCGGGGAACACCATCGCCGCCGTAGGCATGGTCATAGCGCTCGTGGCGACCATCTTCGTGGCAAACATAGACGAGGCTTTGAGTACGGTCGAGATCGGGGTCGGGGTCCTCGTGGGATCGGTGATCGGGGCGGTCGCGGCCCAGAGGGTGCAGATGACGGCGATGCCGCAGATGGTCGCTGCTTTCAACGGGGTCGGGGGCGCTGCGGCCGCGCTGGTCGCCGTCTCGGAGTTCTACCGGGTCGAGGCGCTCGGGAGTGGGCAAGAGCCGCTGGTCTCGGCGATAGCGGTGCTCCTGAGCGTCGTTATCGGGACGATCAGCTTCTCCGGGAGCATCATAGCCTTCGTCAAGCTCCAGGAGCTCGCGCTGGGCGGCTCTGTGACCTTCCCGCTGCAGCAGGTGGTAAACGCCCTGATAGCACTCTCCATCCTCGTGCTCGCAGCGAACATCGTGACGGACGGAGCGATACTGCCGTTCCTCTCCCCCCTAATCTCGCTCTACGTCATCATCGGCGCGGCGCTACTTCTGGGAGTCCTTTTCGTCATACCCATCGGCGGGGCCGACATGCCCATCGTGATCTCACTCCTCAACGCCTTCACGGGCATCGCCGCCGCCGCCTCGGGCTTCGTCCTCGACAACTACGCCCTGATCATCAGCGGCACGCTCGTCGGGGCCTCGGGCACCATCCTCACCCAGAACATGAGCAGCGCCCTCGGACGGCCTTTAGGCAAGATCATCTTCGCCGGCATCGCCGCTTCGGGGACGAGCAAGGGCGGGGATCAGGAAGACAAGGAGGTCAACGAAGCGAGCCCCGAAGCGGTCGGCGAGTTCCTCTCCGACGAAGCCGAAAAGGTCGTCGTAGTGCCAGGCTACGGTCTCGCGGTCGCCCAGGCCCAGGGCGCACTACGCGAGCTGACCGAAGCCCTGGAATCGGAGGGCAAGGAGGTCCTCTTCGGAATACACCCGGTCGCAGGGCGCATGCCGGGGCATATGAACGTGCTCCTGACCGAGGCCGGAATCCCGTACGAGAAGCTCTACGACCTCGAGGACATCAACCCCGAGTTCGAGGACGCGGACGCCGCGATCATCGTCGGCGCAAACGACGTCGTCAACCCCGCGGCCAACGACCCGGAACAGGATAGCCCAATCTCCGGGATGCCCATCCTGAACGTCGAGGCCGCAGACAGGGTCATCTTCATAAAACGCTCCCTGAGCCCCGGCTTCGCCGGCGTGGATAACCCCCTCTTCTACGACACCGAGAAGACCATGATGCTCTTCTCCGACGCCAAGCAAGGCCTCCAGGACGTAACCTCCGCAATAAAGAGCTAGTAGTCAGCACGCCTGCTTCGCAGGCTTGTCAGCACGGCGCTGTCGCGCCTTGTCAGCACGCTCGGGCCTTTAGGGCCCTCGCTTGTCAGCATTTCAGCCAGTCAGTGCTGAGAGAAGCTGAGAAGCCGCCTGGCGAAGCCCAAGGCGGCGTGCTGAGAGCGAGGCCCTAAAAGGGCCGAAGCGTGCTGACAAGCCGACCGAAGGGAGGCGTGCTGACAAGCGGAGGCGAAGCCGGAGCGTGCTGAAATGGCACGACTGGTAGCACCACTGGTAGAATGATGCCAGGGTTGGTGGAGGAAAGGACGATAGAGGTGAATTATTTCCCGGCAAAGATCCTACTGGCGACCGACGCTTCAAAAGACGCGGAGAAGGCGGCTCTGATAGCGAGCGACATAGCGAACAGCACCGGCTCGGAGCTGCACGTTCTCCACGTTGGGAACACCAAGGACTTCCATGTCGCCCCTGGCGCGGAGCAGAGCTTCTCCCCTCGCACGGGCTCTATTGGTGACATCAGGGAGAATGCCGAGAAGACGCTCGAGCAGGCTGTGAAGCAGGTGGAGGAAGCCGGGGGAACCGTCGCGCAGGCGCACCTGAGGTTGGGCGACCCGGACGACGAGATACTCAGGTTCTGTGACGAGCAGGGCGGGTTCGGTCTGATCGTCATGGGAAGCCGCGGGTTGACCCGGATAAAGCGCGTCGTCATGGGGAGCGTCTCCGAGAGCATCGTCAGGCACGCGCACTGCCCCGTCCTGGTAGCACGCAGTTAAAGACGACGATATCGCCCTCTATTCGGGGGCTCTATCGCGTCGCTTGGCGACGTATCGCATGAGGCCGTCCACCAGGTTGGAGTAGTCGCCGGCCAGGTCGTAGCGCCCCGACTCTCGGCGTCGCCTTCGTCAGGCTGCAACCCGAGAAGATCCGTGACGGGATGAGTATACGGACGCCGTCGCCGCCTCCAAAAGCGCAATCCGTTTCGAACGGGACGCTGGCGGGAAACCGTCTGATAGACTGCCGGAACCGCTAGATAGGAGGAGCGTTGTGGACCTGGAACTCATGCGCGAGCTGTCTGTCAAGACGGACTCGAAGATCGTGCTTCTCATCCTGGACGGCCTCGGCGGGCTCCCCCTTGACGCCGCCGGCCCGACCGAGCTGGAGGCGGCCGAGTCCCCCAACTTCGACGCTCTGGCCGCCCGGTCGGACCTCGGGCTCTCGGTTCCCGTGGCCGCCGGTGTCAGCCCCGGCAGCGGACCGGGCCACCTCGCCCTCTTCGGCTACAATCCTTTGCGCTACGTAGTCGGGCGCGGCGTCCTGAGCGCCCTTGGCGTGGGCTTCGACCTGGGCGAGAACGACCTGGCCGCGCGGCTCAATTTCGCGACCCTCGACGAGAAGGGCAGGATCTCCGACCGCAGGGCGGGCCGAATCCCATCGGAGAAGGGCGCGGAGCTCGTCGAGATGCTCAACGAGAACGTGGATCTCGACGGCGTCGAGGTCTTCGTGATCCCCGAGAAGGAGTACAGGGCCGTCGCCATCTTCCGTGGGGAGGGCCTCTCCGACGCGCTGGCGGACTCGGATCCCCAGCGGGTGGGACTCGAGCCGCTCCCCGTCAAGCCGACGGACGACTCCCCGGAAGCCGAGCGGAGCGCCGCCCTGGCGAACGCCTTCGTCGAGCAGGCGAACAAGATCCTGCGTGACCAGCACCCGGCCAACACCGTCCTCATGCGGGGCTTCGGGATGCACCCGGGACTCCCCTCCTTCGAGGAGATCTACGATCTCGACGCCGCCGCTATAGCGAGCTACCCGATGTACAAGGGCCTCGCCCGCCTCGCAGGGATGGAGCTCCTGAAGGAGGGCGAGGGCATCGCCGGCGAGTTCGATACCTTGCGGGAGAACTGGGACCGCCACGACTTCTTCTTCCTCCACGTAAAGCCGACCGACGCAGCCGGCGAGGACGGCGACTTCGAGCGCAAGGCCGCGGTTATCGAGGAGGTCGACGCCCAGGTGCCTGGCCTGCTCGATCTCGGCCCCGACGCGCTGGCCGTCACAGGCGACCATGCGACCCCCGCGAAGCTAAAGAGCCACTCCTGGCACGGTGTGCCGTTCCTGCTCGCATCCCCATATACTCTGCCGACCGCGGAGGGCTTCGGGGAGCGCACGTGCGCAGGCGGCTCGCTCGGCGTCTTCGCAGCGGACGAGATCATGGGCCTCCTCATGGGCCACGCCCTCAAGCTAAACCGCTACGGCGCGTGAGAGCACGCTGCCGACCGTAGGGAGGCGGCGTGCTGCAGCGCGATGAGGAACTCGCTGCGCTCCAACGCGAGATCGTCTCCTGCCGGCGCTGCCCGCGGCTCGTGGAGTGGCGCGAGAAGGTCGCCCGCGAGAAGAGAGCGGCCTACTCGGAGGAGACTTACTGGGGTCGTCCCGTCCCCGGCTTCGGAGACCCGGAGGCGAAGGTCGTGATCCTCGGTCTCGCACCCGCCGCCCACGGCGCGAACAGGACGGGCAGGTACTTCACCGGCGATCGCTCGGGCGACTTCCTCTTCGCCGCGCTGCACCGCGCGGGCTTCGCGGACAAGCCGGTCTCACGCACCATAGAAGACGGCGCGCGCCTCTCGGGACTCTGGATCTCCGCCGCCGTCCGCTGCGCCCCGCCGCAGAACAAACCAACGGCTGCCGAGCGCGACGCCTGCCTCCCGTACGCCGTGCGCGAGCTCGAGCTGCTCGAGGCCGAGGTGGTCGTCTGCCTGGGCGCCTTCGCCTGGGACGCCGCCCTCCGCATCCATGGTATACGGCCCAAGCCCAGGTTCGGCCATGGCACCGAGGCGACGGCGGGCGACGCGACCCTCCTTGGTTGCTACCACCCCTCCCAGCAGAACACCTTCACCGGCGTCCTCAAACCCGAGATGCTCGATGCGGTACTCCTGCGGGCGCGGGAGCTGACCGGATGAGCGGTCCGGGATCTCCGGAATTTAGCGTTCCCTTCGGATAAAATCCGGTAAGTGTGCGATCTTCACCAACGTGCGACCGCGAAGGCTCTGGTTGCGGCTTCGCTCGTCTTTTTCACTTTGCTGATCGCGTCCTGTAGTAACGATACGGGATCACAGGGCACGGGCCCAACCAGGAAGTCCGACGGCTTCAAGGAGGGCACCCTGGTCTCTTCCTCCAGAGGGCAGGAGACGACTGCGGAAGCGCCACGCCCCGAAGCAACTCTAGGGCCGGAGGCGAATTCGCCGGCCGTGTTGCTCCGTCTCGAAGGGGACCCAGGGACTACCTTCTCCGGCATCTGCGTCGTAGGGAGTAATCAGAGCGTCCTGAGCGGCCGGATACCTAAAAGTTACGCCTTCGACCCGCGAGGACGTAAGCTCTCGTGCCGCATAGAGAAGCGAGACGCCGGCAGGGGCGACCTGAAGGTGATCCTGGTCGCCGGCGACACGACCCACTCCGTGCAACAGACCGACATTCGCGGCAACGTCATAAAGGTCTCCTATCCAGGTAACTGAGGACCAGAGCCTGACGCCGAGAACGACACAGCGATCGGACCTTCCTGAAGGTCCCGTTAGGCGGTCGGGTGGCTGCCCTGCGCAGGCATATTCATATCTAGCCAATAACGGGCGATAAGCGGCACAAGTTCGGGCCATGGCACATCCGACAGCTTGTCGACGTAGCTGTTTGCCCCTGCGCGGTAGGCTTCGACGATGTCCTGAGGATCTGTGGATGACGTAAGCACGACGACGGGTAGCAGCTTTGTCCGTTCGTCTTCGCGCAGGCGGCGCAAGACTTCCAGACCGCCCATACGCGGCATCGACAGGTCAAGTAGCATTAACCGGGGCATGAAGCTGGTATCGCTTCCAGCGTGATCGCCGGTCCCGAACAGATAGTCCAGCGCTTCTACCCCGTCGCGGGCTACGACTATTTCATTGTCGATGCCGTTCGCCCGCAACACCAACCCAAACCTTTCCGCGGTCCGGGGATTATCATCCGCCATCAGGATCGTACCGTTGCCCATATCGAACCCGCCTTTTTCTGATGCAACCCAGTATGGGTTGCTGCTGAATACGCGTCTACACGCCTTGCTGGGTAATCTGTACTACGGTTGCTGCATCGTCGGGCTAATGTATCGGCGGCAGCGCGCCCTTCGGCCGCTGTCCGATTCCTTCAACTGCGAATTCGCAATCGGCAGGCTAGGTACAAGGCAATCACCCTGAACAGAACAGCGGTGCGCCGGAAGTTCCGGCGACGCAATAAGCGCTGGCCGATCGGGGCCGAAGGCTGATAGCCGTTAGCAACGACGCCATCAGGCCGCTTCGGGTTCCTCGTCCAGTTCGGACCAAGGATCCGGCCTACAAAAAGCTTCCGAGCGGATCAACCCTACTAAGCTTGGGTTAGCATAACCGTCTGTACGAAATCGACCAGGAACGCGACCGCTACCTACGTCTTGCAGCTAAGGGACGCATATTGGAAACAGCCATCGACGCTTACTTATTAGAATTGGCTCCGGAATCAGCTACGATCAGGGAATGACTGATCGACATAGACGGAAGGCGCGAACGGATACGACAGCATAGCCGTTGAAGGTGATGTACCTTTTGCCGAAAGCCGGTTAGGTAGCCCGCTTATGCTGGTCTTCGATGAAGACAAAGTTACTTGGAGCAGGAAGGGGACGAATGGACCGAAGGGACGCTGTTTTACTTATGGAAGAATGGACGGAGAGCGACTCCCTGCGAAAGCACATGCTCGCCGTCGAGGCCGCCATGCGCGCCTACGCCAGAAAGTTCGGCGAGGACGAGGAGAAGTGGGGCGTAACAGGGCTCCTGCACGACATGGACTACGAGAAGCACCCGACGCCCGCAGAGCATCCGATGGTGGGGGTCGCAGAGCTCGAGAAGAGGGGCTACCCCGAGGACATACTCCACGCCATAAAGGGCCACGCAGACTACCTGGACGTCCCGCGCGACACCCTGATGTCCAAGACCCTGTACGCGGTTGACGAGCTGTCCGGCTTCATCGTAGCCGTGGCCCTCATGCGCCCCGAGCGTCTCGAGGGCATGAAGGCGAAGAGCGTGCGCAAGAAGATGAAGCAGAAGTCCTTCGCCGCGGCCGTGAACCGGGACGACATTGTCAGGGGGGCTGAGGAGCTCGGCGTAGACCTGAACGAACACATAGAGTTCGTGGCCGCGGCGCTCAAAGAGAGATCCGACGCTCTGGATCTCGCGCCGAAGGGCGCTTGAGAGCACGCGCCCTCTGCTACGATGGATGCGGTGGAGAGGAGAGGAGTAGCGCGTTGGCTCGGGTAATGGTCGTCTTCGGCGGTCGGAGCGGGGAGCACGAGGTCTCTCTGGCATCCGCGCGCGCCATTATGGATGCTCTCGGCGGTCGCCACGAGGTAGTACCCGTGGGTATTACAAGGGAGGGGTTCTGGATCTCCTCCGGCGATCCCATGCGCGAGCTGGAATCCAGGAGTAGCGCTATGATCGGGGCAGGAGCCGCCAGCGACACCGGCCTCCCGGCGAAGACCGGGCAGAAGATACCGGTGGCGCTCGACTCCGCGGACGTGGTCTTCCCTGTCCTGCACGGGCCTTATGGGGAGGACGGCACGATCCAGGGCATGCTCGAGCTCGCGGGCGTCCCCTACGTCGGGAGCGGGGTGCTGGCCAGCGCGGTCGGGATGGACAAGCTGACGATGAAGAAGATCTTCGCCTACCACGGCCTCCCGCAGGTCGAGTGGCTCGGCCTTACCCGCAAAGAGTGGGAAGAGGACGGGGATGGATGGGTCCGGCACGTCGAGACATCCCTCGGATTTCCGTGCTTCGTCAAGCCCGCGAACCTCGGCTCCAGCGTCGGCATCGGCAAGGCCACGGACGCTGTGGAGTTGAGATCAGCGCTCGATGCGGCCGCCAGGCTTGACCGGCGATTGATCGTCGAGGCCGGCGTGGACGCCAGGGAGATAGAGGTCTCGGTGTTAGGCAACGAGAAGGCCGAGGTCTCTGTGCCGGGCGAGATCCTTATCAAGAAGAACGAGTTCTACGACTACGAGGCGAAGTACGCCGAGGGCGGGATGGAGCTCGTCGTGCCGGCAAAGATCCCCGACGAGACAGCGGACGAGCTCCGGCGCACAGCCCGCACCGCCTACGAAGCCATAGACGCAGCGGGGATGGCCCGCGTGGACTTCTTCCTCGAACGAGCCACGGAAACGCTGCTGATAAACGAGATCAACACGATCCCCGGCTTCACTTCCACCAGCGTCTACTCGCGGCTCTGGGCCGCCACCGGCCTCCCTTACGAGGAGCTTCTCGACCGCCTCGTGCGGCTAGCTATCGAACGCCACAAGGAGAGATGAAAGAGGCCGGGGCTATACGCCCCGGCCCGATAGTCGGTAATTTTTTCCTGGATTATTTTTTACAATGAGAATCTATAATGAGGACGAAAAAGCCGGGGCATGGGGCCCCGGCGCACGTCTATCGTCGAGCGTTGCTGCAGGTTATACGCTAGCGGGGCCTCCTGACCTCGCAGTCGCGTAGATGATCAATGCCCCTGTCGAAGACGGCTATGTCGTGCCTGCCGTGGCCGCAGATGATGAAGTCCTGCATCCCGTCTACCGCCTCTATGCGGTCGTCACCGTTGCCCCCGGTGAGCGAGTCGAAGCCGGGGTTGCCGGCCACCAGGTCGTCGTCGTCGCCGCCGTTCACCTCGTCGTTTCCCCTGCCGCCGCTCAGCCGGTCCTTTCCGCCGTCGCCGTTGACGGAGTCGACGCTGCCTTCGCCGCGCGCCAGGTCGGCGCCCTCGCGAGAGAAGATGTTGTCGCGGCCTCTGGTACCATACATGGTGTCGCGGCTGTTCGTGCCGCGGCAACGACCCCCGTCGCAATTGATCGTGAGCGCGATGGCCACCCCGCTAGCCAGGAGCAGCAGCAGCAGCATCAGCGCCAGTAGCAAAAGGATCGACCTCTTCAACCTCCATCCTCCTTCTCTCCGTGAGCCGGAGCGTCTTGACCTTCAACCCTGGCAGTATAATGGTCATGCCGCGGGCGGTACACATCCCTTGCAGTCAGCGCACCAGGGTACTTTAATGTGCGCCGCCATGTTTTTGACGCTACTTCAGGACACGTCCAAAGAGACAACGGCCGGATTGGGAGACGCCGCCGGCAACGCCGTAAGCGACACAGCCCACGACGCAGGGCGGGAGATCTCACGAGTACAGCAGTTCTTCGAGGGGGTCTACGGCTACTTCTTCAGCACGGATTTCCTGGCCAACGTGATCGCCTCCGCGCTCGTGGTCCTCTTCGGGCTCTTCGCCTACCGGGTGCTGACGCACGGGGTGCCCCGCATGCTGCGATGGCGGCGGGGCAGGGCGGAAGATCTGCTCGACGCGGAGTCGGTGGCCCGCATAAAGCGCCAGGACACCGCTATCACCCTGATACGGAACGCCCTTCGGTACGTGATCTTTATCATCGTGGCCCTGTTCATCCTGAGCATCTTCGTCCGCAACCCGCTGCCCGCGACGGCTGGCGCGACGCTAATCGCCGCGATCATAGGCTTCGGCGCGCAGAGCTTCCTGCGCGACGTTATAGCCGGGTTCTCGATCATCTTCGAGGGGCAGTACAGCGTCGGGGACTTTATCGAGGTGCAACCGCAAGGCGTCTCCGGCATCGTGGAGGAGCTGGGGCTCAGGATGACCAAGATACGGTCGCTCTCGGGGGAGGTGAGCTTCGTGCCCAACGGCGTCGTGCAGGGGGTCACCAACTACGTCTCGGGCCAGCAGCGCTTCACGATCGAGGTCCAGCTCTCGGACGCCGAGGCGGTTCCCAGGGTCCTCGACTCCCTCGACGAGGCCTCAGAGCTCTACATCGCCCCGCCGCGTCTGGTGGGGCGAGAGGAGGCCGGCGGCAGGACACGGCTGCGCATCGTGGCCGGGGTCCTGCCCTCGATGGCTTGGCTCATCGAGGAGCACCTGGTCGAGCGCATAAAGGCCGCGGCGGGCGAGGACGCTCTCGCAGCTCCCCCTCTGGTCTACAAGGTCGACCAGGCCAACCTGCGCAGGATCAGGGGGCTCCTGCCGAAAGAGGTCGAGAAGAACCTGCCTCCAGAGGTTGAGAAGAAGCTCCGAGGCTCCTGAAGGGCTGTCCGCGAACCGCCCCTCTGCACTAGCCGTCCGGCTCCTCCTTCTCCTCGCTCGGCCGCCAGTCGCCGCGAAGGTGCCCGTTCTTCTGGGCCTTCTCGCGCGCCTGCTGCTCGCGCTCGAGCCTCTCGGCTGCAGCCGAGAGGAGCTCCTTGACCTTCTCCAGCCGCCCCTTCTCGGAGGTGAGCTCCAGGATCTGCTGCCGGGTCTCTACTTCGAAGTCTATGCGCCCGGCGATAGCGAACGAGAGGTTCCGGTACGGTGGCTGTATCTCTATGCCGACCGAGCCCTCCGTCGCCGCCTCCACGACCCGCTCGAGCAGCGCTATGCACTCCTCGGCGAGCGCCGGCACGTCCTCTTCCGGCTCTTCTTCGAGGTACTCGACCTCCCCGACGTAGTAGGGCTTGCCCGTGAGGATGCTGTTGAGCTTGAAGCGCCGCGAGCCCTCGACCAGGATCAGCATCCGCCCGTCCTCGTAGCGCTCGACGAGCTCGACGATCCGGGCCGTGCAACCCACGCGCCGCGTCCCTGACTCGTCGGCCAGCACCATCCCGAACTCGCTCTCCTGCTCCAGACACTCGTTGACCATCTGCTTGTAGCGGTCTTCGAATATGTGCAGCGGCAACGGCGCCCCTGGCATCAGCACGACGTTCAGCGGGAAAAGAGGTATGTCGGACACGCGCATGCTCCTTCCGCTATTTGAATACATTTTATCTTACGATTCGCCGGATCTCCGCGCCGGGTATGATGGTGGCGTGAACGAGAGAATACACTCGGGCCGCGTGGCCCTGATAACCGGCGGCGGACGGGGTATCGGAGCGGCGACGGCGAGGCTCCTCGCCCAACGCGGCGCCGCCGTCGCTCTCGCCGCGCGCACCGAGGAGGAGGTCGTCTCCGTTGCGGCGGAGATCGAAGCCCTGGGCGCTACGGCGCTCCCGCTCGTCGTGGACGTCTCGAACGAGGACTCCGTCGCCTCCGGCTTCGAGCGGGCGCGGGCCGAGCTCGGCCCCATCACCATCCTGGTCAACAATGCGGGCACCCCCGGCGTCCCGCTCCCGGTCGCCGCCATGGAGGCGGCACAGTGGCGCCGCGTCTTCGAGATCAACGTCACGGGGGCCTTTCTCTGCGCGAGGGAGGCGCTGCCGCAGATGGCTGCCGAGAACTGGGGACGTATCGTGAACGTCTCGACCGCCGCCGCGAGGCACCCGCTGGCCGGTATGGCCGCCTACGGCGCCTCCAAGGCCGCCCTCGACCAGCTCACCCGCGTGCTCGCCCTCGAGGGAGGGCCTTACAACATAGTCACCACAGGCGTCTACCCTGGCGTTGTGGACACCCGGATGCAGGAGGAGTCGCGCAGCTTCGGCCCCGGCCTTATAGGCAAGCAGCTCCACCGCATGTTCCAGGGCTACCGGGACTTCGGGATGCTCCGCCCGCCGGAGCATCCCGCCGAACTCATAAGCTACCTCTGCACCCCCGCCGCCAGCCGCCTCAACGGCCATATCATCCGCCTCGAGCAGCTCGAGGCGCTAAAGCAGGAGCCGTGACGCTCGCGGGCAGGACGGCGGTCGTGACCGGCGCGTCCTCGGGGATAGGTGAGGCCACGGCGCGCCTGCTCGCCGGCGAGGGATGCAACGTCGTCCTCGCCGCCCGGCGCGAGGAGCGTTTGAACGCTCTAGCCGCCAAGCTCGGCGAGGGAACGCTAGCCGCGCCCACCGACGTAACCGACCCCGCCGCCTGCGCCGCGCTCGTCGCCAGGACGGTCGAGCGCTTCGGCTCCCTGGATATCCTCGTCAACAACGCGGGTCTCGGGCTCTACGGCTCCATACCCGAGGGAGATCCCGACGACTGGAGAAAGATGTTCGACGTGAACGTGCTCGGCGTGCTCTACCTGACGCGCGCCGCCGTGCGCCACATGCTGGCTCGCGGTACCGGCGACGTCGTCTTCGTCTCCAGCCTCGCCGGCCGCCGCGTCCCCGCCCCGGACGGGACGGTCTACGCCGCGACGAAGCACGCGATCACAGCCGTCGCCGAGGGCCTGCGCCTGGACGTGCACGAGAAGGGCATACGCGTCATAAACGTCGAACCGGGCCTCGTGCGTACGGAGTTCCCCAGGAGCTCCTACCCAGACGCCGAAGAATACTACGCGCAGAAAGGCTTCGCACCGCTTGATCCAGAAGACATAGCAGCGGCCGTGCTCTACGCCGTCTCCCAGCCCGCGCGCGTCAGCGTCAACGAGGTAGCCGTCCGCCCGACAGGGCAGCCGAAGTAGCATTTCAGCATTTCAGCATCTCAGCAGCCTCCGCTTCGGTCGGCTTGTCAGCACGCCTCCCTTCGGTCGGCTTGTCAGCACGCTCGGGCTTCGCCCTCGCTTGTCAGCATTTCAGCTTTCTCTCTGTGCTGAGAGAAGCTGAGAAGCCGCCTGGCGAAGCCGGGGCGTGCTGAGAAGCCTGCGAAGCAGGCGTGCGGACGAGTAGGCTGGCCTTCGGGCCAGCTTACTCGTCCTTGCTGATCCAGTAGGTGAAGCCGAGGAGCCCCAGGTAGAAGGTCAAAATAATAACGAAGCCGGCGAAGAAGTGGAAGATCCCTATCGCGGTCGGGTCGCCGGTGCTCCCCTGCTGCAGCAGCAGCGCGATCATTGGGACCCCTCCAGGCCCTCGGCCGAGCAGGTCTGCGGGGTTAGTTTCTGCTGGAGGGTGATGCAGTTGTAGATCAGGTAGCCCGGGTTGTTATCGACCCTCCTGGCCGTCTCCCTCGTATAGCCCATCGTTAGCATGGTGAGCACGACGGTTACAGCGCACACGATGAGCGCGTACTGGCTCCACCGGCTGGCCCTGCCCCAGTAGAAGCCCGTAGCCGTCGCCCTGAGGTAGAGCGTGATCACGAAGAACCCGACGAGCATCATGCCGATAAGGCCTATGTACTTCCACGGGTACATGCTCCCCAGGGGTATTTCCGTGTTCTCCCCGCCCAGGAAGACCAGCCCGATCTGGGGTATGAACGACGTGTTCGCCGGTATCACGTTCAAGACCGTGAACAGCGCCATGAACCCCAGAGCCCCCACAGAGAGCTTGCGCAGGAACTCCACGGGCTTCACCGCGAAGCGGAGCTTGTGCACGAAGTACGCGGTCGAGGCGATGCTCATGACCGTCAGCCAGAGGGCCAGGAAGTTGAACACCCACGCCTTGTCGCCGAGCATGATCGTGTTGAACGCCCCGGGCGACGTCTCACGGATCCCCTTCAGGTACCCGTAGCCTATGACCGGCTGGATGATCAGGAACCCGAAGCCCCAGATGAGCCCCCAGTGGCCCATCCAGTCGTAGTACTCTCTGTCGTCCTCGCGCGTGGCCCTCAGGTACCGCCAGCCGGCCCACCCGGCGACGAGGAAGCCCACATAGGAGAAGTTCCCGACGAAGCGGTGCATGTTCAGCGGCACCATCGTCTGGTTCAGGAAGTTGCGGGCCACGTCGGAGACCGACGCCTCGGGCGGGGTGAGCATGTAGGAGGCAACGGCGTCGATCATCGTCATCGCCATCAGGCCGAAGAACCCGGCGACGAAGCCGAAGACGACGTGCAGGCTCTTGCGGTAGGCGAGCTTGTCCCACACGTTGTACCAGGCGTAGACGATGACGATCTGCCCGAGGAACATGAACGCCTCGACGAGGAACACCCAGAAGAAGATGTTCTGCAAATACGAGAAGAACACGGGGAACAGCGTGACCAGCGCGAGCACGAACGTGATCGCGAGCGCCGCGCCTGAGGCGAACAGGAGGACGACGAAGCGTGCCAGGTTCCTCGCGAACCGCTCGTAGTTCGGCTGCTTCGTGATCATGCCGAGGTACTCGCTCGTCGCCGCTACGAGCACGGCCCCGATGATGAAGGTGGCGAACAGGATGTGCGACTGCACGAGCGACGCGATAACGACGTTCTTGCCGATTACGGGTACCTGGAGATCGCCTATCGGCATAGACTCTTCCTCCTATTGCCCGGGGAAGTTCATTATGCGGCTGAGCGCCAGCAGCATGTTCAGCAGGACCACGACCACCACCAGTACCCCGATAACCGCCGCGAAGGGCCGCTTCAGCGCGCTGTAGTTAGGCCCGCGGTCGAGCCACGGCAAGGCGAACAGAAGCCCGATGAAGATGGTAGGCACCACGACGGCCCCGAAGGAGATCAGGGCGTAGCCCGGGAAGAACATGAGCATCTGCTCGTAGAAGAAGAAGAACCACTCGGGACGCGGCACGTAAGTGATGGTGGCCGTGTTCGCCGGCTCGGAGAGCGGCGCCGGCGCGGCGTACGAGAGCACCACGCACGCGATGAGGATCACGGTCGAGACGTAGCCGTCCCTGATGATCTGCCCCGGGAAGAAGCCTATAGTCTCGTCGGGGCGCTCGTAGACGTTCTCCGGTGTGATTACCTCTTCTTCAATCGGTTTGGCCTTGCCAGTCGCCGGAGTGTACATCTCTACACCTCTCTCCTGAAGGATGCCCGCATGATACCAGCGGCGCCTCTTTGCCCTCGGTAAAAGCTCTTACTCCCTGTCCCTATCGGCCCTGTCGCGGCGGCCGACGTACGGCTCGCCCTCGTCCTCGTCTAGCTCGTAGCCCGCGTACTCCTCGATGCGCTGGCGCTCGTGCAGCTTCGCCAGCCTGTCCGAGTACTCGAACTCGCTGCCGAAGACGCCGTGGCGCCTGAGCAAATACAGGTGGAGCCCGATCAGCGGCGCTATCACCGCCGGCAGCAGCCACACGTGGATGGCGAAGAAGCGCGAGAGCGTCGCGGGTCCCACAACGTCGCCCCCCATGAGGAAGTTGATCACGTACCCCCCGATGAACGGCGAGTAGGAGCCTATCTTCATACCGACAACCGTGGCCCAGAAGCCGTCCTGGTCCCACCTGAGCACGTAACCCGTGAAAGCCAGCCCGATGACGAGGAGTAGCAGGATGACGCCGACGATCCAGTTGAGCTCCCGCGGCGCCTTGTACCCGCCGGAGAAGAACACCTGGGCCATGTGCAGCCCTATCATAGCCATCAGGAAGTTGGCCGACCAGTAGTGGATACCCCTGATGAGCTGCCCGAAGTACGCGTCGTTCATGATGTAGTAGACCGAGTTCCACGCGTGGTCTGTGGTCGGGACGTAGTAGAAGAGCAAGAGTATGCCCGTGAGGAACTGCAGCGTTATCGTAAAGAGGACGGCGCTACCCAGAGTGTAGAGCCAGGCCATTTCTTGGGAACAGGCTCGTAGAGGAAGTGCTCGAGCACGTGACTATCCCCATGCGATGCTCGAGCCAGTCCACCACGAACTTGCTAGTGTCCTGGCCCTGGGTTCTTATCCTGCCGATCATGGGCCCTTCCTCTCTAGCATCTACACCACGTAGGGATGCTGGGCGTCCAGCCTGTCCTGGATGTCGAACTCGTGCTTGACATAGAGCTTGCCGTCCTCCTCGATCTTTACCTCGTGTCGTGATACAAGCCCCGCGGCGGGGGTTCGCCGCCCGCCGCCGTAGTGTCGTAGAAATCCCCGTGGCGCGGCAGAGGAATTCTCCTTCCCCATCCGTGTTCACAAGCCAGCGGACGGGGCCCCAGGTGGCGCAGGCGTTGGCGAGGACGTTGATGCTTCCACCAGCTGCTGACGCTCCTGCTCCATGAACCCCTCGCTCTCTGGTCCATGAAGTCGGGGCGCAGGCTCCCTCCCAGCTCGTCGCCGGTGGACCCCTGCTTGCCCTGCGACTTGACCTCGTGCCTCCGCGAGCCAGATGGCGTTCTTGATCGTGAACTCCGACCCCTCGCCGACCCCGCTCTCCTCGGCGATCTTCTTGTCGCCGTAGACCTGGCTGATCGGGAACTCGACCGTGAAGTCGGCGGGCTCTTCGTCGGGGATCTCCGAGACCGGGCCGACCTCTTGCCAATCGTCGGTCACGTTCGACTGGCCAAGGACGTTGGTCTTTATGATCGGGACCTAGGATGAAAGCCACGGGGGGGATGGTCAGGACGGCTCCCATTATCGTCCCCATCAGCCCCAGGCCAAGGAAGTCGCCCCGGGTCATGGGATCCTTCTGCAACTCCGCCAACGTCTCGCCCCTTCTAGCCGGACCTCGAGTTCTTACCTGCCAAACCCGGTCGGCGGTGGGCCAGGCTCCACCGTGTATTCGGGCTGATTATATACCTTGTGGGCCCCTCGAGTTGGATTTCATGAACCCCATGTTGACGCCGGGACCGCCGCAATGGTACCGAGAGCGATAAGGGTGATCCGGTAACTTCTTCCCGGGCTGCCATACCGGAAACTCATCCGCCCCCGCAGGTAGGTGACGAAAGCCGCCAGGGTCGCGAGA
>CAWFVR010000022.1:0-133222 GCA_963819315.1 uncultured Rubrobacteraceae bacterium
CGCCAGGAGAGGCTGGCCGAACTGGAGCGCGACAGGGACACCCTGCTCGAGACCTACGCCGGTATGGTGCCCGAGGCGCTGGACGAACTCACGCCAGAGGAGCGCCACCGGATCTACGAGATGCTTCGCCTGCGAGCGGTTGCAACGCTAGATGGCACGGTCGAGGTAACAGGAGTGCTCGGCAAGAACGCGCGCGTTTGTACTTTAGAAACGTTATATTCTGGATGATCCACCACAGCATCTTCCGCCCCATAAGGGCCTACGACAGGGTTCTCCTCTACCTCAACTTCCTGTTCCTTATGGTCGTGGCGTTCGTCCCCTTCCCCACCTCGCTGCTCGGCGAATACGGTGACCACCAACTCCCTGTGGCCGTCTACGCCGCCACCCTCGCCATAGGCAGGCTGCTCTTGACGGCCATCCACTGGTACTCGACCAGAGACGACCAGCTGCTCAGCGAGACCCAAGACCCGGCCACGGTGCACTTTTTCCTGATCCGCGGCCTGACGATAACGTCTATCTTCTTACTCTCGATCGTCATTTCCTTCTTCAGCGTGAGCGCGGCCATCTGGACGTGGTTCGTCATGATGGGCATCGATGCTATCGTTATCCACAGGCGGTTACACTAGACCGTCCTCCGCCCAACCATCGAATTCCGCCAGGGCTTTCCTAGCCACAACTGTGGACCGCGGCTTGTAGAGATAGCCTGGATAGCTCCGTGGTCTATACCAGACTGATCGAGGAAGGCGTCGATCCACACGGTCACTAAGAGGCCTGGATACCGACCTCTGCGACCAGGTCTGGGTTCGCTTGGAAAGCGACCATAGGGGTCGAGGCCGCTTCCCCGGAGAAAGGAGAGACTGCGTGCCGGAAGGCCCTCGCCCGAAATCTGCCAACAGCTCCCCAAGCATTCGCGCACGTAAGGGGATAGCGCATACATATGCACTGGTGCTGAACCGCACTTATCCACAAGTTATCCACAACATGTGTGGATATATCTCGACTAGAGGTCAAGATGTAGCGGTTGGAGAAGGTTGGTCGAAGGTTAGGTGGAGGTACAGAGGTACAGGTAGAGCGTGGAAATGCTAGGGTGCCGACCCCAGAACCCGGTAGGAGGCAGGAGGGAGGATAGTAGCCTCGGGCCTGGTAGTTCTGAGTGGCGCAGCACTGCACCTTGCACGAAACTGCATTTCCATCCAACCAAGTACCAAGTGCATGGTTGGGAGCGTCACCGGAAGCCCGCAGGAGCTATCCTGGCAGCCCTGAGCGGGCGAGCTATGCGGGATGCTGGATACGGATTTCCGAGAATCCGCCTTCCCCGACGTTGGTGAACAAGGGCAGTAGGAGCCCCGACTCTTGCGCTCCTACTGCCCCGGCTCTCACATCTAGCGCTCGAACTCGCTCTGTGTCTCGCCTACTTCGCCTTGTATACGACAAGCTCTCCGGCCGTGACTTGGGGTGGGTTCGGGCTCAAGGGACCTAGATCCTCCGCCACGAACTCTCCAGCCCTAAAGGTCGACTCCTCCTCAGCAGCCTTATGCTCAAAGAGGCTGATCGAAACCATTACGCCGTCCCCGGCGTCGACACAGTAGTAAGCCACGAATCCCGGCATTTCGCTGATGATGGGCACGTAGTCCTCCTCAACCAGCTGCCCCACCTTTTGCGAGTCGTTTACCCCCTCGTAGCGCCGTACCGCAACATACATAGCTTTTGCACTACCCCTTTCCGTGAATGGCGGGGCTCGTCAGCCCCACCCGGTTAGCTAACCCAACCACATTAGCTATCAGTCGGGTTTACGCGCATCCCCCAAATGAGTGATCTTTGGACTTCCGATAACGCACCTGCTGGGCACTTGGGTGAATAAGGGCAAGAAGAAGGGCCAGGGACTATCCCCGGCCCTCGGAGTACCTCCTACTGAGGGTGCTTTATCTCGCAGGTGGCATTCACGATGTCTACGCCCTCGTTGAACCACACCTTGTCGGTGCCGGAGCCGCACGCTACTACATCCTTAGCACTATCCTCTGGTCCGGCGATCCACTCGACATGGATGTAGTCGTTGCCGCTATCGCCATAGAAGTGGTCCACCCCGCGCTCAACGGTGTCCTCTCCGCACCGAACCGGGAGTGTTAGCATTCCCCCACTCTGCGAATGGGGAAGCGATACCGAGAGGAGATCTAGATGGCTGCCGTAGATGATGTAGACCAACTAATTGAGCAATACCAACTAGCGCTGGGTGAGTTCGTCAAAGGAAACCCGGAGCCTGTACAGAAGATGTTCTCCCATAGAGAAGACGTGAGCCTTGCTAACCCCCTTGGTCCTCCCGCGCATGGGTGGGAGCAGGTGGCTCAGACCATAGAGCGTGCCGCATCTAGTTTCACAGATGGCGAGATGGTTGCCTTTGAGACCGTGGCAAAGTACGTAACTCCTGAGCTTGCCTACGCTGTGTGGTTAGAGCGGGCGAAAGTCAAACTTGGTGGAATGGAGGACTTTGCCCCCTCTGTTCTGCGGGTTACGATGATTTTTCGCCCCGAAGATGGCACCTGGAAGGTAGTGCATCGGCACGCAGACCCCATAACCACCCCTCAGCCAGCAGAATCGGTGATACAGGAATAGAGCCACCTTGAAGGCTGCCTCAGTCTACCTGCCTCTGCCAGGTGAGCCTTCAGGAGAGACCTGAACACCTTGCCGTGGCTCGGGACCTTCAGGTGCCCACAGTCCTCCAAGGGCTATCCCCCCCTCCACAATTACCTTATCGGGGCACCTGATTCTTGTCGCCCTCCACGTATATCTCTTGATCTCCCGTGTGGGACTTCTTCTGCACTCAGTAGTAGGTAGCAAGAGACCCTGGAAGCCTTCTCTGCCAATCTACGGGACGAGACGGACCTGGATGCACTGAACGACGATCCGGTAGGGGTGGTTAGAGAGACGATACAGCCTTCTCACGTCTCTTTGTGGTTGCGTCCCGAGACGACTCCGAAAGGGAAGCAGGAAGATTAGCGGCTGGCTCATTCACCAAGCCGTCGAAGAAGCTAGATTCGTAAGTACGTTAGGATCTCTGAGTACTACTACTGCGCAGAGGCTCCGTCTTCTTCGTCTTCTTCGTCTTCTAGGACTTCCTTGAGGGTCTCTAGCATCTCGTGAGAGAAGCGCACTATGCCGGAATCCTTGCCCCTGCACTCAAAGTAGACGGCGTCATCGTCGTAGTAGACCAGCACCTCGTTAAAGAGGCCCTTGTTGTAGTAGAGTCCCTCCGCCCACTGTGGGATGGCTTTGTTCCTTACCTTTTGTGCTTGCTCAGTCATCTTCTTTATGCGTCTCCTCTCTTTTTTCGACGCCTTCTTGTACCCTCGTAAGCTATGCGAATAAACCTGTTGCGCACAACATCTAGTGCTTCTACCAACTGGTGAGGACGATATCTAGCACTTCTGCCCCTTGACTGAATTCAGAACAACTGTTATTAGTGCTGGTCGGAAAGGGACATACTAACCTGTAAGTGTAGAGGCTTTGAAGCCTGCCTCCATTTTGATGGGCGCTTAAGAGAGACGGGCAGAGCCAGTAGCGCAACCGGCTACACATCCTCCGAACCAGGAGGAGGTGTCACAGGCCGGTTTTCCTTTTTGGAGAAGAGGAAGGAGATGAGAATCTAGAGGAGCACTGAAAAATTGAGAGCGAGGAAAGGGAAGCCGGGCTTGGTTGGCTACCGTCCCCGGCTCCCCCGAGAAGTCCCCTCGCCAAAGGGAACCACCTCGGTAACACAGTCTACACGCTCGTTAGGGCTTCCTCACGCACGATCGCTGATATGAGAGTGGGTGGTAGACATCAACAAAAGAAGGAGGAAGCAGCGATATGCGCAAGCGCATTTCGTTGTTGATCGCAGCGCTCATGATGGCGCTGACCATGTCGTTCGGCGGAGTGACGCGTTCGCCAAGATTACGCCAGCGCAACCAGCGTCCTGTGAGAACGGTGGCGGCCAGCTACCGGGCGGACAGCAGCCTAATTGCAAGGGTGGCGGTCTGGACCAGAATGACCCCACTCCAGCCACGAACCCCTCAGGGAAGGCTCCTCCGGGACAGAATTAGCAAAGACGATCTAACAAGGCAAGAAGGGGCCGGGGCTTCTCGCCTCGGCCCTTTTTCTGTCCTTATTCACCGACGTGAGCAGAAGGGACTTCTCCGAGGTTCGGATTTCACGTAACCGGGACAATCCCTCTCTTACCCTCTCCGCACACACAGACCCTGTGCTCCAAACATCTCTCAAAGACCCGGAGGTCTCCCCGTCATAGCCATGATCGTAGCCTATGGCAGCCCTGCCGGTGAAGGGTTCGTGTCCTCCTCCCCCACTGGATGGATCACCTCCGAGCATACCGTCAGCATACTAGGGCAGAGTAGGAAGCTGCAGTAGGAGTGTGACCAGAAGAGGAGGTTCCAACCAATCCCAATGATTTCCAGGACTAATAGAAGCGGGCCTGGCAGGATTCGAACCTGCGACACACGGCCCCGGAAACCGTTGCAAATGCTCTGGGGTACTGAACGATACCAAGTCCGCACTTCTCTCACCATAGGAGCCTATGCGGTCCCCTTGACGGCAAGGAACGTCTTGCGGCGCCCGTTCTGGTAGACCTCCGGCAGGCCGTCCGCCGTCGGTTCGAGCAGCCGCACCCGGTCGAACCCAGTGAGTTTGAGCAGACCCGTGACCGCAGCGGCGTTCGGCTTGAGTTCGCAGTACTCCCGATTTCTCCATAAACCCGTGGAGGCCAAGGGGTCGTCTGGCAACGTCACGGGCGAGGGGAAGCTCATGCGCCAGAGCGGCGTCTCCTGCTTGTCCCCGGCGAGAATGGTATTTGTGTCCACAACCAGGACGTGATCGGTTACAGCGCTAACCTTCCTCATCGCCAAGACGGGATTCTCCAAGTGGTAGAGCAACCCGAAAAAGAACGTGACATCGAAGCGGCCCACCTCGTCGGGATCCAGGTCGTAGACGCCGACGTTTCTGAACTCAACGCTGTCACCGATGTCCAGAGCCGTTTTGACGAACGCGGCTTGCTCTATGTATCGATCCACAACGTCCACGCCGAGGATGTATTCAGCCCCCCTTTTGTGAGCTTCCACCGAGAAACCGCCACTGTTGCAGCCGAGATCCAGTACCCTCAGCCCTTCCAAGGAGCCTCCGCACTCTTTGAGCAACGCTGGGAAAGCGTGGCGGATCAAGGTTTCTATCCTTGCGTCGTGCTGCTGTCGTGACGGTTGGGACTCTGGAGGAGCCGTTTGAAGACCATGGGGTAGACGTAAGTTATGCCTAAACGGCCGGAGGCGTCGGATTTCTTCTTGCATCTGCTCTCTCGTCAGTTCAGGCATCAGGACACCCATCTCATGTTCGGAAACGCTGGAGCATTATTTCACGGGAAGCGTGCGAATTCAGAAGACGAGAGTACGCTGTCTCGGCACTTATTCTTGTGCTCGCTGCGAACCTCCGAGAATACTTTAGGCAGATGGGTGAAAAAGACCACTACCTCGCACCGCTTCTTGCTCCTCGGGAACCATGGAGAAGACGAGCGCGTTCCCAAGCTCCCGTCAGGGCCGGGGACGATCCAGAGCCGGTCCCTCAGCGCAAGCCAGCAGGGGTCACAGAGCACGCCGGTCCCTTCGCTGTCCCTCCGGCGGCAGGTCTTCAGGGCGACCTCCTCGTGGTCGCACTTGTTGCACCGCAGCTCAATACTCGCTCGGCAGAAACACGCAGGTGGAGGAGCGGTCAGCCTCTCGGTGATGATCGAGACCTTGCCCCAAGATGCCTCGTAGTAGGTTAGCTAGCCGTCCGCCGTGCTCGAGTCGTAGTCATTGGCCTCCGCATGGGAGCGGGCCTGGCAGGATTCGAACCTGCGACACACGGCCCCGGAAACCGTTGCTCTATCCCCTGAGCTACAGGCCCGCGAGCGGGAAACCGCTTCGAGATGTTACCGCAACACCTCTACCCCTTCAAACGGGGCTTTGCAATCATTGGCGCACCGTATAAACTACGCCGCACCTGAGAAATGTACGCTGTTATCTCCGACATCCACGGCAACCTGGAGGCGCTAGAGGCCGTCCTGCGGGACATCCCCGAGGAGGTCAGGATCGTCTACTGCCTTGGCGACGTGATCGGCTACGGGGCTAACCCTGACGAGTGCTGCGACATCGTGCGCGAGCTCGGGATGCCGGTGATCTCGGGCAACCACGACCTCGCTGTCACCGACCTGGAGACGGACCTGAACTGGTTCAATCCGGTCGCCGCCGCGGCCGTAGTGTGGACCCGCGAGCACCTGAGCAAGAACAACGCGGATTTCTTGAGGACCCGTCCGCGCATGATCGAGACGCGCGACGCGCTCTTCGTCCACGGCTCGGTGCGCGACCCGGACGAGTACATCATCAACTCCGCCTCCGCCGAAGATAACCTGGAGATCCTGAGGAGCGAATATCCTGGAGTCCCGATCTGCTTTTTCGGGCACACGCACGTCAAGACCGTGGCCCCCTCGCCGAACGGGCCCGTGATCGAGGCTCACACTCTCGACCTGAGCTCGAACGGACCATACCTGGTGAACCCGGGCTCGGTCGGCCAGCCGCGCGACGGGGACACTTTCGCTTCCTACGTCCTCGTCGAGGGCGAGCGCGTCACCTACCGCTTCGTCGAGTACGACATAGGGAAGGCGCAAGCCAAGATCCGGTCCGCCGGCCTCCCCGGCATGCTCGCCGACCGCCTGGCCGTCGGCCGCTGAGAACATACCCAGGGGCGTGGAACCCTCCTTCCCCAGGCTCTTCACCGTCGAGGAGGCGAACACCCTCCTCCCCAAACTCCTGGAACTACTCGAAGATGTCGCGCGCCACCGCGACGCCCTGCGCGAGAGAGCCCCGCACATGGAGCCGATCATCCGCTCCGCCGGCGCGAACGGCGGCGGCAGGGCGGGCTCTGAGTACGGTGTCGAGGCTTACAACCTCTATCTGGCGGTGGAGCGCATCAGGGAGCTCGGCGTCATCCTCAAGGACCTCGACGCTGGCCTCCTCGACTTCCCGCACGAGCGCGAAGGGCGCGTCGTCTTTCTGTGCTGGCACCCGCCCGAGGAGCGGGTCGCCTTCTGGCACGAGATAGAGGCGGGCTACGCCGGCCGACAGCCGATCTAGATGAGGATAGTACTCCAGCGGGTGAAGAACGCATCCGTCACGGTCGGCGACGAAAGGGTCTCCGAGATAGGAGCCGGGCTCCTGCTCCTCGTCGGGGTCGCCTCAGGCGACGGGGAGGCCGAGGCGGACTGGCTCGCGCGGAAGATCTCGGGCCTCAGGATATTCAACGACCGTGAAGGGAAGATCAACCTGAGCGTGCGGGACGCCGGGGGCGAGGTCCTCGCCGTCTCTCAGTTCACCCTGCTCGCAAATACCAGGAAGGGCAAGCGTCCGAGCTTCGTCGGCGCGGCTCCGCCGGAGGAGGCCGAACGGCTCTTCGACTATTTCTGCGAGAGGCTCCGCGCGGCCGGCGCCGGTCCGGTGAAGACCGGCGTCTTCGGCGCGATGATGGACGTGGCGCTGGTGAACGACGGCCCCGTCACGATAATCCTGGAGAGGTAGCCGGGTTCAGTATTTGGCGATAACCCACACGGCGTGGACGATACCCGGAATGTAACCCAGGATCGTCAGCAGCACGTTGATCCAGAACTGCTTGCCGATCCCCACCTGCAAGAACACGCCCAGAGGCGGGAGAAGTATGGCGATCAGGATGCGTAGTAGATCCATCGAAAGCCTCCGTGTAGCAAACTATTATCTTCCTATTACGCTTTTCCCCCCCAATGGTTGCTGCTCGACACCTCGAACAAAGTGACTAACTCTCTAGCCTGCACCATACCCTTTGCCTTCGAACCTTCCTCCCGCGATGCCTGCGACATCCGCGGCTCGTGGTTCGTTCCCTGATCGAAGCCAGGCGGTATCCCAACGCCAGGGTACAGATACCCACCATAGCGACAAAAACAAAGAACAGCAGTACCGGCACAGGGTCCCCTCCTACTTTAGAATGGACGTTATAACAAACACTACTTCGGCGGGCAAGAAGCTTCAGCCGACTGCACAACAAGTGGCAGTTCCCGGAGCTCGGCAACCCCACATGTGGGTTCGAAAAGAAGGAACCCGGTGCCCATCCAAAGGGGTGATAGGTGGGAAAGGGAAGGAGTAGGACACCGGGCTAAGCTATGTGTATACCGCATATATCTTCCTTCGTCAAATCGACTTTCCAGCAGCTGGGACAGCAGTCGTTGGCTGCATACATCGAGCGCCTGAGACCTTCCGGGTGAGCTTCGGCGGCGTTCTCTAAAGTCATTGCGCGAGCGAGGACCGAAGCGTCGTAAAGAACGCGAGATCTCTCTGCGCCATCTAGCCTGCGGCGCTCGCTGAGATACGTCCCCGCTGGCCCTCTTTCGATTGCCTCCAGGCGCTATAGCCGCCCTCGTAACGGTACAGTCCGGCGTCGCGCACCTCGACCGTCTTGTCCGAGATGCGGTCGAGGAAGTAGCGGTCGTGGGAGATGAAGACGACCGTGCCGGGGAATCGCTCCAGCTCCCTCTCGAGGACCTCTAGCGAGTCTATGTCCAGGTGGTTCGTCGGCTCGTCCAGGATGAGGCAGTTGGGCTCCCCGAGCATCAGAAGGAGGAGCTGCAGGCGTGTGCGCTCGCCCCCGCTCAGGGTCCGCACCGGCTCGCGCACCTGCTCGTAGCGGAAGAGAAAGCGGCCTAGCAGGTTCACCGCCTCGTCCTCGTAGAGCGGCTTCGCGTCCCGCACCAGGCCGAGGGGCGTCGCGCTCGCCGGCGGCTCGGGGTCCTGAGCGAGGTATCCTGTCTTTATGGAGGGTCCCACCCAGCGCTCGCCCTCCGTCGGCGGGATGATGCCGGCGAGGAGCTTGGCCAGGACGCTTTTCCCCGCGCCGTTAGCCCCGATCACGCCGACCCGCTCGCCGCGCGCGACCGTGAGATCCACGCCGATAAGAACCGGCTCCTCGCCGAAGGCCACGCTCGCCTCCCGAAGCTCCAGCACCTTCTTGCCACCCCTGACGTTCTCGCGGAAGCCCAGTCCGATCCTGCGCCGCTCCAGCACAGGGCGGTCGATCTTGTCCATGCGCTCGATCTGGCGCTGCTTGACACTGGCCTGGCGGGCGTGTCTCTCGTTCTCGGTGTTGTGCGCCCACTGCTGGAAGCGCCGGATCGCCTCTTCGAGGCGCGCTATCTCCTTCTGCTGGGTAACGTAGAGTTGCTGCTCGCGCTTGAGCGCGAGCTCGCGCGCTAGCGCGTACGCCGAGTAGTTGCCCGGCCACGACTTCGTCTTGCCGCCATCCAGCTCGGCGATCTCCGTGACGGTCTCGTCCAGCAGGTAGCGGTCGTGGGAGACGACGACGACCGCCCCGTCGAAGGTCCGGATGAGAGCCTCCAGCCGCTCCCGGCGCACCGCATCAAGATGTGACTCCGGCTCGTCCAGCAACAGTACGTCGGGACGCCGCGCGAGGCAGGCGGCGAGCGCGGCGAGCTTGCGCTGCCCGCCGCTGAGGTCCGACGTCGGCCGGTCCGCATCATCCCCATCCAGCCCCAGCGACCGCAGGTAGCCTCGCGCCTCGCCCTCGAAGCCCTGTCCGCCCAGCTCGGTGAAACGCTGCAATAGCCATCCGTGGCGCTCCAGCAAGCGCTGCATCTTTCGCAGGTCGTCCGCCACCTCGGGCGCGCCGAGCCTGGCCTCGCAGTCTGCGATCTCTCCTCTCACCTCCGCCAGCTCGGGGCGCGCCGCGCGGACCACCTCGAGCGGCGTGCGACCGTCGCCCTCGACGTGCTGGGGGAGAAAGGCGACGCTCAGTCCCCGGCGCCGGGTCACCTCTCCCCCGTCCACTTCCTCCAGCCCCGCGAGGATACGCAGCACCGTGGACTTGCCCGCGCCGTTACCGCCGACCAGCCCGAGCCTCGCCCCGGGGTTCACCTTCATCTCCAGCCCTCGGAGCACGGTGCGTCCCCCATAGAACTTTTCCACGGAACGGAGCTGGATCAGGGTCATGCGCGTCTCGCTCTCATCTTCATTCGATCCATGATGGCGCCCCTCGAGGACCGGCGCATCACCCAATTGGATGATTTTCGCCCATCAACCACCGGCCGCCTGTCCCTCGACATACAAAGTCGCAGGCCGCGTGTAGCCCTCGCGCCGTACGTGCTCGAGTAGAGCATTGCGGCGCTCGCGTAGCCTTAGCCGCGCGCCGGCGGTCAGGAGCGACACTTCCTCCGGCTCTCCTTCGGCGAGCACCAGTTCGTCCAGGTGCCGGACCTCGTAAGGCAGCGAGACGCGCCACCGCACGTCTTCCAGCAGCGCCTCGTGCAGCCCGACCAGCCGCTCGGGCGAGCCGATGCCGTAGAGCCAGGCGCCCGAGGCTTCGAGCGCGAGCTCGCGCTGGATCTCCTCGTCCTCGAGCTGGACGGCCGGCACGGCATCGATGAAGTCGCTGGTGGCGACCCTTCCGCCGGGCCGTACCACGGAGACGAGAGATCTCAGGGCGTCTTCCGCCGTCCTCTCACGCACGTCCAGCTCGTGGAAGAGGCCTGCGGAGTAGACCAGGTCGAAGGTTCGCGGCCCGAAGGGCGGCTCGAACACGTTCCCTACGACGAGGCGGACCGGAGCGGCGAGTGCCGCGTCTCGAAGAGATTCCCCCCTTCGCTGATACGCTCGGCTTCGGCTTCGAGAACGGTGAGGTTACCTTCTTCACCAAGGCGCTGGCTCAAGCCCTCGATCCAGAGCGGCGAGGCGCCGCCGGCGTAGAGTACGTCAAGCCCGCGGATGTCGCCGAGGAGGTCGAGCTCGCGGTCGGAGAAGGAGATGAGGCTCTCTTCGAGCTCATCGCGTTCGCCCGGTGTCAGGGGATCATCGTCGTATAATCTCGGCGGCATCAAATTCCCATCTTGCAGAAACGTCCTTCCGATTCCGCGCCCTGCTCACTAAGACGGCGCCGAGCGGCTAGAATTGGCTAGGATTTAGGATGTGGAGGGCTTGTGACAGACAGGCAATTCGTCCCGCTTGATAACGACGAGGACCAGTGCGATGGCTGCTTAATGATCTGTCTCAGGTCGCAGGCCGATTTCGCTAGCCATGATGGTGATCGGTTATGCCGAGAGTGTAGGGCTGTTTTCTGGACGGCTGAGATCCTCCTTGACCGTGGCGTAATTGAGGAGGAGGTAATCAGTACCAACGCTGGTCTTTGCCAGAAACGCCGCAGGGTCCCAAAAGTATATGGACCTAACAAACCTAGAAAGCCCTGTAGACGGGCCTTCGGCGCGCCTCCTAGCAGAAATCGCGTTAGACGCAATGGGGATAGTATTCTTGCATGATGCCCAGGCGTATATGGGGTTGGAGCTCGTCGAGGGAGCAGACGGAGTTCCTTGGTCGAGTTCGTCCCTATACCATGTTTGCCGAAAACTATCCCGCTACGAACATACTAGAGCGAGTACATATCCAGATCCTGTCTCGCTATGTCAAACCGGCGAGCATCCGGGATGATTACGAGCGATTCTTGGAGGACGCGGCGCGCATTGGGGAGAGAATTTCCACTAGCGGCCTGTCTTGCGACGTTTCGCGCAGTTACTTGGAAGTTGTGGCCGAATCCGACGCCGGATTCAGACCGCCCCGACCCGAGGACGGAGATAATCCCTTGTGCCTTCCTGTCTACCATTTCCCCGCTCCAGCAGTAGTTGAGGGGTTATGCTGGGGAGTGCTGAGGTCATTGCGCGAGGGTGACTTAAAGGGAATGTCCCTGGCCTCGACTTGTACGGTAAGACTCTGAACAAGACCGCAGAAAGGATCATTCCGGCGTTTGTGGCTTGGCACGTGGGGGCCAGCGAGTGGGAGGGGCCATCCCTTCCTGGGATCAAGCTAGGGTGGCATCCATACTGGACAAGCACCTGTTGGGCCCCTGTGGTAAGAAATTAATCGCCGAGGAGCAATGGAGCGCCGAGCGTACGATGTTGTGGCGCGACGTGAAAGTGCTTCGACCTCATTTCCAGCGTCTTCATGGAGCAGGTAGTAAGCGACCATTGCCGCCAATTGTTCTCTGAACAAGTAATTGAGAGATTGCTTGTTTAGACTGTCTTAACTTATAGCCTCAAGATGTGGGCATGCTCAACGAGCGGCCCACATTCTCGATTTCTCGCGCGGCACAAGAGCTGGGAGTTACCCCTAGCTGGCTCAGGTTTGGTGAGCGCCTGGGAGCACTTCCTTTAGCGCGCCGCACTCCGAGCGGCTGGCGATACTACACGCCGGAGGATATCGAGCGGCTACGGCGCCTGGGAGTCGGAGAACGTAAGCGACGGCTGAGGGTAAGCTATGAATAACCCTCCCATCGTCTATCGGCCCAGGGATGACGCCACGCCAGAGGGCGAGCTCTCCGCCGTCGCCGCCGTCCTAGCATTCATCCTCTTCGAAAGTAGTGCAAGCAAGGGGAACGGTTGTGCTATTACCGCCCCCGACGACGCGAAAAATGAGTGCGAAAAGGAGACGTCTTGCCAAACGAAAACGTAACCTGGGTCAGCTACACGGAAGCGGAGCAGCGCTCTAGCATTAGCCGGAGAACCCTGCGTAGGCTGATAAAGGATGGCCAGCTTCGCGCCACGAAGATCGGTGGGGAGATGAGGATCGACAAGCGCTCTCTGGAGAAGTACATGCACGACCATGGCTATGCCCAGCAACTGCGGCTTTTCGACTGACGAGATTAGCGTAAATCTCAGAGGGAGGATCGAATGTACGTTTGGCAACTCTACCCACGAAATCACAAGAACCTAAGAGCAGGACACCACAAGAAAGGCTAGGACATGCCCGTATACACGGCCATGGATTACGAGGCCCCTGGACCCAGGACTATACGTAGGACGGTTCGTCGAGGTTCGGGAGGCCAATGGCGAGCACGGCACCTACTACCGGTGGATATTCGAGATCCGAGACGAAGAATACAGGGGACGCCAGATACACGCCAACGTGAGCGACAGTTTCGGGCCCAGCTCGAAGGCGCGCCGGTGGGCGGAGGCGATGATCGGTCGGCGGTTGGGGAATGGTGAGCGGTTCGATACCGACGACCTCATCGGCCATGACTACCACGTTACGGTCGTCAACGTCGAGAAGGACGGCCGCACCTACGACAAGGTGGCTTCCGTGAACGCCATCCGCAAGGCGGGAGCTGCGAAGAAGGAAGAACCCGAGACGGACGGGGGAGACGAAGGGGAGTTCGCAAACCTCCCGATCTAGAGTCGGTCTTGTAGAGGGCGTACTTGCCAGGGTACGCCCTCTACCCCTTAGTAGAGGCCTCACGCGTGAATCAGGCCACCCAAGGCGAGAAGAGCGACGACGGCCTTCTGCAACGTTTCCAACTGCTCGTATGGCCCGACCCTCCCGCTAGCTGGCGTAACGTGGACCGCTGGCCCGACACAGAGGCGAAGAACCGAGCCTACGAGGTCTTCAAGGGGCTTGACGCCCTGGACCCAGAGGACTTTGGTGCTGGCGGTCATGACGAAGAGGGCATCCCCGCCGTGCGATTTACGGATGAGGCCCAAGAAGTCTTCGATAAGTGGCGGGACGAGCTCGAAGTCAGGCTGCGGAGCGAGGAGTTACCCCCTGCTCTCGAGAGCCACCTCGCCAAGTACCGCTCCCTCATGCCCTCACTGGCGCTCATCTTCCACCTCATCGAGTACGTTGACGGCACGGCCGAGGGAGGTGCCGTGGGCCTCAGGCCCACTTTACACGCTGCGGCGTGGTGCGAGTACCTGGAGACCCACGCCACAAGTGCCAAAAGGGTGCCGAACGGACTTTTGGCACTTTTGTCACCCCGTCACATCAGGAATCTCAAAAATCACGTCCCTGGAGAAGGGTGTCGAGTGAAGACTATCCCAACCAAAGGCGACCCTGGTTGGAGGCCCTAAAAGTCTTGAGGTAGAGGCCAAGAAAGACGAGACGAGCAGGACGAACACCGCGCTGTCCCCTGTGGACGATACTTCAGAATCCCTAGTCCAACGAGGTGCCAAAAGTGCCAAAAGTCTAACTCCTTCACCCGGCGGAGAGAACCCCCGGTGTGAAGACCATGCACGCCAAACTCAGAGAGGCGCAGCGTACGCTCGTAACTACTCAAGAGCAACTTCCTGGTGTCGTAGCAAATCTAAAGGGCGCGGACCTAGTAGCGCTGGATCTAGAGACTACCGGATTGAGCCCGCGCAAGAACTCCATAAGGTTGCTCTCGTTAGCGGCCAAGGACGCCACCTACATCGTGGACTGCCAGACCGTGGACCCCGCAAGGCTCTTCCCAATCCTCGGAGAGAGTACCTTGGTAGCCCACAACGCCCTATTCGACGGTCCCGATGTGGTGCCAAAGATCTCTCTTGCCACCTCATCTTGTGGGCGAGTACGACCCCTCGTCATAGCCGCTACGATGCCCTGAACGGGCGACGTGTTGGGGGGTGTACGCATGACGAGTCGGGCGACCAGTCAGAGGCTCACCGTGAGGCTCACCGTGAAAGAGGCGGCGGAGGTCCTGGGCACCTCGGTGGACGCAGTAAGGATGCTCCGCGTCCTGCAAGAGCAGCTGGAGGCCGAGAGGGACGCGAACAGAGAGAACAGGCGTATCATCGCCGCGCTGACCTCGAGGATCCCGGCCATAGAGGGTCCCGAGGATGCCCCACAATCCGTTGATCCACGTCCCGATAGGCCTGGGGACCCGGGGGTCACTGCAGAGGCTCAGGAGGGCGCAGAGCGGCCAGAGGGGCGGAGCTGGTGGAGAAGGGTGTTCGGGTGATGAGTGCGGAGATCAGCTACGACGTCTACGTGAAGAGAGACGACGTGGATAGCATGGGCACGTACAGGTTCGGCGTGGCGGTGGCGCACTTCGTGGAGCGGGAAAACGCCGTGGCGCTCAAGAGACGGCTGGAGGGTCGCGGCGAGACGGTGCACGTCGAGAGGAGCGTCGTGCACGGCATCTCCGAAGCGGAGAAAGAACAGCGCTTCTCGGATTACTTCAGGGTGCCGGAGTTCGAACGTCCACGGGATCAGACGCCTCCTCAGAGGGCTCTCGGATCGTGAGAGACACTGTGAGGTCCGAAGAAGCACGCGTCGGCATCGAGGCAAAAGGTTAGGCTGTTCCCTGCTCGGGAGAGGCAGCGCGAAGTGAGCACAGAAGACCTCCTCTTCCCCGTGTTCGACTACCACCTTGACGAGTCGGACCCTGAGATCGTCGTGCTCAGGCGCCAGCACGACTCCTTCGTGGCTGCTTTCAGCGCGAGGAGTGTCACGAGGGAAGGCATAGTCGAAGCGGCTAGGGAAGATTACCGCAAGCTCGTGCAGGTTCACATGGCCCGGCATGCTAAGAAAGGCGAGGAACATCGCAGCGCTTGATCTTAAAGACTGCGGTTTGTGTACCGAACGTCTGGGAAGGGTTCTGCGACCTTCACCTGTTACGCATTCTCGGAAGGACGCCTAGCCCCGGCCCAAACGGGCTAGGTACCCCGGAGAGGCCGGCCGTGTCGCGGGGTATTATAGGCTTCTTGTTTGCATGCACAAGGGCGTTATGAGCTAGGGATGCAGGGCTCATCGGGACGGGGCTATGGACTACTCTGCGCTGCTGCCCTTGCTCTTGAGCCAGTCCTAGTACTTCTGGCCGTTGGGCATGGTGGCGCCTTCTAGGGAGGAGGTTTGCTCTGCTATATCCTCGTTGGTAATGCCTTGTACCCCACTCAGGTTGGCCCCGCGCAGGTTGGTCCCGCTCAGATAGGCGTCGCTTAGGTCGGCCCCACTCAGGTCGGCTCGGTACAGGGTGGCGTCGCTGAGGTAGGCCCCACTCAGGTCGGCACCCCTCAGGTCGGCACCCCTCAGGTCGGCACCAACCAGCTCGGCACCGTACAGCTGGGCACCGTACAGTTTGGCACCGCTCAGCTCGGCACCCGCAAGTACCACGACGGGTTGTACCACGACGGGTTCTCTTCCTTCTACTGTCTGTATCAGCTCTGCTTCTGCTAAGAACTGCATGACCTGTGTCTTGCGCTCCGGATCCAGCCTACTCAGCACCGTTAGCGTCCGGGCCCGCGCTAAGGAGCGTGCTTCTTTGCTGTCCTCTGTTGCGTTTTTCTCTATTGAAAGGCGTAAGTCCCTTTCTAGCAGAAGCGTGCTCATCTGATCGAGGTACGCTTGCAGAGTCTCGTCCTGCGCACGCTGCTCCGCAAGCTCTCGCTCGGCTTCCGCGCGTTGGGTCTCAATCCGTTGCTGGCGAGCGTCCTGTTGCATCGTGAACCAGAACCCGATGACGACGAGAGCAAGGGGAACTACGAGCAACTGCAGCCAGTCCCGGACTGTCATCCCACGGAAGCCAGTCCATCTCGGCCAGGCTATCCTACGCTTAGACGGCGGCTCCGCCTTCCGGCTGGGCTTCTTCCTGTCCACGGACCACTCCTCGTTCCGCCATGGTCCCTGTCGGCATCATAGCAAGCGACGATGAACCCACGATGAATCAAGATCGTGCATATCCATCCAGCACCACAAGATGTAGACCCCTCCGGACCTGGCGGAGGCGCTTAGAGGGGCGTGTAGGGGCCTATCGGGACAGGGATATGCAGGATCGTGGATATGGACTTCTGAGAACACCTATTCCAGGCACTTCGGTGAATAAGGGGGAAAAGAGGGCGGGGAGCCCTCCCTCCCGCAAGCGTCCTCGGCTTGAAATTACCTTATAGGAACCTCGGTCTACCTATCTTCCTCGGCCCACTGCCCGAACATTTGCCCTGCGGCCTCCATGGACATCACGGGGTGCGCCTCTACCCGAGAGGTGTCGTACAACTCCGGGCCGAACAGCGTAAAGAGCTCCTCCGGATTGTCAACGTCCACCAGGAAGAAGCCGCCTCGCTTGCCGAGAGAAGCCCCGCTTCTCTGACCTTGCCCGACTCCATTACCTTTTGCAACTGCGGCCCGAGCCACTCGTTGCGCATAGTCTTGGCTTCGGGCAATACGATTTCTTCGAGAATCTCGAAGGTAACGTGGAACAGCATTTTTCTGGCTCTCCCTTCCTCCCGCTCTACCTGAGCAGGCTAACCCTTTCCACCACAAGTAGGATGCCACCTCCCGAAGCCCAGTTCAAACTTCCGAGAATTTACCTTCTAGGCATTTGGGTGAATAGGGGCGAGATGAAGTGACGCAGTGGCCGGGGGGGCCGGAGGGTAAGGGTTTACCGAAAGCGACCCACCCGGCCACCATCTTATACCTGGGGCGATGAATCCGCGATGGATCGTTCGAACTTCCAGAAGACGCGGGGTGCGCAAGGATGAACTTCGGAGAATTCGGCTTCGAAACTGTCTGAAAGGGGGTGCGGGCGTCGCTCAGAGCGTGAATTTCGCCAGTATACGGAGGACAAGACGGCCGCAAGAGCACCTTTCCGGGTGGTCCGAAGGGGTACGCCGCAAGCCCATCGGGACTTTTCGGACAGTTTCTCTAGGCTCGACTTTAGCCATTCACGCTGCGTAGCAAACCGCGTCGGTTAGGCGTTCCAGATATGCCCGCGGGACTTTTACCGTGTCGCTCTGCGCAGGCGACCCGTATAAAGTCGCATTTGCCCACAACTCCTGGCGTACAAGCGCCAGAGCATCTGAGAAGGTCGGGTGAGGTTTGCGGTACCACGCTGCTCGCCAGACGGCCTCCGTGCTTAGCGCCATGCGCTGGTGAGCGAACAGGGTGATGAGCGAGAACAATCCCAAAAGCGCCGGTGTGGTTCTGCGGATCGCCATATCCGACCACTGCCTCTGCGTCTCGAACCCGAGATGCCTACGCACCTCCTGGAAGGTCACCTCCAACTGCCAGCGCATAACAAACCAGCAGAGGATCTTCTTAGGATCGGCTTTGAGGTCGGTACAAAGGAGGGCCTGAGGTTTGAACTTTCCTTCAGGATCACGTACCAACACCCAGCGCAAGGGTACGGCGAACAAGCCCGTGGAGTACCAAACGGCCGTCTCGGAAGCGACCTCGACCGTGCGCTCCCCGCTCCCGTACCAGTTGGCGATCTTGGTCGGCTTCCAAACGGTTTTCGGGTCTTCGGCCACCACAGAAAGGTTGGGCAGACGCTCGCCCTTGAGACGGGGCCTTCCTATCTGTCCAGGACGGCGCACAGGAGCGGGCTCGTAGAGGGCGGCATCCAGGCGCAAGCGGCTGACGAAGGTTACCGGCTTGCTCAAGGATCGGCAACGAGAAAGCAACTTCAGAGAGGCGTAGGCACGGTCGGCTACGGCCACGATCTCCCGCTGTGGGTACCAGCGCCTCACTAACAAAAGCAGCTGCCAGGCCCATTCGGTCATCTTCTTGTGGCGTCTGCCTCGCGCAGCGGCATAACGCTCGGAAGGGGCTAAGGCCGAGAGGAAGGGCAAGGCCCACACGCGAGTAGCCCAGGGAACCTCCACCAACAACATCACGCATACCCATCTTAGGCCGCTGCTCTTCACGAAGGTTTCGTGGGTGGAACGGACCGGGTCGCGGTAGACACCCCTGGCTGAGATCTTCTTGCCCCAGCGTCTCTCGAGGGTCTCGTCGATGCCCACGACCAGAGGCTCTCCTTCGCACACGAACACTTCCACCAAGAACCCCAGGAGGATGCGGCTCACCTCCCGACTCGACCAGCGAGCGCGGCTCAAGACCCGGTGGTAGCGGTGGAAGCTCTTGTATTGGTCCAAGCCCATCGCGCGCAGGGCAGAGCTAACGGTTCTGCGACCAGGAGCTAGGATGGTGCCTGCCACGAGCACTTGAACGTGTTGGAAGACACGCTTTGAGAACAGTGGCGCGAAAGGTTCCAAAAGCCGTATCATCGTAGCCGGTAGGGTACGCACTTGATCACCTCTTTTAGCGGAGATTGGTGACGAGCGTACCCTACCCCTTTCGCTCCCGAATGGCTAAAGTCGAGCTCTAGGCTCCTCTTTGTCAAGCGGCGCTGCACGAAGGCACCTCCAGATCTGCCATGAGACTCTTGAAGACGGCATCGGAGATGCGTCTCTTGAGGCACCGCAGCGCCTCCTTACGAGACTTGCCCTCCGCTAGCTTCTTGCGGTAGTAGGCTCTGCCCCGAACGTCCGACCTGGCCTGGCAGATGGCGACCATGTGCAGGGCGTTGTTGAGCTTGCGGTTTCCGGCCAGCGAGAGCCTGTGCCTGACCATCTCGCCGCTGGAGGTCTCCACCGGCGCCGTGCCAGAGTAGGAGGCGAAGTGGGCTTTGGTCGGGAAACGCGCCACACTGCCGACTGTCCCGATGATCTTTGCGGCCAGAATGGGACCTATGCCGAAGATCTCGGTGAGGGTGGTGCCGGAGGCTTCGACCTCGGCTTCGATGCGCTCGTTCAGGTCTGCGATCTTTCGCTCCAGTGCCCGCACGTCGCGCAGGATCTCCGAAGCCAATCGCCGGCGGACGCGGGCCGAGGAGCCCTGCGCCGTATGCCGCGCAGGATGCGGGCGGCTCGGGGGGTCGAGAGTGTCCCCGGCTACCCCGCCAGGAACGAGGTCCCGTAGAAGCCCGTGCAGGCGGTTGAGCGCCCGGGTACGCTCGGCCACCAAGTCTTCGCGCCTCTCGGAAAGCAGGCGCAGCACTTCCGATTCGGCCTCGGGATCGACCCTGGCAGCCGCTCGTTGCGCCAGGCGGCCAGCGCGGTGGCGAGAGCGTCCAGCTCATCGTTCTTGCGGGCGTTGCCGCTCGAGAGCACCCGCACCCGTGCTGAAAGCTTGGGTGGCACGTCCACCACCGACTCGCCTGAGGCTGCTAACCTCTGGGCCAGGTGCTGCCCAAACCACCGGCATTCTCCACCGCCCAACGACGCTCGGGGAACCGTTTCGCCCAGCGTTCGAGCGCTCTCAAGCCGGTGCGGTTCTGCGGGAAGCTAGCACGCTCGATGAGTTCACCGACGGCTTCGTCGACTACCGCGACGGTGACCGACGCCTTGTGGGGATCGACCCCGATGAGCACCTCCTCATGCGCGCACACACCTCCGTTCCGGTCGGATCTCTGCCATTGGCGTTGCGCGAGGGACACTCCGACTTTGGGCCGTTCTCTCATACCTCTTTTGAGTCACTCTGCACGCCGCGGACGCCGGTGGGACGCAGGCCTAGAACAAGCCAACCCTTCTCTTATGGGCGACAGGACGTTGGCGAGCGATCCCTGTATAACCGGCGCCCTAGAAGCTTAGCGGCTGCAGACCACCGAGCTCCTGACCGGAGTTAAACAAGTCGGACGTTCGGTGAATAAGAACAAGAAAAGGAACAGCCATGTATATAAAGGCGGCTTGAGCGTAAGCGACATTATCCCGGCCCCGCCGAGATGGTGGCAAAAGGCCGGAGCCCAGGGAAGAGCTAGAACCCCGGCCGAAAACGGAGCGCGCCGCTAGAATTGGCGCTTTATCGTGAACGACCAACTCCTGGTGGTCCTGTCCTTCTTGGGCCCGGCCGTTATCTTGACGGTGTGCTTGCCGATCCGGAGGATCCTGTCGGGGATGAACTTGAGCAGGTCCTTGTTCCGATCGTACCGGAAGTCGTCCCTACTAATCTGGTTGTCATCCAGCTTCAGCTTGATCTGCTTCTTTTTGAGCTGGCGGTCCCTGTCGAAGACCTTGGCCCTTATGGTGGGGGTCCTGTCCGTTGTATTCGAGCCCGGCTTCGGCTTGCGGGGCTTTATGACGGGGTCGCCTTGGGCGCTGGCCCCGATGCTAGTGTCGCCGTTCCCTAGCTCGGCGTCTTGGCCCCAGGCCGATCCCGACACGGCGAACATCGCCACGGCCACGGCGGCCGCCGCCAACAACACCAGGATGCGCTTCTTCATGCGCAAGCCCCCTTCATCAAGAGCGAGACTCGTCGGCCCCGCCAGTTAGCTAACCCCGTGTGCAAGTTTTTCTGATGAGTTGAAGAAGAACGGAAACCTTCGCTACGCTCGGTGGTGCTCTAAGCCAACGCCGTAGAGGAGGTCTCCGCTCTCGTGGATCTTAACACCTTCATCATCTCCGTCTTCTGTCTCACCGACGATTGGCTCCAGCAACAGCACTCGCCGCGCAGCCGCGGTCCGGCTCCCGAACTCTGCGACTCCGAAGTGCTCACCATCGAGATCGTCGGTGAGTTCCTCGGTATAGACGCCGAGAAGGGTCTTTACACCTACTTCAGGCGGCACTATGGTGAGTGGTTCCCCGCCCTAAAAAGGGTCCACCGTACCACCTTCACCCGCCAGATGGCCAACCTTTGGGTGATGAAGAGGAAGCTCTGGCGAGAACTCCTCGGTCGGATCGGCTTCGACCCGGAAGTGTCCTTGATCGACTCCTTCCCGCTACCGGTTTGTCGGTTCGCCCGAGCCTACCGCTGTCGCATCTTGGCGCAGGAGAGCGCTTTCGGCTACGACGAGATGAGCAAGCAGACCTTCTATGGGCTTCGCGCTCATCTGCACGTGGCTTGGCCGGGAGTCATCGTGGGCGTGGATCTCGCCCCGGCCGACGTCCACGAGTTGCATCTGGCAGAGGAACTGCTCCAAGAGACAAAGGGTTGGGCTTTGGGAGACAGAAACTACTGGAGCCCCGAGCTCGTCGAGCGACTCGAGGATGAAGGGTTGCGTTTGCTGGCTCCCTACAAGTCCAAAAAGAGGGAACAGACGCCTTGGCCGCGGTGGTTGACGCAAAAGAGACGCCGGATAGAGACGGTGATCTCTCAGCTGGTCGAGCGCTTTGGGGCCAAAAAGGTGTGGGCACGGGATCGGTGGCACCTCACCTCTCGCTGGCTGCGCAAGATCCTGAGCCACACCATGAGCTTTTACCTCTGCCAATCAGGTGGGCGCTGCTCCTCGCCGTTGCGTTTCGCGGAGCTTCTTACCGATTAAACCTGCACATGGGGTTAGCTACAGGCCCAGTCTGAAGGTTTACAATGGCTGGCGCAACTTCCGGGAACACCCATTCCAGGCACTGGTGTGAATAAGGGCAAGAGTAAGGGCCGGAGCTAGATGCCCCGGCCCCCTTCGTCGCAGTACGCTAATGTTTACGGCAGCGCGACGTAGTCGCCGAGGAAGGCTCGCGCTGCTTGGGTGTCCAACCGCACCACCGTGTTCTTGGACTTGCACATCGAATCCCCGGTGTTGGTGAGCGCTGCATTGATGTTGGTCTCAGCAGTGCTGTTCGGGGTCCACACGAAGTTTGGCCCCCCTGAGTCGCCATAGCAGGTGCCGCTGTTGTCCTGGTTTACGTTCTGGGAGAGCCCCAGAAAGTAAGAGTTGGTCGAGGTGAGCCTGGACACCGCGTATCTGCGCTTACCTTCACCCGAGCCTGTCTCTGTCACGCCGTAGCCGACGGCGGTGAACTTACGGCCCTTTTCGAGATTGCTCAAACTGCCCTCCACCGGCAATTGCGCCTTCGGCCTGTTTCGGAGTGCTTCGGGGTTGTCGAAGACGACGACGGCGATGTCGTGCCCTCTTAGGTACCATTGAGGATCGCCTATCAAGGTGCCGGGTATTCCACCTCCGAGCCGTTGGGAAACTGCCTCCGCTCCGCAACATAGTCGTTGTCGAACGATACGTAGACCTTGCCGTCATCATCGCAGTGAGCGGCGGTCACGAAGACCGGCGGACCGGGGGTCCGTCCGCGAGCTCTTTACCATCGACCAGCGTGCCCGAGCAGTACGCACCCGATCTAGCTACAAGTGCCCCGACGCCAGCGTACTTAATGGGTCTGGGCATCTTTACTGTCCGGTCCCGTGGGTGATGGCCAGCGCTATCCCACTGGCCACGCAGCACCGTTAGCATCACTATGGCTGCGGCCCACACAACCGAGAGCCTTCGCGTCAACAACACTTCCCTATTCCTCCTCGGATAGTGGCGGGACTCGTCAGTCCCGCCTGTTGCACAACGCGGTCAAGTATGCACAGTTACAAGGGCTGGCGCAACTTCCGAGAACACGCATTCTCGGTCGTTCGGTGAATAAGGACCGGTTGACGGCGGTTCTCCGTTCCCACATGCTGAGCCTCGCAAATAACGATGGACAGGGAGGCTCATTCAAATGGAACCGCTCCTCACCCTGGTCATAGCGCTCGGCGGCATCGCCACGGGGATAGGTGCCATCTGGGCCGCGCTGGTCGCCAAGCGCCAGGCACAGCTCACCGAACGAAGCCTCTCCGAGCAGCGTCAGTTCCTGAAGGAACAGAACGAGATAGCAAGACGCCAAACGCAGCTTACCCCGAACAGAGCCTCGCTCAGCAGAATGAGCGCTTACGCCGCAACCTCGCGTTGGACCTACTTATTAGTGATCGAACAGGAGAGGTTCGGTGTGCACGGCGACCCCGCCGCCGAGACGAAGAGATGGTTGGAGGAGATCTCCGAGGTAGGGCGCAAGCGCGCCCGGTATCAGGAGATGGCCGCCGAAGGGCTGATAGAATTTGAGGAGTTGCGGGCACGGCTGGCTGCCCTCGAAGACACGCGCAAGACCGCCGAGCGCGAGCTACGCACCTTGGAGGCGCGCACAGAACGCCTGGTGCAACTCGAGCGTGATAGAGATAGCCTGCTGGAGAACTACGCTGACCTCCTGCCCGAAGCGATCGACGCTCTGGGATCAGAGGAACGCCACCGGGTGTATAGAATGATCGGGATGGAGGCGCATCTGGCGCCCGACGGCTCGCTCGAGGTCAGCGGAGATGTGATGAACTTCTCCAAACTAGAAATTTCATCGGCATGAAGGTCATTGTTGCAAGAGACATCGTCAAGTACCACGGGGGCGACCTCAAGGTCCTCTCCGGCGCCTCGCTCTCGGTCGAGGCCGGGGAGAAGATCGGGCTGGTGGGCCGCAACGGCGCGGGCAAGACGACGCTGCTCGAGATCCTTGCCGGCAACTCCGAGGCCGACTCTGGCTCCGTCGAGCGCATCGGCGGCGCTAAAGTGGGCGTGACCTCTCAGAGCCTGTACGCGGGCGAGCGGGGCAGGATCTCCGTGGAGCAGGAGATCACCTCCGCCTTCGAGCCCCTGATGCGGCGCGAGAGGGAACTGGAGGAGCTGGAGGCCCGGCTCGCCGAGGACCACTCCCCCTTGCTCCTCGAGCGCTACGGCAGGCTGCAGGGCGAGTTCGAGCGGGACGGAGGATATGACTACAGGGCGCGGGCGGCCTCTACCCTCTCCGGCCTGGGCTTCGCCCCGGAGGACTGGAAGCGCCCCGTGGGGTCTTTCTCGGGCGGGGAACAGAGCCGCATAGCCCTCGCCCGGCTCCTGCTCGAGGAGCCCGACCTCGTCCTGCTCGACGAGCCGACGAACCACCTCGACCTCGAGGCCATCGAGTGGCTCGAGAACTTCGTCAAGGGCGCGAAGTCCGCAGTGCTCGTCGTCTCCCACGACCGCTACTTCCTTGACGCCGTAGCGGGCTCGATCCTGGAGCTCGAAGGCGGCAGGCTCACCCGCTACCCCGGCAACTACAGTGCGTACGTAAAGGAGAAAAAGGCCAGCGAAGAGCGGCTCGCCCGCAGGGCCAAGGCGAACGCCGAGCGCAGGGCGCAGCTCGAGCGCTTTATCGAGAAGAACCGGGCGAAGGCGAGGAAGGCCAGCCAGGCCAGGAGCAAGCAGAAGCTCCTCGACCGGATGGAGAAGGTCGAGGCCCCGAGCGGCGCCAACAAGAACATGAAGCTCGACCTCGGCGACACCTCGCGGGCGGGGCGCGTGATCCTCGAGATGGAGAACGTACGCTACGCCCACGAGGACTCCGAGAAGCCCCTCCTCGAAGAGCTCGACCTCGTCGTCGAGCGCGGGGAGAGGGTCGCCCTCCTCGGCCCGAACGGCACGGGGAAGAGCACGGTGATGCGGCTCGCGACTGGCGAGCTGTCCCCGCAGCGGGGCTTCGTACGGCTCGGTCACAACGTAGCTCCCACCTACCAGGACCAGCAGGTCGCCCGCCTCGACGACAATAAGACCGTGCTGCAAGAGGTCATGGACACTACCGGCATTAAAGCGCCAGAGGCGCGCGACCTGCTCGGCGCATTCCTCTTCTCCGGGGAGGACGTCTTCAAGAAAGTATCCTCGCTCTCTGGAGGCGAGAGGAACCGTCTCAGTCTAGCGGAGATAGTGGTTAGCGGCGCCAATCTGCTCCTGCTCGACGAGCCGACCAACAACCTGGACATCCCCGCCCGCGAAGCCCTGGAGGAGGCCCTCCTCGAGTACCGCGGCACCATGTTCTTCATCTCCCACGACCGCTACTTCTTGCGAAAACTTGCCACGCGCGTCGTGGACCTGGAGGACAGGAAGCTCACGAACTACCTCGGCGGCTACGACTACTACCGCTCGCACAGGCGACTCGATGCGAGAGACGGCAAGCGCCGCCCCCGCCGGCGGGTCCGTCCGGGTCAGAGCAAAGAAGAGAGCGTGCTCGCATCACGCCTCGTCGCGGTGGAGGGCGAGATCGACGCTACCGAGCGCCGCCTGAGCCGCCTGGAGAAGGAGCTCGCCACCTCCGAGCTCTACGCCGACGGCAAACGCTCGCGCGAGGTCGTACTCGAGCACCGCCAGCTCAAGAACGCCCTCGAGGCACTCTACGCGGACTGGGGCGAGCTCCTCGAAGAAGCTTAGCACGCCTGCTTCGCAGGCTTGTCAGCACGCTACGCCCTTCGGCCGCTTGTCAGCACGCTCGGCTTCGCCTCTCAGCACGCCGCCTTGGGCTTCGCCAGGCGGCTTGTCAGCTTCTCTCAGCACAGAGAGAAGCTGAAATGCTGAGAAGCGAGGGCCTCTAGGCCCGAGCGTGCTGACAAGGCGCCGAAGCGGCGCCGTGCTGACAAGCCGCCGAAGGCTGGAGCGTGCTGAAATGCTAGAGAAGTCGGGACGAGAGGATTTGAACCTCCGACCTCCTCGTCCCGAACGAGGCGCGCTACCAGGCTGCGCTACGTCCCGACTGTGTCGCTTATTGTATCAGCTAGGCTTCAGGCTACAGGTTTCAGGTTTGTCTGAAGAGCCGCACACTCGTCGGCCGCTGCGTTACCAATCAGTACCGGGCGTCAGCCCCAGTCGGCTTACAAGCGCGGATACGGGAAGCGCTATGCCCTTACCTGATGCCTACACGGCAATGAAAGCCGTATCGCGGCCCGCGTACAGCTCGAGGGCGCCGGCGATGGCCTCGGCTACGGTGGCGGGGTAGTAGGCGTCGGAGGCGAGCTTGAAGTCCCTGGGGCTGGTGAGGTGCAGGGGCTCGAGCACGACGGCGGGGATGTTCGTCTCGCGCAGTATCTCGTAGGAGCGCCCGAACTCCCCGATGTCGCAGGTGCCCAGGGTGCGGCTGATGCCGCGCTGGAGGTAGATCGCCGCCATCCTGCCCCGGTGCGAGTGGTAGCCGAGCCGCTCGAAGTAGTAGGAGACGCTCCCGCAGGCAGCGGGCGATCGGTGGGCGGCGTGGTGTATCGAGACGACCATCTTAGCCCCCGACGAGTTCGCCAGGAAGGCCCTGTCGAAGGCCGAGACTTCCTCGTCGTCGCTGCGGGTCAGAAGGACCTCGCGGGCTGGTAGGATCTGGGCAAGCTCCTGCGCCACGGCGAGGTTGAGATCCGCTTCGGAGAAGCCCTTCGCGGTGACGTGTCCTGTGTCCCGGCCGCCGTGGGCGGCGTCAACCACGATGGCCCCGGAGAAGAGGTCCTCCGGGAAGTAGCCCCCGCTTTTGTCAGGGAACTGGTGGGTGCCTAGAGTCTGGGCGGCGTAGGTGTCGAGAACCTTGAACACGCCCGCGTCTACGACCCCGTCGTCGGTCAGTCCGGCGTTCTTCTGAAAGTCTCGCACGGCCCGTGCGGTGCGGGCATCGAAGAGGCCGTTCACGGCACCGGGGTCGAACCCCAGGTCGTTGAGCATCCTCTGCAGCGCCACCACGTCAGCTCCCCTGAACGGCGGCTGGCGGAGGTATAGCAGTCGCCCCCCTGATCTGTAGCCGGCCTCTACTATCTCGCGCCAGGTTACGGGTCCGACCAGCCCGTCCGCCAGCAGGCCCAGAGACTGCTGGAAGGCCTTCACGGCGAGCTCGGTGCCGGCCCTGAAGACCCCGTCTATGCCCCGGCCGCCGAGGTCGTGACCCAGAGCCTGCAGGCGAGTCTGGAGGTCCACGACCTCCCTTCCCCTGTCTCCCCTACGCAGCGTGCGCACGTCCCTAGCCCGGCCTCCCCTGGTTCGCTACGATGAGCCGCCCCGTTGGATGGTCATCCGCTAAAGGAGGAGCGCCGGGCGTCGTCTAAGGGCACCCGGCGCTCCGTGGAATCCTACGGTACGGTTCCTACTCCTCGACGACCCCCAGGATGTCGTCGGCGTCAAGTACCAGGTAGTCATCGCCGTCGAGGATGATCTCGGTCCCCGAGTACTTGGCGAAGACTATGACGTCCCCCTCGCTGACCTTGACCTCGTCGCCATCACCTGTGGCCACGACCTCAGCGGTCTGCGGCTTCTCCTTGGCCGTGTCGGGCAGGACTATGCCGGAGGGTGTGGTCTCCTCACGCTCCACGAGCTTGACCAGCGCCCTGTCGCCGAGTGGCTTGAACTTCATCCCAAGTACCTCCTTGTATCTTCGGACTTACACACGCTTAGCGGCGCGATCCCGGTAGACTCATCCGGCCTCCGGGATCACCCGCCCGAGATTGTAACCGTAGGCGTTACTTGCTGCAATTACAGGCCGAGCTGTGCGGAGAGCTGGTTCCTGGGCAGGGCGCCGATGGCCTGCTGGGTGACCTGGCCATCCTCGAAGCGAGCGATGGTAGGGATGCTGGAAATGCTGTAGTTCATTGCGGTCGAGGGGTTGTCGTCTACGTTGAGCTTGTAGAACCGCACGTCGTCACGCTCCTCGGACATCTCCTCGAGTATTGGGGAGACGCGCCGGCACGGCACGCACCACGGCGCCCAGAAGTCCACTATTACTGGCTTCTCCGACTTGAGAACGTCGCTCTCGAACGTCGCGTCAGTTACTTCGGCAACCGCCATAATTGCACAACCTCCGTAGCTCTGGACAACCGGCTTTTGACCCGGCTATTCTAGCACGCAAGGCCTCAGGTTCAGCCGTACGTAAGGCGGGGGTTCGCGAACCGCCCTTACGCGAACTGCGGCTACGCCCGGCTCTCCTCGAAGCTGCGCGACAGGAGATCTATCTGCACGGACTCGGCTAGCTCCTCGGCCCGGCGCGCCTCGAACAGCCCGGCGCCTAGAGTCTCGGCGTTAGCGGCGGCGCACCCGGCCGCCAGGCGCACGGCGTCCACGGGCGCCAGGTTCCGGTGCAGGAGCCCCGCGAGGAGCCCCGCGAGGTAGGCGTCGCCGCTCCCGATAGTCGAGATGGTCTCCACCTTGGGCGCGCGACCCGAAACGATGCCGGCGTCGGAGATCAGGTACGAGTGCCCTTCGGGCGACGTGATGCACGCCCCCAGAGCGCCGAGCTCCACCAGGCGGGAGAGGCTGCGAATGAAGTCGCCTTCCTCGATAAAATCGAAGCCAACGACGCTCTCGGCCTCGTGCTGGTTCGGGGTAACGAGCGAGGGACTCGCCTTGAGCACGGCCCGCAGGACGGACGGCGTCGAGTCTACGACCGTGTAGAGGCCGCGCTCCCGCGAGCGCTGCACGAGGCCGATGAAGAAGCTCTCATCCAGATTCGGCGGCAGGCTCCCGGCGAAGACGACCGCGGTCGCGTACTCCATCAGGTGATCGAGGCGCCGGGTGAACTCCCTGAACTCCGAAGGGCTGACCTCGGGTCCGTACTCGTTGATCTCCGTCTGGGTCCCGGCCATCGGGTCTATGATGGCCGTCGAGGTCCGCGAGTATCCCTCTATCTCGACCAGGTCGAAGGGTATGGCCGCGGCAGACAGGCCGTCGCGGATCGCGTCGCCGTTGCGCCCGCCGACGAAGCCCGTGGCGAGAACCGGTACGTCAAGGGTCCTCAGACTGCGGGCGACGTTTATGCCCTTGCCACCCGCAAGCGTGACGCTCTCGGGGGCGCGGTGGCGGTGCCCGAGGGTCAGGCTGGGGACGACCAGCGTGCGGGCTACGGCGGCGTTCAGGGTGACGGTCAGGATCATCGGCAACGTGCCTCCTCTACGCTACTCCTCCAGGCGAAGATCCCCCGACTGTATACCACAGCCAGCGCCGTACTCCTATCGCCGCTCGGGTAAGAGGTCTCCAGTGTCCCACATTGGGCCAACCTCCTGCTGCTCGGCCCCAAATCAAGACGCCGTCGAACAGCTCGGCGGCTCTCCACCTCAGTCCGGCAGCACGGGCGCGTAGCGCTCGAGCGTCATCGCAGGGTCTGCGTGACCGAGTATATCCGTCACGGGCCTCAATTTCAGCACGCTCCGGCCTGCGGCCTCCGCTTGTCAGCACGGCGCCTTGGCGCCTTGTCGCACGCTCGCCCTCGACTTGCTTCAGCATTTTCAGCTTGTTGCTCTTTGTAGGAGATCGGGCTCTCCCGGCTTCCCGCCGGGATCGATCATTTCGAGAACTGGTGCAGGCAAAGCACGTTTGATCGAGCGCTCTCACCCACTTTCAGACAAGAAGATGGGCCGGTTGCATACGATCGATCCGGCCCGTAACAGGTGCCCGGCGGCTTTTGGAGGGGGGTCCCCAGAGCGTAGGTTAGCAACCTCCGGGGGCCGCCGGGCTTGTCACATCTGTTTTACCCGCGACCGCCCTCGCTAAACATCCGGACGGCCTGTGGTGACCTTACAGCCGGCGACTTGCCAGCAAGTATATTATGGTGACCATCACCACGACCCCGAGCACGACAAGGGCCGCGAACAGAACGAACGTCATCGCATCAGACACCTCTCTTCTCGTTCTCGCGGACATGGCTCGAAACGTTTTGTTACCCGATTGTAGCGTGCTTGTAACACAGCGGCGAGCGCGCCGGCGCGCCGGGTGCAGCGACGCACTGCAAGACCAGCGCGGCGAAGACCGTTGCTATGTACTTCGATGTGCTCGTCACGGGACCATAGGGGCTACGCAAGATCGGGCCGCGCGACAAGGGGCGTCCCTGTGGATATAATCGACGGGTCGTGGTTTGCTCGCCCAATTCCCGCCGGTAGGGTTGTTGAAGCGCCTGATCGTCGTCTCCATCCTTGTACTGGTCGCAGCGACGGCCTACCGATCGTTCGGCAGCGCCGAGACGGCCACGGGGAGCCTCACGCTCGCCCAGCCCGCTCCGGCCCCGGGCGACCGGGCCCCAGAGTTCACGACGAAGACCGCGGGAGACGAGCGCTTCACGCTAACCGATGATGGAGTCTACGTGCTCGCCTTCTGGAGCACCCTGAACGTTAGCTCCGACAAAGCGGAGCCGGGGTTCAAAGAGCTAGCCGAAGAGTACGACAACGAGGAGGCAACCTTCGCGGCCGTCTACGTGAACGGAGCCCCGGAAGACTACCAGACACCCTACACCTTGCTCCGTGACACCAACGGCAAGCTAACCTCCCGGTACAACGTCAAACGGGTGCCAAGGCTCTTCCTGATAAAGAACGGTAACGTGGAGCTGGTGCTGAACGGGTACTACGACGGGAGCGAGGAAGACCTGAAGGATGCCCTGAAGAAAGCCGTAGAGAACGGGTAAGAGCGGCTCGCGGCAAGGGATGGACCAGAAACCCTGGAGGTACGACATGACCCGAGAGACCATGGTGCAACTGTTCGGGGCCGTCGTCTTCGCGGCGACGGTACTGGTAACTGTCGCGGCACTTGTCCAGCTATTTAGTTAGCACGCCTCCCTACGGTCGGCTTGTCAGCACGCTACGCCCTTCGGCTTCGCTTGTCAGCACGCGCGGCTTCGTCAGCATTTCAGCTAGTCAGCAAGGATGGCGCACTTCGTCGCTCCGCAGCGCTAGATAGAGCTACTGCCGCAAAGCCGTCTCGAAAAACGTGATCCGGGCAAGAGCCCAACGGCAGAGAAAGCTGAAATGCTGACAAGCGAGGGCCCCTGGGCCCGAGCGTGCTGAGAAGCAGAGGCGTCAGCCGGCGCCGTGCTGACAAGCTGCCTGAAAGGCAGCGTGCTGACATTACGCTGCGACGCCGGCAGCGCGCAGCTCATCGCGAGCCCGTTTCGCCGCCTCCCGCGCAGCCTCGCGGTAACCTGTCCGTGATCCCTCGTAGGCGTAGAGGACGCCCCGGCTGCTGTTGACAAGGACCCCCGCGTCCCTACGGTCTAGCAGCGGGCGTATACCCGAGGCCTCGCCCCCCTGAGCCCCGTAGCCGGGGACGAGGAAGAGGGCGTCGGGCAGCAGCTCCCGCACCCGCCGTCCGGTCTCGGGGCGAGTGGCCCCGACCACGGCCCCGGCGTCGGGGTAGTCGCCTTCCCCGCTCCCGAGCTCCGCGACGAGGCGGGCCGATACCTCGAACAGGGGCGGGTCCGTGGCCGCCTGGATGCTCTCGGCGGATGGGTTGGAGGTCGCTACGAGCACGAAGACGCCCCCGCCCCTAGCCTGGCGACGGGTCTCTTCGAGGAACGGCGCCACAGCGTCAGCCCCCATAAATGGGTTCACGGTGACGCACGCGGCGCCGTAGACGGCTAGGTGCGCCTCCGCGTAGGCTGCGGCGACACTCCCTATGTCACCGCGCTTCACGTCGGCTATGGCCGGGAGTCCCAGAGCCGTGGCATCGGCGATGAGGTCGCCGTAGACCTCCATGCCGGGTGGCCCGAGGCGCTCGAAATACGCCGCCTGCAGCTTGATAGCGGCGGTGTATGGCTCGACGGCCTCGAGGATGCCCCGGCAGAACTCCAGGCTCGCGTGGGCCTGAGGCAGGTCGCGCAACTCCTCGGGGAACCTGGAGGGGATGGGATCCAGCCCCACCACCAGCGCGCTGCCCTTGCGGCGGGCCGGCTCTACGAGCGCTCGCACGATGCGGCACCGTCGGTCGCCAGGGCGGACAAGAGAACTAAAGTGCCGCGGGGAGGTTTCCTCCGCGGCACGGACTGGATCTCTGCAGGCTTACTTGATCGAGTCTTTGAGCGCGTTGCCGGCGGTGAACTTCGGCACCTTGGAAGCGGGGATGTTGATCCTCTGCTTGGTCTGCGGGTTGATCCCCTGCCGGGCGTCGCGCTGCTGGACGTAGAACTTGCCGAAGCCGGTGATCTGGACCTGATTGCCCCGCTTGAGCTCCGACTCTACCACGGTGGTGAAGGCGTCGAAGAACTTCTGGGCTTCGTTCTTCGAGCCGTTGGTCTCGTCGGCGATCTTCTCGATCAGTTCCGTCTTGTTCATCGCTTGCTTAACCTCCCTTTACCGCTTACACTCCTCTCCCCCCGTAATCCCCGAGGGAATATACCAGAGACGTGTTAGCGCCTCAATCCTTTTTCCCTACCCGTAAATCCTCTAGTTTAAGCAGGGCCTGGAAGGGGAACCCGCCGAGACCCGGCCCGGAGACCTCCCGTCTGTCGAGTACCGCAACGATCGTTACGACTTCGACCCCCTCTCTCGCGAGGCTCTCGGCGGCCCGCAGAGCCTGCGTCCCGGTAGTCACGACGTCCTCGATCAGGGCCACCCTTTCGCCTGACTCCAGGTTGCCCTCCACGTCGCGTCCGGCGGAGCTGCCGTGCTCTTTGGCCGACTTGCGGACGATGACGTAGGGGAGGCCTGTGACCAGGGCCGTCGCCACAACCAGGGGCACGGCCCCGAGCTCGACGCCGGCCAGGCGCTCGACGCCGTCGGGAAGCCTCGCGGAGAGGGCGTCCGCCAGATCGCGGAGGAGGCCGGGCTGCGTGGAGAAGAGGTATTTGTCGACGTAGAAGCTGCTGCGCTTCCCGCTAGATAGGACGAAGTCGCCCTCGAGCAGCGCCGCCTCGCGGACGCGGGAGGCCAGGTCAGGGGGTACCAGAGTCGCGCTCCCGCCGCTCGAGCTCGTCCAGTGCCTCGTCGAAGGGCCCGAGGTCCAGCCCATCGATTATCTCGCCGATCTCCTGCGACTCCCTGTCGGCGTCGTCTAGCTCCGTCTCTATGCCGGTATTGATCTCCCTCAAGAGCTCCACGGCCCTGCCGAGCGCCCCGACCAGCTCTTCGTCGGGAACGCCGTCTAGCGTGTCGACGAGCCTCTCGAGCTCCCCGACCTTCTCCTCGAGACCTTCGATGTCCGGCGTACGGTCCTCCACTGGTCCGGGACTATACATCATCCCGCCGCCGGATTTGGCCTCGAGAGCCGGACACTATTTCGTCACCCGCTCTATGGCCTTCATGATGTCCTTCACCAGCTCCTCTGAGGCGCCATCCGTCGAGGTACGCTCCTCGACGAAGTCCTTGAGGAGAAGGTTGTTTATCCGCCGGATGGCGGAGAAGATGGCGTTGGTCTGCTGGACGATCTCGGCGTAGGATACCTCCCCCTCCTCCACCATCTTCGCGACCCCCCGCACGTGCCCCTCCACGCTCTTCAGGCGCCTTATGACTTCGGTCTTGTTCTCCCGCTGCAAACCTTTGCTACCCCTCCCCTTCGTCTAGTTCCCCCAGAAGCTCGCCGACCACCGTGGCGTCGTGGAAGGGCACGTCTCCCTCGGGCAGGTGTTGGATCCTCTCGTGCCCCTTGCCCGCGACGATCACGACGTCCCCCGGGCGCGCGACCGAGAGCGCGCGCCGGATCGCCGCCCGCCTGTCGAGCAGCACCTCGGTTCGCGCGGGGTCGGCCCCTACCGCGACCTCTCTCGCTATCCTGGACGGGTCCTCAGCGTAGGCGTCGTCGGTAGTGACGATGCTCAGGTCGGCAAGGCGGGCGGCCACCCTGCCCATCCTGGGGCGTTTGGCCCCGTCCCGCTCACCCGCCGCCCCGAACACGCAGATCACACGCCCTCCCGGATGCCGGCCGTTCTCTACCAGCCCGCGGGCGACCCCGAGGACCGCCTCGAGCCCCACATCGGTGTGGGCGTAGTCCACGATGACCTCGAACCCGCACTCTACAGCCACTCGCTCGAAGCGCCCCGGCACCTGTCCCATCGTCCGTACGGCCCTGGCCGCTGCATCCCCCTCGACCCCCGCCTCCAGCGCGAGCGAGACCGCCCCTGCGACGTTGAGCACGTTGTATGGCCCGAGCAGCGGGGTCTCGAGACCGAAGTCGCCGCCCGAATGGCGGAGTGTGAAGCTGGTCCCGGTCCGCGACGTCTCTACCCGCGCGACGCGGTAGTCCGCTTCGGCGGGACCGCCAAAGGTCTTGACGCCAGCGACCTCACGTGCCAGGCGCCGACCCCACGCGTCCTCCGCGTTGGCTACTTTAGGGCCCTCGGTCCAGCGGAAGAGCTCGCGCTTGGTCGCGTAGTACGCCTCCATTGTGCCGTGCAGGTCGAGGTGATCCCGGGTCAGGTTGGTGAAGAGCGCGCCCTCGAAGCGCGTCCCCGAGACGCGACCAAGCTCTATGCCGTGCGAGGAGACCTCCATGACGACCTGCCTGACACCCGCCACCAGCATCCGGGCGAGCGTCTCCTGTACCTCGACTGCCTCGGGAGTCGTGCGGACAGCAGGCCGGCGCTCGCCAGCGGAGATCGTCTCCACGGTGGTCATGAGGCCGCACGTCTCCTCACCGTAGGCGCCGGCGAGGATGGAGTGAAGCGCGTAGGCTGTCGTAGTCTTGCCGTTGGTCCCCGTCACCCCGTAGACCTGCATGCTGGCCGAAGGGTCGCCGAAGACGGCCCGGGCGAGGGCGGCGAGGGCGCTCCGGGCATCAGGCACAACGGCTGTCGGTACTTCAGGGACCTCGCGCTCGGCGACGACAATGGAGGCACCGCGGCGCAGGGCCTCGGGGGCGAACTCGGCCCCGTCGCGCTTGAAGCCGGGGATCGCGACGAAGGCGAAGCCGCGCTTTACGCGGCGCGAGTCGTAAGCGACGCCCCTCACCCCTTCATCTACGCCGGGCGGGATCTCCGTGCCGAGAACCCGCGCGAGCTCTGCGCGGTTCAGGATCACAGCCCGTAGTGTAGCAAGGGCGCGCCTCGGGTACGCTGCAAGGGACGCCACGCGCCGAAAGCTCCGCGAAACGTCCCCGAAACAACGCCGAAACACAGCTCGGGGCGCAATATAGAGGGTCGAGTAAAAGAAAATACACAAAATGGGCCAAAATCACGGTGACTACACATATGTGGTGTGCTAACCTACGCCAGTCAATTTTACGGGAATTTCACAATCGCGTTACGTACGCGAAGACAACTTTGCAGCGATGGGCACGGTCGAGGAGAGGAGATAGATGGCGGCCGAAAACTCCATGATGCTGACCGAGCGCACTGACGAGCTTTTGAATAGGGGGCGAAGCCAGGGCTTTATCAGTACGGAGGAGGTCGCCGACCTCGTACAGGAGGGGGACCTCTCTACGGCAGAGATCGAGGAGTTCTACGCCGCGCTCGAGGTGGAGGAGATCACGCTCGTAGAGGGCGAGGCTCCCGAGGCCTCGGGGGAGGCGACCACGACAGCCCCGGCCATCAAGGACCACGAAGCGCCGGCGATCCAGATCGCCCACGCCGTTGCCACGGGCGACTCCATCCGGATGTACCTTGCGGAGATAGGGCGGGTGCGGCTCCTCACACACGCCGACGAGATCAGGCTCGCCAAGGGTATCGCCCGCGGCGACAAGCGCTGCAAGGACAAGCTAGTCGAGGCGAACTTGCGGCTCGTCGTCTCCATAGCCAAGAAGTACCGCAACCGCGGCGTATCTTTCCTCGACCTCATCCAGGAAGGGAACCTCGGGCTCATCAGGGCCGCGGAGAAGTTCGACCACTGCAAGGGTTTCAAGTTCTCCACCTACGCCACCTGGTGGATAAGGCAGGCCATAACGCGCGCGATCGCGGACAAGGGGCGCACGATCCGCATCCCGGTCCACATGGTCGAGAAGGTCAACAAGTTCCACCGCACCCACCGCCGCATGATCCAGTTCCTCGGGCGCGAGCCCACGGACGAGGAGATCGCCAACGAGCTCAAGGCACCTGTCGAGGAGATCCTGCGCCTGCAGGAGATCAGCCAGCGGAGCATCAGCCTCGAGACCCCTGTTGGCGACGATGACTCATCAGAGCTCGGCGACTTCCTCGAGGACGCCGCCTCGGCGACGCCTACCGACGCCGTCTCTGAGTCCCTGCTCAAACTGCATCTCAGGGAGGCGCTGGACGAGCTGCCCGAGAGGGAGCGCCAGATCATCGAGCTCCGGTTCGGGATGAAGGACGACAGGCCCCGCACCCTGGAGGAGGTCGGGCGCGAGTTCGACATCACGCGCGAGAGGGTACGCCAGATCCAGATGAAGACCCTGAACCTCCTGCGCGAGCAGCGCCGCACCCAGAACCTGCGTGAGTACCTCCGCTAGGAGCTCCTCCGAAGAGTTACACGAGTTCGTCTGCGACCTGGCCCGCAGGGCCGGGGAGCTCCAGCTCTCCCGCTACGAAGCCCCTGGCAGGGTGACGGAGAAGGCCCCCAAAGACATAGTCACCGAGGTGGACCTCCTGTGCGAGGAGCTCATGGTGGGCGCCATCACGGAGCGCTACCCTGAAGACGCCATCCTCTCCGAGGAGCAAGGAGGCGAGATCTCCGCCTCGGGACGCACCTGGCTGCTCGACCCCGTGGACGGCACCGCGAACTACGCGCGCGCCAACCCCATCTTCTGCGCCTGCGTCTCGGTCCTCGAAGGTGGCGCTGTCACGCACGCTGCCGTCGCCGCGCCCCGGATCGGCGACCTCTACCACGCGGCTCTTGGCGGCGGAGCCTACAGGGATTCTCACGAGGGCCGCGCGCGCCTGCGCGTGAGCGACACCGAGCGGCTCGAATACGCCTTCTTCGGGGCGGACCTCGCTTTCAGGGGGGTTGGCAGTTCACGAGCGAGGCGAGTCCTCGCCGCCTCGTGGCAGTTTCGCGCTCTGGGCAGCGCGGGCGTGCGCGGGGCCTGGCTCGCCGCAGGGTACCTCGACGTCTCGGTCGGCACCCGCAACACGGCCTGGGACTACGCTCCAACCGTGCTGCTCGTCTCCGAAGCCGGCGGAAAGGCCACCGACCTCTCGGGCGATCCGTGGACCCACGCCTCAGACGGTCTGGTAGCCACCAACGGCCGCCTGCACGGGGAGGTGCTCGAGATCCTGGCTAGATAGGTTTCAGGCATCAGAAATTGCCTGAAACCTATCTAGAACGTGCCCCGCTGGGGGCGGCGGGCTGGCGCTCCCCGACGAGGCTCTCTGGGCGCGGGCTGCTGCGCTCTCGGCGGTGCGGAGATGGGAGCTGGTGACGCCGACTGCGGGGCTGGGGAGGCTGACTGCGGCGCCGGCTCGAAGCCTCGCTGCTGTCCGGGTTGCGATCCTGCAGGTTCGTCGAATGAGGACTCGTCTTCGGGTTTTGGCTCGCTGGCGTCCGTGCTCTCGGTAGTTTCGTCCGTGCTCTCGACCGTCGTTTCTTCCGGTGGCGGCACCGCGTGACCGTCGGTCTTGATCCGGAGGTCCATGTACGGGCTGGGGACGTCGAACTCTTGTTCGGGGAACATACTCACGGCTGATTGCATGTACAGGGACCAGATGTCCAGCGGGTAGTTCTCGCCGTTGATCTCCGTCAGGCCGTTGATGTTGACCATGGGGCGCCGCTCGTCCGGGTAGCCGACCCAGACGCTCGTCGTCAGCTGCGGGATAAAGCCGATAAACCAGGCGTCCACGAAGTTGTTGGTGGTGCCTGTCTTGCCGGCCGCGGGACGGCCTATCTCCGCGTCGAGGTCGTGGTAGTAGCTGGCTGTGCCGTCCGTGATCACACGCCGCAGGGCCTGGGTGACCACGGCCGCCTCATCCCTGGTGAGGGCCTGCTCGTCCCTCAGGCGGTGCTCCTCGACCACGATCTCCTCGCCGTTCTCCTCCTTGGTGACCTGCTGGACCAGGAAGGGCTTCATGTGAACGCCCTGGTTGGGCAACGTGGAGTAGGCCGAGGCCATCTCGAGCGGCGTAACGCCCTCCCCGAGGCCCCCGATCGCGGTCGATGGGTACGCCTCTACCTCGCTCGTTATGCCCATCTCCTGCGCCTTCTCCACGACGTTCTCGAGGCCGAGGTCGAGGGCGAGTTGCACGAAGACGGTGTTGTCCGACTCGGCCATCGCCTTCTCGAGGGTGATAGGGCCTCGCTCGATGAAGTCGTAGTTGTCCACGACGTAGGGCCTCTCGTAGAGGCCCATGGGCACTTCGAGGTGCTTTGAGACGTAGGTGGTCTCGGGCGAGATCCCTTGCTCTATAGCCTCCGCATAGACGAAGGGCTTGAACGAGCTGCCCGCCTGCCGGTGAGCCTGGGTGGCGAGGTTGAACTTTACCTGGCTGAAGTCAGACCCGCCGACCATCGCCCTGACCGCACCCGTGGCCGGGTCCACCGAGACCAGCGCAGCCGAGGGATCCCCCGCCTCCGGGTTGACGATGGAGTCAACGGCGGTGTTGGCCATCTCCTGGAGCTCGGGGTCAAGGGTAGTGTGGATCTCCAGCCCACCCTCGTAGACCATGTCGTCGCCGTACTCGTCGGCCAGCTCCCTGCGGACCGCGTTGAGGAAGTACTCGTTGTCGTTCTCGTGCTCGACCCGGCCCCGGCTGAGGACGAGATCCGTCTTCACGGCCTCGTCGTGCTCCTCTCTGGTTATGTAACCGTACTCGAGCATCCGGTCGAGTACGACGTTGCGCCGCTCCTTGGCGGTCTTGGGGTCGAGGAACGGATCGTAGATACCTGGGAGCTGGATGATCCCGGCCAGGAGCGCCGACTCGGGGAGCGTGAGGTTCTCGGCTTTCTTGTTGAAATAGGTCCTGGCGGCGGCCTCGGCGCCGTAGGCGTTCGCGCCGAAGTACACAGTGTTCAGGTACTGCTCGAGGATCTCCTCCTTGGAGTGCTCCTCCTCGTACTGCCAGGCGAGCGAGGCTTCGGCGAACTTGCGTTCGAAGCTCGGTATCATGCGCTGCTTCTGGGCTATGTAGGTGTTCTTTATGAGCTGCTGGGTTATGGTGGAGCCGCCCTCCTGGATGGAGAGGCTGCGTATGTTCTCCACGGCGGCGCGGCCTATGGCCTCGAAGTCCAGCCCCCGATGCTCGTAGAAGCGGTGGTCCTCGATAGCGATGACAGCCTCGCGCAGGGTCGGGTCTATGCCGTCGAGGGGGACCACGTAGCGGTTCTGGACGCCGTAGAGCTCATCGACGACGTTGCCGTTGGCGTCGTAGACGACGGAGGTCTGGGCAAGCTCGGTGGAAGAGTAGTCGTCGAGCTGCGGCATGTCCTCCGCGACAGCCGCGTAGGTCTGGGTAAAGCTCGCGAAGAGGACGACGATCCCGATGATCGACGCCCCGAATAGCAGCAGAAACGCGTTCCGCGCCACCGCCAGCCAGTCGCTCTTCTTGCGCGCCTGCCGGCGCCGGCGGCTCCTCCTGCGCAGGTTACCGTTCTGCATGAAGCGGATATTATACAGAAAGGCTCCCACCATCCCCGGAAGGAGGCACGCATCGTCAGGCACGATAGCCTGGGCCGCGAGATGTTCCCGGCCCTCTCCAGCAACGATTTCGTATACCTGAACTCGGGCAGCAGCGGACCGCCTTCCTACGGCGTGATCGAAGCCATGCGCGCCGCCGACGCCCTCTGCTCCGGCGCGGCCTACCTCGAGGGCGCCGGCCTCTACGCCCGCCAGGCCGAGATGAGGGAACGCGCCCGCGAGACCGCCGCCAGGCTTATCGGGGCCGCCCCACAGGACGTCGCCCTGACCCAGAACACCACCCACGGCATGAACCTCGGCGCCGCGTCGATCGACTGGCGCGAAGGCGACGAAGTCATCTCGGCAACCACAGAGCACCCGGGCTGCCTGGTACCCCTCCACAACCTGAGGGCACGCTCGGGCGTGAAGGTACAGCTCGTCTCACCACCCGTGACGCCAGAGAAGGTGGAGTCCACCCTTACCCCGAGGACGCGCCTCGTCGCCCTCTCGCACGTGGACTGGACAAGCGGGGAGATCTTGCCCCTGCGGGAGATATGCGCGCTCGCCCGAGCGCGGGATGTGTTGACCCTGATAGACGGCGCCCAGTCCGTCGGGAACGTCCCCGTGGACGTGCCCGCGTCCGGCGCCGACATGTACGCCTTCACCGGGCACAAGTGGATCCTGGGGCCCGAAGGCATGGGCGCACTCTACGTCAGGCCCGGTCTCGACGTCTTCAGCACGAACGTCGGTTTCTTCTCCCTTGCCGACCCACTCTCCTTCGACGCGGGGGGCGACTACGAGCTGAGAGCTGACGCTCGACGCTTCGAAGCCTCGACAGCGAGCCCCGCCCTCTGTGCCGGTTTCGCCGCGGCTGCGGAGGCGGTCCACGAGCGAGGAGGGCCGGGCTTCGAGGGGATTCGTCGTCGCGCCGAACTGCTTATGAATCTCCTCTCGGAGATCCCGGGCGTCATCCTTAGATCGTCCCGGCCCGCAGCGTCAGGGCTCGTGAGCTTCGAGGTCGAGGGTTTTGCGGCGAAGGATGTAGTGAAGCGTCTGCTGGAGAAGAGGTTCGTATTGCGCTCCATCCCCGGGCCCCGCCCCTACGTCCGGGCGAGCACGCACCTGTTCAACACGGAGGAAGAGCTAGAAGCGTTGGTCCGAGCGGTGAGCATAGCTACTCGACGGCGATAAGGAAGCCGTAGGAAGCGTCGCCCCCGGGCATCGTAGCGAAGACATCGACTACGTACCTGCCAGCGGGTAACTCCGCGGTAATCTGCGCCCGGTTTTCACTCCGCCGCGCCGGGAGCTCGGTACCCTTCCCCGCGGGTATTAGCAGGATCTTTCTGCCCATCTGTTCCGGCTGGTTTCCAGGACCGATCCGGTAAGCCGCAACTGCTATCGAGTCGAGCTTTCTTCCCCCGTACGCGAACGTCACGTTCGCGCCCGCAGGTACCCTTAGCTCGTCTTTGTAGGCCACGATGCCAACGCTGTCTGCGCAACCTCTTTTCCAACAATACGTTCCGAGCGCCCCGCGGGCGGTCTCTCCACCGTAAGAGAGGGTGCTATCCGGGGGTCTGGAACCACCGCCCATCAGAGTAGGTTCGTTCGATTTTTCTTCGGTTGCTGTCGTTTCGGGGGAGTCACCCGCGTCTCCAGAGCCCGCGGTCATCCCGCAGTCGTAGGGAGCGACGAGCGCCGCCGCGACCAGGAGCAGCGTTCCTACAAGACGTGAGATCACCGCCGCAAGTATATCGAAGCCTGTTTTCTACGCTGACAGGAGGACATCCACCGCCGCGTCGAGGTCGGGGACGAGATGGTCGGGCTCGGCGGCGCGTAGAGCATCCTCGGAAAACGCGCCCCAGCTCACCGCGACGCTCTCTACACCGGCAGCCTTCGCCGCGGCGACGTCGAAGGGAGAGTCGCCGACGTATGCTGCCTGTTCTCTGGGCACGTTGCCGAGCAACTCCAACCCTTTCAGGAGCGGTTCGGGGCGGGGCTTGTGTTCGGTGGTGTCCTCCATCGTGACCCACTGGTCCACCACGCCGCCGAGGCCGGGAAAGTTCTTCAGGGCCATGTCCACGGAGAAGCGGCGTTTCGAGGTTACGACGCCCACCCGCACGCCCGCCGCCTTGAGGCGGGCGAGCGACTCCTCGACGCCGGGGAACTCTTTGATCAGGGCGTCGTGGTTCTCCTCGTTGTGGAGCCGGTAGGAGTCCAGGAGCGCCTCGGCGTGCTCGGCGCTCAAGAGCTCCATCTGTCGCGGCAGGGGCTGGCCAACGTTGGCCATGAGGACATCGCGCGAGATCTCGCGTCCCAGGACCTCGCCTGTGGCGTGGCGCATGGACTGGTAGATGAGGTCCGTTGTATCGACAAGCGTGCCGTCGAAGTCGAAGAGGGCCGCCCCGAGCAACGCTTACTTGAGGCCGTTCTCGAGGAGGTCCTCGACGCCCCAGGAACTCAGCTCCTCGATGGCTGCAACGTCTGTGAGCTCGAGGTGGACGGGGGTGACGCTGATCTCGCCGTTCCCGATGGCGGCGAAGTCGGTGCCGTCCTCGTCGTGGTAGCCGGGCGGGTTGTTGTAGATGTCGTAGCCGGTCCTACCCTCCTCGTCCCTGACCTCGATGAGCTCGTCCTTGTAGAACCTGCGGCCTAGCCTCGTGACCCGCGCGCCCTTGAGCCTCTCTCTGGGCAAGTTGGGCGCGTTGACGTTGAGGATCCTGCCCTGCGGGAGGCCCTTGAATGCCACCTTCGCCAGCCTGGCCGTGAACTCCGCCGCCGGCCCGAAGTGCAGCTCCGTCTCGAGGGGGATGTCCTCCTCGACGGTCTCGTGCCACGGGCGTCCTATGCTTAGAGAAACCGCGATGCCCGGCACTCCGATGACGATTCCCTCCATGGCTCCCGCCACCGTCCCCGAATACGTAATGTCGTCGCCGAGGTTCTCGCCGTGGTTGATCCCCGAGACCACGATGTCAGGCTCGAAGTCCATGAGCCCTAGAGCCACGAGCCGCACGCAGTCCACAGGCGTCCCCGTGCAGGCGTAGCCGACTACCCCGTCGGCCATCTCTCGCTCCTCGACGTGGAGCGTGGCGCCAAAAGTTATGCTCCGCCCCACCCCGCTCCTGTTGCGGTCGGGCGCCACCGTGATGACGTCCCCTATCTTCTCCAGAGCCTGCCTGGCGGCGAGCAGCCCCGGCGCTTCAATTCCGTCGTCGTTGGTCAGTACTATCCGCATATCCCTGCTAATCTTCTCGTCCCGGCCAATGCGGCCGCTAGCTCTCCATCGTGCAAAGGGTCCTGATTCTACCACCCCGACGCAGTGCGTCCGCCGCAGACCCCTAGCCCCGGCCCGGCAACCTCGCGGCCGAGATCCAGCACTACTAGCTGGACCTCTCAGACGCGTTCTTCATCTTCCTCCCGCAAGCCTGATCTCTGCACGCGCCGCCACCATCCTACTGTACGTACAGTATTCTGAACCAGAGTGTGATCCCGCTCAAGTTGCTTTATCCAGGTCTGGTTTTCGCGCTGGTTCCTGGAAAGATGAGAGGAACTTCGCGTATCGGGAGAGTCCGGGACAGATTACCTAACGAATACTCGACAAAACGAATTGGACAAAGCTGGAACTTTGCGTTAAATTACCGCGGCTGTGTCCCTGCAAGTCATGTGAGGTTCTCTATGTTTGTGGACGCTGCAGAATGGTTCAGGCATCGCTCTTACGACTACCGGCAATTCTCCGACCTGGAGGAGATGGGCCGCCGCAAGCGCGAGCTTGGGCTGACGGTGAGCGCGGTCCTGCCCTGCCGCAACGTCGCCGACACGGTGGGTGGGATCATCGACGAGATCCACGCCGTCAACGAGCGCGCAGGGAGCGAGCCGCTGGTTGACCAGATCCTCGCCATCGACGCCGACTCCGCGGACGGAACGGCGAAGGTGGCGGTGTCCAGGGGCGCGGAGGTGTTCTCGGAGAACGAGCTGATGAGCAGCCACGGCGGGGCGCACGGGAAGGGCGACGCCATGTGGCGCTCGCTCTCGGTAGCGCGCGGCGATCTCGTGATGTACATCGACGCGGACACGAAGGACTTCAGGCCCCAGCTGGTCTACGGCGTCCTCGGCCCCATACTGCACGTCCCCGAGGTGCGCTTCGTCAAGGCCGCCTACCGCAGGCCGTTCAAGAGCTACGAGATCGTCGAGGCCGACGGCGGAGGCAGGGTTACTGAGCTTACGGCCAAGCCGCTCTTCAACCTCTTCTACCCCGAGCTCACCGGTTTCGTGCAGCCTCTGGCCGGCGAGTTCGTCGCGGACAAGGAGCTGTTCTGCTCCATCCCCTTCCTGACAGGCTACGCGGTGGAGACCGGGATCATGATCGACGTCCTCAAGCGGGTGGGCCTCGGGGCGATGGCGCAGGTGGACCTTGGCACCCGCCAGAACAGGCACCAGCACCTCAGAGACCTGAGCCGTATGTCCTACGCGGTGCTACGGGCGGTCGCCCGTCGCCTGAGGCAGGACGGCCGCCTCGACCAGGCGAGGGACCCGAGCTTGCCCGATCAGCTCTTCCAGTTCTCTGACTTCATGCACGCGGTGGCGACCCCCGATGGCTTGAAGCTGCAGGAGTACGTCGAGGAGCTCGTCGAGCGGCCCCCGATCAACGAGGTCCTGAGGGTCGGGTAGCCGCGGTGCACGACCTCGGCGGCTCGCCCGGCGGCCCGGTAGACAGGAGCCAGCACGAGGTCGAGGACTGGGAGCGCCTCGCCGACGCCGTCACCATCGCCCTTGACATAAAGGGGCTCAAGACCACCGACGAGCATCCGCCGCGCCATCGAGAGCCTGGAGAACTACAGGGAGCTGAGCTACTACGAGCGCTGGGTCGCGGCGACGGAGAAGCTGCTCGTCGAGAAGGGCATTCTCACCCGCGAAGAGGTGGACAAACGGTCAGCCGAGATCGAACGTCGCTGGAGCGGAGCGTGACGCCGTTCGAGCCGGGCGAGCGGGTAAGGGTGCGTTCCGCCGACAAGCCGGGACACGTGCGTACCCCGGAGTATTTGAAGGGGAAGACCGGCCGTGTCCAGGCCGTGCTCGGCGAGTTCCGTAGCCCCGAAGACCTGGCCTACGGCCTCTCCGGAATGCCGGATAGACCCCTCTACAAGGTGGGCTTCCGGCAGGTGGACCTCTGGAGCGATTACGAGGGTCCCGACTCCGACCGCCTGTACGCCGACGTCTACGAGCAGTGGCTGGAGCACGATGAAGGAGGTAGCGCGTGAGCCACCCGCACGAGGAGGTCAGGCACGAGAGCAGCCCCTACGCGGCGCGAATCCGGGCGATAGAGGCGCTGCTCCTGGAGAAGGGCGTGCTAACGGAGCCGGAGATACAGGACCGAATCTCCTACATGGAGGCCCGCTCGCCAGCCAACGGCGCGAAGCTCGTGGCCCGGGCCTGGGTGAGCCCCGAGTTCAAAGAGCTCCTCCTCTCCGACACGAAGGCCGCAGCACAGGAGCTCGGCATCGACGCCTCCGGCCCGGTCGAGTTCGTCGTGGTCGAGAACACCCCAGAGGTGCACAACCTGATCGTATGCACCTTGTGTTCCTGCTACCCGCGGGCCATCCTCGGCCGCCCACCCGACTGGTACAAGAGCTTCAACTACCGTTCAAGGGCCGTCAGGGAGCCCCGCGGCGTCATGCGCGAGCTCGGGTTCGAGCCCCCCGAGGGCGTCGAGGTAGCCGTCCACGACAGCACGGCCGATATCCGCTACATGGTGCTCCCGATGCGCCCGGCAGGCACGGAAGACTTGAGCGAGCAAGAGCTAGCCGAGCTGGTGAGGCGGGACGACCTGATCGGGGTCTCCGTTCCCCGCTACGCGGGAGGCTTCTCAGCACGCTCCGGCTGACGCCTCCGCTTCTCAGCACGCCGCCGGCTTCGCCGGCAGCTTGTCAGCACGGCGCCTGGCGCCTTCTCAGCATTTCAGCTTCTCTCTGCGCAGAGAGAAGCTGACGAGCCGCCTGGCGAAGCCAGGTGGCGTGCTGACAAGCGAGGCCCTAAAAGGGCCGAAGCGTGCTGACAAGCCGACCGAGGGAGGCGAGCTGAGAAGCGAAGCCGAAGGCGGAGCGTGCTAATTAGCTTACCGCTTTCTCCTCCTCCCTCTCGTTGGCGGCTAGGACCCTGTCCACCAGGTTCGGCGGGACTTCTTCGTAGTGGCCCGACTCGACGTGGAAGTTGGCGCGGCCGCCTGTGATGGAGCGCATGTCGCGGGCGTAGGTGAGCATCTCGATCTGGGGCACCTCGGCCTGGATGACCTGGCGCTCGCCGCGCTGCTCGATGCCCATGGGGCGCCCGCGCCTGCCCGAGAGGTCGCCCATGATGTCCCCGACCATCTCCGTCGGCGCGAGCACCTCCACCTTCACGTACGGCTCGAGGAGGACGGGGTGGGCCTGCTCGACGGCGTTCTTGAACGCCATCGACCCTGCGACCTTGAACGCCATCTCCGAGGAGTCCACAGAGTGGAATGCGCCGTCGTAGAGACGAACTTTTACGTCGACGACGGGGTAGCCGGCGATCGAGCCCTGCTGCATCGCCTCCACTATCCCCTTCTCGACCGCGGGGATGAACTGGCGCGGGATCGACCCTCCGACGATGCCGTCCTCGAACTCGAAGCCCTCGCCGCGCGGGAGCGGGGAGACCTCGATCCTGGCGTCCCCGAACTGCCCGCGCCCGCCGGTCTGCTTCTTGTAGCGGCCCTGGGCCTGGGCTGAGCCCGTGATCGTCTCCTTGAACGGGACCTTGGGCGCCCTCGAGGCGACCTCGACCCCGTAGCGCCTGCTTATGCGCTCCAGCGCGAGCTCGACGTGCATCTGCGCCAGCCCTGCAAGGATGTCCTCTCCCGTCGCTTCGGAGCGCTCGAGCTTGAGCGAGGGGTCCTCGTCCACCACGCGCCTTATCGCGTCGAAGACCTTCTCCTCCTCGCCACGCGCCTTCGCCCCGACCGCGAAGGCCGAGGTAGGCTCCGGCAGCTCTACCGGCTCGAAGAGCATCTGCCTATCCGGCTTGGACAGAGTGTCGAAGGTGTTGGTGTCCTTGAGCTTGGCCACGGCGATGATGTCGCCCGCGACCGCCTCGTCGACCGGTAGACGCTCCTTGCCCACCAGGTGAGATATGCCCCCGAGCCTCTCCGACGAGCCCGTGCGCGGATTGGTGAGCGCCTCGTCCGAACGGCACCTGCCGCTCACGACCCTCAAGACGCTCAGGCGTCCCGCGTAAGGGTCCTGGTAGGTCTTGAACACGTAGGCGGCGAAGGGTCCTTCCGGGTCGCAGAGGACCTCCTCGCCTTCCTCCTCGACCCAGCGCGAGCGGTCCACGGGGCTCGGGGCGCTGCCGGCGATGACGTCCAGGATCCGGTCCATCCCGATGTTGCGCTCCGCGCTCGCGGCGAGGACCGGGATGATGACGCCGTCGGCTATCCCTTTTCTTATCCCCTCGAACATCTCCTCGGTCGAGAGCTCCTCGCCTTCGAGGTACTTCTCGAGAAGCGTGTCGTCGCTCTCTGCGATGGCCTCGAAGAGCTGAATCTTGGCCTCGTCTACCTCGTCCTCCATGCCTTCGGGGATCTCTTCCTTCTGCTCCCCCTCCACGAAGGCCGTCCCGGTCAGGAGCCCGTAGACACCCTTGAGGTCATGCTCGCGGCCTATGGGCAGGTTCAGCGGCACGACCGCCTGCCCGAACCTGGCGCGGAGCTGCTCGACGACGGCGCCGAAGTCCGTGCGCTCCCTGTCCAGGTGGTTGACGACGATGACGTGCGGGATGCCCTCCCTCTCCCCGCGCCTCCACACGCGTTCGGTGACGACCTGGATCGGGTCCTGGGCGTGCACTACCAGGATCGCGCAGTCGGCCACCCTCTGTGCGACGAAGGCGTCGGCGACGAACCCCCCGTCGCCAGGGGTGTCGAGCACATTGACCTGGCGCCCCTTCCACTCGAGGGTGGCTACGCTCATCCCGAGCGTCATCCCGCGCTCGGACTCCTCCTCGGCGTAGTCGAGAGCGTGGTGCCCCGCAGGGCCGCTCCTCCCCGATGCCAGCCCGAGCATCGTCTCCGCGATGGTGGTCTTTCCGGTGCCCCTGTGGCCGATCAGGCAAACGTTTCGGATCAACTCCGGCTCTGCCGCCACGAGACCCTCCTTTCCTCGACCCAAACTGATGCCCCGCACCCCGGCGGGGGGTTTAGCTTATCGCAAGGTCGGCCTCCGCGCAGCCTCCCCGCCGGAGGTTCTGGAGAGACCCTTCGAAGCTCCCGATGAGTGTTATTATCCCGTCGTGAGCGAGTCCGGAACTCATCCCGCGCGGCGGCGCCGTTTTGACGGTCTGCAGCAGACTGCGCTGTTTGCTATCTGGCTTCTCCTGGTCGACGTCTCGCCCCAGCAAGACGTGTACGCGAACCCGGACTACGGCCTCTCGCTGCTCGCTGCCCTCGGCACCGCAGGGTGCGTCGGCTACCTCCTTACCGCCATCTTCCGCCTGTACCGCGCTCCGTTCGGCTCTCAGGGAGTGCTCTCACGCTCCTCTTCGGTCGAGGCGTTCACGAGCGACGGCCGCCACGGCGGAGAAAACTGGCCCTTGCTTGTCGCGCTCCTTTTCGGGTCCTTCCTGGTGCTCTTCTCCGGCCTCGGCGGTTGGGTCGATGCCTATCCTCGCGTGACGCGCCCCGCCTTGCCAGCCTAGCAACCGGCGAAGGAGCGGGGCATACCGCGCATGCCCGACAGCTCCCAGGCGACACTAGAAGGAACGCGCACGATGGAAACCCTGAGAAACCTCTTCGACCCGCTCTTCAACCTGCTCGGCGCAACGCTGACGACCTTCCATGGTTGGGGGGTCCCATGGTGGCTCGCCATCATAATGCTCACCGCCGCGGTACGAACCTTGCTCTTCCCGCTGACCGTGCGGCAGGCCAAGAGTATGCGCAGGATGCAGGAGCTCAAGCCTGACATGGATGAGATCCGCGCCAGGTACAAAGACGACCCACAGAAACAACAACAGGAGATCATGAAGCTCTACGGCGAGCGGAAGGTCAACCCTCTGGGAGGTTGTCTGCCCCTCGTCGTCCAGCTCCCCATCTTCATCGCGCTCTACTACACGATAAAGCAGTTCGACAAGCTCGAGAGCTTCGCCCACGGCGGCCTGTTCTGGTTTCAGGACCTCACCGTCGCAGACCCCTACTTCATCCTCCCTATCGCCTACGTCCTCTCCATGCTGGCCTCCCAGGAGCTCACTATCAGGCGCACCGATCCCCAGCAGAAGCAGCTCATGCGCATCATGCCCATCGCCTTCGGCCTGTTCCTGATGCGCTTCCCCGCCGCTCTGTTCGTCTACTGGATCACTTCGAACACCATAACCTTCGTCCAGAACTACCTCATCTACCATCGCACGCCCAAGAAGGATCGTGCTGAAGACCTCGCGACCCCGGACGAAGAGAAGACCAGGACGGAGCCCGATCCTCAACCTTCACAGAGCGCCAGCGGGAACAGACCTGCTGGCAAGCGAAAAAGAAGAAAGAAGCGCAAAAAAGGGAAGTGAGGGAGGTGAACATTTCAGCTATTGTTCTGGAGGCTTGGGCTCTCCCGAGTTCTTGCCTGGATCATCATTTCGAGAATCAGTAAAAAACGCCCCCGGCCCTCGCCGGGGACGCCTTGCTGACGGTTGAAGGGCTAACTGGCCTCAGACTACGAGCGTCATCGGGCGCTCGAGGAGGCGCTTGACCTCTGCCAGGTACCGGGCTCCTTCGGCGCCGTTGGAGATCCTGTGGTCCGCAGAGAGGGTGAGCTTCATTATGCTCACCGGCACGACTTCGTCATCCTTGAACATGGCGCGCTGCATGATGCTGCTCACGGCGACTATCGCGGCCTGCGGCGGGTTGATGATGGCGGCGAAGCTCTCGACGCCGAACATGCCCATGTTGGAGACGGTTACCGTGCCCCCCTGGTACTCCTCGGGCTTCAACGCTCCCTCCCGGGCGCGCTTGGCCAGGTCCTTCGAGGCCGCGGAGATGGCGGAGAGGGTCTTGTTGGCCGCGTCCCTGATGACGGGGGTTATGAGGCCCTCCTCGAGCGCGACCGCCATCGCCAGGTCCACCTGCTGATGCAGCTCGATGCCTTCGGAGGTCCAGAGAGCGTTGAGGTTCGGGAAGTCCTTGAGGGCCAGCGCGACGGCCTTCATCACGAAGTCGTTGATCGAGAGCTTGACCCCCTGCTCCTCGAGCTGCTCGTTGAGCTGCTTGCGCAGCGCCAGCAGGTCGTTCATCTCGACCTCGACGGTCGCGTAGTAGTGGGGGACCTGCTGCTTGGACTGCGTCATCCGTTCGCCGATGACCCGGCGCATCCGGCTCGGCTCGACAAGCTCGGTCCCCGGCGCCCGGGTCGGCTCGGGGGCGGCAGCCACCTGCGGTGCGGCCTCCTGTTCCGGCGCCTCGGCTTCGGCCTTTCCGTCGGTCTTCTGGGCTGTGCCGCTCTCCATTGCCGCCCGCACGTCGCGCTCGACGATTCGGCCGGCCGGTCCCGAACCCTCTATCCGGGAGAGGTCCAGGTTGTTCTCCTGGGCCAGACGCCTCACTATCGGCGAGGCACGGAAATGGCCGTCCGTCCGGCCGTCGGCCTGAGCGGGAGCCTCCTCTCCACCTTCTTCCTCGGGCGCCTCGGTCTCCGTGGCGGTCTGGGCCTGGGCTTCGCCGTCGCCGCCCTCTTCCCCGGCCTCCTCGGCCTCGGCGCCGCCGGCGGCCCGCTCCGGCACCTCCTCACCCTCGCCGGCGATAAAGGCTATCGCCTCGCCCACGGGGATATCCTGGCCCTCGTCGGCGATAAGCTGGGCGAGCGTGCCGGAGTCTTCGGCTTCGAGCTCCAGCGTCACCTTGTCGGTTTCGATCTCGGCTATCGGATCGCCCTCGGAAACGTCGTCACCCTCGCTCTTGAGCCACTTGACGAGGGTGCCCTCCTCCATCGCATCGCCCATCTTGGGCATGATCACTTCCGGCAACTTACTTCTCCTCCATGTAGAGCACCCTGCGTGCCGCGTTAGCCACCTGCTTCTCGCTCGGGAAGGCCGCGAGCTCAAGGTTCCGCGCGTACGGCGCAGGAACCTCCGCTCCGCTAACCCGCTGCACCGGGGCGTCCAGGTAGTCGAACGCCCTGTCCTGGATGATCGCCGCCACCTCGCTCGCTACCCCGAACCACCGCCACTGCTCCTGCACCGCCACGGCCCGGTGCGTTTTCTCGACCGACTCGACGACGGCGTCCTCGTCGAAAGGCCGGATGGACCTGAGGTCTATGACCTCGGCGCTGACGCCGTCTTCCTCTTCGAGCGTGTCGGCGGCCCTCAGGCACAGGTTCACCTGCCGCCCGTAGGCGACGAGCGTAACGTCCGAGCCCTCGCGCGCTATCCTCGCCTTTCCGAAGGGGATGGCGTTGTCTCCCTCCTCTACCTCGCCCTTGGTGCCGTAGAGGGCGCCTGCCTCGAGGAAGATGACCGGGTTGGGGTCCCTCACGGCCGTGAGCATCATTCCCTTCACGTCGTTGGGCGTTACGGGGGAGACGACTTTGAGGCCGGGGAAGTGGCCGTAGAGGTTCTCGAGGCTGTGGGTGTGCTGCGCACTGAGCTGGACGCCGCCGCCGTTGGGGCCGCGGACGACCATGGGCACCTCCACCTGGCCCCCTGAGAAGTAGCGCACCTTGGCGGCGTTCTGGATGATCTGGTCCGCAGCGAGGAACGAGAAGTTCCAGGTCATCATCTCCACTATGGGCCTCATGCCCTGGAACGCCATGCCGACTGCCGCACCGGTGAAGCCGAGCTCGGAGATGGGGGTATCTATGACCCTTTTAGGACCGTACTGGTCGATGAGCCCGTCGGTGATGAGGTGGGTCCCGCCGTAGACGCCGATGTCCTCGCCCATCAAGACAACGTTCTCGTCGCGGTCCATCTCCATGACCATGGCCTCGCGCAGGGCCTCGCGGTAGGTCTTGGTCTCGGCCATTACTTCTCCCCCAGATACTCGTCTTCACCAGCGTAGACGTCGGTGTAGAGCTCTTCGATCGGGGGCTCCTCACTCTCCTCGGCGAACTTGACCGCCTCCTGTACCGCCTCCCTGGCCTCGGCCTTTATCTCCTCCTCGAGCTTCTCGTCATCCAGTGCTCCTCTCTCCAGGAGCTTCTTCTCCAGCAGCCCTATCGGGTCGCGCTGGCGCCACTCTTCGATCTCTTCTTTGGTGCGGTACTTCTCGAAGAAGTCCGCGGCACCGTGGGGAGCAGTCCTGTAGGTCAGCGCCTCGACGGCGTACGGCTTGCCGCTCTCCCTTACCTGCTCGGTCGTCCTCTCGGCCACCTCGATGACCGCTTCGAGGTCCATCCCGTCCACCTTCTCGTTCTCTATGCCGTAGGCGTCGAACTTGGCGGCGAGGTCCGTCATCGCGGTAGTGCGCTCCACGCTCGTGCCCATCCCATACTGGTTGTTCTCCACTATGAAGAGGCATGGGTTCATGCCGTCCTTGCCCCATAGCCCCGAGAGGTTGGCGGCCTCGTGGAAGGCGCCCGTGCTCATCGCGCCGTCCCCGAGGTAGAGCTGCGTGATGTTGTCCGTCTCGTGGTACCTCATCGCGTAGGCGAGGCCGACCCCCGGAGGTATGTGGCCGCCGACGATCCCGTAGCCGCCCATGAGGCCCCTCTCGACATCGAAGAGGTGCATCGAGCCACCCTTGCCCTTGACGATGCCCGTTCCCTTACCATAGAGCTCGGCCATGACGTTCTTGGGATCACTACCCAGCAGGAGCGCGTGCGCGTGGTCCCGGTAGGCGGTTATGACCTTGTCGCCTTCCTTGAAGGCCTCGAGGAACCCGGTCGCCACAGCCTCCTGGCCGATGTAGACGTGGAGGTAGCCCCCGATCTTGCCCTGACGGAAGCCCCTCTGGGTAGCCTCTTCGAACGCCCGGATCAGCACCATCTTGCGGTAGAGGTCCACGAGACGATCCGTGCCCGTGGCTACAGCGCCCTCGTCACGGGCTTGCGCGTCCCCGTTTTCCGGGTGCCCGTTCTCTGCCGACATAAACGGCCCCTTCCCACCTCGCCCTACAACCAAACGAACGACGAACAGAATAGCACTCTTCGCCATCTCGTACGTGTATTTTATTGCCCGTTTCGCCCAGATGTATGCGCGGTCCTCAGACTTCTCGTCTATCCTGCTCCTCCAACCACCCGCGGACCTGCCGGAAAGCCCTCGCCCTGTGCGAGTCTTCATGCTTGTTCTCACCCATCTCGGCGTACGTGAGATTGCTCCCTTTCGGGACGAAGATCGGGTCCCACCCGAACCCACCCTCCCCCCTCGGCTCGGGCGAGATCTCCCCCTCGACTTCTCCCCTGAAGACACGCACCTCCCCCCCGGTATCCGCGACCGCGACCGCGCAGACGGCGCGCGCCGAGCGGTCCTCGCCGGAGAGCATCCTGAGGATGCCCTCGTTGCCGACGCTCGCGAGGAACCACTTGGTCAGCGCACCTGGCAAGCCATTCCAGGCCCCGATGACGAGCCCCGAGTCCTCGACGAGGACGGCGTAAGGCGGTAAGCCAAGGGCCTCACGGGCGGCGCGCGCTTTGTGGACGGCGACCTCTGCGAAGTCGAGGGCCTGTATCTCGGGGACATCCTGGGGATCCAGCGCGGCGTCTACGAACTCGACCCCGAGGATCCTCTGCGCCTCGCGGCGCTTGTCCTCGTTGGTGGTCACGAAGACGGCTCTCATGGCGCGGAAGTCTACAACCCATGTGCTCTTTATGATACAGTCGCTCCCATGCAAGAGGTTCGGGTGGAGAGCCTGGATGGGCTGGAGGTGCGTGGGAGCGAGCTCAGGCTCTCGGCCAACGCCGGGCGCTTACGCATCGTGTTCCCCAGGGAGGTCTGGGACCACGTCCTGATGAGCGCCGAAGCCTCAGAAGAGCCAGACGCAGCGGAGCTCGAGGAGCTGTACGACCTCAGAGAGAGGCTCAAAGCCCACGCCGCAAAGCACGCCTTCGAGATCGCTCTCGACGGGGTGGGGGCAGGCGAGCCGGGGCTCGATTACGATCTCGTGCTCCGGCCCGGAGGGCTCCTCGCCGTGACGACCGGCTACCTCTTCGTCCCCGTAGTCGAGCGTGAGCTGATGGGCCGGATCGGGGCCTGCCTCGCGGGCGACCGCCTCGTCGAGCAGGCGTACGCGATCGGGGCTGTAGCCAGCGAGGAGGCCCTGGCCGCCGGCGACGACAACCTCAAGGCCCTCTCCGTCCGGGGCCGGCGCTGCAGCACGAGCCGCTTCGAGATGGCGCCGGAGCTCTGGCAGGTACTCGCCGAGGGGCTGGGATGGGATAACGTCGAGACCTTCGTAAACGATGGGGGTGTGTAGGTGCCGCTCGTAGACCTCGACCGCTTCGACTTCCTCTACTCGGAGCGGGTCAAAGGCATGAAGACCGCTGCCACGCGCGACCTCATGGCCACGTTGTCCCGGCCAGGCATCATCTCGCTCGCCGGCGGCTTTCCCGACACCCGGGCCTTCGGCGAGGAGGCGTTCCGGGAGATCTCGGACAGCATCGCCCAGGATACCGCCCAGGCGCTGCAGTACGGTCCTACATCTGGTCTCGAGGCCATAAAGGACGTCATAGTAGATGTGATGGCCGCGGAGGGCACCCCGGCCAGGCAGGAGGACGTCTTCGTCACCACCGGCGCTCAGCAGGGGCTCGACCTCATCGCCAAGGTCTTCCTCGACGAGGGGGACGCCATCCTGTGCGAGGGTCCGACCTACGCTGGCGCATTGAACGCCTTCGCCGCCTACAGGCCGCGCATCGCGCACGTCCCCATGGACAGGGCTGGCATGATCCCGGTCGCAGCCCGCGAGATGCTGAACAAAGCCCGCAAGCAGGGCCTTCACGTGAAGTTCATCTACACAGTTCCCAACTTCCAGAATCCCGCAGGGGTGACGCTCGTGACCGAGCGCAGGCGCGAGCTGCTCGAGATAGCCCGCGAGTTCGACCTGGTCGTCGTAGAGGACAACCCCTACGGGATGCTCCGCTTCGAGGGCGAGCCGCTCCCCACCCTCGCGGCGCTCGAGCAGGAGCAAGAAGGCGTCGTCGACCGGGTGGTGTACCTGGGGACGTTCTCGAAGATATTCGCGCCGGGCGTACGCCTTGGCTGGGTTCACGCCCAGCCGGGGATCCTGCACAAGATCAACATCGGCAAGCAGGGCGCCGATCTCTGCTCCTCGAACCTCTCGCAGATGATGATCTACTCCTACTTCCAGAACGCCGACTGGCGCTCTTACGTCGGTCGTCTCACCAGCATGTACAAGGAGCGCCGCGACGCGATGCTCGACTCGCTTGCGGAGTTCATGCCGAAAGAGGTCCACTGGACGCACCCCGAGGGCGGGCTCTTCGTGTGGGCGACCCTGCCTTCCTACCTTGACGCCACGGCGATGCTGCCGAGGGCCATCGCGCGCAACGTCGCCTACGTGCCGGGCGAGGGCTTCTACGCCGGCGGGGCGGGCAAGAACCACATGAGGCTGAACTTCTCCTTCGTCGAGCCCGAGCGGATAAGGCGCGGCATCGAGCTGCTCTCCGAGGTCGTGCGCGAGCGCATGGAGCTCAGAAGCGACCTGGAGCGCGGCTCGCAACGCGGCGCGAGGAGAAGCTCCCGCTCCGCGAGCTTCGCCGCCGGCACGGAAGGGTAGGGTATGGCTCGCGTGGCCGTCCTGCGCGGCGGTACCTCGATGGAGCGGGACGTCTCCTTCGTAACGGGGCGGCGTGTCCAGCACGCCCTGGAGCGCCTCGGCCACGAGGTCCACCCCCTTGACATCGAGGAGACGACCACAGGGACGCTCATGGAGCTCGGGCCTGAAGCGGCGTTCATCTGCCTGCACGGCCCCGGCGGCGAGGATGGGACGGTGCAGGCGCTGCTGGAGACGCTGGGGATACCGTACACGGGGAGCGGACCGCTCTCGAGCATCCGTTGCATGGACAAGGACTACGCCAAGCGGGCCGCCAGGGCCGCGGGCATCCCTACCCCCACCTTCAGGACGTTCTTCCGGCGAGCGATGAACGAGATGGGCGCGGCCGCAGCCCTCGACACCGCAGCGAACTCCTTAGGCTACCCGCTCGCCGTCAAGCCCGCGCACGAGGGGTCGGGCTTCGGGCTCTCACGCGTCGAGGAGTCGGACGAGTTGCTCGACGCCGTCTACGAGGCCTTCGGCTACGACGCCAAGATCCTTCTCGAGCGCTGGGTGGTCGGGACCGAGGTCTCAGTCCCCATCCTCGAGCCAGCCGGCGAGGAGCCACGCGCTCTGGGGCTCGTCGAGATCCGGCCTCGCGAGGGCACCTACAACTTCGAGGCCAAGTACACCCCGGGCGCTACGGACTTCGCGATCCCGGCCGAGGTCCCCCCTGAAGCCGCAGCCAACCTCGAGGAGACGGCGCTAGCCACCTACCGCGCGCTCGGTTGCTCCAGCTACGCCAGGGTGGACACCATCTTCGCAGACGACACCCCCTGGGTCATCGACGTGAAGACCATCCCCGGTTTCACGGAGACCTCAACCTTCCCCCTCGCCGCCGAGGCCGCCGGCATCTCCTTCGAGAGCCTGGTCGAGACGCTCCTGGAGGCAGCCCTCCACACCGAAGCAACCGCGAAGCTGTGAGTTAGCACGCCGCCTCCCTGCGGTCGGTGGCTTGTCAGCACGCTCCGGCTTCGCTTCTCAGCACGCTTCGCCCTTTTAGAGCTCGCTCTCAGCACGCCTCCCTCCGGTCGGCTTGTCAGCACGCTCGCCCTTTTAGGGCTTCGCTTGTCAGCACGCTTCGGGCCTTTGCAAGGCCCTCGCTTCTCAGCATTTCAGGTTTCCGAAGCTTGAAAGGGGGTGTTTGCCCTTCGCAGAGCTTCCTCCGCCCCGGCGACCATCTGGCGTACTATCTCTCCCGCGGGCAGGACCTCGTGGATCTGGCCCGCCGTCTGTCCGGTGAAGGGCACCAATTCGTGCGCCCTGCCTTGCCGAATGGCTGCCACCAGCTCTCCGCCCAACCGCTCTGCTTCCGGCTCGACCTCGTCCCCTCTCCGGTTCCACTCCTCGACGAACGGTGTGCGCAGCACCCGCGGCAGGGTCCCGTAGCCGCCCTCCCTGCTCGGCCGCGGGAAGACGTGGTCGGCGAACTCGACCTTGATGGCATCCTCGGAATCGGCGGCCAGGATCCTTTGCTTCCAGTCGTCTGGGACCATAGCTTCCGTCGAAGCCAGAAACCGGGTGCCGATATTGACCCCCTGGGCGCCGAGCAGCAGGGCCGCGGCCAGCCCGCGCCCGTCGGCGATGCCCCCGGCAGCCACCACGGGTATAGGGCTGACCGCGTCAACGACCTGCGGGGTGAGAGACATGGCGCCCACCGTGCCTCCAAACCCGCCAGCCTCGGAGCCCTGGGCGACGATCACGTCCACGCCCCTCTCGACCGCACGGTACGCCTGCCCCACGGTGTGGACCTGCTGCATGAAGAGGATGCCGGCATCGTGAGCACGCTCGGCAAGGTCGCCCGGGTCGCCAAGGGCGAACGAGACCAGCTTCGGCCCGGCTTGCAGGCTCAGGACGAAGGCCTCTTCGTTGAACGGTCGCGCCGTGTGATTTATGGCGAAGGGTCGATCGGTCAGCTCGCGCACACGGGTCAGCTGCTTTTGCAAGTCCTCCGCCGTCTGAAGGGCTGTTCCAACGCTTCCCAGCCCACCGGCGTTGGAGACGGCGGCGACCAGCTCGGCCGATGACCACGGCCCGATGGAAGCCTGTATCACCGGATGCTCGATGCCCAGGAGATCGCAGAGCTGGGTGCGGATCATGTTTACCCCCTCTCAGACTCAGCTTCGCCGGATTCTCGCGCCGGCAGTCCCGGCGAAGCTGTAGCAGCTAGCTTTTCAGCCTGTCGGCTCTCGGTGGTCCAAGACTTTGCCGGCCTAGCTTGGCACCGGGGACCAGAGCTTGGGTCCAGGGTACGCCTCGGCGTTGGCTTTGCGCATCGCCTCCATGGTGTCTTCGACGCTCATCAGCACGGTCGTCCTGGTCGCCTTGAGGTGGCCTGGCGAGATGACGGTGAACAAAATGGCCGCGGCCGCCGCCTCGTCCTGCGCCTCGAAGATGACCAGCCCGTCGTATTCCCCCATGCAGTAGTAGTAAGCGACCATGCGCCCACCCATCTTCGCCGCCTGCTCGGCGAACACCGCTGCCCGGTCTTCGGGCTTCTTGACGAGCGCCTTCCAGGCCTCCGCAGTGTAGGCGAACTGCGTCATGTAGAGCGACATGCCCCTAACCTCCTCACTCGACCGCCCACGTGTAATGCCGTTCGAGAACCCTAAACCCAACGCGATAGAGCTCACCACCTTTCGCGATCTGTCCCACCAGGCAGTTGTTTCGTTTATTACATTATAGCCCTCGAAGGAGCACGGAACCGTTCCTGGAGTTCTCGATACTGCCCCCGATCACGCCGGCTTGACCGCCTCCGAGAAGACGGTCTGTGTCCCCGGATCTTCTCTCTAGTTCACGTTCTACGCGTCAAGGCGCTCATCATGCCCAGCGCCCCGTACAGACTCGCCGGTCTTGACATTCAGATACCAATAGTATTAAGATACCATTGGTATGCGAAAACGTCTTACGCGAGTCGAGCGTCGAGAGCGCACCCGCGAGGAGTTGATCGCGGCTGCTGACGACCTCTTCACCGCGCGCGGATTTCACGCGACGTCTGTGGACGAGCTCGCTCTGGAGGCTGGGTACACCAAGGGGGCGGTCTACTCCAACTTCGAGTCCAAGGAGGACCTCTTCTTCGCGGTCTACGAGCGGCGGGCCAAGCGGGTGTTGGCCGAGTACGAGCGGGCCATCCGGGAGGCCGGCCCCATCGGAGGAAGCGAACGCCTCGTCGCGCAGGCGGCGCAGCGACGGGGCCGCGACGACGGGTGGCTCGCCGTCTTCTTCGAGTTCTGGGCGCACGTGGTACGCCGCCCCGAGCTGCGCGAGCGTTTCGCGAATATCCACGCGCGTGTGCAGGAGCCGCTTGTTGGCGCGATGGAGCGCATCGTGGAGGAACGCGGGATCTCGCTGCCGGTTGAGGCGAGACAGTACACCGTGGCGGTGTACGCGATGTCGGTCGGTCTCTCGCTGGAGCGGCTGACGCAGCCGGAGGTGGTGGACGTGACGCTCGCGCCGCAAATGATCCGCCTCATGTTCGAGAACCTGGCACGCGGTGACGGCACCGCGCAAGTCGGGAAGGGATCCCGGTGAGGAGCCGGGTGGCGGTTGAGAACCGGGGAGCGAGAACCCGGGGAATGGAAGAGTGGTCATGAGGATCGGGTACCACCTCCGGCGTCTGGCGGATTTCGCGGGGGGTATGCGCCTCTCGCGCGAGCTCATCCGCCACGAGCGCTGGCCCCATGAGAGGCTGCGGGAGTACCAGCAGGAGCGCCTGAACGCGTTTGTGAGGCACGCGACGGAGCACTCGCCGTTCTACCGGGAGCTGCTCTCGGGGGTTATCGGGAGCGGGCCGGTCGAGCTGGAGTGCCTGCCGGTGCTCGACAAGACAAAGATGATGGAGCACTTCGATGAAATAGTGACGGACCCTCGTCTCAGGCGCGACGAGCTCCTGGCCTGGGTCGAACGGATGGAGCGCGACGAGCTCTACCTCGGGGAGTACCGGGCGATGACTACCAGCGGCTCCTCGGGGCGCAAGGGCCTCTTCGTCTACGACGCGCAGGGGTGGCGGGCCATCGCCGCCATGTTCTTCCGCCAGAGCGCGTGGATGGGGGTCAGGCCGCGGCTGCCGAGACGCTTCCGGATGGCCATCATAGGGGGCGCAGCCCCCTCGCACATGACCCGGCAGGGCTCCGCCACCCTCGGGGTCGGCGTCCACCGCTTCCTTGGTCTGCCCCTCACGCTGCCGATCGAGCGGATAGTCGAGAAGCTAAACCGCTTCCAACCCCAGTATCTGAACGCCTACCCTTCGGTGGCCATGCGCCTGGCCGAGGAGCAGGTCGCTGGACGGTTGAACCTCTCGCCAAGGATGATGTCCACGAGCAGCGAGATGCGTACGCCCGAGATGACCGAGCGACTCGTCGAGGCCTTCGGCGTGCATCCCTTCGATTTCTACGCGACGACCGAGGGACTGTGGGGCGTCGAATGCGAGCGCCACGAAGGCATCCACCTCTTCGAGGACGTGGCGCTCTTCGAGAACGTCGACGAGGAAGGGCGCCCGGTGCCCGCAGGAGAGCCGGGCGCCCGGCTGCTCGTCACCAGCCTCCACAACCTGGTGCAGCCGATCATCCGGCTGGAGGTGACGGACGTCATCACGATAGACCCCGAGCCGTGTGCGTGCGGGCGGACGCTCGTCCGGGCGCGTGCGATCGAGGGCCGAAGCAACGACGTGGTGAAGCTCCCGGCGCGGGACGGCCGCAGGATCAGGGTGCACCCCATCGAGTTCGGGATCGTGACGCGCGACCGCGAGGTGCGCGAGTTCCAGGTCCTCCAGGAAGGGCCGTCTTTGCGTATCCTCGTCGTGCCGCGCCGGAATGCGGGCGGCGGGCTCGAGGCACGGCTGCGTGGCGCGGTGTCGCGGCGACTCGTGGAGCTCGGGGTCGAGGAACCGCGGGTCGCCGTGGAGCGGCGCGAGGAGCTGGCGCGCTCGGTTGGCGGCAAGCTGCAGATGGTAGTCGCCGACCCGGCGGCGCGCGAAAAATCACTCAATTGAACGATGTGTGCCAGGCTCCGTCGCGGACTGCCGTGTAGCGTGATCTAGGGTCAAGCCGGTCAGCTTCTGGTGGCTAACCAGTGGCTCCGACTTCCGACCCGACGAACTCCTCCAGCACGTCGAGCGCCATCCGGGCCTGGCGCTGCCTCCGCTCCGGCTTCGCGAGCCTGCGCCCGTTCTCCCTCTTGGGAGCGGCGGGGACGAGGCCCCAGTTGGAGTTTATTGGCTGGAGGGTGCCTTCCTTGGTGGTGATGTAGTGTGCGAGGGCACCCATCATCGTGTCGCGCGGCATGGCTATGGGAGCCTCGCCGCGGGCGAGCCGGGCGGCGTTGGCGCCGGCGATGTGGCCCATCGCGGCGCTCTCGACGTAGCCCTCGACGCCTGTGAGCTGTCCCGCGAAGAAGAGGGGCGCATCGCTAAGCTCGCCTCTTATCCGCATGGTGGCTTCGAGCATCCGGTTCGAGGGCAGGTACGTGTTGCGGTGCATGACGCCCATGCGGGCGAAGTCCGCGTTCTCCAGACCGGGTATCGTGCGGAAGACGCGTCGTTGTTCGCCCCACTTGAGGCGGGTCTGGAAGCCGACCATGTTGAAGAGACGCCCCTGGGCGTCGTCCTGGCGCAGTTGCACGACGGCGAAGGACACTTTGTCGGTGCGCGGGTCGGGAAGGCCGACGGGCTTCATCGGGCCGAAGCGCAGGGTCTCGGGGCCGCGGCGGGCTATGGTCTCGACGGGCAGGCAGCCCTCGAAGTACATGTCCTCCTCGAAGTTCTTTATGGGGCTTAGCTCGGCGGTCGCGAGCTCCGCGACGAAGGCGTAGTACTGCTCTTCGGTCATGGGGCAGTTCAGATAGGCGGCCTCTCCTTTGCCGTAGCGCGAGGCGCGGAAGATGATCTCTTCGTCTAGCGAATCGCGAAAGATGATCGGGGACGCAGCGTCGTAGAAGTAGAGTGTCTCTCCAGAGAGGGCTTCTATCTTCTCCACCAGCGCGTCGGAGGTGAGCGGGCCGGTCGCGACGACGGTAGGCCCATCTGGAAGGTCGGTGGCCTCGGCCCTGACAACCTCTATGCGCGGGTGGGAGTGCACGGCCTCCGTCACCGCCCGCGAGAAGTCCTCGCGAGCGACGCCCAGAGCGCCGCCGGCCGGCACGGAGTGGGCGTCGGCGCAGCGCAGGATCACGGACCCCAGCCGCCTGAGCTCCTCTTTCAGCAACCCCGGAGCCGTTTCGAGAGACCGATTCCCGAGAGAGTTCGAGCAGACGAGCTCGGCGAAGTCCTCTGTGTGATGGGCTGGGGTCTGCTTTACGGGCCGCATCTCCCAGAGCTCGACCGAGCAGCCAAGCTCAGCCGCCTGCCAGGCGGCCTCGCTCCCGGCGAGCCCGCCGCCTATTACCGTCACCTCGGGCATATAACCACCTTTATGCCTGACCCGTTCGTCGCGGTCCTATTCTATGACAAGCAAGCCGGGTTTCACCCGCGCTGAAGGGTGATCCGGCCGACTCGCGTTTATAATCGGGCGCATAAGTCTGCTTCGGAAGGAAAGCTCATGGGTAGGAGAAGAGACTACGACGAGGGCTACGAGGACGCCCGCAGGGAGATGACGGAGCGCTAGACCGGGTCTTACCAGGCTGTCGCTCCCCCGTCCACGACTATGGTCTGGCCTGTTATGTAGGCGGCCGCGGGCGAGGCGAGGAAGACGACGACCCCTTTCAGGTCCTCGGGGTTGCCGAAGCGGCCAAGCGGTATGTCTCCGACCATCTTCTCGCCGAACTTCTCGATCAGGCCGCCGCTCATCCGGGTAGGGAACCAGCCAGGGGCGATGGCGTTGACGGTTATGCGGTGTCTGGCCCAGCTCGTCGCCAGGTCGCGGGTCATCGAGATGACGGCACCCTTCGAAGAGTTGTAGCCGATCGTCTGCATGTAGTCCGGATGTCCGCCGACGAGGCCGGCCACGGAGGAGATGTTGATGATCGTGCCTCCGCTTCCGCGCTCGATCATGCGCCGTCCGACCGCCTGGGACATGAGGAACGTCCCGCGCACGTTGACGGCTATGACCCGGTCGAACTTCTCGGGCGGCATCTCATCTGGCGGCGCTCCCCACGTCGCGCCACTGTTGTTGACGAGAACGTCGACGCTCCCGAAGGTTTCATGCGCTGTTGCGACGACCCTCTCGACGTCTTCCTGCTCCGTGACGTCGCAAGATAGAGCGAGCGCGCGTCCGCCTCGAGCCTCGATCTCGCCTCTTACCTCCTCGAGCGGCTCCTTTTTTCTGGAACAGAGGACGACGTTCGCTCCAGCGTCGGAGATCGCCTCGGCCATGTAACGACCCAGGCCCCGGCCGCCGCCGGTAACGATGGCCGTCCTACCGTCGAGGCGGAAGAGATCCAGGGTGTTCATCCAGCTCCTTTCCCTTAACGATAGCGTTCCCTTCTTTCACGAAGACGCGAAACGCCCCCGTGCCGAGCGCCACGAGGTTCCCTTCCGCGTCGCGGACGTTTGCCTCTGCGGAGCCGCCTGCGAGATCGGTCCCGCGCCCAGCACCCCGACCCCAGGCGGCCACTGCTCCTCGCTCATGTAACCAGGATACTCCCTGTCGAGTATCTGCGGCGCGAGAACGTCTGCGAACACTCCTTGCACCTGGATTTCACCCGCGGCCGCAGCACTTGTGCGAAGCAGGAGCAGAGTGGTGGGTGACGGCCTTACCTGCGACCCATGAACGCCGGGGCGCTTACACGCCCCCCAGGCGCCTCACCGTGCCGAGAACTCATCCAAGGAGTGAGAGCTTGTCCATTATCTCGTCGAGCGCCCAGTTCGGAGGCCTTCTCGATGACTCGCGGGGTCGAGGCTGGCGCTCAGGATCAGCACGCCCACGTCGGGGATTGGCCTGGCGCAGATCGGCGATCAGGTCCACCCCGTTCCCGTCGGGAAGGCTCAGGTCCAGGACCGCCACGTCGAACCTCGGAGCACTGCGAGCGTGTTTGCGGGCCTCGGCGAGCGATCCGGCCTGCGCCACCACCTTGATGTCCGACTGGCCGTTCAGCAGGATCCCTCCATGAGGCCTCTGAAGTCGGGATGGTCCTCGACGAGCATGACGCGGATCGCCTTCGTCTCGATCTTTCGCCCGATCATTGCTGCACTCCCTGTGGCAAGGGAACCCGCAAGCGCACACTGGTGCCCCGCTCCGGTTCGCTCTCGATCTCCAGTTCGCCGCCGATGAGCGATGGCCCGTTCGCGCATGCTGCCCATCCCGACGCCGGGCAGGGTATCCGGCCCGAATCCACGGCCGTCGTCGGATACCTCGGCGAGGAGGTCTTCCCCGTCCAACTGCGGAGGCTGACCGAGATCCCTCCTGGCCCCCGAGTGCCTGCGGGCGTTGGTGAGCGCCTCCTGGATCATCGCGGGAGACCTGCGTCCCGGTCTCTCCCAGCGGTGCCGCGGGAGACCCGTCTCGCCATGTCCAGGCTGATCTCGGAGTTCGCTGAGCCATCGTCCGGTTGCGCCTCACCAGGGACTCGATCATCTCGGTGAAGGGTCGGTCTTCTTCATCTTCGAGGCGCAGGTCGTTGACCACCTCGCGCAGGCCCTGGGCGCCGCGCCTGACCGCGTCGATCAGCCGTCTGTAGCTGCTCCTTCAGCTTCGCGTCCTCGGCCTGGAGCATGATCATGCCCATGGCCGCCGCGGTGTAGGAGAGGTCCTGCAGGACGCCGTCGTGCAGGTCGCGCGCTATCCGGCTGCGCTCGGCCTCCGTCACGCGTCTCAGGGACTCCTCGGCCCGCCTGTTCTCGGTTATGTCGCGGAAGATGTTGACCGCCATCCGAACCGTTCCCTGCTCCCCGAAGATCGGCATCGCCTTGACTATGGTCCAGCGCTCTTCTCCGGTGGCCAGGATGCGAAAGCGCAGCACCTCCTCGGCCCCTTCCTCGCCTGCGAGCGCCCTGCGCCCGGGAAGCCTGTCGAGCGGAAACGGGTGCCCCTCTTCGTCCAGGAGCTCGAACCTCGCTATAATTCGGCGGAGATGGCACCTCCATCACCTCCCGGGCGGAGGGGAAGCCGATCATCCGGGCTGCCGCCTCGTTCGCGTAGATGACCTTCCCCGTGGGGTCCTGGGCGGTTATGCCGTCGGCGACACCCCGCAGGATGGCCTCGAGCTGGTCCCTGGAGCCCCGTAGCTCCTCCTGCGCCCACTCGGCGCTCGGCGATCTCCTTCTGAGCCTCCTCGTAGAGCCTGGCGTTGTCCACCGCCAAGGCAGCTCTGCGAGCGAGCTCCTGCGCTAGCCGAGGTCGGCTTCCCCGTAACGTCGTCCCGACTCGGCGGCAATCAGGAGATGGCTCCCAGCGTCCGGCTCGCGCCACTAGAGGCACCACCATGTAGGAGCTCAGGCCCAGCTCTCTCAAGATCTCCCGGTGCTCGGCGTCGCGGGCCGCCTGCTTCCAAGAGCTCTTCGGGTATCTCGGCCATCATCTCGGGCTCGCCGCTGCTAAGCACCTGGTACACGCCGCTCGGTGCGTCGGGATCGGGCGGGTAGCGCTCCTGCGAGCTTGTAGTGCCAGGGCCGACTTTCCCGGGGTCGGGATGCTCCACTGCTAAGCCGTTCCAGTGATGCCGTCCTCGTCGAGGACGTCTACTGCGCACCAGTCGGCGAGCGTGGGTACCACGAGGCGTGCCACGCTGGCGAGCGTCTCCCGGTAATCCAGGGAGGAGGAGAGCATGTCGCTGGCCTCGGCCAGAAAGCGCTGCGCTTCCTCGGCTCGACGGCGCTCGGTGACGTCCGTCTGCGTTCCCCAGGCTCTCACCAGGAGACCGTTCTCCACGATGCCGGTGAGGTTGTTCAGGAAGCGCTTGAGGTTGCCTTCACGGTCCACCTCTTCCGACTCGGCGTTGGTAAGCCGGTGGCCGGAGCGGACGAACGCCCGCAGGTACTCTACGTTCTCCGGAACGGAGCGAGGAAGGAAGGCCCCCAGGCGTGCCCCCACTATCTCCTCGGCGCGGGTGAACCCGTACATCCTCGCCATCACGTCGTTGCACTCGGCCAGGTAAGCGTGGCGGTAAAAATGATCCACCTGCTCCGCTTCGGGCGCATCCGTGGAGATCGGCTCCTCGAGCTCAAAACGCCAGATCCCCTCGGTGGACTGCTCGACGAAGCTGCGGTAGCGTTCCTCGCTCCGCCTGATCTCCTCCTCCGCGCGCTTGCGTTCGGTTACGTCCTGGAAGTACACCGATAGCCCTTCCCGAGAAGGGTAGGCCCGCCCCGCTACCCACGATGCCGAGGACAGGGGAGCTGGTCTCGAACTCGGTGGTGACGCCTTCCTCCATGGCCCGCTTTATCTGCCGGTAGGACTCGGAGTCCACCGCCTCGGGAAACTCCTCCCAGAGGTTCTTCCCCAGCAACTCTTCCCGGGAGCGGCCCCAGAACTCCTCCGCCTTGCCGTTGACGTAAGTGAAGCGCCACTCGTTATCGACGGCGTAGAAGGCGTCGCTGATGCTCTCCAGTATATCCGTGGCCCGCTCCCTGGCCGCCTGCTCGCGGGCCAGCAGGCGCTCGCGCTCCTCGGCCTCCTTGCGCGCGGTTATGTCCCTCGTCACCTTGGCGAAGCCGCGCAAGTTACCCGCCTCGTCCCTCAAGCGCCGTGATGACCACGTTAGCCCAGAAGGTGGAGCCGTCCTTGCGTACCCTTATGCCTTCCTCCTCGTAGCTGCCCTCGGCGGCCGCAAGGCGCAACACCTCTTCCGGATGTCCGCGCTCTACGTCCTCATCGGTGTAGAAGATCGAGAAGTGCTCGCCGATGATCTCCTCGGCCTCGTAGCCCTTGATGCGCTGGGCCCCCGGGTTCCAGGTGGTGACGTGCCCCTCGGCATCGAGCATGAAGATGGCGTAGTCCTTGACCCCCTCCACCAGGAGCCGGAAGCGCTCCTCGCTTTCGCGGAGGATTTCTTGGGTCTGCCTGGGTGCTTCGCCGAAATCGGGAGGTTGCATTGCCACTATTCCACTTCCTCGCAGATTGAGAGGCGGTATTGTTGCATAGGTAAGAGCTGGCGGAAAGCATCAAGTCCAAAGACCGCGCTGGGGCCGAGAGTGGCAACTCAGCGACCTTCTGAGAACCTCCCTCTTGCTGCAGTTCCCAGTGCAGGGCACGAGCGCCTAAGACCAGCGCCACCTCGAGCCCGCCTCCTCCCCCAGCGTGGCCGAGAAGCGTATCTTCGAGGCCTTGTAAGTTCGTTGATACCATAAGCGTCGCCGGATAGCCCTACCGACGGGTACGCAACCGATGCTATTGGAGCTAGTGCTGACTCACCGTCCTTCAGGAGGCGAGTACAAGCTAGAGTCCTAGAGCTAGAGTTCCCAACCGGCAGGAACTACCAAGGGTCTATCGATCGGGGGTATGCTGGTTGTGTGGATAGAGCCGGGGGACAGCGGGATCGAGAAGAAGGGAGTGTTCGATGAGAGATGATGCAGGGACGCTGAGCGAAGAGCAGCTAGACCATCTAGCACGTTACTTTAACGAGGAGGTCACCTTCTCCAGGCACATAGGGGCGAAGGTCGAGAGGGTCGAGCCTGGACGCTCTGTCATATTCATCGACGTCGAGGACTACCACCTCAACGGCGCTGGCACCCTGCACGGCGGCGTCTACGCCTCCCTCATAGACAACGCCATGGGGCTCGCCGTGCTCGCGCTCGTTGGCGTCAGGACGGCGACCATCCAGATGAACGTACACTTCCTTGGCGCGGTAAACGAGGGGCGCATAACGTGTGAGAGCGAGGTCCTCCACCGCACCCGCAGGACCGCAACGGCCGAGGCGAAGGTCCGGGATGCGGAGGGCAACCTCGTGGCGCTTGGTACGGGGGCGTTCCGCGTCTTCGAGAGAAAGGGCAACGCTATCGTATGAGCGCTCCCGCCACTTCTAGCACGTAAGCGCCGCCCTCGCCTAGCAGGGCCTTGAACCGAAGCGCAAGCAGCGCGTTTGTATTTTCTGGCCGCGATAACCTCCTCGTCGAAGTACCGCGCGAGGCGCTCCAGTTGCTCCGCATTCAACGCCCCCGTCGGCCATCTCACTCCTCCTCTCGCTCAGTCCTTCGGTCCGCCGGCCACGTAGAGGACCTGCCCGCTAACGAACGAGGCCTCCTCCGAGGCGAAGTACAAAATCGCGGCGGCCACGTCCTCGGGCCAGCCGCCGCGGCCGGCAGGTATCTCCTTGACCATCTCCTCCACGAACTCCTCGAAGTCCAGGCCGAGACGGGCTGCCGTCTCGCGGGTCATCTCCGTCTCGATAAACCCCGGAGCGACTGCATTTACCGTCACCCCGTAGCGACCGAGCTCGATCGCGAGCGTCTTCGTGAGGCCGACAACACCAGCCTTGGCCGCCGAGTAGTTGGCCTGCCCGCGATTGCCAAGGGCGCTGGTGGACGAGACGTTCACGATCCTGCCGTATCCCCGCTCGACCATGTGCCTCTGCGCCGCCCTGCTGCAGAAGAAGGCTCCCGTGAGGTGTACGTTCAACACCGTCCGCCAATCCTCATCCGTCATTTTGTGGAAGAGGTTGTCCCTGGTGATGCCCGCGTTGTTGACAAGGATGTCGAGCCGGCCGTAGCGCTCGACCGTCTTCCCGACGGTGTTCTCGACGTCTGTGCGGCTGGTCACGTCCATGCGGGCCGCGAAGGCGTCCATGCCGCCGTCCAGGAGTACGCTGGCGGCCTCTGCCGGTCCGTTCGGCTCCACGTCCGCGAGGCACACGCGGGCACCCTCCCTGGCGAAGCGCGTCGCCGTGGCGCGACCGATGCCTCGCCCGGCCCCAGTCACCAGCGCCACCCTGCCTTCGAGCCTTCCCATGAGCCTCCTTTTTCAGGTTTCAGGTGGGATCAGTTGCCGAATTCTGATTGCAGGCACTTGAGGGCTTTTACCCGATGCCTGAAGCCTAATAATCGTAGAATCCCCCGCCTGTCTTGCGGCCGAGGCGGCCGGCCCGGACCATGGTCTTGAGTAAGCGCGGCGGGGCGTAATAGGGGTCTCCGAGCTCGTCGTGCATGTAGGAGATGACGTCGAGGCCCACGTCGAGGCCGATGAGATCCCCTAGCTCGAACGGCCCGATGGGGAACCCTATCCCCTTTTTCACGAGCAGGTCTATCTCCTCCTTGCTCGCCACGCCCTCCTCCAGGAGCCGCGACGCCTCTATGAGCATCGGCATGAGGAAGCGGTTCGCCACGAAACCAGGGACGTCTTTTCGGACCACGACGGGCAGCTTGCCGAAGGAGCTTAGGAGCTCCTTCACCCTCTCCACGGTCTCGTCGCTCGTCAGCAGACCGCGCGGAACCTCGACAGCCTCTCTAAGGGGTGGTGGGGTGAAGAAGTGGGCTCCGCAGACCCTCTCCGGCCTGCCTGTGGCCGAGGCCAGGTCGGTGATGGAGATAGACGACGTGTTGGTGAGGATGAGCGAGCCAGGCGGGAGCAGCGCGTCCAGAGCGCCGAGGGCCTCTTTTTTCGGTCCCACGCGCTCGACGACGGCCTCGATCACGGCCCCGGCCCCGCCCATCTCCTCCGCGTTGACCGTCCAGTGGATGCGGTCGTAGGTGGTCGCCGCTTCGCTCTCTGTGATGGCGCCTTTTCGGGCGAAGCGGCCAAGGCCGTCTCTGACGTAGAGCTGGGCCCTTTCGAGGGCCTCGACCGATCGGTCGCAGGCGACAACCCGGTAGCCGGCCTGAGCCACGACCTGGACGATGCCGGCTCCCATCGTGCCTGTCCCAAGGACGCCGACCGTCTCCATCAGAGGCCGCCCTCTTCGGCGAGGCTGCTGGCGTGCAGGATCAGGGTCCGCACCCGCCCGTCGAAGTCTGCGAAGCGCTCGTCTTTTGTCTGGCCCTTCTTCCAGCGGGCGTAGATCTGCTGCAGGATCGCGGCCAGCTTGAAGTAGCCGAAGACCATGTACCAGTGCATCTCGGAGAGGTCGCGCCCGCTCTTCTCGGCGTAACGCTCCACGAACTCCGCGCGGGTCATGAAGCCCGGCGTCGAGGTAACCGTCGGCATGACGTCTTTGAGCTCCTGCGAGTCGTCCGGCTCGGTCCAGTACGAGAGGGAGACGGCCAGGTCGAAGAGCGGGTCGCCTACCGTGGCCATCTCCCAATCGAGGACGGCGCGCACTTCGGTCAGGTCGTCGGGGTCGAGGACCAGGTTGTTGAGCTTGTAGTCGTTGTGGATGATGGTCGGAGCGGGGCTCTCGGGAACGCCCCTGGCGAGCCAGTCGGTTAGCGGCCCGACCTCCTCTATCTCGTCGGTCCTGGCTTTCTCGTAGCGCCCGATCCAGCCTTCCAACTGCCGCTCCAGGAAGCCCTCGGGGCGGCCAAGGTCCCCGAGGCCGGCCTCGCCGGGGTCTACGGCGTGCAGCTCAGCGAGGGTGTCAGCGACGGCGCGGGAGATCCCCTGGCACAGCTCGCGGGTGGGCTCGACCCCCTCGGGGAACTCGTCGTCCACCACCACGCCTCTGCGGCGCTCCATTACGTAGAAGGGCGCCCCTATGACCGACTCATCATCGCAGAAGAAGTAGGGCTTCGGGGCGAGTGGGTAAGCCTCGTGCAGCCTCATGAGCACGCCGGACTCCCGGCCCATGTCATGGGCTTTGGGAGGGACGGGTCCGAACGGAGGGCGCCTGAGGACGCCCTCCCAATCGCCTACCTGGAGCAGGTACGTGAGGTTCGAGGCCCCTGAGGGGAACTGGCGGACCTCCAGCTCGCCTTCGGGCACGCCATCTATATGCTCCCGGAGGTACCGCTCGACCGCCTCGAGGTCGAACCCCTCCCCCTCGCGCACGCTTATCGTCTCCAAAGGTTTGCCTCCCTTCTTAGCACGCCGCCTCCCTTCGGTCGTCGCAGCACGCCTGTTTCGCGGCCTTCAGCACGCTCCGGCCTTCGGCTTCGCTTCTCAGCACGCTAGCCTTGGCTTCGACCGTTCGGCTGAGCCGTCGGCTGTAAAGGCGCATGTCAGCACAGCTCGCCGCGCTGACAAGCTGCCGCAGGCAGCGTGCTAAGAAGCTGGCCCTCCTTCACTTCCGGGACGAGTTCGCTCGCGCCGGTCTCGCCGACGAACTCGAAGGCGTCCACCCGGTCGTGCTCGAAGAACCACCGGCCCGCCCGGCTCTGTTTGAGGGCCTCCAGCTCCCTATTCCGATAACGATTCATGAAGTCGAGCGCCATCCAGGCGCCGTCGTTCAGCCGCCATCCCCCGGTGTCCATGTGCGAGAGGACGGTCGCCGCGCCGAGGAAGTCCTCGATGGTGAAGCGTCCCGCGGAGCCGGCGCAGACAGGTAGACCGACTCCGTCCCCGAGCTTTCGAGATAGCGGGCTACGGCGGGTGCGTTGCGGAGGGTTCCGAGGAGGACCGTGTCCGCTGGGGCGGCGTCGGCGATGGCGCGGGTGCCGTTGGTGGTCACGAAGATCACGTCTTTGTCCGCCGACGACTCTCGGGCGGGTACTCTTCGGGGAAGGGGCCGTGGTCGTAGCCTTCTATCCGCGCCGCGTCCTGCTCGCCGCCGCGCAGGACGCTCGCGGCGTCCAGCTTCGCCCCGACCTCTTCGGCCTCCTCCAGGCTCGCGACGGGGAAGACGTCCCGGGCGCCGTTCTCCAGGATGGTCAGCAGGGTCGTGGTCGCCATGAACACGTCCACGACGACGGCTGTTGCGCCGGCAAGCCTCTCCGGCACGATCTCCTGTCGCGTCATCAGCACCCTGAGCCGCTTCAAGGCCGATCAGCCTGTCGCATCCAGCCCGCACCATTCTACAGAAACACGCATTCTCGCACTTTTTCGGGTCCGAATGCGAGGGCGACCCGCTTTGCAGCCGTGGGTGGCCGGGCAATAGAATAAGGCCGAACGCCCGTGATCGGGTGGAGAGTCGGGAGGCGTGGTGAGCGAGCTGGAGAGGCCAAGGGGAGGAACCGAAGCGCGGCGGGGGCCACGCGCCTACCTGTACCTGGCACTTGGGATCGGTTTCGTGGTCGCCGCGGTCATGGTCATCGCCACCGCAGGGGTGCTCGCCGCCGGCGTCGGCTTCGTGATACCGGCGGCCATCTTTCTTCGGGCTGGCGAGCGAACGATTTTCAGAAGCAGCGGCAGGCTCTGCCGCAGCCCGGCAACAAGGAGCGCGAGCTGCTCTCGGCCATCCGGGACAACGGCGGCAGCATAACGCCAGCGGAGGCCGCGATGGAGACCTCGCTTACCGTGCGCGAGGCCGACCGGATGCTCTCGGAGCTCGCCGGGAGGCGGTCATCTCCGGTGGAGAGCAGGGAAGGAGCACTGTTCTACGCGCTGCCTCGCAGGACGCAGACCCGGAGCTCGATGGCCGGGAAGAGCGGATCTCCACGTTAGCAGGTCCCTCTAGACCGCGTTGCGTATCTCTACGCGATACTGCAGAGAAGGTTTCACCGTTCCTACCGTCCGGTGAAATTCGCCTCGCGCTTCTCGAAGAACGCGGCGACGCCCTCTTTGTGGTCCTGCGTGTAGCCGCAGAACGTCTGGCCTTCGGCCTCGCGCTCGAGGGCGGTTTCGAGGTCGGCCTCGAAGCTGGCGTAGAGGGCGTGCTTCATCCTCCCCAGGGCCGCGGTCGGCATCGCGGCGAGGTCGTTCGGCGAGGGCCTGCGTCTCTTCGGCGAGCAATCGTCGGCTGAACCACCTTGCCCACGAGTCCTATCCTGTAGCGCTTCCTCCGCGTCTACGGCGTCGCCGAGCATGCTCATCTCCATCGCCCTCCCCAGGCCGACGATGCGCGGCAGGAAGTACGTGACCCCGGCGTCGGGCATGAGCCCGATCTTGATGAAGGCCACCGAGAACTTCGCGCTCTCGGCCGCGATCCGCAGGTCGCAGGCGAGAGCGATCCCACCCCGGCCCCGTAGACGGGACCGTGCAGGGAGGCGATTATGGGCTTCGGGCGTCGCGACCATCCGCTTGACGAGCCGGCTGTACGATCCGCGCAGGTATTCGCCGAGGTCGGGATCTCCGTCCGCGCTCTCGATGATCTGCGCCAGGTCGGCGCCGGCGGAGAACCCCCGGCCTTCGCCGCGCAGCACTATGCAGCGGACCTCGTCGTCCGCGGCGGCGTCGCCGAGCGCGTCGTAGAGTTCCTCGTGCATCGTGCCGTCGAAGGCGTTCAGCTTCCGGGCCGGTTCAGGGCGATCGTGGCCACGCCACTAGTCCTTTTCGTAGAGCACGGTCTCGTACAACTTCCCTCCTTCGAGAAAGGTGCCCCCGCATACGGAGGGGCACGCTAGTAAGAGGTATGAAGGCGAGGCTACCTTCGTCGTGGCGGCCTCTTCCTCGCTCTCGTCGATGCTTGATCCTGGGTCAACTCGTCCTCGTAGGTCTCTGTGATCAGGTAGACCGACAGGAAGGTGATGACTGCCATCACGAACACGTAGACGGAGACCGAGAGCGAGGTGCCCGTCTTCTCGAGTAGCCAGACCATGATTATGGGCGCGAGCCCGCCTGCGAAGACCGAGGCGCCCTGGTAGCCTATGGAAGCGCCGGAGTAGCGCACCCGCGCGCTGAACATCTCGGAGAAGAGTGCGGCCTGCGGTCCGTACATCATGCTAAGGAACAGTTGCCCGATGGCAGAGCGCTATGGTGATGAGCACGGCGGACTCCGTATTCACGAGCCAGAAGAGCGGGAAGGCCCAGAGCCCGAGCAGCGCCGCGCCGGCCAGATAGACGGGTCTTCGTCCGACCCTGTCCGAGAGCGCAGACCAGCCGGTCAGGAAGAAGATCTGGGCGAAGCTGGAGATCAAGACCGCCGTGAGCATAACGTTCTGCGATACCCCGAGGGTTCTCGTGCCGTAGTCGAGCATGCCCGTGATCATCACGTAGAAGGCGCCGTTGACGACGAAGAAAGCACCCGCCGCAAGGAGAATCTGCTTGGGATGGTCGCGTAGCACCTCGACGACGGGCGAGCCTGACTCGGCCTCGCCGCCCTCCTCCTGCCTCTCCTGCAACTGCCTGAACGCCGGCGTGTCTTCCAGACGCAGCTGGATGTAGAGCGCCACCCCTATCAGGACGATGCTGAGCAGGAAAGGTATGCGCCAGGCCCAGGCGGCGAACGCGGCTTCTCCGAGAACTGCGGAGAGTATGAGGAAGATCGTGTTGCCGAGTACGAGCCCGACGGGAACACCTACCTGCGCGAAGCTACCGTAGAAACCACGCTTACCTTCGGGCGCGTACTCCGTGGCGAGGAGCACAGCACCTCCCCACTGGCCGCCTACCGCGAGACCCTGCAGAAAGCGCAGCACGAACAGGATGATGGGGGCAGCGACGCCGATGGTGGCGTAGGTAGGCATGAGACCGACCAGAGTTGTCGCCGTGCCCATGGTCAAAAGAGCGATTACCAGGGTCGGTTTGCGGCCAAGCTTGTCCCCAAAGTGTCCGAAGACAATACCTCCTATGGGACGCGCCACGAAACCTACGGCGGCCGTGCTGAACGACGCCAGAACCCCGGCTACCTCGTTGCCTCCAGGGAAGAAGAGCGCCGGGAAGACGAGTGCCGCCGCCGTAAGATAGATAAAGAAGTCGTACCATTCGATCGCGGAACCAGCCATCGCCGCCAGGGCAACCTTCCGCACCGTGGACGGACTCGGCGCGCCCGCCTGCGCGCTGGAATCTGTCATACATGCCTCCTCCTCAGAACCCCGACTTTCGGGATAACTCTCACGATACCTTAGCTCTATAAGCGGTTCTCTCCAAAATCCGAGAATATGCGATTCTCTCCCTTTCCCCAATTACCTTCCCTTGTGCGCAATTTAGAAGAATTCCGGGGTAGAGTCAATCGTTGCTTGCCGGAGACGCGAACTATGTCAGCTCTCAGCGCTGGAGCGTTCGGACTTCGGCCGCTCGCGGTACCGGATGGGATCTACATGTTCCCGGCCAGCTCCACGAAGCGGTCGAGGGACTCGGGGTTGCTCAGGGACTCTTTGCTCGCGGCCTTCTCCGGGGGGGTGCCGGAGAGGATCTTCTTGACCGGCACCTCGAGCTTCTTGCCGTTGAGGGTCCTGGGGATGTCGGTGACGGCGAAGATCTCGTTCGGCACGTGCCTCGGGGAGGCGTTGTCCTTGATGCTCGCCTTTGATCCTACCCTTCAGGTCGTCGTCGAGCTCGACGCCCTCTTGCAAGACCACGAAGAGCGGCATGAAGGAGCTTCCGCCGTCCCTTGGGCACGTCGACGACGAGGCTATCTGACACCTCATCGACCTTATCCACGGCGGAGTAGATCTCGCTCGTCCCCATCCTGCACGCCGCCGCGGTTTATGGTCGAGTCGGAGCGGCCGTAGATCACGCAGGAGCCGTCCTCCTTGATCTTGATCCAATCCCCGTGCCGCCACACGCCGGGATAGACGTCGAAGTAGCTCTCCCTGTACCTCTCCCCCTCCGGATCGTTCCAGAAGTAGATGGGCATGGAGGGCATGGGCTCCGTGATGACGAGCTCCCCAACGTCGTCGATTACGGAGTTCCCGTTCTCGTCGAAGGCCTCGACGGCGGCCCCGAGCGCCACGGGCCTGCAGCTCCCCCGCGCGGACCGGCAGGAGCGGCACCCCGCCGACGAACGCCGTGCACAGGTCGGTGCCGCCGCTGGTCGAGAAGAGCCACAGGTCCTCCTTGACGTGCTCGTAGACCCACTCGAAGCCCTCCGGCGGCAGCGGCGAGCCCGTGGAACCGATGGCCTTCAGGGCGGAGAGGTCGAAGTCCCTGCCCGGCTCTATGCTCGGCCTTCATGCAGGCGGTGATGTAGCTGGCGCTGGTCCCGAAGCAGGTCATGCCGGTCTTCTCGGCGAAGCTCCCACAGGACGTTCATGTCGGGGTAGCCTGGGTTGCCGTCGTAGAGGAGGGCCGTCGCCCCCGAAAGGAGGCCGCCTACGACCATGTTCCACATCATCCAGCCCGTCGTGGTGAACCAGAAAAAGCGGTCGTCCGGCCCGAGGTCTATGTGCAGCACGACCTTCTTGAGGTGCTCCAGCAGGATGCCGCCCTGGCTCTGTACGATGGCCTTCGGCAGCCCCGTGGTCCCCGAGGAGTAGAGCACCCAGAGCGGGTGGTCGAAGGGAACCTGCTCGAAGGAGAGCTCCGCTCCCTCGTGCTCGGAGAGCAGATCGCCCCACATCACGACGTTCTCGAGCGGGCTCGTGTCGGGGTCTTCGCGCGACGTAAGGGAGAACACGGTCTTCTGTATCGATCGGGATCTCCTGCTGGAGCCGCGCGACGACCTCCGTCCTGTCGTAGTCCTTGCCGCCGTAGCGATACCCGTCGACCGCGAGGAGGACCTTCGGCTCTATCTGCTGGATGCGGTCGACGACGCTGCCGGCGCCGAAGTCGGGGGAGCAACTCGACCACACCGCGCCAATGGAGGCGCAGGCGAGCAGGCCGATCACCGCCTCGGGGATGTTCGGCAGGTAGGCTGCGACCCTGTCGCCACGCTCCACGCCCATCGCCCTGAGGCCGGCGGCGAGCGCCGCGGTCCTGTCCCGCAGCTCGTCCCAGGTCACGCTGTCCAGGGATCTCACCTCGGACTGGTGCATGATCGCGGGCTCGTCGAGGCGTCCTTCGGCGTTCTTCAAGATGTGTTCTGCGTAGTTCAGCCTCGCCCCCGGGAACCACTCGGCACCCGGCATCTCGCGCTTCGCGAGCACGGCCTCGTAGGGCTCCGAGGCCTTGACGCCGCAGTATTCCCACACGGAGGCCCAGAAACCTTCCAGGTCGGTGACGGACCACTCCCAGAGATCGTTGTAGTCTTCGAAGGCGAGGTCCTTCTCTACTCTCAGCCACCTCATGTAGTCGGAGATCCTGGCGTTCTCCTTGAATTCTTCCGAGGGCTCCCAGAGCTGGGTCCCTTCCGCTGTTTCGGTCACGATTACCCCTTCCCTGAATCTCTAATGGGCCGTCGCCCCGCCGTCCATGACTAGGGAGGCGCCGTTGATAAACGACGCCTCCGGCGTGCACAGGAAGGCGGCGAGCTCGGCCACTTCTTCTGGTTCGATCAGGCGCTTTATCGCCGGTTCTGTGAGCATGATCTTCTCGATCACCTCGTCCTCGGAGATGCCGTGTGTCCTGGCCTGGTCGGAGATCTGGTTCTCCACCAGCGGCGTCTTGACGTAGGCGGGGCAGATGCAGTTGGAGGTGACGCCTCTGGCCCCACCTTCCAGCGCGACGGTCTTGGAGAAGCCCTTCGAGACCGTGCTTGGCCGAGATGTAGGCCGACTTGTACGGCGAGGCACCTGGCCGTGGATGGAGGAGATGTTGATGACGCGCCCCCACCCCTTCTCGTACATCCCCGGCAGCGCCTTCTGCACGATCCTGAACGGCGCCTCGAGCATGATCCTGACGATCATGACGAGAAACGCTCGGGCGGGAAATCCTCGACGGGCGCGACGTGCTGCAACCCCGCGTTGTTGACGACGATGTCGGCGTCCACTTCAGGCCATCGAGCACCCCGTAGTCGGAGAGGTCGGCCTGTAAGGCCTCGCCACCGATGCCTTCGGCGACCTCTCTCGCGGCATCGCCGTCCAGGTCGAGCACGGTCACGGCGGCGCCGGCCCGCGGGAGCCTCCCGGCGCAGGCACGTCCCGATACCGCTCGCGGCCCCCGTCACGAGTGCGCTGCGCCCCGTAAGATCCACGTCCACCGACGACGTTCCCGGCACTATGGAAGCTTCGCTCATGATCCTCCTTCATCCCGAAGAAAATGCGGTCTAGGAGATCTCTTCCCCGAAAAGCACTTCGCCAAATCAGATAGGCCAGATACGCTACGCAGTGTCTATAGCCGGCGACCGCTGAGAACGACCTCGCCCGAGGCCGCCTCACCGGCGATCTTCCCGAGTACGGCCGCCGCCAGAAGTCCATTGCCGCTGGAGTAGCCTCTGTACCCGCTACCGCTCACGCCCACGGCCGTTCCGCCGCCCGCGTACAGGCCGGGTATGCGGTCCCCGTCGGGACGTGAGCACCCTGGCAGCGTGTCCACCCGCAGTCCTCCCTGGGTGTGGAACAGCGCCCCGCGCACGTGGATGCCGTAGAAAGGCGGCTCGAGCGGACCGCCGAGAAACTCCTCGCGCCCGAAGGGGTCGGGCATTTCGCCGCGGGCCGAGCGATTGGTCGTCTCTGCGGTCGTCTCGGCAGGGTGCCGGCGGGAAGGCCCAAGGTCCCGGCCAGCTCTTCGAGGGTCTCCGAAACGCCGACTTTGCCCGCCTCTACACCTCGTCGAAGCGGGTACCGAGCGAGGCTTCGTAGACCTCCTCGTCGAAGACCTCCCACGCCTGCCCGCCTGGCTGGGCCATCACGGCGCCCGCGTACTCCGAGTAGCCGACGGTCTCGCACCCGAAGCGCTCCCTTCCCGGTTGACGAGGATGGCGCCGTTCACGACGACGGCCCAGGTGACGAGGGGCCCATCGGGGAAAGCCACTGAGGCGTGCCCCTGGTAGGAGCTCATGTGCCCTGTCGCCGCTCCGAGAGCGATGCCCCACCGGATGCCTTCGCCCGTGTTGTTCGGCGAGCCGTAGTAGAGCGCGGTGGCCGCCTCCTGGCCGAGATACTCCCTCACCATCTCGCGGTCGCCGCCGAAGCCGTTGAGGGCGAGCATGACGGCCCCGGCTTCGGTGGGGCCGTCCGCGGTTTCGACGCCGGTAACCCGGCTGCCGTCCCAGAGGAGCTCTTCTACGGGTGTGTCCGTGCGCAACTCTATCCGGGGTTCGTCATGGATCGCGCTCTTGAGTTGCCGGACGAGCTCGGAGCCGTAGCTCTCTTCAGGCCCGTGCATCCGGTGGCGGCTCTGTCCGGGATAGAGGAAGTCGGTGTAGCAGAGCATCTCGCATCCGATCTCGTCCACGAGCCACTCCACGAGCGGGCCCGACTCTTCGCAGAGGAGACGCGTGATCTCCGGGTCGCTCTCGTAGCCGTTCTTCTCGAAGATGTCTCCCGCCATCAGCTCAGGTGAGTCGTCGGGGACGCCGGCCTCGCGCTGGAGGCGGGTTCCGGCAGCGGGGATCAGACCGGTCGAGCGCGCGGTATTTCCCCCGGCGCGTTTCCTTTCTCGAGGATGAGAACCCGCGCCCCGCGCCTCGCCGCCGCGAGCGCCGCCACCATGCCGCACGCGCCCGCGCCGACCACGACGAGGAGAGAAGAGTCCATCTTCTCTCAGGGAGCCGCGAGGGGCTGTCCCGTGGCGAGCGGACGCTTGAGGTAAGTGCCTGCCGGCTCGCCGACCGGCTCTCCGTCGGCGAAGACGGTTTGCCCGCGCAGGATGGTGCGTACCGGCCAGCCGGTGAGCTCCATCCCCTCGAAAGGGGTGTACTCCTGGGCCGAGAGGAGCCGTTCGGTAGTGACGGGATAGGTCTCGTCCAGGTCCACGATGGCGAGGTCGGCGTCGGCTCCTACCGCGATGGCGCCCTTGCGGGGCGCGAGGCCGTAGGCGCGGGCGGGGCTGGTGGCGACGAGATCCACGCAGCGCTCCAGGGAGAGGCCGTGTCTCGGGCCTTCGGTGAGGATGAAGGGGTAGATCAGGGCCGTCCCGCCGAAGCCGGGCAGCGCCTGCCAGAGGTCGCCCTCCTTGTGCGTCTCGGAGCAGCAGGCGTGGTCGGAGCAGACCCAATCTATCTCGCCGCGCACCACGCCCCGCCAGAGCGCGTCTACGTCGGACTGGGACCTGATGGGCGGGTTGACCTTGCCGCGCTGGTCGTTGTAGGTCTCGTAGGTGAGCGCCAGGTGATGGAGCGTCGTCTCGAGCCGCACGTCGAGGTAGGGGTTCAGCGCCTTCAGCTCCAGCGCCGCCTCGAGCGCCTCTTCGCTCGAGAGGTGCAGGAGGTTTATGGGGCAGCGCGTGTGACCTGCCAGAACGGCGACCTCGGCGACGGCGAGGTGCTCCGTGAGGGTGGGGCGCGAAGCGCTGTAGGCCTCGAGGCCCGTGAGGACCCCCTCCTGCTTGACCCGCTCGCTGAAGACCCGGATCAACTCCGGCTGCTCGCAGTGGATCGAGAGCGAGACCCGCGAGTCCGTCGCGCTCGCCTTGAACTCGCGCCACCTGCTCCATGATCTCGAAGAGGTGCCCCAGGTCGTAGTTCTCGCTCATCGTGTAGCCCCTGGCGTCGCTCGAGGCGCCTGAGAGGTCGAGGCCCTTGTAGAACATGTAGTACTTGAAGGAGGTGACGCCCTCTTCGGCGACGAGGCGTTCGATCTCGCCGACCTGCTCCCTCACCATCGGCGCCAGGTGGTAGCCGTAGTCCACGCGGGAGTGCCCGTCCGTAGCCTCGAGGACCTCGGGGAAGATCTCCGCGTACGGCCCGCTCTTTTCGAGGTAGTGGCTCCCCGTCCTGAAGTAGCTGATGACGCTCGTCACACCGCCCGCGAGCGACGAGAGCGTCTCGCTCTTCGTATCCTCGGTGATGTCGCGGTAGATGCCGAGGTGGAAGTGGGCGTCGACCGCGCCGGGGAGCACGAGCTTTCCCGCGGCGTCGATGGCTTCGTCGGCGTCGCCGGATGAGAACCCCTCCCCCACCGCCGAGATGCGCCCGTCCTTGATCCCGATGTCCGCCCGAACCAGGCCCCGGCCCGGCAGAACAGCGCGCCCGCCCAGCACGACGGTATCGAACCGGCCCATCGCTCACCCCTTCCCCGGTAGAACGCGTAACGCCAACATAGCAGGCGCGCGCGGCCCGGTCAAAACCTTGCGGCGCGGCGGCGCATGGGCAAAGATGGAGGGCCGGGTTGGAGGTCCAGGGCAGGAGCGGGGCATTTGGACGGAGCGGCAGGCGCTCGAGGGGATCAAGGTCATAGACGCGGCGACGCTGTTCGCCGGACCGCTCGCCGCGACGGTGCTCGGGGACTTCGGGGCCGAGGTCATGAAGGTCGAACATCCCAGGGGAGACCCCTCGCGGTCCCACGGCTACTCGAAGGACGGCGTCGGACTGTGGTGGAAGATGCTCGGGCGCAACAAGAGGTGCGTGACCCTGAACCTGAGCAAGCCGGAGGGACAGGAGATCTTCGAGCGTCTGGTAGCGGAACGCCGACGTCGTGATCGAGAGCTTCAGGCCTGGCACCCTGGAGCGGTGGAACCTCGGCTACGAGCGCCTCAGCGAGATAAACCCCGGCCTCGTGCTCGCCCGCGTGACCGGCTTCGGCCAGTTCGGCCCGTACAGGAACCGCCCGGGCTTCGGGACGCTGGCCGAGTCCATGAGCGGCTTCGCCCACGTAACGGGCCAGCCCGACGGGCCGCCGACGCTCCCGCCGTTCGGGCTCGCCGACGGCATCGCGGCTCTCGCGACCGCCGTCGCCATCCTGACCGCGCTCAGGGCCCGCGACGCGACGGGCCGCGGGCAGGTCGTCGACCTCGCGATAATCGAGCCGATCTTCACCGTTCTCGGTCCCCAGCCGACCGTCTACGACCAGCTCGGAGTCGATCCAGCAGAGGAGCGGCAACCGCTCCGTAAACAACGCCCCGCGCAACACTTACCAGACGAAGGACGGCCACTGGGTCGCCGTCTCGACGAGCGCCCAGAACATCGCCGAGCGCGTGATGCGCCTGGTCGGGCATCCCGGAGTACATAGACGAGCCCTGGTTCGCGAAGGGCTCGGAGCGGGCCAAACACGCGGACGAGCTCGACGAGGCGGTGGGAACCTGGATCTCCGAGCGTACCCGGGAAGAGGTCGTCGAGGCCTTCGAGGAGGCGGGAGCGGCCGTCGCCCCCATCTACGACATAGAGGGCATCATGCAGGACCCCCAGTACAGGGCACTGGACTCCATCATCACCGTGGACGACCCAGAGCTCGGCCCCATAAAGATGCAGAACGTCCTCTTCAGGCTCTCCGAGACGCCGGGAGAGGTCAGAGTGGTCCGGCCCCACCATGGGAGAGCACAACGAAGAGGTATATGGAGAGCTGGGCATCGGCAAGCACAGATCTAGACGAACTCTCAGAAAAGGGCATCCTGTGAACCTCGCCGGGCAGCAGATCCGGAGCTATCTCTACGTGCCGGGCGACGACGCGCGCAGGATCGAGAAGGCGCTCGCCAGCGAGGCCGACGCCGTGGTACTCGACCTCGAAGACGCCGTAGCCCCGAACCGCAAGGAGGAGGCCCGCGCGACGGTCGCCCGCGTTCTGGAGTCGGAGCCGAGAAGACCGGTCTTCGTCAGGATAAACGCGCTGGGCACCGAGCTCGCCGCCGCGGACATCGACGCGGTGGCCGCAGGCCAGCTCGCCGGGCTGCGGCTGCCCAAGGTCGAGTCCGTCGAGAGCGTGAGGCTCGTGGCGGAGACCCTCGAAGAGTTGCGCAGCGGGCCGGGATACAGTGCCTGATCGAATCCGCCCTAGGCCTCGAGCGCGCGCTTCGAGATCGCAACGTTCCCACGAGAGGGTCGCCGGCATAAGCCTCGGGCGAGGCCGACCTCGCGGCGGACCTCGGCGTCGCGCGACGAGGCCGGGCTGCTCTACGCGCGCTCGCGCGTGATCGTGAGCGCTTCCGCGCCGCCGGGCTGCCGCGCCCGGTCCAGAGCGTGTACACGAACGTCGAGGATCTCGATGGCCTGCGCCGTTCCACCGAAGACAGGCAAGAACGACTCGGCTTCGTCGGACGCTCGGCCATACACCCGTCCCAGGTCCCCGTCGTCAACGAGGTCTTCACGCCGACGGAGGAACGAGATCGCCGAGGCGCAAGAGCTGCTCGACCGGCTGGAGGACGAGACCGCGTCGGGCACGGGCGCCTTCGTGCTCGAAGACGGCACGGTTCGTGGACAGGGCGGTGGTCGAATCCGCGCGCCGTCACGCTCGCGCTGGCGAGATCGGGAGGTTGCAGCCGTGAGCGACGGTCTGCTCGAAGGCGATCGAGGCGGTGTCGAGGTCTTCGACCTGGCACAGCCGCTCGCCGCCGAGACACCCCACTCGCCCAACCATCCACCCTTCAGGATGGCGCTCATGCGCCGTCACGGCGACATGGTACGCGAGGACGGCAGCTCCGCGGCGAGCGAGTTGATCTCGACCGGCGGCCACACGGGAACCCACGTCGACGCCCTGGCCCACGTCTCCCACAGGGGCGACCTGCACGGCGGACATCCCGCAGACGAAGCCCAGCGGGGCGGCCGCTTCTCGATGCTCGGCGTGGACACCATCGAGCCGATGGTCTGCCGCGGCGTGCTGCTCGACGTGGCCGGCCTGCGCGGCGTGGACGTGCTACCCGGTGGTTACGGCATAACGGCAGGAGGATCTCGCTCGCGCAGAACGCGAGGCAGGCGTGGAGGTCCGAGCAGGTGACGTCGCCCTCGTCCGCTCCGGCTGGGCACGCAACTTCGGTGACGCCGGAGGCCTTCCTCGGGCACGAGACCGGCGTGCCAGGCCCGACAGAGGAGGCCGCGCGCTGGCTCGCAGGGCGAGGCGTGCGGGCTACGGGCGCCGAGACCATCGCCTACGAGCAGATAAAGCCCGAGGTCGGGCACGCCCTGCTTCCCGTGCACCGCCTGCTCCTCGTGGAGCACGGCATCCACATCATCGAGGTCATGAACCTCTCGGGGCTCGCGGCTGGCCGGCGTGCACGAGTTCGCTGTTCGTCCTCGCGCCGCTCAAGATAGTGGGCGGGACGGGCTCCCCGGTACGCCCGCTGGCGGTCGTGCAGCGGTGAAAACCCTGCTGCAGGAGATATCCCGGTTCGCCGCCGGCGTACGGGACGGCGACGTAGAAGACGACGATCCTCAGCGACGCGCGGCGCCGGGTAACGGACATCATCGGGATAGCCCTCGCGGCGAGCGGGATGGAGCCGGCCAGGATCGTCGGCGGGGTGATCCGAGGGCTGGGGCGGAGAGGAGCAGGCGGGCGTCATAGGACGCAGCAGACAGGTACCCGGCGGCGAGCGCCGCCCTCATCAACGGTACGCTGGCCCACTCCCTCGACTACGACGACACGCACCTGCCTTCCGTGTTGCACCCGAGCGCGGCGGTCGTGCCCGCGGCGCTCGCGGCGGCCGAAGCCTCGGGGGCTACGGGCCGGGATCTCCTGTGCGCCGTCGCGGCCGGGGACGAGCTGGTCGTGCGCGTCGGCATGGCCGGCTACGATCCGGCTCTGGGCAACTCCATCTTCTTCGAGAAGGGACTGCACGCCACCTCCATCGCCGGAACCCTGGGCGCGGCGCTCGCTGCGGCGATGGTCTACGGGCTCGGGGAGGAGGAGATCGGGCACGCCGTCGCGATCTCGGCGAGCATGGGCGCCGGGATCATCGAGGCGAACCGTACCGGAGGGACGGTCAAGCGCATCCACTGCGGCTGGGCCGCCCACGCCGGCGTCACCGCCGCCGAGCTCGCCGCCCGCGGCCTCACCGGGCCACCCACCGTCTTCGAGGGCCGCTTCGGCTTCCTGCAGGCATACCTCGACGATAGAGCCGACGCCGGACGCCCTGACGCGAGGACTCGGAGAAGAATGGGAGCTGAGCCAGGGTCTTCTTCAAGCCCTACCCCGCCAACCACTTCACCCACGCCGGTATAGACGCGGCGATCAAGCTTGCGCGAAGAAGGGTCTCGAGCATCGAGGAGATCGAAGAGATAGAGCTCGGCGTCGCGCGGCCCGTCCTGCGCACCATCGCCCAGCCCGAGGAGGAGAAGGCCAGGCCCGAAACGGGCTACGCGGCCCAGTTCTGCGGCCCTTTCACCGTCGCGACCGCGCTCGTCGGGGGAGGAGGCCTCGGCGTCTCCCTGGACGACTTCACGGACGAGGCCGTGAGAGACCCCGTGAAGCTCGACCTCGCCTCGCGCGTGCGCTGCTCAGCCGACGAGGAGTGCGACCGCATCTTCCCGAACCAGTTCCCCGCCGTGCTGCGCGTCCAGCTCAAGAACGGCGAGGTGCGGGAGGCGCGCGTCTCGCACAACCGCGGCGGGCCGGAGAACCCCTTGAGCGACGAGGAGCTCGAGGTCAAGTTCCGCACCAACGCCAGCCGAGTCGCCCTGCCGGCCGAGCGAGTCGAGGAGCTGCGTTCCGCGCTGGAGGCGCTCGGCAAGGCGGACACCGTGGGTGACGTGATGCGGCTTGCACCGGGCTTGCGAAAGAGAGGGCAGCCGGAGGCCGCTCCTCCGCAGCAGTCCAGACGTCGACTGTGCATCGCTCTATGACCCTGGCTACGGTCCCTCCGCGATGAGCTCGTCGCTCCTCGGCCTGGGTCTCGGTGATGTCGCCCCTGGAACGTCTCTGAGGCAAGGAGGACCGAGACCACCGTGATGAGCGCCATCGCCGCCATGTAGAGTGCGACCGCCGCCGTAGCCGTAGCTGGCGAGCAGGGCCGGGAGATGAGCGGCGCGAGCCCGCCGGCGAAGACCGAGGCGAGCTGGTATCCCAGAGAAGCCCCGGAGTAGCGCACCCGCGTGCCGAACAGCTCCGAGAAGTAGGCCGCCTGCGGCCCGTACATCGAGTCGTGACCGAGGTTCACGCCGAGGACGATGGCGAGCCAGATCAGGGGCGTCAACGCCCGTGTTCAAGAGCCAGAAGAACGGGAAGGCGAAGAGCAACGAGAAGACCGATCCCGAACAGGTACACCGGCCGCCGTCCTACGCGGTCGGAGAGCGCGCCCGAAAAGGGGGATGGTGACGAGCCCGATAGCGGCGGCGATGAGGACCCCGACGAGGCCCGTCGTCTGCTCCAGTCCCAGCTCCGCCGTCGATGTAGGTGAGCACGAAGACGGTCAGGACGTAGAAGGTCCCGTTCTCGGCGACGCGCATACCCATCGCCAGAAGGACGTTCTTCGGGTAGGTGCGCAACACGTCCAGGATGGGCATGGGAGCCTCGGTGCCGCGTCTCCTTGACCTGCGTGAACGCCGGGGTCTCCAGGATCCTGAGCCGGATAAAGAGCCCGACGCCCACGAGCACGAGGCTGAGCAGGAACGGCACCCGCCAGCCCCACGACCCGGGCAGCACGGCCGTGGACGCGAAGAAGACCAGGTTGCCGAGCAGGAGCCCCGCCGGGACCCCCATCTGCGGCCAGCTCCCGAAGAAGCCGCGCCGGCCCTCGGGGGCGTGCTCGACCGCCATCAGGACGGCCCCGCCCCACTCGCCGCCGACCCCGATGCCCTGGCAGAAGCGCAACACGACGAGCAGTATCGGGGCCAGGACGCCGATGGTTTCGAAGGTGGGCAAAAGCCCGATCAGGGCCGTCGCGATACCCATGATGAGGAGCGAAGGACCAGCATCGCCTTGCGCCCGATCCTGTCCCCGTAGTGGCCGAAGACTATGCCGCCCAGCGGCCGGGCCAGCGAAGCCGACCGCGTAGGTCGAGAACGGCGGCGAGCACTCCCGCCGTCTCGCTGAACTCAGGGAAGAACAGCGCGGGGAAGATCAGCGCCGCAGCCGTCCCGTAGAGGAAGAAGTCGTACCACTCGATGGCCGTCCCTATAAAGCTGGCCAGCGCCACCTGCCGGATCGAGCTGGTCTGCCCCTCGCGTTCTCCGCCTAATCTCTCCATGATCTCCTCCCGCGTAAGCCGGCCTGGCTGCCGGATCCTGCGTTCCCTTTACCCGCAATGATCCGATCCTCTTCACTCGCGAACCCGCGCAACCCTGGGGCGCCGTACCTCCGCGGGCATGACCCCTTACGGATCGGAGCTAGGGTGTCGAAGTAGGAGTCCACGTGGTTGCCCTCGTCGATCTCGTAATAGCGGTGGATGCTGCCGTGCCCTGCCTGCTTTACGAGCAGTCTGTGCACGTCCGAGTCGGACCGTATGGGCAAAAGAGCCTCAAACGTGCCGTGCAGCGTGAGGAGCGGCTTCCCGATGTCCCCGGTCAGGGACACCTCTCTCACGGCGTCCCTGACCTCGTCCTGTCTGTCCTCGTAGACACCGCCAAAGGTACACCAACCGCCGCACGGGACGCGCTCTCCCAACAAAGCTACGCGGCGGGGTCGGGCTCAGTCCCGACCCCGCCGCGCGGGCGTGGTGCTCTGGCGGTAGCTCTAGGCCGGCTGGCCCTCGGCCACCTCGCTGCTCGTCTTCTCCCGGCGGTTCACCATTATGGAGTGGACGAGCGCCACGACCCAGACCACCACGATCAGGCCGTAGAGGAGAATGGCGGTCGTGCCCTCGATCCCGATGGCCCCCATGAACGTCTTCATGTTGGTGATGAGGATGACGCCGGCGACGGCGGTGCCGAGGATGCGGGCCGGCAGGGTGCGGACGACGTAGGCGGCTAACGGCGCGGCGATGATGCCACCGAGGAGGAGCGCACCGACCACCGTCCACGGGATCTCCGCGAAGCTGAGGGCGAGGAGGAACCCGATGCTGGCGCTGAGGGCGACGAGGAACTCGCTGGTGTCAACGGTGCCGATGATCTTGCGCGGCTCCATGCGGCCGGAGGAGAGCAAGGTCGGCGTGGAGATGGGCCCCCAACCCCCGCCGCCAGCGGCGTCGAGGAACCCGGCGATCAGGCCGAGAGGAGCCAGAAAACCTTTGGCAATGGGCCTCTCCACGACCGGCTTCTCCTCCGCCTGAACGAGAAGCGGGCCAGGACGAACACGCCAAGGGCGAACAGGAAGATGGCGACGATCGGCGCCGCCACCTCCTCGGCGATGGTCGCGACTCAGGTAACCGCGATCGCGCCAAGGAAAGCCCCTATCCCGCCAGGATGGCCAGCCACGCGATCTTGGACCAGTCCACGTTGCCGAACCGCCAGTGCGAGATCCCGGATGCCGCCGTCGTGCCCACCTCGGCGATGTGCACGCTCGCCGACGCGAGCGCCGGCGCAATGCCCACCGCCAACAACAGGCTCTGCGAAGTCACCCCATAGGCCATGCCCAGCGACCCATCCACCAACTGCGCGGCGAGACCCACGATCGCCAAGAACGAGGAAATTGCGCATCTACCCATCCCTCCGCTCTTCACTTTCTCTATCATTTTCTACCTTGTTTTTCATTCTATTTATGAACATTGCGGCACTATAGAGGTTTCGACAGGGGAATGTCAAGCTCTGCGACGGCGCATGCCCGAGCTTCGAAATCACAAAATCTAGTTGAACCTCTTAAAATTTCTACGCAAAACCCTTGACGCGGCGTCCCAGCTTGCTCTAGAGTCCCCAATGTCACAAATTGTTAACAAATTTGGCAGTAGAGCAAGAGAGCAAGAGGGGAAGAGAAGATGGATCGTCCTAACGTGGTGATGATCGTGGCGGACACGTTCCGCAGGGATCATCTGGGGGCTTACGGAAACCCGTTCATCAGCACGCCGCACCTAGACGAGTTCGCGCGGTCTTCCGTGGTATTCGACCAGCACGTGGTCTCTTCCTTCCCCACGATGCCGGCGCGGGCGGACATGCTGACGGGGACGTTCTCGTACACGCACATGGGTTGGGAGCCTTTGCCGCAGGCACCTGACGACGTTGCCGGAGCGTACTCTCCAAGGCCGGCTACCACACGATGGGGGTCGTGGACACGCCTTTCTTCATCCGCAACGGCTTCGGCTACGACCGCGGCTTCGACGACTTCATCTGGGTCAGGGGCCAGGGCGACGACACCAGGCCGCACGAGCGGGCTGACGCGCGCTCGACGTGGCGTTCTGAGGAGGACAGGATGGTCGCGCGCACGATGACGCAGGCCGAGCGGTGGCTCGAGCGGCACCACGACGAGCAGTTCTTCCTCTACGTGGACACGTGGGACCCGCACGAGCCCTGGGACGCGCCGGATTACTACACCAGGAAGTACAGGGAGGGTTACGACGGGGAGCAGATCTACCCTGCCTACGGCAACTGGAAGAAGGCCGGGCTCACAGAAGGACGACGTGGACCTCGGCCACGCCACGTATTGCGGCGAGGTCACGATGGTGGACTTCTGGATCGGACGCCTGCTCGCCAAGCTCGACGCCTTGGGCCTCAGGGAGAACACGCTCGTGTTCTTCACCTCCGACCACGGCTTCTACTTCGGCGAGCACGACTACTTCGGCAAGGCCGAGTGGGTGCACGACCCTGAGGCCGAGGTCACGCGAGGACTCGTCGCTTCCGGAGTGGCTGCACGAATCCTGGCTGCTCACGGTGGAGCGTTCTCCGCTCTACAGGGAGCTCACCAACATGCCCCTGATGGTGCGCGGGCCTGGCCTCGAGCCGGGGCGCACGCAGGCGATGACGACGGCCCCTGACTCGCGCCGACGATCATGGACCTCGTGGGGCTCGGGGAGCGTGCCGACGACCATGACCGGCGACTCCTTCGGCGGCGTGCTCGAGGGGAGCAGGCAGGAGCACAGGCCGCTTGTCGTCAGTTCCTGGCCGCTGTATCTGGCGAAGGGTGAGATCATCACCGCCGTAGACTCCAAGGCGCGCAGGATCGACAACTACATGCCGCTCACCGTGACCACGCCGGAGCGGTCCCTGATCCTGGGCGGCCCGGACGACGAGCCCGAGCTCTACGACCTCGCCCGCGACCCCGGCGAGCAGGGACAACACGTGGAGGAGCGCAACGGCGAAGGCGAGGCTGCTCTGCCGAGCAGAGCCCTCTCCTTCCTCGAAGGCGTCCGCACGCCGGAAGAGTACCTGGCCCCCCGCCGCGAGGCGCTGGACAGGTGGTGGAGGATGGTCCGCAGCTGAGAAACCTCACGGCTGCGATAGCCGGCCCGCCCGTGCCGGGCGGGCCGCGTCTATCTCTGGAGGGAGAGTGAGATTGGTCGCGAGCGACAACAAACCCGTTGCGTTGTGGGCTGTGCCCCGTTCCATATCTACGGCGTTCGAGAGGGTCTTTGTGGAGAGGGACGACTTCGAGGTCCTGCACGAGCCGTTCTCGGCCTCTTACTACTATGGAGAGGACCGTCTGAGCGACCGCTTCGCGGATGCCGAGCCGAAGGCCGAGTACAGCTACGAGAGGGTGGCCGAGGACGTCTTCAGGCCGCGCGAGCAGCGCGTCTTCCTCAAGGACATGGCCTACCACGCCAAGAAGGTGCTGAGTCCTCGAGTTCGCCTCGCGGTTCGTCAACACCTTCATCGTGAGGGACCCGAAGTACGTATTGATGTCGCTGTACAAGATGTGGCCGGACTTCACGCTGGAGGAGACCGGCTACGAGGATCTGTACAGGCTGTTCCGGTACGCGACGGACGCGGGGGAGGACGTGGCCGTCGTCGACGCCATGACCTTCTCGGAGAACCCTGCCGGGGTGCTCGCCGCCTACTGCGAGCACCTCGAGGTGCCTTTCACGGCCGGCTCCCTCACGTGGGAGTCGAGGGAGGTCAAGAGGTGGGACAACTGGGAGGGATGGCACGAGGATGCCGAGGAGAGCACCGGCATAAAGCCGGCCGAGCGCAGGGACCCCGAGCTGCCCGAGGAGCTCGAGGAGGCCTACGAGTACTGTTTGCCCTACTACTACGAGCTGGCCGCGCACGCCATCCCATCCGTGGCGCGGCGGTCGGCACGTAGCCGGAGACCGCGAAGAACTGGAACAGAGGAGAAGATCTTGCTACAGACAGAGACCCAGATAGCGCCGCACGGGGGAGAACTCGTAGACCGCGGTGGTCCCCGAGGACGAGCGCAGGGAGCGGTCGATGGAGGCTGCGGGGCTACCGAGGGTGCCCCTCGGCCCGCGGACCCTCTCCGATCTGCAGATGATCTCGACCGGCGTCTTCAGCCCGCTGGAAGGGTTCATGCTGCGCGACGAGTACGAGAGCGTGGTCGAGGACATGCGCCTCGGGAGCGGCCTGGCCTGGAGCCTGCCGATCACGCTGTCCGTGGACGAGGAGAAGGCCGGGTGAGCTGTCGGAAGGCTCCGAGATAGCCCTGGTCGACGGCACGGGGGAGCCCGTCGCGACCATGGTGCTCAGGGAGAAGTACGGCTACGACAAGGAGCGCGAGGCCAGGCTGGTCTACAGGACCACGGACGCCGACCATCCCGGCGTCGCCGCCATCTACAGGCAGGGCGACGTCCTGCTCGGCGGCGAGGTCGAGCTCTTGCGCACCGCCCGACGAGGGACGTTTCCCCCGCTACTACTACACCCCGGCGCAGCTGAGGAGCGTCCTTCGCCGAGAAGGGCTGGAAGCGGATCGTCGGCTTCCAGACCAGGAACCCCGTCCACAGGGCGCACGAGTACATCCAGAAGAGCGCGCTGGAGACGGTGGACGGGCTCCTGCTCAACCCGCTCGTCGGGGAGACCAAGTCCGACGACATCCCGGCGGACGTCCGGATGAGGTCTTACGAGGTGATCCTGGACAGGTACTATCCCGAAGACCGGACGATGCTCGCCGTGTTCCCGGCGGCGATGCGCTACGCCGGCCCGCAGGGAGGCCATCTTCCACGCCATCTGCCGCAAGAACTACGGTTGCTCGCACTTCATCGTCGGCCGCGACCACGCCGGCGTCGGCAGCTACTACGGCACCTACGACGCCCAGCACATCTTCGAGGAGTTCGAGCCGGAGGAGCTCGGGATCACACCCCTCTTCTTCGAGCACGCGTTCTTCTGCACGGAGTGCCAGGGCATGGGCTCGTCCAAGACCTGCCCCCACGACCCCGACTCCCACGTCTTCCTCTCCGGGACGAAGGTGCGCGAGATGCTCTCCAAGGGCGAGTACCCGCCGCCCGAGTTCTCCCGTCCCGAGGTCATCGAAGTGCTCATGGAGGGCAGAGGCCAGCGGGTCGAGAGCACGGTAGGGCGGACCAGCCGGAGCTGGATCAGTCACGGCCGCGAGTCCTCCTATCCTAGCAGCTCGTGGCGGACGAGAGCGCACCTGAGCACCGGACACTGGTCGCGGAGGACTGAACGTACGCAGGCGACAGCCGAGGCCCGATCCGGCACCAAAGATCCCGGCGTCGGAGGCTAGGGCTACTAGGGACCGTGGAGCCGCAGCATGTTGAGCCTTTACGGTATCAAGGAACCAGCCGTTCTGGGCGGCTTCGACCACCACCACGACGCCGAGCGAGATCAGCATGAACGCAGCATCCGGCGTCGAGCATGTTCCTGAGCCCCACGAGCAGCGGAAAGAGCAACCAGGCGGCGAGCACCGATGACCGATACAACACCGCTCCGGAGCCGGCGATCGTGGAGACCACCACCGAGAACAGCAGTAAGCCCACGACCGCCGAACCGAGCGCCGCCCGGAGTCGATCTGCCCTCAGAACGCTACGGTCCACCACCGCTCATCAACCACGCGTAGTATTCGGCCCGCGCCTCTTTGCCGTCGAGCCGCGCAAGGTGATCCTCGACCCAGGAGTAACGACGGCCCTCCTCCAGTCCCCGGGCCGGCTCGTCCACTTCGCGTTTTCCGGCACGCGTTGCTTCGACGACCCTACCGCCGCGCACCAGCGCGCTCGCCCTCACTCCCGGCCACCATCGGCGGGCTCTGACGGGGCAGACGCCTCATCCAGACCATCTACGTCGGGAGGCGAATGAAGGTCCCGCCCGCCTCCCCTTCGCTTCCCGTGCGGAAGCTCGTACCAGGTGTCCAGACCCTGGCTGCCCGCCCTGTCCCACAGCTCGTACCAGAGATCCAGCTCCCACTTCACGCCCAATAACCTCCTCTTCATCATTTCCTGTATTGTCTATTACTTTTATAGACAATACATACATGGTATCCTGCCGGCGGCTCTGGCGTCAAGGGGATGCGAGATCTATTTACGGGCGACTCTTGTCCGCAGTACCGACGGTCACCACCGTAGCGGTGGACCGCCAGACATTTTTTCACTAATCTTGTAGATTAAGTTAGCTTATCACCAGAGCCATCCCAGACGAGAGGAGGCAGAGCGTGAGAGGAACGGATGGTCGGGCGGGGCACGGGCTCGTGGTGCCGGAGGTGTCGTATTTGATCTGCGCGACGCCGCGCAGCGGGAGCACGCTCTTGTGTGCGGCGCTGGACGACACGGGGATAGCGGGCCATCCGGAGGAGCACTTCGAGGTATTGCTGGAGACGGGGCAGCCGCAGGCAGCCGCGCGACTACTTCCAGCGCTCCAACGACCCCGAGGTATGGGCGCTGTTGGACGATCCGCGAGTTCAGGGACGTTCTGGGCGAGTACGGTGGCAGGTACGCCGAGCATCCGGCGCGCAGGGACCCCTCCTGGCAGCCCGCCCGACTTCGAGAAGCTGGTGGCGAGAGGCGCTGCGCAAAGGCACCACCGAGAACGGCGTGCTGGGGACCAAGATCATGTGGGCCTACTTCAGGGACTTCGTCCGCCTGGCGCGGCGGACGCCGGGACTGCAGGACGTCCGTCCCTGCGAGGTGCCCGCGGCCGTACTGCCCAACCTGCGGCGGTTCGTCTGGATGCGCCGCGGCGACACCACCCGCCAGGCCGTCTCGCTGTGGAAGGCGCTCCAGACCCAGCAGTGGCGCAAGGACTCCGACGAGGACGTCGGCGGGCAGGGGCTGCGTTTCAGCTTCGCCGCCGTAGACCACCTCAAGCTGCGCATCGACGAGCACAACGCCGCCTGGCAGGGCTTCTTCGAGGAGTGTGGCGTGGAGCCTATGGAGGTGGTCTACGAGGAGCTCATCGAGGACTACGAGGGGACCGTGTTGTGGCTGCTCGACGGCATAGGGGTTCCGATTCCGGAGAACTTCGCCGTCGAGCAGCCTAAAATGCGGCGGCAGGCGGACGATCTCTCCGAGGAGTGGGTCCGTCTGTACAACGAGCGCGCTGCCGTCAAGACCGCGCAGAAGGGATAAGAGTTGCCGGATCTTCCGAACATCCTCTACATCCACTCCCACGACACGGGCAGGTGGGTCAGGCCCTACGGCTACTCCGTAAGGACGCCCAACATCCAGCGTCTCGCCGAGGAGGGCGTGCTCTTCCGCAAGGCCTTCTGCGCCGCCCCGACGTGTTCGGGGAGCCGGGCCTGCCTGCTGACCGGCCAGTACGCCCACTCCAACGGGATGGTCGGCCTCGCCCACCGCGGTTTCTCGCTCAAGGACTACAGGCACCACATCGTCCACACCCTGCGCGAGCTCGGGTACTGGTCGGCCCTGATCGGCGAGCAGCACATCTCCAAGAAGCCGGACATCATCGGCTACGACGAGGTGGTCAAGATCAGCACCAGCCACACCGACGACGTCGTGCCCGTGACCCTCGACCTGCTGGAGCGCGCGAGCGACAGGCCCTTCTTCCTCTCCGTCGGGTTCTTCGAGACCCACCGCGAGTGGTTCCGTCCAAGCTCCCCGAAGAAGGCCAACTACGTCATGCCCCCGCCCAACCTGCCCGACGCCCCCGAGACGCGCCTGGACATGGCCGCCTTCCAGGAGAGCGCCCGCTCGCTCGACAGGGGCATAGGGGCCGTCCTCGACGCCCTCGACGCCGAAGGGCTGGCCGAGGACACGCTCGTCATCTGCACGACCGACCACGGCCTCGCCTTCCCCGGCGCGAAGGCCACCCTCTACGACAGGGGCCTCGGCGTCATGCTCATCCTGCGCGGCCCAGGCGGTTTCACCGGCGGAAAGGCCAGCGACGCCCTCGTCTCCCACATAGACCTCTTCCCGACAGTCTGTGACCTCGCCGGCGTCGAGAGACCGCCGGAGTGGCTGCAGGGCGAGTCGCTCCTCCCGCTCGCGAACGGGGAGGCAGAGGAGGTCAGGGACGCCATCTTCGCCGAGAAGACCTACCACGTCGCCTACGAGCCCGAGCGGTGCGTCCGCACGCACCGCTGGAAGTACATCCGGCGCTTCGGACGACGAACACCAGAGCCCGTCCTCGCCGAACACCGACGACGGCCCGAGCAAGGACGTGCTCCTCTCCAACGGGTGGGGCAGAGCGTGAGATCCCCCCGGAGCAACTCTACGATCTGCGTCATCGACCCCAACGAGGCGCACAACCTCGCCGGGAGATCCCACCCTCGCCGGCGTGCTGCAGGAGATGCGAGACCGGCTCGAAGCCTGGATGCGAGACACCAGAGATCCACTCCTCGACGGAGCCGTGCCCGCGCCCAAAGGCGCCGAACTGAACGGCCGCGACCAGCTCTCCCCCACCGATCCCACCACAACCGTGTAAAGACGCCACCACCAACTTAACAAAAATTCGCAAAATTGCGCCTATCGCCCTTGACAGTCCCTGCCTGGCTGTGTAGAGTCTCGCCGTACTGTGTTTTGCCTATATTATAAGTAGACAATTAGGACAAAGGGAGGCACTGGCAGGTGCGAAACTTGGTAGTTCTGGCGATTGTAGGGTTTGTGGCGCAGCTCGTGGACGGATCTCTGGGGATGGCCTATGGGGTGACTTCTACGACGTTGTTGCTGGCGATAGTGGGGCTTACGCCGGCGCTGGCGTCGACGGTGGTACACATCTCCGAGGTAGGCACGACGCTGGCCAGTGGGGTCTCGCACTGGCGGTTTGGCAACGTTGACTGGTCCAAGATCCTGTGGCTGGCGATCCCTGGCGGCATCGGGGCGTTCGTTGGGGCCACGGTCCTGGTGCGTTTCATAGACGCGGCGGTGGCCGAGCCTGTCGTGGCGATCTTCCTTTTCCTCCTTGGAGCCTACGTTCTGGCGCGTTTCGCGTTCAACCGTACCAGCAACGTGGTACAGAATTTGCCGATCCCGCGGGCTTTCCTCTCGCCGCTCGGGCTGATCGCGGGCTTCCTCGACGCGGTTGGCGGCGGCGGGTGGGGGCCGATCTCCACCCCTACCCTGCTCTCTTCCGGGCGCATGGAGCCGCGCAAGGTGGTCGGCACGGTTGACACCAGCGAGTTCATAGTCGCGCTGGCCGCGAGCATCGGTTTCCTCATCTCGTTGAGCTTCGCCCAGGTGCCCTGGGAGGTGGTCGGGGTTCTGCTCTCGGTGGCCTGGTCGCCGCTCCGATAGCGGCCTGGATCGTGCGCCACCTCAACGCGCGCGTGCTCGGGACGGCTGTCGGCGGGTTCATCCTGCTCGTCAACGCCAACACCTTCCTAGAGGCCGTCGGGACTCGACCCGGCTCTGAACGTATTCGTCTACGGGGCCATTCTGGCGGTCTGGATCACGGCGCTCTACTTCGCCTACGCCGCTATCCGGCGCGAGCGCAAGCCGGTGATCGAGACCCAGGCTGTAGAGTAGAGCGCGAAGAACGAAGCCTGCTAACGCGTCCGGCCGGGGTATAGCCCCGGCCGGATTCGTTCGCCCGAAGCCCCGCGCCGGGTCTGAAACGGCGTCACCCGGCATGTAGACTACGAGCCGGGAAGCAGCGACGGATACAAGGCAGAAAGGAACCGATAGTATGGAGAACGGCACGGAAAACCAGCGCGGGTTCACCCTGTGGTTCACGGGCCTCTCGGGGGCCGGCAAGACTACGGTAAGCGAGATCGTCGAGCACGAGCTCAAAGAGAGGGGCCTAAGGGTAGAGGTCCTCGACGGGGACATCGTGCGGACCAACTTGTCTAAGGGCCTGAGCTTCTCCAGGGACGACCGGAACATAAACGTGCTGCGCATAGGCTTCGTGGCCAACCTGCTCACCCGCAACGGCGTCGCGGTGATAGTCTCGGCGATCTCGCCGTACAAGGAGGCCCGCGACCAGGTGAGGCGCAGGATCATAGACTTCGTCGAGGTCTTCGTGGACGTACCCCTCGAGGTTGCGGCCGAGCGCGACGTGAAGGGCCTCTACAAGAAGGCTTTCGCAGGGGAGATAGACCAGTTCACCGGCGTCTCGGACCCCTATGAGCCGCCCGTCGCTCCCGACCTCGTCCTCAAGACAGACGAGGAGACCCCCGAGGAGAGCGCGAGGAGGGTCATAGAGAAGCTCGAGTTCTTCGGGTACCTCTGGTCCCCTTCGCCGGACACCGAGTACAACTGGAGCAACCGCTAGAACCTTGGACGATCGGGCTAGCACCTTTCCGACGCGCATCCTGCTGGCCACCGACGGCTCCCCTCATGCGCAGCTGGCAGCCATGAAGGCCGTAGACCTCGCGAAGAGCACCAACGCGAGGCTCCACGTCGTGGCGGTCGGGCGCACGTTTCCTGAGGCTGTATACGACGTCTACGCCGAGACGAGTAGTGAAGACCTCAGGCGCGAAGCCCAGGAGATACTCGACGAACAGGTAAGGAAGATCGAGGAGGCGGGTGGCAGCGTTGCTATCGCCCACCTCAGGATGAACGAACGCCGGGACGAGGCGATCGTCCACCTGGCCGAGGAGATCGACGCCGACCTGATCGTGATGGGTAGCCGCGGTTTCGGCGGGCTGAGACGGGCCCTGCTGGGCAACGTCGCCGATTCCGTCGTCCGTCACGCCCATTGCCCCGTCCTCGTCGTACGGCCGACCCATGGCGTCAGCAGTCCTTTCTAAAGCGCAATGGGTAGAGGCGAGCCCCTACCCATTGCGCGCATCTCAGCACGCTACGCCCTTCGGGCTCCGCTTTCAGCACGCCGTCTTGCAGACGGCTTGTCAGCATTTCAGCTTTTTTCTCTGGGCTGAGACTAGCTGACAAGCCGCCTGGCGAAGCCCAAGGTGGCGTGCTGAAATGCTACTCTTGCGGCGCCGTCTTGAGCTGGTGGCGCGGCGTGAAGAAGGACCTGTAGGAGAGCAGACCCACCAGGATGGCCGCTATGGAGACGCTCCCGAGGAGCATGTAGAGGACGACTATCTGCAGGCGCACGGCCTCCAGGGGGTCCGCGCCGGCGATGATCATGCCCACCATGGCGCCGGGCAAGAAGATTATGCCCGTGGTCTTGGTGGCGTCTATGAGCGGGATCAGGGCCCGCTGCAGCGCGGTCCTCAGGATGGGAGCGACGGCCTGGCGGCTGGTGGCGCCCAGAGCGAGGGCCGCCTCGACCTTCGGCCGCTGCTCGCCGATGTCATCGCGCAGCCTGGTGAGGGTGAGGCTCGCGGTGTTCATGGAGTTCCCGATCACCATGCCCCCGAGCGGGATGAGGTAGCGGGCCGTAGGAGGCACGATGTGCAGGAGGAGCAAAACCCCCAACGTCGCCACGGCCGCCACCCCTATGGCGCCAGCCGCCACGAGGAAGGACCGGGGCACGCCGCTCGCCCGCCGGGCCGAGGTCCAGGCGGCGAACAGGACCATCCCGGCCAGGAGCAACGCGACCGCGCCCAGGCTCTCCAGCCCGAAGACGTAGTCGATGACGTAGCCGATGGCGGCGAGCTGCACGAAGGAGCGGACCACGGCGACCCCGATGTCCTTCTCCAGGTCCAGCCGCTGGTAGAGGCTCAAGGCCACCGCCACGGCGACGAGCCCGAGCGTGAGCAGGCCGGATCCCACCGTCTGCAGACCTTCCACTCTCACGACCTCCCCGCGATGTACCGCCTCGCCCGCTCGCCCGGCCCGGAGAAGAACTCATCCCTGTCCCACTCGCCCTCGCTACGCCCTCTCACCAGGACCACGACGCGGTCGGCGACGCGCTCGACCTGGTCCAGGTCGTGGCTCACCACCACGAGCGTGAGCCCCAGAGAAGCGTTCAGCTCCCTGATGAGGTCCTCGATCCTGCGCCGGGCAGCCTCGTCAAGCGCGCTCGTCGGCTCGTCCATGAGGAGCGCCTCGGGCTCCAGGGCAAGCGCCCTGGCTATGGAGACCCGTTGCTGCTCCCCCACGGAGAGGGCCTGCGGCGCTTTGTCTTTGAAAGAGGCGTCGAGCCCCGCCATCTCCAGCAACCGCCCCGCGTCGGCGTCCTTTCCGGCCAGCCGCGCGCCGTAGAGAGTAGCCTCTTCGACCGTCGCCCCGAAGAGCGCAGGGAGCTGGAAGACCATCCCCACCCGCCGCCTGAGGGCGAGGGGGTCCATCCCGCTCGTCGGCTCCCCGTCCAGGTAGACTTCCCCTGCGGTCGGCTCGATGAGGCGGTTGATGGCGCGCAGCAGGGTGCTCTTCCCCGCCCCCGACGGCCCCACGACCGCGGTGATGCTGCCGCCCGGCATCCCGGCATCTACTCCCTTCAGGATCTCCGTTCCGCCGGTCGAGTACCGGAGGCCCGAAGTCCTTATCCCGAGCGACCCGATGCTAGAGCACCTCCCGGCTCAGGTAGGCGTAGAGCCCGTCGAAGACGGCGTCGGTGTACCCGGTGAGCGTATGGTCGTCGGGGAGGACGAGTTGCATGCCCCGGATGATAGCGTCCAGCCCATCGGACTCGGGACGTCCGTACTTTTCGTCCATGAGGTCAGCGTCGTGCACGATCTCCGAGATCTCGGCCAGCGCGGCATCGTCGAGATGATACTCCTTGATGAAGGTCTCGAACGAGCAATCGTCCCCGCGGTGGGAGAATCTGGCTCCGGCGACGTCGAACAGCTCCGCCCCTTCCGGCGCCTCCACCGGGTCCTCGAAGAACGAGAAGGTGGCCTCCGCGTCCACGAAACGCCTGATCAGCCACACGCAGGCCGTGCGGTCCACGTGGCACCCTCGGCGGGTGGCCCAGAGCATCAGCCGCCCTCCGTCCCCTTCGCGCACCCGCTCCGCAGCACCCCCCACGAGTGTCCGCCGCGCCGCGCGGAGGGCTTCGGCGGCCTCGGTTCGCAAAGGAGAGCGGAAGTAGTCCCGCCGGCGCTCGGCCCGGAACTCGCGCTCCGTCCTGGCGAGCTCCTCGAGTAGCGACTCGCCGTCGCCGCCGAGCTCCGCCTTGCGCCGGATGCGGTGAGCAGCCTCGATCATCTTCCCGTAACTCTCTTCCCGGGCTGCCCGGAACGCCTGGACGAGGTCTCTGTTCTCGGCGACTGTGTTCGGCAGCGCCTCCCAGAGGGTCGCCTCCCCCCCTGCCTCGCGGATGCGGAGCTGGAGCCACTCCAGCTGCTCGCGCGTGACGGCGTCCTCCGGCAGGGCGGCGACCCCGTCTTGCAGGTAGAGGGCGCCCAGAGTCTTGAGCCTGCGCCATACGGCCACCCTGTGGCGCGAAGGCTCCCTGGGGAGGTGGTAGATCAGGATCACCCACCGCGTCTTCTCCGGCCCCGACGGTCCGTTGCCTACAGGAGGAGTGTCCACGCCATCCCCACCAACGCACCCACCGGCACCATCAGGTAGATGGGGACCTTGAACCGCTGCAGCACCACGAACGAGACGACAGCGACCACAAGCGCGAAGACGTCGAGACCGCCCACGGAGACGCCGTCGGGGAACAGGACCTGCGTGGCGAAGTAGACCGCAAGGTTGGCGATCACCCCCACCACCGCAGCCGTGACCCCGATGAGGATGGCCCTCAGGCGACGGTCGTTTGCCAGCAAGCTCTATGTAGGGCGCCAGGAGGAAGATGAACAGGAAGCACGGCAGGAACGTGGCGTACGTCGTGATCAAAGCGCCCAGCGTCCCGTAGAGAAGAGGAGAGAATGGGCCAGGATCGTTCCAGGCGCCGATGAAGCCGACGTACTGGGTGACCATGATGAGAGGCCCCGGCGTGGACTCGGCGAGCCCCAGTCCCTGCACCATCTGGTCTGCGGTGAGCCACCCGTAGCGGTTGACCGCCACGTCGGCAACGTAGCTCAACACCGAGTATGCCCCGCCGAAGGTCAGGAACGCCGCCCCCGTGAAGAAGAGCGCCTCACGAACCAGCACGTCTTCCCCGCCGCGCCAGATCCAGATGGCCCCCACCGGCACAGCCCACAGTACCAGGAAGGTAGCCAAGCAGCCTCAGGTTGCGCAGCATGGAGGGCCGGCCGTTCGAGCCGGCCCGATCCACGGCTGACTCTTCCTCCTCCGAGGAGCCGTGCCCGCCGCCTCCCCGAAAAGCGTCTGGCACCGGGCGGCTCAGCAGCAACCCGCCTATGGCGGCGGCCAAGACGACCAGTGGGAAGGGGACGGAGAAGAAATACAGGGCCACGAAGGCCAGCACCGCGAAGGCGACGAGGACGGCAGTGGTTGAGGGTGCGCCTGCCGATCCTGATGACCGCCTCCACCACGATCGCTATCACGACCGGCTGCACCCCGTAGAGGAGGCCATTGATCGCGGGCACGTCGGAGTGGGCGACCGCAAGGTACGAGAGCAGGAGCAAAACGAAGATCGAGGGGATGACGAAGAAGGAGCCAGCCACGATGCCGCCCAGCGTCCCGTGCAGCCTCCAGCCTATGTAAGTGGCGACCTGCTGCGCCTCAGGCCCCGGCAGCAGCATGCAGAAGTTGAGCGTCCGTAGATACTGCTGCTCGGAGACCCAACGCTTCTTGTCGACCAGCTCCCGGTGCATGATCGCGATCTGGCCCGCCGGTCCTCCGAAGTTGATGAACCCCAGCTTCACCCAGAACCAGAACGCCTCCCAGAAACCTACCGGCTTGGTCTGCGCCTTCACCCCACCCTCGGCCATCTACACCTTCTTCACAATTTGAGTGTACAAACCGAGGATCAGAGTAACCGCGGTTACACAAGTTGTCAAGCGCTCTTCCGGCACCGGCCTATCGCCTTCACTCACGAAAGTCCGGCCCCCGACAAGCTGAAAGCCGTCGAAGACGGCGAGCTGAGAAGGCGCGAAGCGCCGTGCTGACAAGCGACGGGAGCGGCTGCGAGGCCGCGGAGCGTGCTGACAAGCACGCGCAGCGGGCGTGCTCCTCTAGTGGTGGACCCAGGCTTTGGGGTCTTGAGTAAGGATGGTGACGGGTTTGGGGAGGTTGCCCTCTGCGAGGTGGGCGAGGGTGACGGATTCGAGGACGGCGCGGAGGTTGGCGCGGACGGCGATCCAGACCTCCTGCAGGGATTCTGCGGCGCCGGGGTACTCCACGGCCTCGGGCCACTCGCCGCGAACGTTCGCAAGGGGTCCTTCGACGGCGCGAATCACCTCGGCCAGTGGGATATCTTCGGGAGGGCGGGCCAGCCAGTAGCCGCCGGACGCGCCGCGGCGGGTTCGTACGATACCTGCGCGCTTCAGGTCGTGCAGGATGTTCTCCATGAACTTCTTCGGGATACCCTGCGCCTCGGAGATCCACTCCCCTTTAACGGGTCCCGTTCCTTCCGTCGAGGCGCGCGCCAGCTCGGCGGCGGCGCGCAGCGCGTAATCAGTCTTGGCCGACACCTGCAATTGTTTTCACACTCCCCAAAGATAGATCTCTATTGCCGGGGCCTCTGCCGGTCGTCCGAGTCGCGGCGGTTCGGCACGTAGACGAACCAGTACGACACGATCAATATCCCTACCATCAGCACGATAGCCCCGGCAAACTGCAGGTACTCCGTCGCCACCTGACCTCCTATCGAACCGCCGACAAAGCCAATTCTACGATAGTCAGTGCCGTCTCGCCGGGGTGCCCTGAAGTGGTGCAATTGACCTATATACTTGCCCCTTGCCGGTAGTAGGCTGCAACTGTTACGTGGCAAGGGAACGTCACGTGAGGGCGCAGGATCGCAACCTGGCCCACTCCTGGACCAGGGGTAGCTCCCCGACCTGCTGCCTCCTGCCGCCCGGCGGGACGTTCCCGCCGGAGAAGCGGCGGGGGGAAGGGCCTCGAACGTGTTCACCAAGTTAGGCGATACCAGCAAGGCGGCTATCTTCTCGGTGCTCGTGCTGATTATGGCCGTGGGGGCTGCCCTGTTGATCAGGATGCTCGAGCTCACCTCTGGCATGGGTATGTGGGTCCTGTGGTCGTTCACCCCTACCGCTGCGACGTTGGTCATGCTGCTTGTGATTACCAGGGAGGGCTACGCCAGGGAGGGCTGGAAGGGGCTGGGGTTGCACCGTCTGGGCCTGAGCGTCTGGTGGATCGCCTTCGGAGGGACCTTGCTCATATCCGTGGCCGCCTCGGCCGTCGTGTGGGCCACCCCGCTCGCCTCCTTCGTCGTGCCCGAGGGCGGCATCGTCGACCCCCTCATCGGGTTTCTCATACAGGTCGTCATAGTGACGCTCACGTTCGCCCTCGGAGAAGAGATCGGGATCCGAGGCTACCTGCTCCCCAGGCTCCTGTCTCTGGGTAGGAGGCGGGCCTTATTCGTGTCCGGTCTGGTCTGGGCCACCTGGCACATGCCCCTGATCCTGCTCACCACCGTCTTCCCGGTCGGCAACAAGGTGATCTCCTTGCCCCTGTTCTACGGGACCGTCGTGGCCGCGAGCTTCTTCTACGGCTACCTGAGGATATACACGGGCAGCGTTTGGCCTGCATCCATAGCGCACGCGGTGCACAACTCCGCCTGGGGCGCCCTGGGGGCGTTCACCGCGACCTCCTACCCTGTGATAGTCCACAAGTACCTGGCGGGAGACTACGGGATATTGATCCTTGCTGGTGCCGTGATCGGATCCGTACTGGTTGGCCGCCTGCTCATGAGGAGCGGGCCGGATGAGCCACGTCCGGGCATCAAGAGCGGCGAAGCCCCTGCGGCCTAGAGAGAGGTGGTGGGGTTGTTCGTCGAGCCGTGGCAAGCAGTGGTGTTGCTCGTCTACAGCGTCGTCTACCAGCAGGTGTAAGGCAGCGTCCTCCAGCCTATGGTCTACAGCAAAGGCGTCCAGCTCAATGCGCTGGTGATCTATTATCGTCGGTCAGGTGAGGCTAATCGCTTCTTCGCTGCAGAACCACGAACGCGTAGACGAGGGCGTTCCAGATGAGAACCGAATAACCTGCTATCAGCTCCATTCGTCTAGGCATCCCGCCGGGGTAGACCAAAGGGGCGACGTAGTGCTGAATAAACCCGCCCTCATAGCCAGCTTGCCCTGCGAGGCGTCGAAACCTGGTCTCTACTGGCGTAAGTGGACAGACGTGGCTGAAAAGGTTCACGAATGAGGACCAGAGGACCGATGGAACGTGAAGCCAAGCAATCCAGCGTTTCCACAGCACAAGGAAGCCGCCCAGGACAGAAAACAGAACAAAGGCAAAATGAAAGACCAGGACAAGATTTGCCAGTATACGCGCCCTCACTTACTCACCTCCCCTAGAAGTTCGTTACGAAGACACTTCCTCTTCCTTCTGGTGCTCTTGCCGCCACTTCTCCCAACGCGCCTTAGCAGCGTTGCGCACCATGGTGGTGAAGGGCGGTTTCTTCAACGCTTCCCGCCAGGCTTCTCCACGGGCTGCACTAGGTACTGGATGTAGCCGCGCGGGGAGCGCTCCGACCAACTATTAAGCTCTTTGGCCCGCCACTCTGCTTGCTCGCGAGTCGGGAACGTACCTACTCTCCACTTGCCAAAGAAGGACACCCCGACCACGCTAAACTTATTTTCATCAACCATAAGTGTTCCTTGCCTACCGATGCACTGAATCCTAGCAGATCGCCAACATCGGACTCGCACGCACGTAGCAGCGTGTTGTAGCCCTAAAAGCCACGGCTCGCACGCCGGTTCTCACGGCGCCGGAGAGCTCACCTGCCATGAGGCTGTGTAGCTCCCGCTTGATGGCCGACGCTTCGGACGAGCCGCGAGCCTTGCCCCGGTTCTCCCCCGAATGCTAACATCGCTTCACCCGGGGGAAAGGGAAGGAGGACGCGTTGAAAGGCCTCACCTCGGACTACCAGTTGACGCTGCCCGCGATGCTCCGCAGAGCCGAGGCGCTCTACGGACCCAAGGAGATCGTCACCCGCAGGCCCGACAGGAGCTTCCACCGCTACACGTACGCGGACTTCGTGCGGCGGGCCAAGAGGCTCGCCGTCGCGCTTGGCGGGCTCGGGCTCGAGAAGAGCGACCGCGTGGCGACCCTCGCGTGGAACAACCACCAGCACCTGGAGGCGTACTTCGGCGTCCCGTCCGCGGGGATGGTGCTGCACACCATCAACCCTCGCCTGAGCGCGGACGACCTCGCCTACATCATCAACCACGCCGAGGACCGCGTGCTGCTCATAGACGAAACGATGGTGAAGCTACTCGACGGGTTCAGAGACCAGGTGAACCTGGGCCGTGTCTTCGTCCTCTCCTCGGACGGCTCGGCGCCGGAGGGGCTCGAGAGCTACGAGGACCTGCTCTCGGGCGCCGACGAAGAGCGCTTCGAGTACCCAGACTTCGACGAGAACGACGCGGCGGCGATGTGCTACACCTCGGGGACGACTGGGCGTCCCAAGGGCGCGCTGTACTCGCACCGGGCCATATGTCTGCACTCGATGGCCTCTGCCATGGCGGACATGCTCGGCATCAGGGAGCGCGACGTGGTGATGCCGGTGGTGCCGATGTTCCACGTCAACGCCTGGGGTCTGCCGTTCACCTCGACCCTGGTCGGGGCCAAGCAGGTCCTGCCGGGGCCACACCTCGATCCCGAGAGCTTGCTCGAGGACATGGCCAACGAGAAGGTCACGGTCACCGCGGGGGTGCCAACCATCTTCTTCGGCGTGCTGAGCAAGCTCGACGAGGACCCGGAGGCCTACGATCTGTCCAGCGTGCGCGCCATGATCATCGGCGGGTCAGCGGCTCCAGAGGGCATGATCCGGGCCTTCGATGACCGCCACGGGCTGTACGTGCTCCACGCCTGGGGCATGACCGAAACGACTCCTCTGGGGACCATTTGCAACCTGAGCAGCCAGATGGACGAAGTGCCGGAGGACGAGCGCTACAGGATTAGAGCCACCCAGGGCCTACCCGGGGCATTCATCGAGGTAAGGGCGCGCGGCGACGAGGGCTTGGTCGCGTGGGACGGCGAGTCGATGGGCGAGCTGGAGATCAGGGGTCCCTGGGTCTCGGGGGCGTACTTCAACACCGAGGAGGGCGACGACAAGTTCACCGAGGACGGCTGGTTCAGAACCGGCGACATCGTCACCATCGAGCCAAGCGGCTACGTCGAGATACAGGACAGGACCAAGGACCTGATCAAGAGCGGCGGGGAGTGGATCTCCTCCGTGGCCCTCGAAAACTCCCTGATGTCCCACGATGCTGTCGCCGAGGCCGTGGTCATCGCCATCCCCGACGAGCAGTGGGGCGAGCGGCCTCTCGGGGTCGTTGTCCTCAAGGAGGGTGAAGAGGCGACGGAGGAAGAGCTCCTCTCCCACCTGGCGTCCGACCACCCGAAGTGGTCGCTGCCGGACGCGATCGCGTTCGTCGATGAGATACCGCACACCGCGACAGGCAAGGCGCTCAAGATGGCGCTGCGCGAGCGCTACAGCGACTACACGTCCGCGAAGGGCTGAGTGAAAGTCATTGGGGCCGGCTTCGGACGAACCGGCACGATGTCCTCAAAGGTGGCGCTCGAGAATTTAGCCGCGACAGCCCTCGCGCTTCTCGGCAGACGCGCCGGATCGTAGATCGGAAGCCTGACGGAGGACGCTTGGACCCCACAATGGAGGCAATGATCCAGACAGACGTGCCGGCGCGGATGCGCGACGGCACGACCCTGATGTCCAACGTCTACCGCCCGGCTGATGGCGGCCCGTACCCTGTCCTCCTGGCCCGCATGCCATACGGCAAAGACCTCCCCTTCGACTCCACCTACCTCGATCCCGTGAGGGCCGTCCGGCGCGGCTACATCGTCGCGATCCAGGACGTCCGCGGCCGCTACGCTTCGGAGGGTAAATTCACCCCTTTCGTGCGCGAGTTCGAGGACGGCTACGACTCCGTCGAGTGGGCCGCGAAGCTGCCCGGCTCCTCCGGCAGCGTGGGGATGATAGGGCTTTCCTACCTCGGCAAGGCCCAGTGGCACGCCGCCGTCATGCAGCCGCCCTCCTTGAAGAGCATGGCCCCCGGCCAGACATGGGGCAACCACCTGAACGGCGCCCAGATGCGCGGCGGAGCGCGGGAGCTCGGCCTCATACAGTACTGGGCGCAGGGCGCCCTCGCGCTCGGGATACTCTTCCGCAAGTACCGCGGAGAGCCCCAGAAGATCGGAGAGAAGTTGCCCGAACTGGTCGGCTCCATAGACACCCTGCTCGCTGGCGGCGGCTACGATGCGCTCCCGCTCACGCAGCTCCCCGACCCCGACGACCTCACGCCGTTCGTGCGCGGCGGCTTCGCGCGCGGCGCGGACGACGAGAGCTGGGAGTACCTCAACATCGACGGCAGGTACGACCGGGTCGAGGCGCCGACCTTCCACATCGGTAGCTGGTACGACTGCTTTATCGGGGAGACTCTGAGGCAGTACGAGGTGATGAAGGAGCGAGCGAAGGCAGCAGGCACGCGCCCGCCGCGTTTGCTCGTGGGGCCCTGGACGCACGCGGAGTTCGGGAGCACCGTCGGCGACCTGGACTTCGGGATAGGCAGCTCAGGCGCGTTCCTGAACTACAGCGGAGATCTCACAGAGGCTCACCTCCGCTGGTTCGACGCGACGCTTAAAGGTGATGAGCGGTCACTGGAAGAGAGGCCGCCGGTCGAGGTCTTCGTGATGGGCGAGAACCACTGGCGCGGCTACGAGGAGTGGCCCGTCCCAGGCGCGTACGAAGAACGATGGCATCTGCGCGGCGGCAGGCGCCTGGCCCGCGAAGCACCGGAGCCGGGCGAGCCTGACGAGTACGACTACGACCCGAGGGACCCCGTCCCCACCGTGGGCGGGGCGGTACTCATGGCCCCTATCCACCGTCCCGGCGCCCGCGACCAGCGCGAGATAGAGGACCGCCCCGACGTGCTCTGTCTACACGAGCGAGACCCTCCGGGAGGACTACACGGTTCTAGGTCCCATACACGCAACCGTCTTCGCGGCAACCTCGGCCCCTGACACGGACTTCGTCGTCCGACTCGTCGACGTCTACCCCGACGGGCGCGCGATCGGGGTGGCGGACGGCGTGATCCGGGCCAGCGCCCGCGAGGCCTTTCCCGCTCCCGGCGTCACAAGACCTGCCGGGGCGAAGCCCGTCGAGCCGGGACGCGTATACCAGTACAACGTGGACCTGTGGGCGACAGGAATCACCTTCAGGGCAGGGCACCGCATCAGGGTGCACGTCACCTCAAGCTGCTTCCCGCGCTGGGACCGCAACCCGAATACCGGCGAGGGTCCCGACTCGGCGCGTACCGAGGTGGCCCGGCAGAGGATCTTCCACGACCCCGAGCGCCCGAGCCACGTCACGCTGACCGTCGTCGACAGATAGAGGAGGAGGATCATGAACAGAAGTTTCCCCGAGGTCGCCGGATGGAGATAGAAGGACGCACCTTCCTCGTCGCCGGCGGCGGCTCGGGTCTCGGCTGCGCCACCACCGAAATGCTCACGAACGAGGGCGCGAACGCCGTGGTGGCGGACCTCAGAGGCGAGGCCGCGGGCGACAACGTCCGCTTTGTCGAGACGGACGTCACCGACGAGGCGAGCGTGAGGCGGGCCATCGAAGAGGCTTTGCAGAGCTTCGGCGGCATGCACGGCGCGATCAACTGCGCCGGCATCGCGTCGGCTGAGAAGGTGCTGGGCAGGGAGGGTCCTCACTCCCTGGATTCCTTCGCGAAGGTGGTAGAGGTCAACCTCGTGGGCACGTTCAACGTTCTCAGGCTCGCGGCCGAGGTCATGGTGAACAACGAGCCCGCCGCTAGTGGCGAGCGCGGGGTCATCGTCAACACCGCGTCGGTAGCCGCGTACGACGGCCAGATCGGGCAGGTCGCCTACGCAGCCTCCAAGGGGGGCGTAGTCGCGCTGACGCTGCCCGTCGCCCGCGAGCTCGCGCAGTACGGCATCAGGGTGGTTGCCATCGCCCCGGGCATCTTCGACACCCCGATGATGGCCGGGCTTCCGGAAGCTGCCCGCGAGTCGCTGGGCAAACAGGTCCCTTTCCCATCGCGCCTTGGCCGCCCGGAAGAGTACGCGGCGCTCGTGAGGCACATTATCGAGAACGAGATGCTCAACGGCGAGGTCATACGCCTGGACGGCTCGATCCGGATGGCCCCGCGCTGACGCGATTGTCGCCGGCCGTCTTGCGGAAGGTTATCCGCTGGCCCGTTATGGGGTTCTCCAGTACCTCGCCGGCTCGCGCCACGCTGCGCCTCCTCCGTTCCATCTCACCGCGTACGTGTGGGGAGGGACCACGTGGACCGTGGCGTGGGAGGAAGGGCGCGCGATGTCCTTCGAGGAGATCGTAGCGTACGCGCAGGAGGACGAAGAGGTCATTCCCCCTGATCCGTAACCTTAAGGCCACGGATCAGAGCTTGCCTTTGAGCACCTCTAGGGCGGAGACGTAGGAGCCCAGCGGGCGGTTGTCGTCCATGGGCACTACCGTCACGTCCGCGCCGCGCCGGGCCACCACCGCGAGGGCCGGGTCGTTGGTGTCCATGACCGCTACTGTGGGGATGTTGGCTGTGATGGCCGCGCCGGCGAACCCGTGGTCAGCAACCACGAGGTCTATGCCGTCCAGCTCCCGCATCAGGTCCCGCATAGGGTCGGCGTCGTGGGTGTGCCGCAGGCTGGCCCCGTCTCCCAGAGATCCCACCGCCCCCACCCAGTCTAGGAAGGAGCCTCTCTCGTAGCGACCCTGCGTCAGCGCGGTGAGCGTCTCCCCACCCAGCTCCTCGACCCACGCCGCGAGGCCCAGGTAGTAAGAGAGCAGGGCGCCGGGATGTCCGGTCGCGAGGACGAAAGCGCCTCCGGCCTCTGCGGCGGCCCGGACTCGCTCTCCGGCCTCTACGAGCCCGGCGGCGGTGCGCGCCGGGTCTATGCACCCGCGCCCGCCGGTTTCCTCCATGTCAGGGGGGTGGCCGGTCTGGCAACTCACCGCCTCGTAGGCCTCCTCGAAGCTTACGTCCTCGAGTAGCTCATCCATGCCGAAAGTCTGGCTGGGCTCGCCATCGAGGAGACGGCGTATCTTGTAGAGGTTGTCCTCCGCCCCGTGGGAGGTGTTGGTCCCGGCGACGCCGGCCCTGAGCAAGGCATCCGCGTACTTGCTGATCAGGGGGTTCACGAGGGCGAGTTTAGCAGAGGTCCGGTGCCGGGGAGGCCTCAGGCGGGCTCGAGAACCAGACGGTCCTCGCGCCGCTCGAAGGTGGTGCCCATCTCTGCGGAGAGGTCTTGCATGATAGCTAGGATCGCCTCCCGCTCCTCGCCCGCGGCCAGCTCCACCCTGGCGTAGGGCAGGACGACGGGGAACAGCTCCAGGCGCCTGAGCTCTCCGTCATCCGTAGAGAGGCGGAACAGGAAGGAGTGGTCGTTGCGCAGGTCAGGGTCCACGGCGTAGTCGTCTATGAAGTCGCCCGTGTCGTACAGGATCGGCCTGCCGCGGTAGACCTCCACCCCCTGGAAGACGTGCGCGCTGTGCCCGTGGTAGACGTCGGCTCCCCTGTCAACGACGGCGCGGGCGAACCGCCGGAAGGCCTCGGGGGGCCGCCGCACCATGTTCGGCCCCCAGTGGTTCGAGAACACCACCGTCCTGGCCCCGGCATCGCGCGCGGCTCCGATAGCCTCCTCCACCCTGCGCATGACCTCCGGCTCCGTAGAGACCGGCAGGTAGTTGGTGCCCGGCCTGTCCGGGCCGGCGGCGAAGGGAGGCTCGTTGTCCGTGAACGCCACTAGCGCGAGCCCACCCTCGAGGAGGACAGGCCGCGCGGCCTCCTCCAGGTTGCGTCCGGCCCCAGCGTACCGGATGCCGGCGGCTTCGAGGTGTTCCAGGGTGTCGAGCAAGCCCTTCTCCTCGAAGTCGAGGGTGTGGTTGTTGGCCAGCGAACAGGCGTCCACGCGCGCCGCCTCGAGGACCTCGACGGCCGGCGGGTCGGCGCGGAAGTGGAAGACCTTGGGGGTGCGCGACCACGGTCGCCTTTGGACGGTTATGGCGCACTCCAGGTTGATGAGGCGCAGGTCGGCGGAGAGCAGCAGCGGCAGCACGTTGCCCCACGGTTCCGCGGGGCGGCCGGCTCTGAGCGCCTCATTCACCCCGCGCCCGAGCATCACGTCGCCGGTGAGCGCCAGCGTAGCCATTCTCATCGAGCGTATTGAAGCACCGCGGCCGCTCTTGCGCTTCCTGGAGGCTTGGCGGCTACCTCACTACGGCTTGCCGTGGCACCGACTGCGGCTGGCCGTCGGAGCGTACCGTGGTGAGCCAGGCGATCTCCTCATCCAGCAGCTGTCTCTCGGCGCGGTCCCCTGCCTCGGTGGTAGTGTCGAGCATGCTCAGGCTCCTTTCCCTGCTCCCGGACAGCTTAACCGAGGCACGACGTCATCGTCCTAGGATGCTTTACGAGCGGCGGCGAGGAGCTCCTCGGGCACCCTGACCGGTTTGCCTGTGGCGAGGTCCACGCACGCGTGGCGGGTGTGGCCGGTGACGAGTACATCTCCACCGCGCGAGACCACGTACTCGAAGCGCATGGAGGCCCGGCTCAGGTCCGCCAGCTCGGTGCGCAGCGTGAGCTCGTCGTCGAAGAAGGCGGCTCTGCGGTAGTGGGCGAGCACCTCCACGACGACGATACCGTAGCCCTGCTCCTCCAGCTCCCTGTAGGAGAGACCGGCGGCACGCAGCCACTCGACGCGGCCGACCTCGAAGTACGAGAGGTAGACTGCGTTGTTGACGTGCCCCTGAGCGTCTATCTCCGCGTAGCGGACGCGGAGCCTGGTCTCGTGGATCACCGGCCCCTGAACTCGGGCTTACGCTTCTCGACGAAGGCGCCCATACCCTCGCGCGCGTCCTCGGTGGCGAAGAGGAGGGCGAACTGGTCGGCCTCGTACTCGAGCCCGCTCACCAGGTCCACGTCGGTCGAGCGGTTCGCCGCGGCCTTCGCGTGGCGCACGGCGAGGGGCCCGTTCGCGGCGATCTCGCCGGCCAGTTGCCTGGCGATGTTCAGAGCCTCGCCCTCGGGGACGACGCGGTTGACGAGCCCGATCTCGCGCGCCTCCTCGGCGCCGATGCGGCGGCCGGTGAAGATGAGCTCCTTGGCGAGCGCAGGACCGATCAGGCGCGGGAGGCGCTGGGTGCCGCCCATGCCGGGGAGGATGCCGAGGCTGACCTCGGGGAAGCCGAAGGTCGCGTTCGCGGCTGCGACGCGTATATCACAGGCTATGGCCACCTCGCAGCCACCGCCGAGGGCGTAGCCGTTCACGGCGGCTATAGTGGGGACGGGGCTACGATCGAGGAGCGCCATCGCGGCGTGCCCGATCTCCGAGAAGCGCTTGGCCTCCAGAGGGTCCATAGCGCTCATAGCCGAGATGTCCGCCCCTGCCACGAAGGAGCGCTCGCCTGCGCCGGTCATGATGATGGCGCGCGGCCCCTCCGCTTCCAGTTCGAGCAGAGCCTGCCCGATCTCCTCTACGACCCTGAGGTCGAGCGCGTTGAGCTTCTCCTGGCGGTCTATGGTCAGGACGGCGACGCCGCCCTCGCCGCGTTCTACTCTCACGAAGTCCAAAGTGTCCCTCCGGTCGGCAGCCTGTCAGCACTTCAGCCCATCAGCTTGTCAGGTTTTCGCGCTCTCTGCTTGCACGGCTGCCAGAACCGCCCCGTAAGTGTACGAACCGACATCGACAACCGGCATATCTGTGGACTCTTCCCGCGCGCCGGGTGGATACGGCTGTTGCGCGAAGCCGGCTTCCGGCCAGAGATCACCCGCGACCAGTACGAGCGCGACGTATTCGTCGCACGCCGGCCGACTCTATAGACGATGGTCGGGTAAGACAAAAAAGGCATTGTCGTCCACTATCGTGGCGGGTAGTGTTGGGACGTTCGCTGAAACGTCAGGGGGCTCTCCGTGGGAACACCGTCAGCTGGAGCGGCGCGACTCGTAGCCTTTCTACGCGCGATCAACGTCGGCGGCCACAACGTGAAGATGGACCGCCTGCGCGAGCTGTTCGAGGCTTTAGGCCTCTCGAACGTCGAGACGTTCATCGCTAGCGGGAACGTGATCTTCGACTCACCGGCCAGGAACACACAGGTGCTCGAGAAGGAGATCGAGGATCACCTCCAGGAATCGCTCGGATACGAAGTGGCGACGTTCATAAGATCCGCCCCCGAGTTGCGAGACATCGCGAGTTACCGGCCATTCGAAGCCTCCGAGCTGGACAGAGAAGGCAGCTCGCTGTACATCGCTTTCCTGCGTTCCCCACCGGGCGGCGAGGCGCGGGAAAAGCTGTCGGCGTTCCGAACCGAGATCGACGACTTTCACGTCCACGGGCGCGAGGTCTACTGGTTATGCCGCACAAAGATGCGCGAATCCGCCTTCTCCGGCGCGCGCCTCGAGAAGACGGTCGGAATGCCCGCGACCATGCGGAACGCGACCACCATCAAGAGACTCGCCGCGAAGTACCCCGCTACCGAGTAAAAGGTCAGCGTGCCAGAGGCACCTAGCCGGCTGGGACCGCCTGCTCGACGTACTCGACAGCCTTCTTCGTGGGGGTTCCGGGGGTGAAGATCTCGCCGACCCCCATCTCCTTGAGCCTCTTGATGTCGTCATTCGGGATGGTTCCCCCACAGAAGACCAGGATGTCCTCGGCCTCGTTCTCTTTCAAGAGCTCGATGATCCGGGGGATCAGGGTCATGTGGGCGCCCGAGAGGATCGAGATCCCGATGGCGTCGGCATCCTCCTGGATGGCCGTCTCGACGACCTGCTCGGGGGTCTGGTGCAGGCCGGTGTAGATCACCTCCATACCGGCATCCCTCAGGGCGCGGGCTATGATCTTGGCCCCCCTGTCGTGACCGTCGAGCCCTACCTTAGCTACCACAACCCTTATCGTGCGCGCCATTCTGCTCCCATTCTAACCGCATCCATTCCCCGCGCGACACCTAGTCGGGGAAGATCTTGCCTGGGTTGAGCACGCCGTTCGGGTCGGCGAGCCGCTTTATGGCGCGCATGAAGGGCAGGGAGTCGCCGTGCTCCTTCTTCAGGTCCTCTGTCTTGCCCGAGCCGACGCCGTGCTCGCCCGTGCAGGTGCCGCCGCGCGCGAGGGCGTAGGCGACGATCTCGGCGTTGACCGCTCTGGCCCTCTGGAGGTCGGCCGCGTCTTGTGTGTCCACGGGGAAGACGGCGTGGTAGTTGCCGTCACCGACGTGCCCGAGGATGGCCCCTTCGAAACCGCGCGAGGCGATTGCGTCGCGGGCGTGGCCCAGAGCACCGGGCAACTCGGAGATCGGGACGCACACGTCGGTGGTCATCGGCCTCCTGCCGGGGTGAAGCTCCTTTATGGCGAGGGCGGCCTCGTGGCGGGCCTCCCACAGCCGCTCCCTTGCGGCTTCGTCCTCCTCGAATTCGAACCCTTCCGCGCCCTCGGCCTCGCAGAGCGCGCTCGCCGCCACCACGTCGCGCTCGACGGCCGCCTCTGTGCCCGAGAACTCGAGGAAGAGCGTCGGGGAAGGGGCATAGGCTGTGCCCTTGTAGGCGTTCACCGCCTGAATGGTGCGGGCGTCGACCAGCTCGACACGCCCGACCAGCATCCCGGACCGAATCATGGCGACCGCAGCACTTCCCGCCCGCTCGATGTCAGGGAAGACCGCCCGCGCCGCGAGTACGCGCTCCGGGATGGGATACAGGCGCAAGATTATCTCCGTGAACACGCCAAGGGTGCCCTCGGAGCCGACGAAGAGGGCGGTCAGGTTGTACCCGGCCGAGGACTTCATCGCCATCCCGCCGGTGCGCATCACTGTCCCGCTCGCGAGCACCACCTCGAGGCCAAGGACCTGGTCCCGCATCGCCCCGTAGCGCACGGCGTTCGTCCCGCTCGCGTTGGTCGCCGCCATCCCCCCTAAAGAGGCGTCCCAGCCGGGATCCACGGGGAAGAAGAGCCCGTGCTCTCTCAGATGCGCGTTGAGCTTTTCGTGCGTCACGCCAGGCTGCACCCGGGCCAGGAAATCGTCGGGGCGGACCTCGAGGATCCCATCCATCAGCGCGAAGTCCAGGCTTATCCCGCCGCGAGACGGGATCGTCTGGCCCTCCAGGCTGCTCCCCTGGCCGAAGGGAGTGATGGGGACGCCGCGATCGTCCGCGAACCGCAGTATCTCCACCACCTCGTCCCTGCTCTTCGGGTACACCACGGCGTCGGGAGGACGCGGGTCGTGGTAGGTGAAGAGACTGCTCCCGTGGCGCTCGACCTCTCCCCCGTCGGCGCGAACGCTTTCGGGGTCCGCCAGGATGCTTCTCAACTCGGATACAAGGTCCATTTCCTCACCTCCGCCGGAGCTCGCGCAGGTTGTCCCAGAGGACGTAGAAGCCCACGCCCAGGACGGCTGCGACGACGAGCTGCCAGAAGAACTCGTACAACAGGATCAGGGCCGCAACCACCGCCAGCCCGATATTGACGCTGCTCACCAGGTTTACGAGCCGTCCCCTGAAGCCGGCCTCGACGAACGCGAACAGGGCGATGCTGAAGACGAGCATGGAGATGAGGTGCTCCCGCTCGAAGAGGGCTATCCCGACGAAGCTTATAAGCATGAGGCTCACGCTCGCGGCTGCCCACGCCTCGGCCACGCGGCTCACCCTCAGCTCGTCCTCCGAGGCGGGCCGGTGAGCGCGGGAGATGTGGGCTCGCGCGGGGTCCCGCTCCCCGGCTCTCAACCGATCGGCGTACTCCTCGAGCGACGCCGAGACGGCCTCGTCGGTGGCGAGGCGCGCCCGCAGCCGGTCTACCTCCCTGGAGAGCTCCGCGATGCGCCTCGTCCCCTCCTCGTAGGGCTCGTCCAGGTGGGACCTGTCGCGCAGGGCCGAGATCTCCACGCCCAGCTCCTTCAGCCAGCGGCTCTTCTCGTCGATCTCGGTCCGTAGCGCCGCGCACCGCGCCTCCAGGTCGGCGCGCCGGCCGAGCACTACTTCGAGCGCCTCGTCCGGGGGAGGCACCTTGTCCAGCCCGGCCCACCCCACAGGGTCGTACCACGCCCGGTTGACGCTCTTGTCCCGGTTGTACATGGGACCAGCGGGGGCGTCCTCGCCTTCGAAGGGGTCGCGAGCGTAGAGCCCCCACATCCCCCTGTAGCCCGAGACCCACTTCGGGGGCGGGTCGAACATCAGGCGTGGCGGGTCCCACGCCTTCTCGCCACCCGCCCCGATGGACATCCCATCCCCCCTGGCGTAGTCGACGAATGGGATGTGGAGGTAGCCGCCTCCCTCTTCGTCTCCCCCCATGTACTGGCCGAGCTTCTCCTTCCAGAAGCCACGCACGGCGGAAGCCGTCCTGGCCAGAGGCGAAGGCAAGGGTATGTTGAGCTCGGTCAGGTACTCGCCCGCGGCGTAGTAGCTGGCGTGGGAGCCGGCGCCGACGAAGATCACCGGGTGCTCGCCGACCTTCTCGACCTCGGGGTCGTCCCAGCGTCGCCTGAGGTTGTCCCCCGTGTAGTTGTGGGCGGCGTAGGCGACCCACTCAGGGTTGACCTCGCCCATCGTCTCGGACTCGGAGAGGTAGACGAAGATCTTCTCCCAGTCGGCCTCGTGGTCGTTGGCGCCGAAGAAGCCGCTCCTCCAGTCGTTGAACGGGTAGAAAAGCCAGTACTGCAAGACCACCCAACCGTCCTGGCGGACCACCCTTCCGTGGTAGCGGTAGTGCTCGTTCTCCTCCATGATGCGCTCGTAGGAGACGGAAGCCGCGGCCGCGGACTCCCCCGGCACCCGGCCCCTCGCAAGCAGCGTGATCGAGTAGAGGGCATCCACGAAGCGGGAGAAGTACCCTACCCGCGCCAGCCTGCCGCGCCCGGCTCTGAAGGCCTCGCGCGACTCCTTGAAACCCCTTGCGGCGCGCCGGCCGAACACCCGGAACCGGCCACCGCGAGAACCCGGCCTGGCGAGGTCTCGAGGGTCGGTGAACATGAGGAAGTGGACAGCTCCCGCCTCGTCGAGCGGCTGCTGGGCGAGCGTGTCGAGGTCCAGCTTGCCCTGGGGCACGACGCAGACGGCCTCCTCGCCGGGACGCTGGACCCACAGGCTGCAGGCCCGCACGTATGGCTCGACGTCCATCGGGTAGAACTTGTCTCCCTTCGTCGAGCGGACGACGGGCTCGAAGCGCCGGAGCAGGGCTTCGGCGTCGGCACTCACGCGGCGCCTCCAGGCTCCTGGCGCGCCGCGGCGCGGCGCGGATGGAACACGACGCGCACGTCCTGGGAGTTGAGGTAAAGGATCATGAGGATGCAGTAGGCCATGATAGGGTAGACGTACCACGGCTGGAACTGGGAGTAGAGCCACAGGCAGACCCCAAGGCTAAGGCCCTGCGAGATCGCCGCCAGCAACCACCCCCTGCGCCGCAACAGGAGGAAACCGAGCGCCGACATCAGCGTCATCACCGCCGGCGGGATGAACAGGGCCAGGGTAACGGCCTCGGTCACCTGCCGCGACGGAGCTTCGGGATCGACCGCTCGCCAGTCGACCTGCAGGGCCTCGTGGGCGCCGAGGGCGACAAGGCATATCACCTGGAGCACGAGCAGCAAGCCGATCGCCCTCACCGGCCTGTACGATATGTTGCCTGACCCCGCCATGAGCTTCGGGCTACGCCCTCTTGCCTCCGGCTAACCCGCCTCGACGGGGTTGGTGAGGGTGCCGAGACCCTCGATCTCGATGCTCACCTCGTCGCCGGGCTTCATCCAGAGCTGCGGGTCGCGGGCCATACCGACCCCCGGCGGCGTCCCTGTGATGATCACGTCGCCCGGCTCGAGCGTCATGCCCTGGCTCAGGAAGGAGACGAGCTCGGCGACGGAGAAGATCATCCTCGACGTTGTCCCGTCCTGCACGGTCTCACCGTTGAGAATGGCCCGGATAAACAGGTCCTGCGGGTCGGGGATCTCGTCGCGCGTCGCCACGTATGGCCCCAGCGGCAGGAAGGTGTCTATGGACTTGCTGCGCGTCCACTGACCCCCCTCGGAGAACTGCAGGTCCCTAGCCGAGACGTCATTGGCGTTCGTGTAGCCGAAGACGTAGTCGAGGGCCTCCGACTCGGAGACGTTCTTAGCCCTGCGCCCGATAATGACCGCCAGCTCCGCCTCGTAGTCGACCTGCTCTGTTATGGGGGGTATGCGTATCGGCGCTCCGGGCCCGATGATGGTGTTCGGGTACTTGGTGAACACGACGGGCTTGTCAGGGATCTCCGCCCCCGTCTCGGCGGCGTGGTCCTCGTAGTTGAGACCGATCGCGACGATCTTCTCCGGCCGCGCTATCGGAGGGTGCAGGCTCGCCTCCTCGAGCGCGACCGTCTCGCCACCCGGGCGCCTGTCCGGGCTGCGGCCGTGCACGATGTACTCCAGCAGGCTTCCATCCCCGAGAGGCTGGATCCCACCGTCCTCGATGTAACCCACCTTCGGCGCTCCGCTACCCGTCGAATACGTTACCAGCTTCAAAGCATCTCCTCTCCCGTGACAAGACTGAATTACGCATCTTAACAACAAAGGTCTTCACGCTCCGGCCCGGACGCCTCACGGCTGCAGGCGCTCCCGCATCCACGAGCCACCCGAGCGGCGGTAGACGAGCCGGTCGTGCAGCCGGTTCTCGCGCCCCTGCCAGAACTCGATAACTTCCGGCTCGACCCGGTAGCCACCCCAGAACGGCGGCCGGGGCAACTCACGCCCTTCGTACTCCGTCTCGAGGTTCCGCAACCGCTCCTCCAGCGCGTCCCGACCCTCTACCGGCCTGCTCTGCTCGGAAGCCCAGGCACCGAGCTGGCTCCCTCTGGGCCGGCTCCCGAAGTACTCGTCGGACTCTTCTTCCGGGATGCGGGAGACACGCCCCTCCACCCTCACCTGCCGCTCCAGCTCCCCCCAGTAGAAGACGAGCGCGCAACGAGGGTTCGCCTCGATCTCTACGCTCTTGCGGCCCTCGTAGCTGGTGTAGAAGACGAAGCCCCGCTCGTCGAAACCTTTGAGGAGGACTATGCGCGCCGACGGACGGCCGTCGGGGGTGGCTGTAGCGACGGTCATGGCGTTGGGCTCGTGGAGGTTCGCAGCCAGGGCCTCGTCGAACCAGCTCCGGAACTGCTCTATGGGGTCGGAGGCGGCGTCGGACTCCTCGAGGCCGGCGCGAGTGTACTCCTGGCGAAGGCGGTCGACGTGGTCCACGGGTTTACCCTACCAGCCCCAGGTGCCAGGTTCGCTACGTTGACAGGCCATCCAACACCTCCTGAGGCTCTCCAACGGGAGATTATACGAGCGTCGGCCGCACGAAGGTCAGCCGCGTGAAGCTACGATGAGGTGCTCGGCGTCCCGGACGAGCCAGCGTAGCCCCCGGAGGCGATTATCCAGGGGGAGGGTGTATAGTTCGCGCAAAGCTTTGGCGGGTGTGGGCTCCGTGAGGCGAGGGCGCTTGTTCTTCAGGCTTCGGCGCGGTTTTCTGGCTGGTATCGAGAGGCTCCGGGTCAACGGCTGGCCCGTGGTCCAGACCGCCGTGGCGGCCAGCGTCGCGTACTTCCTGGCGGTCATCGTTATCGGGCACGAGCAGTCCGTTCTTCGCCCCCATAGCGGCTGTGATCTGCCTGGGGTGACGCTGGGCCAGCGTGGAGGCGGGCCATCGAGCTGACATTCGGGGTCGCCGTAGGGCTCATGGTGGCGGATCTCCTGGTCATCGTGATCGGGCACGGGGGCGGCCAGGATCGGGGTCGTGGTGCTCCTCGCGATGGCGGCGGCCGTGTTCTTCGGCGCGAGGGCCGCTGCTGGTGAACCAGGCGGCGATCTCGGCGCTCCTCGTGGTCGTGCTCCAGCCGCCTGCAGGACGTCTTCGACCCGGCCCGCTTCCTCGACGCGCTCGTGGCGGTGGCGTAGTCGCTCTGGCCGTCAACTACCTCTTCCCGATAACCCCGAGCGCCTGGTGGAGCGGGCCGCGCGCCCGGTCTTCGACGAGCTGGCGGCGGTACTGGAGGAGATCGCCACGCGCTCGGAGACGGGGACCGCGAGGCCGATCGAACGAGCGCTCGCGCGCGCCAGGAAGATCGACGACGACCGGGTGACAGAACTTCTATGAGGCCCTCGCAGCCGGCTACGAGACCGCCCAGCTCTCCCCGACCCGCCGCAGGGCCCTCGAGCACCTCGAGCTCTACGCCAGCGCCGGTACCAGGATAGACCTTGCCGTCATCAACACGCGGGTCCTGGCGCGCGGCGCGGCCAACGCGCTCAGGCGCGGCGACACCATACCGCCGCCGCTGCCCGAGGCCGTGCAGGACCTGGCGCGGGCGGTCAGGGCCCTGGCCACCTACCTCGAGGAGACCAGCGGCCCGGAGGAAACGCGGAGGTTCGCGCTCGAGGCCGCCCGCAAGGCCACGGAGATACTAAAGGAGAGGCACGACCTCGCCATCAGCGTGCTCGTCGGCCAGATCCGGTCCGCCGCGGTGGACCTACTCAGGAGCACGGGGATGGACCAGGCCTCGGCCCTTCAGGCGCTGGAGGATACCGCGGGCCGCGCATCCGAGATCGGGTAGGGGCCGTTCGCGAACGGTCCCTACCCGAGGTCCAGGAAGGCGTCGGCTTCGATCTCGACGAGCACCTCGGGCGCGATGAGGCGCCGGACCTCGACCATGCTGGTGGCGGGTCGTATCTTCCCGAAGAACTCGCCGTGAGCTGCCCCTATCTTCTCCCAGTCGTCTATGTTGACCACGTAGATCCTGGTCCGCACCACGTCAGAGAGTCCGGCCCCCGCCGCCTGCAAAGCCACCTTTATGTTGTTGAGCGTCTGGATCGTCTGCGCGTAGGGGTCGCCTACCCCCACGAAGCCGCCGCTACCATCGGTCGCGGTAGTACCCGAGACGTACACGAAGGGCCCGCGACGAACTGCCCGAGAGTACCCCACCTCCCGCTCCCACACCGTGCCGCTCGTCACGTTCTCTCGCCTCATACAAAGCCCCCGCACACAGGGAAACGCTGCGGCACATTCTAGCGTGATCCCGCGCCGTACCCCGTGAAAGCGCGGGCGGCCAGTATAGAGAGAGCCTGTAGTTCAGCGCGCAGGGGCCGCGAGCGGCTCGCCGAGGAGGACGGAGACGAACTCCTTCTTGCTCGGGCTCTGTGGCTCCGCGTCTCCTGCGGATACCCCGAAGACGGGGTCGAGGACGACCCGGTCCACGTGCGGGAGGTAGCCCACCAGGATCGAGACCAGCTCGCCTGCGGTAGACTCCCTCACCCGCCATTCCACGCCGACACCGCCGCGACGGAGGAAGTCCCGGGCCGATCCGGCGGTTGTGAAGAGGGGGAGGATATCTCTGCGGGGTTGCCCGGCAAGGGTCAACACCTCCAACCGGTTCCCCTCCCGGCGCGCAATGAGGTACCACGACCGCGAAGGTCCTCCGCGGTGCCCCGCCTCCAGCGGCGACGTCTCCGTCGCGTTAAGCATCGCTCTCCTCCACGAAGACGAAGTACTCGTGGCGCAAGTCTCTGGCATCCCTCTCCCTGCGCCACTCCTCGTAGTCCTCGAGCCAGGGATGGAGGGACTCCTCCTCTTCCTCCCGCTGTCCTTCCTTCGAGACATCGTTGTGGACTGTCCCGCACGAGCACACGACCGCGGACCCGAGCGAGACGTGCGTCTTTCCGCAGTCGCACTCGAAGACGACGCGATCCGGACGCCAGTCGTACACCTTGCCGTAGGGCACCTCGCGGACCTCGTAGTGCCCGCTCTCGTGCTCGATCACCCGCACCTCAAAACCTCCTCTCGCCAGCCGGCGAGCCGCTTCGACGCCGACCACGTCAGAACGTCAACGATGGTCGGGTTCCCACATACTGTATCCCTCACATCGTTAAAGCGGAACATCTTGTGTACCCTCCTGGGCCAAATTACCCAGGCCCTCTCGGAGCCGGTCCCCGATTCTCACTCATGCGTCAGGGGTAGACGGATAGGCTAATATAGTGCCGCTGGCTGCAACGCGGAGGACACCGATGTGAGCCTGACCGGAGAACCGGGGGCGCCGAGAACCCGGCGGCCGGGGGTAAAACAGAGGCTGCACGAGAGCGACGAGCTCTACCGGCTCCTGGCCGAGCACTCGACCGACATGATCTCGAAGCACACGCCGGAGGGCGTGTACACCTACGCCTCCTCCGCATGCCGGTCCCTGCTCGGCTACGACCCCGAAGAGCTCGTCGGGCGCGACGCCTACGAGTTCTTCCACCCCGACGACGTCGCGGAAGTGAGCAGGACCCACTCGACGATACTCGAACGTCCAGATACCCAGACGGTCGGCTACCGCATCCGGCGCAAGGACGGCTCCTACACCTGGTTCGAGACGACAAGCCGGGCGGTCCGAGACCCTGAAACCGATGAGGTGCTCGAGATAATAGCCGTCTCGCGCGACGTAACGGAGCGCAAGAAGGTCGAGGCGAGGCTCAGGGAGGCCGAGTCGAGGTACCGTACGCTGGTCGAGCAGATCCCGGCCATCACCTACGTGGCCGCGCTCGACGAGGTGTCCTCCACGATATACGTAAGCCCGCAGGCCGAGGAAATGCTGGGCGCGTCCTCGGAGGAGTGGCTCGCCGAGCCCGAGCTCTTCGCAAACCTCCTGCACCCGGAAGACCGCGAGCACGTCCTCTCAGAACACGTGCGCGCCAACAGGACGGGCGCCCCGCTCAAGCTCGAGTACCGTCTAACGACCTGGGCCGGGCGGGTAGTGTGGGTGCGCGACGAGTCAGCGGTCGTCCGGGACGGAGCAGGTCGCCCCCTGTTCCGCCAGGGCGTGCTGCTCGACATATCCGATCGTAAAGAAGCCGAGCGGCAGGTGCTGTTCCAGGCGCACCTGCTCGAGCAGGTCCAGGCCGCCGTCATAGCCACCGACTTGCGCGGCAGGGTGACGCACTGGAACGAGTACGCCGAGAGGCTCTACGGCTGGTCGCGCGAGGAGACCCTGGGCCGCGACATCAGAGAGCTCACCGTCAGCCCCGACCAGATGCCGCGCGCCAAGGAGATACTGCGGAGGATCCATGCCGGGGAGACGTGGGAGGGTGAGTTCGTAGTGAGGCGCAGGGACGGCTCGCGGTTCCTGGCCCACGTCACCGACTCCCTGATCCGGGACGCCGAGGGACGCGCGGTCGGGATCGTGGGCGTCTCGACCGACGTAACGGTGCGCAAGCGGCTCGAGGAGGGCCTGCGCGAGATCCGGGAGGCCGAGCGCCGCCGCATAGCACGCGACCTGCACGACGTGGTCCTCCAGGACCTCGCGGGCGCCCTGCAGGGGATGCAAGCGGCGCAGGTGGAGTCCGCCGGGTCCGGTCTGGAGCAGGAGATAGACGCGCTCAGGAGGGCTGTCGGGAGCCTGCGCAACGCCATCTACGACCTCCGCCTCGAGAAGGAGCAACCGTTCGTGAGGGCCGTCGAGTCCCTCGTGGAGCTCAACCGCCACTTGACGCCGGAGCGCGAGATCTTGCTGACGGTACGCGACGGCTTCCCGTCCGAGCTTCCCGGCGCCGCGGACGTGGAGCTGTTGCGCGTCCTCCAGGAGGCCCTGGTCAACGTCCGGCGACACTCCTGCGCGCGCTGCGTCGAGGTCGTTCTCTCCGCCGGCCACCGCAGGGTGCGAGCCGAGGTCGCTGACGACGGAGTGGGCTTCGACCCTGCCTCGGTCCGTGAGGGCGTGGGCCTCTCGGGGATGCGCGAGCGAGTCCTGGCGCTTGGCGGGAGGCTGGAGATAGTGAGCACGCCCGACCAGAGAACCAGCGTGAAGGTGGAGATGCCCTTCCCTGGCTCGCCCTAGCGGGGCTCCAGCTCCTCCACGTCTACGAGCCCTTGCCTTATGGCATAGATGACAGCCTGTGTCCTGTCAAAGATGTGCAGCTTCTTGTAGATGTTCGAGGCGTGGTTCCTTACGGTCTTCTCCGAGATCCCCAGGCTCTTCGCTATCTCTTTGTTGCTCTTGCCCCTGGCCAACGCCCTCACGACCTCCAGCTCCCGCTCCGTGAGCCTCGGCGCTATGCTCTCCGCCTCAGAGCGTATCCCCTCGAACGTCGAGAGCGTCTTCTTGGCGATGTCCTGAGCCATTATGGTGTCGCCGGCGTGGACGGTACGGATGGCGCTCGCGAGGTCCTCAGGGGTGCAGTCTTTGAGGATGTAGCCCTCAGCGCCTGCCTTTATGCCCTGGAAGACGTGAGCGTCGTCCGTGTGGACGGTAAGGATGAGGACGCGGGTTCTGGGCAGCAGGGCGAGGATCTTGCGTGTAGCGCTAACGCCATCCATAACAGGCATGGAGAGGTCCATCAACACCACGTCCGGCTCTACGTCCAGGCAGAGGGAGACCGCCTCCTCGCCTGTGTGAGCCTCTCCTACCACCTCCATGCCCGGCTGGACACCGATGATCCTGGCGAGCCCGTGGGCGAAGAGCCGCTGGTCGTCGGCGATGGCTACCCTGATGGTTTCGTCTGCATCCAAGCGAACGCTCATCATAAACTGTATTTAACCTCACCGTCCGGCTATGCACAAAAACCAGGCGCCCAGGAGGGATCGACAGAGCGCCGGCGCGAAACACCACACTGGGCCACTCCCGAAGGGCGAGATCTCTGCCTCCTGTATGATGCGGGACAGCGTGGGGTCGGACCGATAGGTACTCGCTATGCGGGGCGCGAAAGACGGGCCGGAGAAGGCTCAAATGTACAGGATGTTGACGAGGAGGAGATTTCTAGGCCTCGCCGGAGCCGGTGTGGCGGGGGCGGCATTGTTGGGTGCTTACGTACTCTGGCGCAAGCCAGATCAGATCTCGGGATCTATTATCGAAGTGGCGCGGCGCGTCTCTTCTGAGCCTCACCGGATCGGCGCGTTCATCGTTATGCTGGAGACCGGTCGAGGGCCTTCAGACGTTGTACTGAGCGTCACTCACAGCTCCAGGCCCGAGCGAATATTGTGGCAGAGTATCCCCGGCGAGAGCTTCGTGTCCGCCGCTCGCGGCGAGGAGACGGTTCGCCAGTCGAGCGGGAACTTCTTTATCGAGGATGAGATAGAGAAGCTTTGCCCGGACCAGACGATAGACCGCCTCGAGAGGCAGAAAGCCGGGCTGCTCCTCGCGGGCCGGCTGTTGGGTGAGGGTGAAGATGCCGGCTACACCCTCACCCTCTCGCTCGTTACGGAACGCCGCTTGCGCTTCGAGGCCGAGGTGGAGGAGCCCTACAACCGGGTCTATCTCACCTACGCCTCCGCTCCCGACGAGCATTTCTTCGGCTTCGGGGTGCAGTACACCTACATCGACATGAAGGGCCACAAGGTGCCCATCTTCATCCAGGAGCAAGGGATAGGCCGCGGCGAGCAGCCGATAACGCTGGCCGCGGACTGGCAGGCTGACGCCGGCGGGACTCCGTACACCAGCGGTGCCAGCGTACCTCACTACATCACGAGCGAGATGCGTTCCCTGTTTCTGGAGAATTACGAGTACTCCTCGTTCGACTTGCGGGAGGAAGACAGGGTCCAGGTCGAGATGTTCTCATCCCGGATGGCCGGACAGATCCTGAGCGGAGACACCCCGGCCGAACTGATAGAGCTCTACACAGAGTACTCGGGCAGGATGCGCCCCTTGCCAGAGTGGATCCTCGGCGGCGCCGTCGTCGGCGTGCAGGGCGGCACGGATAAGGTTCTCGATGTATACGACGAGCTAGAAGCCCTCGGCACACCCGTCGCCGCACTCTGGCTGCAGGACTGGGTCGGCCAACGAGAAACCAGCTTCGGCACGCAGCTGTGGTGGAACTGGGAGCTCGACGAAGATCACTATCGCGGCTGGGATCAACTCCGGGAGAAACTAGAGAGGGACGGCGTGAGGCTCATGACCTACATCGGGCCGTGGCTCGCCGACGACGTGACGCAGAAGGAAAACTACCGCCGCAACCTCTTCGAGGAGGCGGCGAGAAAGGGTTACCTGGTAAAGAATCGGGAGGGCGAACCTTACAGGGTCAAGACCACCGACTTCTCGGCGGCATTCGTGGACCTGACGAACCCGGAGGCTCGAGCCTGGATCAAGGACCTTATCAAGGAGGAGCTCATCGGCAATGGCGTCTCAGGGTGGATGGCGGACTTCGGGGAGGGGCTTCCGTACGATGTCGTGCTCTACTCCGGCGCAGACCCGAAGAGGTACCACAATCGCTACGCCGAGGAGTGGGCCGAGACCAACCGCGAGGCGATCCGGGAGGCGGGACGAGGAGAGGACATCGTCTTCTTCAACCGCTCCGGTTATACACGGAGCCCCCGTTACAGCACGCTGTTCTGGCTTGGTGATCAACTTGTCGACTGGAACAAGCATGACGGCATAAAGAGTGCCGTAACCGGCCTGCTCTCGAGCGGGCTTTCCGGCTACGCTCTGGAGCACTCGGACATCGGCGGCTACACCGCCATAGATAACTTCCTGCTGAAGTATCATCGCTCCAAAGAGTTGCTCATGCGCTGGATCGAGCTCGGAGCCTTCACGGCCGTCTTCCGTACCCACGAGGGCAACAGGCCGGGGGTGAACCACCAGATCTACTCCGACGAGGAGACCCTGCGGCACTTCGACCGCTTCGCCAGGGTCTATGCCGCCTGGAAGCCTTACAGGATGGAACTCGTGCACGAAGCTGCCGCGACCGGTCTCCCCGTAGTCCGCCACCCTTTCGTCCACTATCCCGACGATCCCGAGGTGCTCGGCCTACAGTACCAGTTCCTGGTCGGTCCTGACCTGATGGTGGCGCCGGTACTCGACCCCGGCGAAGAGATGGTCGAAGTCTATCTTCCAGCGGGCAGGTGGGTGCACCTCTGGTCGGGCCGGAAGTACGGCTCTCCGGACAAGGGAGTTTACGAAACGGTGCGCGCTCCTATCGGCGAACCGGCCGTGTTCTACGAAGAAAGCTCTGATGTAGGACGCTGGTTCAGGGAAACCGGACAGTGACTCTAGTAGTACCCTCGCTATCCAATGAGTCTCGACTCAAGGACACAAACGCGCCCGCCAACGCTCTCTAGGCCGCACCGTCGAGCAGCGCCGCCAGGTACTCCGCGGGGTGCAGCGCACGGCGGCCGGTGCCGTCCAGGATCTGCTCCCGGCAGGAAGTCCCGGGCGCCACCACGACACGCCTTCTGCCTCCCGCACCGCCGGGAAGAGCCGCCTCTCCCCCATCTTCATCGAGACCTCGTAGTGGCCCGCCTCGTAGCCGAAGAGCCCGGCCATCCCGCAGCAACCCGAGTCGACCACCCTGACGTCGGCGCCGGACGCCAGGGAGAGCGTCGCTCGGTCGGACCCGTGCCCACGAGCGCTTTCTGGTGGCAGTGGCCGTGCAGCAGGACGGGCGACCCCTGGCGCAATGGCAGCTCCGGGTCGAGCTCCAACAATGCCTCCTCGAAGAGGCGTGTGGCACCGGCTAGCTTCCTGACACGCTCGTCGTCCGGGAGTAGCTTCCCGTAGTCGTCGCGGATAGTGAGGATGCAGCTCGGCTCGAGGCCGACGAGCGGGACGCCGCGCTCGACGAGAGGATAGAGGAGGTCCACGTTGCGCGCGCGCTTTCTTGCGCGCCTCGTCCACGAGCCCCTCGGAGAGCATGGGGCGGCCGCAGCAGACGACTTCTGGCAGATACACCTTCGCCCCCGCGGCGGCAAGGAGGCGGACGGCCCCGACGCCGACCTCTGGGCGCTGGTACTCGTTCCAGGTGTCGTTGAAGAGCGCGACCTCTGCCGGTCCTTGTCCCTGGGGCAGGGACGGGAAACGCTTCGAGAAGGTCTTGTGGGCCACGCGCGGAAGCGAGCGGCGGGGGTCTATACCGGCGAGCGCGGCGGCGCGGCGGGCAGGCGCGGGTCCCCGCGAGGGCGTTGTAGAGGGAAGGGAGATGCGCGGCGAGGGCGAGTTGTCTCCTGATGTGGCCTGCGGCTTTCTGGCGGACGCTGAAGCCGTGCGTTTTACCCATCTGGGAGAGGACCTCGGTCTTCATGGTCGCCACGTCGACCTGGGAGGGGCACTCGGTCTTGCAGGCCTTGCAGCCGACGCAGAGGTCCATGACCTCCTTCATGCGTTCGCCGGTCGAGCTCCTCGGGCGGGAGCGTGCCGTCTATGACGGAGCGGAGCATGTTGGCGCGGGCGCGCGTGGTGTCCTTCTCGTCGAGGGTGACCATGTACGAGGGGCACATCGTGCCGCCGGTCTTCTTGCGGCAGAGGCCGCTCCCGTTGCACAACTCGACGGCCGCTGCGAAGTGCCCTGGTGCGAGAAATCCAGGTTCGTGTTTATGGAGATGCGTCTGCGACCGGGGCCGATGCGGAGCTGCCGGTCCATCGGCGGGGGAGCCACGATCACGCCCGGGTTGAGCATGCATTCGGGGTCGAAGAGCGCCTTCACCTCGGCGAAGGCGCGCAGGATCTCGGGCCCGTACATCTCTCCAGGAACTCCGAGCGGGCAAGACCGTCGCCGTGCTCGCCGGAGAGCGAGCCGCCGCAGTCCACCACGAGGTCGGCGACCCCCTCGGCGATGCGCCGCATCCTCGCGACGCCGTCCGGGTCGGAGGTGTCGAGCGCCGGCCTGACGTGCAGGCACCCGACGCTCGCGTGGCCGTAGAAGCAGGCCCAGGTGCCGTTCTTCTCCACTATCTCCTCGAAGCGCCCGATAAACTCCTCGAGCCTGTCCGGCGGCACAGCTGCGTCCTCCACGAAGGCGACGGGCTTCTCCCTCTCCGTAGTGCCAAGCAAGAGAGGCAGTATGGACTTGCGGAGCTTGACCGTCGCCTGCATCTCACTCTTGGTGCGCAGCGGCGTCGCGTGGAGCGCCCCGACCTCGCGGGCTATCTCTTCGAGCCCGGCAAACCGCTCGTCCAGCTCCTCCCGCGTACCGCTCCACTCGACGAGCAGGAGGGCCTTCGGGTCTCCCTGCACAAAGCGGGTGGAGCCGGCGTAGGCGGTCGAAGCCCGAGCCCGGCCGATGGCCACGTCGTCGAGCATCTCCAGGGCCGAGGGGCCGAGCTTCAGCAGCTCGACGGTCGCGCGGGCGGCGGCTGCCAGACTGTCGAACTCCAGGGAGGCGAGCGCCCTCCGCGGCGGGAGCTCGGCCAGGCGGAAGTCGGCGCGGGTCACGAGCGCCAGAGTCCCCTCCGAGCCGCACACCAGGCGGGTGAGATCCACGGTCTCCGGGTCAACGAGGGCGTCGAGCCCGTAGCCTGAGACGCGCCGGATCATTCGCGGGAACCGCTGCTTTATCTCGTCCGCGTACCGCTCCCCGATCTCCAGAGCGCCCCGCAACAGCCTCGAGGTGGCGTCGGCGTGGCTGGCGCGCCGCTTCGCCTCCTCCCGCGGGAGAGACCTCAGCTCGACCGTCTCGCCGCTCGCGAGCACGCAGCGCAGAGAGAGCACCTGATCCGCCGTCGTGCCGTAGACGATCGAGCGCATTCCGGCCGAGTTGTTCCCGACCATGCCGCCCAGAGTGGCGACGTCGGAGGTCGAGGTATCGGCGCCGAAGACGAGGCCGTGCGGCTCGACGAGGGCGTTCAGCTCGCCCTGTATCGTCCCCGGCTCGACAGAGCAACGCTTCTCTTCGAGATCTAGAGCGAAAACCTTCTGCATCTCGGAGAGGTCGAGGGCGAGGCCAGGGGCGGTCGCCTGTCCGGCGAGGCTCGTACCAGTGCCGCGGGGGGTTATGGAGAGCCCGAGCTCGCGCGCTGCGGCGAGCGCGAGCTTCACGTCCTCCTCCGAGCGAGCCACGACGACGCCGACGGGTCTGCGCAGGTAGATCGAAGCGTCCGTGGACCACAGGGCGCGGGAAGCCTCGTCGGTGCGCAAGTAGCCTTCCAGGCGGCCGTCCAGAGCGCCGCGCAGCCGCTCCGCAACAGGCCCGTTCCTCTCCCCCATCATGCGCGAAGTATAGTCTGCGGGCACATTCCCGGCCAGGAGTACGATCCAGGAAGGCGGGGAGGAGCTTACGGCTGGACCGGCTCAGGATCATGAGCTTCAACGTGCGGGATCACGCCGGGGAGAGGTACCCGAGCGACCACTACCCGGTGCTCGCCGGTCTGGCGCTCTGGGGAGCTATCTGGACAAACGAAAGAGGGAGCCCCGAAACGGGGCTCCCTCTCGGCCAGCTCGGTTTTGCTCAGGCCGCATCGGAGAAGGCGGCTCCGAACTCGCCGTTGGCAAGCATGCGCTCGGCCTCGCGCTGGAGCTGCCTGACCCGCTCGCGCGAGATGTCGAGCTCGTCGCCCACCTCGGCGAGGGTCGGCAGGCTCCCTATCGTCGAGGCCATAGCGCCTTACCAGCACGTACCGATGACGCTCGGGAAGGCGCTCGATGGCCTGCCTTGAGCTGATCCGTCTCCATCTCGCGCATCACCTGTCCGGGCGTGTCGGAGACGCGCTCGTCCTCGATGAGGTCGCCGAGCTCCGAAGAGCCCTCCTCCGAGCTCAGACGGCTGGTGCAGGCTCTCGCGTCAGGTATCGCACCTTTGACGTCGCGTAGCTGCTCCACGGTCCACCCGAGCTTCCCGGCAACCTCTTCGTCGGTGGGATCACGCTCCAGATCGAGTCGAGACTTCGTTGTAGGCGCGGGCCATCTTGCGCATCTTGTCGCCCATGTGCACGGGGACTCGGATGGTCCTGCCCTTGTCGGCAACAGCCCTCTGCACCGCCTGACGGATCCACCACGTGGCATAGGTTGAGAACCGGAAGCCCTTGTCGGGTCGAACTTCTCTACAGCCTTCATCAGGCCTATGTTGCCCTCCTGGATGAGGTCCTCGAAGGGTAGCCCGTAGTAGCCGCGGTACTTCTTGGCGACAGAGACAACAAGCCTCAGGTTCTTCTCTATGAGGCGCTGGCGAGCCTTCTTGTCGCCTGCCTTGGCCCTCTTGGAGAGGTCTATCTCCTTCTGCGTGCGTGAGCAGTCGCCCGTTTCTATCCTGGCGAAGTAGCCCGGGATGAGGTCCGGGGTCTCCGATCCCAGCTCCTGGCGACGGCTGGCAACGGTATCCATTCTCTCCATCACATCTCTCCTTACCCTGTAAAAGATTGCCGTTCCCCGCGGTTGATCCCCACGACGACATCGGCCCCTCGGAAGACGCCTGCACGCGGGCGCCGAGAGCGGCCGTGCCCAGTGTGATCCAGATTGGTCGAAGCGAATATGGAGAGCGCGGAGAAACCCGCCCGTTTATACTATCTCTACAAACGTATATTTTACTCCTACGGCGGCGTTTGTCAAGTCCCAGGGCGCCGTGTGAGGAAGAGACATGACGAGTGGGCCAAAAGGCGGCCCGGCGCCCAACCCGCTCCTTTCCCGCTTTACCCCGGGGTGGGTGCCGGACCGATAAACGGGCGAGCCGGCTAATTCATCCCTGCCGCCCCGCCTCTTGGTGCTCTGACGTCGCATCCTCCCCTGCGACGCCGTGCAGACGGATATGCTAGCAACGCTGGAAGGGGAGTGCTCTAGGTTTTTTGTCCCAGGGCGGAGCGCGATACGTCCATGGGTGATCGTGGAGATCGCCATTATCCGCCTCACGGCCCAAGATCCATCCGTATCGGGGTATAGTTACGCGATGGACGTGGCTACTATGGAGGTCAGGAGGATCACGGGGTGAAGTCGGGGTGCCTGAACCTGTTATTCGTGTTGCTCACGGCGTCGCTGGCCACGACGCTCATCGTGGTGGGCCTGTTCTTCCTTCTCTCTTTCGCCGCCCTGTCGTTCGAGTCGCCCTCCGGGGCAGAGGCTGTTCTGAAGATACTGGCGGCCCTGGTCGCGATCTACTTCTTCATCCGCGTAGGCATGAGCGTCTGGCGGGATCTGAAAGGCTATAGTCCGGGGTCGGGGAAGCCGGAGAACATGGGTTCAACCGATGACGAATAGCACCTTTATCGTCCCCCGTCCGGCGGCGAGCTACCTTCGGCGCGAGGCGGCGCCTCTCGTACGTTGACTACAAGCAGACCCACGTCCTGGGGACCTTCGAGGACGTTCTGCACCGAGGTATCCATGAGCTGCCAGCTGCCGGAGGCGTCCCTGAAGCGCAGCTCGGTGCTCAACGAGGCTCCGGGAGAATCTATCACGGCGGAGATCATGGCTCGTGCCCGGAACAGGTCGTCCTCGTGGACGAACTCGAGGACATCCGTCCAGAAGAGCTCGCGCGGAGGGTAGCCGAGGAACCCGCCCGTGCCGTCGAGGTGACGCAACCCTCCTGCGGCCAGGACGAACACGACACCGGGCGTCGCGGCCGCCTTGTCTTCGGGTCCGGAGAGTGCCGGGGTGCCCCTGGAGATGCCGAGCGGCTCTCTCGCCGGGATGCCGGGGTGTTCACCGCTCTTCATCGGCGCACCTCGTACACGGGCTGATTCTCGCGGAGGAGGAAGAACGGCTCGATCTCCCTGCGGCATCGCTCGGGCGCCTGCTTCAGAGAAAGGTCGCCGCGCAAAGAGCGCAGGAGAAAAGGAACAGGCCAGGCGCGAGTCCAGCCATCAGATGCTCCATCCATCACTCCGCCACCTCCTGGCCGACCACCTTACCGGCGTAGTAGCCTCCGAGGCGAACGCCGAAACGTTCGCCTCTCCCCAGGCATCGGGCGCCATACACGATACCTTCGCCAGTTCGCACCAAAGATGTTCCCTGGGAACGCCTTGCCAGACCTACTTATAAGCCTTCGGCGGCCTCTCAGAAAGAGTGCCCGGGCGGTAGGCGCCGAAAATGGCCCGAAGTGTGCACGATGATTACATACCCCGGCCCGCGGAGTAGCGGATTGCCACTCCGGGAGTGAGGGTAAGATCCCCCCGTCCGGAGCAGACATAAGGTGAGCACCTTCAGCGTCATCATCCCCACCCTGAACGAGGAGCGCCACGTCGGCGCCCTGCTCTCCGACGTCGCCTCGGTAAGAACCTTGCGGATGGTCCTGGCTTGCTGCCTAGCGTCCTCGGCCCGCCTTTCGAAGCGCGCCGCCGCGCTGCTTGACGGCCTGCAGGCCGGCGGTCCCGTCGCTGAGGGCCCCTGAGAGCACCACGCCAACTACCCGGGGGCCGTACGCGACGGCTGCTGTGCGAAAGAGCGGGTCCACTGCCGGCCGGTGACGGTTCTCCTTGGGTCCGCGCGTGAGGCGGACGCGGCCTCTTTCGACCAACAGGTGAAAGTCTGGCGGCGCGACGTAGATGCGGCCCTTCTCGATGCGGTCACCATCTTCGGGGTGGACGGCTTTCAGGGGGCCGGCGCGGCTCAGGATGTCGGGCAGGACGCTTGGTGCCCACTCCGGAACGTGCATCACCACGAACACCGCCGCAGGCAGGTCGGGCGGCAAGTCCCCGGCCAGCCTGCGAAGCGCCTCCACCCCGCCCGAGGAGGTCCCGATCACCATCGTGTCGTGTCGGTTTACGTGTGTCCTTTGTTGGTCGTCGCGTAGCTAGTAGTATATCTACCGTCGCCGGGCGGTATACAAGGCTAGCCTCGAGATCGGCTAGACCTGCTGTTCGCTTCACATTATAATTCACTAGTAGCGCACGCTAGGGGAACAGTATTGTCCGACGCCGCCGACAACGCGTTCTCGCACCTGGTGGTTATCGGTAGCTCCGCCGGAGGCGTGGAAGCCCTCTCGGAGCTGGTCTCCACCCTGCCCGAAGATTTTCCGGCTCCCATCGTCATAGCCCAGCACCTCGAGCCCAGCCGGGTCAGCCACCTGGAGGATGTCCTCTCGCGCCGGAGCACGCTGCCCGTGCGCACCGTGACCGAACACCAGCCGCTGCAGGCGGGCGTGGTATTCGTGGTACCCGCCAACCATCACGTCAACATCACCGACTCCGACGTCGAGCGCCGGCGCGCGGAGGAAGAGCGCGACCGCTACCTCCTGCGCGAGCGGCAGGCGCGCAGAGAGGCAACCGATATCCTGGAGAGTATAAGCGACGCTTTCTTCGCGCTGGACCGGGAATGGCGCCTGACCTACGTAAACCAGAAGGCCGAGCAGTTCTGGTCCAGAACCAGGGCGGACCTGTTGAAGAAGAACATCTGGGAGGAGTTCCCCCAGGCGGCCAAGTCGGAGGTTTTCCACGAGATCCGTCGCGCAATGGAGGAGGGCGCGACCACGAGCTTCGAGACGATCTGGCCGGTCATAGGCGTCTGGGTCGCCGGCCGCGCTTACCCTTCGTCCGGGGGCGTCTCGGTGTACCTCCAGGACATTACCGATCGCAAGCAGGCGGAGAGGGAATTGCTGGCTCTGAAGGACGAGCTGGATGCCGAGCTCTCCGCGATGAGCCGCCTGCACCACTTGGGCACAAGGCTTCTGGCCGCCTCCGAGCTTCATACGGTGCTCGAAGAAGTCCTCGATGCCTCCATCCAACTCCAGGGCGCCGACTTCGGCAATATCCAACTCTACAATAGAGAGAAAGGCACCTTGGATATCGTCGCGTATCGTGGCTTCGACCAGGAGTTCTTAGAGTATTTCAGCGACACGGACGAGAACGCCGCTTGTGGCCGGGCTATGAAGCAGGGCGAACGGGTCGTCATCGAAGATGTCGAGAAGGATGCGGGATTCGAGCCGCACCGGCGGATCGCTGCCTCCGCCGGGTTCCGCGCCGTACAGAGCACGCCACTCTTTGACCGCACCGGTGAACTGCTCGGCATGCTCTCGACGCACTTTCGCCAGCCGCACAGGTCTTCCGAGCGCGAGTTGCGGATGACCGACCTGTACGCCAGGCAAGCCGCCGAGATGATCGGGGCTAAACTGGCCGAGGAAAGATTGCGCGAGAACGAGGAATGGTTGCAGCTCGCCGCGCGGGCGGCCAGGTCGGGGACGTGGGAGTGGGATCTGGCGAGCGGCGAG
>CAWFVR010000023.1:0-108743 GCA_963819315.1 uncultured Rubrobacteraceae bacterium
GGCGAAGCCAAGGGCGAACGCGCTGCGGAAGGTAAACCCCTTGCTGAGCCTGTGCTCCCGACCACCTAGCCGTGAGCAGTGCCTCTTGATTCGCCAGCCGTAGAACTCATCCACCCGCTCCTTTGCTACTCTGGTTATTGACTTCGGCGCGGGTTCTCACAAAGCTTCATACTAATCTGCCGGGCCGCTTCGCGGTCCGTCTCAGCCGCTTTTCTCGATCCGGCGAGCAAGCTCAAGAACTCGTAAGCGACGGTGGCCGCCAACAGGGCGGTGATCTGGCCAGCGCCGTCGTACTGCGGATAGACCTCGACGACGTCGCAGCCGGCGAAATCGAGGCCAGCGAGGCCGCGCACGAACTCCTGCGCCTCGCGGCTGGTGAAGCCCCCGATCTCCGGCGTCCCCGTACCGGCGCGAACGCCGGGTCGACGAAGTCCACGTCGAAGGAGACGTAGACTCTGGCGTCCCCGACCCGCTCGCGGACACGCTCTAGACCGCCGGATGCCGAGCTCGCGAACCTCGTCGGTGGCGACAGGTCAAAGCCCAGCTCCAGAGACCTCCAGGTCGCCCGCGTCGTAGAGCGGGCCGCGCATCCCGACCTGGATCGAGCGCGAGGGATCCAGCAACCCCTCCTCGACCGCCCGCCTGAAGACGGTGCCGTGGTTGTACTTCTTGCCGAAGTACGCGTCCCAGGTGTCCGCGTGCGAGTCGAACTGCACGAGGGCGAGCGGTCCATGGACGGCGGCAGCGGCCCTGAGTTCGGGGAGCGCTATGGAGTGGTCGCCGCCCAGAACTATCGGGACGACGCCCGGCTCTGTGTATCGGCTCGAGTCCCTCCCTTATCCTCTCGTAGCTCTCCTCGATAAAGCCGGGGACCACGGGCACGTCGCCGTAGTCTATAACCGAGAGGTGGTCGAAGATGGAGACGTCCTGGGAAGGGTTGTAGGGCCTCAAGAGGTGCGAGACGCTCCTTATGCCCTCGGGACCGAAGCGGGCGCCGACCCGGAAGGAGGCCCCGGTATCGAACGGCGCCCCGACTATGGCGGCGTCGGCGTTCTCCAGGTCCTGCATGTTCGGCAGCCTCATAAAGGTGCGCACGCCCGAGAAGCGCGGCGTCTCGAACGAGTCTGCGGTTCGTAGCGGACCACTGGCCGTGCCTCCTATCTGCCCTAAAGGCTCTCGACACCCTCCTGCAAGGACCTGGTGGCCAAACGCCAGGTCGTCGTCTTACGATCAGCGGCAGGGCGAGCATGATCCTGCTCCTCCAAGTTCCTCGCGCGCCGGGAGGTTGCAGCAGCCTCTCGGCACGAGCGGATATCATCGTCAGATCCGGTCGCCAATCCGGTACCTCCAAACCCTTTACCTGCTTCCGGATTCTGAGCGGCGTACGGGAGGGGAGCAATCCTCCCAATGTACAAATTTGCACAAAGGTTTCGTACTATAGTATGAATGATTCGTGGCCATCACGGTAAGGGAGCTGGTAGGCACACCGGACCTCAGGACGCGGGTGCTCGCGGGTGCTTCGGGGCTGGATCGCGAGGTGAGTTGGGCGCACGTTTGCGAGTTGCCCGACCCTACGGAGTACCTGGCGCACGGCGAGCCGCTGATGACGGTCGGCTTCACCATCCCGAAGGAGGCTTCCGCGCAGGAGGCCTACATCGAACGCCTCGCGGAAGTAGGGTTGAGCGGGTTGCTGGTCGCGGAGCAGATGTACGCGCCGGAGCTAGCCTCCGGGCTGACCTCGGCTGCGGACCGCCTCTCGCTGCCGGTACTCCTCACCGCCTACAGCGTCCCGTTCACCGCCATCGCGCGCACGGTTGCGGAGGCGAACCGGGATGCGGAACACCAACGGCTGTTGCAAGCCGTCCGCGTCGACGGGACCGCGCGCCTGGCCGTAGGCAGCGCCTCCGGTTCCGATTTGATGGCCCAGCTCGGCGACGTGACCGGCTGTGACCTGTTCGTTCTAGACTCCGAGCGCGCTCACCCTCTGCTGGCAAAAGCATCACCTGCTCCCGAAGGCGTCGGTGAGGCGTTGATCGAGGAGATGGCCCGGAGGTCGGAGCCTATGCCGGCTGTCCTACGTCTACGAACCGGGACGAGTCCAGCCATGGCACTGTTCGTACCGGCGTCTCGTCCGGCGGCCATGGTAGCGGTATCCAGGACGGCCGAACCGCCGGACCTCTCCATCCTGCGCCACGTCGCGACTCTCGCGGCGCTGGAGGTCGAGAAGTTGACGGCGGACTACGAGCGCAGGCGGCGCCTGGGAGCGGAGCTGCTCGCGGGCCTCATAGACAGCCGCATCGCCGCGGACTCGGCCACGCACCTGCTCGCGGAGAGGGGCTTGACCGAGGAGCCTCGCCTCCTGGCCTGCTGCGCGGGTGACAGCGGGGCGAACGAGCATTCCAACCTCCACCTCCGCTTGGAGGATCGTGGGATCTTGCATCTCCTGCTGAGGCGAACGCCCGTCCTCACGGCGCTGCTGCCCGGCACGGCCGAGGCGATCGACGCTTTCCGTGAGGAGATAGATCCTGCGTTACCCGTGGGCTTGAGCGATCCAATCGGCACGGTATCGCGTGTGCCCGACGCTTACCGGGAGGCCATGTGGGCGTTGCAGGGCGCCAAAGCCTCCGGCAAGCCCATCGCCAAGTACGGCGAGGATGCGGCCCTCTCGCCGTTCTTGCCCCGCAGCCTCAGCGAGTCGCGCCGCATCGTCGAGCACGTCCTCGGACCCATCCTCGACTACGACGCCGCTCACGACTCGCGACTCGCCGCCTCGCTGAAGGTGTTCCTCTCGGAGAACCGCTCCTGGCAACGCGCAGCCGCCGATCTCCACGTGCACAAACAGACCCTCGTCTACAGGATGCATCGCGTCGAAGAATTGACCGGGCGACGGTTGGATCGTACTGAAGACGTAGCGCAACTCTGGTTCGCCCTCCAGGCAGCAGAAGCCCTCGGAAGCCTGGGGTCGGATCCACGGTAGCACACACCCCACGGACCGGGACGTTTCCTCCCACGCGACCAAGATGGGGCCGCACAGTCTAGGAGTGGACGCTAAGAAGCTATCTCACGATAGACGCTCTCGAGAGAGCAGAGAAACCCAACCCACAACATTATTCGAGACATTTACCGTGTGACGACATCGCGTGTGTACGTGTCAATTCTTGCGGTTGGTGACACGTGATCCTCGGTAACCATTTGTCGGAGCCGAGGAGGGGGAGAAAGATGGCTGATCCCAAATGGTGAAGGTTTCGTACTTGAAGATAACAAGTGGTCCCTGGCGACCGATTATCAGCGACGAGGATGGAGAAGGTAGGGCGATCTCAAATGGTGAAGGTCTCGATTGAGGTACGCAATGGGGCTGCTCGCTTCGATGTGGCGGTCCAAGCTGAGAGCATCCAGCGAGCCCTGAGCTTCGTGGGGGAGCGATATCCCGACGGCAACGTCCGGGTGAAGTTCCCGATCGATACCGAAGGTTTCTTCGTGAAGGATACCGCCGATCAAACGCAAATAGTTGGCTATAAGCAAGCAGGTGGAATAGCGGCGTGAACCGTTTAGAGCATGCACCAGCCGGTAGAGAAATACTGCGCAGATCCGAGCAATACGGAACTGATGGGAGAGATCTACCCCTGTGGGACCGAGTTCTCAAGCTGGTCAACCAGGATCTCGTCGAACGCCGCAGTAAGAAGCACTTTGTAGAGATACATAGCGAGGCCGGTTCGTGCCGGAAGGAAATCGGGGACCTCTCCACCGCGGAGCGTCATAGCCTTCATCCGGCCCTCAGGCAGCGTGTCGTGGAGCAATTACTAGATCGGTATCTGGCGGAGCAGGGCAACGTCGATCTCGTCAAGAAAAGGCGCGTCTACACCAAGAAGATCCAGGATCTTACTCCGGAAGACCTACCGGCCCTCGTAGAAGCCGATCGGCGGAGGGTTGAGGAGTCCCAAGAGGAGCGCGAGCGAGCGGACTTTATCCGCGAGGTGCGAGCGGGCCTGGAGCAACTCCGTGTTACGAGTTCGCCAAGTGGCGTAGCCAGAGTAAGGAGGTGAGTGATGCAGAAGACTCGTCTCCGCAGCCGGATGGACGACATGGGGAACCGGGAGCCGGTCCTGGACGGCGGGCGGGTGCCCCGGCGGTGCCCTGCCTGTGCCGGCCTGAGCGAGCTCGAGCATCTCTCGGATGGTAATCATGAGCAGGTGGAATCACTGTTTGAGGAAACCCTACATCTGATGCTGACATTAAGGGAGAAGCTGGACGTTGCTTTCTGCCTTCTAGGGGCAGCGCGTAATGAGGATCGGATACCTACGTCCGAGTGGGTTCTCGCCCTGCGAGAACGAGCACCGGTCCTGAAGGAGATCAGCTCCAGGGACCCAGCGACCCAGCCCGCCGGACTGACACCCCGTGAGGTGGAAGTGCTGCGCCTGGTTGCAACGGGTTTAACAGACGCCCAGGTGGCCGAAAAACTCTTCATCAGCCTGCGTACCGTCAATGCGCACCTGCGCGCGATCCGCGCCAAGCTGGGGGTCAGCTCGCGCAGCGCGGTCACCCGCTACGCCTTCGAACACCAGCTCATCTGAGCCTTCGGCGCCCGGCTATTACCGGTTTTCTCGGTTCTGGTGGTCCTCCTGCCTGATAAGCACCACTCAGGACGCACGCCCTTTCTGGCGGTTGGCATTTTTAGGCAATTCGATTAGGCAGTTCTGCCGATTTGGCGTGGGGCTCAGCAATCTACAGTGGAACCGGTAGTAGGTTAGCGGCCACATCAGAGTAGGAGGTGAAAGTCCTATATCCCCTGGTCCAGGACCAGGGAGCCTCCAAGAGCCGCGTGGGGGCACAGCGGGCTGGCGAGGCGCCAGCCTGGTTGTACAACGGTCAGGTAGTACGAAAGGAGATAAAGTATGCGACAACGTACGCTACGATCAAGTACGCGGCATTTAATACTCGTCGCGCTCGCGTGCATGATCGCTCTGGTCGTAGCAGGCGGCGTCTTCGGCCTGTCTAGGCCGGCAGACGCCTCATCGCACAGGGAAGCGCCGTTCATCGGCGGTGATCCGGAGGCGGACGCTACCGACGTCTACGCGTTCCGCAGCCCCGACAAGCCAGACACGGTCACGCTCATAGCGAACTACGTGCCGCTGGAGGTGGCGGCGGCGGGCCCGAACTTCTACAAGTTCGGCGAGGATGTCCTTTACGAGATCAACGTCGACAACGATGGGGACGCCAAGGAAGACATCAGCTTCCAGCTCACCTTCAGGAACCGCATCAACAACGGCGACACCTTCCTCTACAACACCGGCCAGATCACCTCGCTCAATGATTCGGATCTGAACCAGGAACAGTTCTATTCCCTGTCGGTGCTCAGGGGAGAGATCAAACGATCCGTCCCGGAAGGGGAAGGTCATCGCCAAGAACCTGCAGGTCGCACCGGCCAACGTGGGGCCCAAGTCTTATCCCCAGGGCTACAGCAAGGTGGCGAACCAGGCCATCTATACGCTCGATAACGGCATCAAGGTCTTCGCCGGACCGCGTGACGATCCCTTCTTCGCCGACCTCGGAGGCATATTCGACCTCCTGCAAGGTATTAAAGGGAGGGATTACCTCAAGGACTTGAACGTGCACACCATCGCCGTCCAGGTGCCGACCAGCATGCTCAAGGGTTCGAAGGACTCCATCATCGGTGTGAGGACGACGTCTTACCGCCAGAGCACGAGCGTCTTGCGACCGGTGGGCAATCCCGACTCGCAGCTCGACGATCCGCGCTCTACCAAGGGCCCCTGGGTGCAGCTCTCTCGCCTGGACATGCCGCTGGTGAACGAGCTGGTCATACCGCTCAAGGACAAGAACCGCTTCAACGGCTCCCAACCGCGCTTCGACGGCCAGTTCCTCAAGTACGTGCGCAACCCGGAGCCTGCCGGCCTCATAGAGAATATCCTTGGCATCGACGTGCCACCCAACCCGCGCGACGACATCGCCACGATCTTCTTGACTGGTATACCAGGCCTGAACAAACCGGAGGGCGTAAAGCCTTCGTCTCAGTTGCGGCTAAACATGTCCGTGCAGCCCACGGCCTCGCCGAACCGGTTGGGTGTTCTGGGTGGAGACAACGCGGGCTTCCCGAACGGGCGGCGTCTGACGGACGACGTTGTCGACATAGAGCTCCAAGCTCTTGCCGGCGCCACTCCGTTCACGCCCGAGTTCAATAAGGAGCCGAACAACACCTTAGGTGACGGCGTCAACGCAAACGACGTGCCGTTCCTGGACAGCTTCCCGTACATTGCCGAGCCACAAGCCTATACGGATACGTAGCGGATAGTCCGGTTTCGTTGTGAGGGGCCAGATCTGGCCCCTCACAGTTCGCAGCTCAGAGTCATATCTTTCGCAGGAGATGTAGATGACAGCAGTTTGGAGAAGTCGATCCTGGTGGGGCATGGCCTCGGCACTCCTCGCGGCTCTCGCAGTTTTGGCCGTCGTGCTTATGGTGGTACCCGAGCTAATACACGGCGAACGACCCAAGGAGGAGCAGAGCGCCAATTTGCCTCTCGATTTCCGCCCGTCCACGAACACCTCGACCGACGAGCGTATCGGCACCCTGCAGCGAATGGTGCGCGAGAATCCGGAAAATTTCGACGCGCACGTCAACCTGGCAAACGCTTACCTCCAGAAGGTGCGGGAGACGGGAGACCCGACTCTGTACTCCAAGGTCGACGACCTGCTTGACCGGGCCGGGAAGCTCGAGCCTCATAATCCAGAACTCTTCGCTACTGAGGGCACCCTCGCCCTGGCGCGCCACGATTTCGCCGGGGCGCTGGAGCGTGGAAGAAATGCACTGGTGCTGGATCCGGAGAATGCGCGCTACCACGGGCTCGTGGGTGACGCCCAGATCGAGCTCGGCAGGTACGACGAGGCGATCGAGTCGTACCAGGAGATGGTCAATCGTCGGCCCGACTTCGCTTCCTTCTCCCGCATCTCCTACGCGAGAGAGCTCTATGGCGACCCCGAGGGTGCCATAGAAGCGATGGAGTTCGCACTGCAGGCCGGAAGCGGCGTGCCCGAGAACACGGCCTGGGCCTACGTGCAGCTTGGCAACCTCTGGTTCAGCTCTGGTGATCTGGAGGAGGCCGCAAGAGCCTACGACCGCTCTATCAGGACGCTTGATACCTACGCTCCGGCACTCGCCGGTCAGGCGAAGGTCGCGGCGGCAAGGGGAGATCTGGCGCAGGCGGTCACGCTATACAGGCAGGCCTTCAACCGCATGCCGCTGCCCGAATACGCCATCGCCCTGGGCGACGTCTACGCCGAGATGGGGGATCGGCAGAAGGCTGACGAACAGTACGATCTCGTCCGCGAGATCGACCGGCTGTACAGGGCAAATGGGGTCAACACGGACCTCGAGATTGCGCTCTTCTACGCCAACCACGATCTGGACCTCCAGACTTCACTAGAGAAGGCACGCTCAGCCTACCAAGAGCGTCCCAGCATCCACGCAGCGGATGTTCTGGCCTGGACCCTGTACAAGACCGGAGACTACCAGGAGGCGCGGCAGTACGCCTCCGAAGCCCTCAAGCTTGGCACTCGCGATCCCTTGATGCTCTTTCACGCCGGGATGATCTCCAATGCTCTCGGCCAGGACGAACAAGCCCGGCAGTACCTGGAGCAGGCCGTGGACCTCAACCCGCACTTCTCCATACTCTACGCCGAGACCGTCGTCCGGGCGCTCGAAGATCTGAAGTCGGACAGGAGTACGACCTCCGGAGGAAAGAGTTGACACCTCGTCGTGCAGGATCTCTGCGGCTGTGTTTGCTGCTATGTTTCGCGCTGGCAGTAGCTATTTTTGCCCTGCTACCACTGCGGAAGGCAGAGGCACACCCCCTGGGCAACTTCACGATCAACCACTACAGCCGCATCGAGTTCTCCGATGAGGCTGCGCGCGTCACGTACATCCTGGATCTCGCGGAGATCCCGACCCTCCAGCAGAAGAAGCACCTCGACACCGACGGCGACGGGACGCTCTCGGATACGGAGGCCGCTGCCTACCTGGACGACGAGCTGCCTTCCCTTTTGAAGGGCCTCCGGCTGGAGGTCGGCAACGAGGTCCTGCCACTACGGGTTCTAGATCGCTCCGCGAAGTTCGTGGCCGGTCAGGGGGACTACCGACCCTGCGGATCGAAGCTCGACTCCTGGCGGATCTCCCGAACGACTGGGAGGAACACGACGCCGGATATTACACCGACCGCAACTACGATGACCGGATCGGCTGGCGTGAGATCGTGGTCCGGGGCGGTCCCGGCGTCGCAATCGAGAACTCCACCGCGCCCTCGGCCGACACGTCGAACGAGCTGCGTTCCTATCCGCAGGATTCACTCTCCAGCCCGCTGGATGTCCGCGACGCAAGGTTCACGCTCGCTCCGGGCAATGGCATCGGCACGGTCCGGGCGACCGAGGGCATCGAGATGGACAACAGCGCTGGCGTGCCCGGACGGGTCGCCTCGCTTATCTCTGCTGGTCGTCTGTCGGCGTCCATCATCATGATATCGATGCTGATCGCTTTCTTCTGGGGTGCGGCGCACGCCTTGACTCCCGGCCACGGCAAGACCGTTGTGGCAGCTTACCTTGTTGGAACCGGGGGAACAGCCCGCCACGCAGGACTTCTCGGATTGACGGTGACGCTGACTCACACTGTCGGGGTCTTCGCCCTCGGAGCGGTGACACTCTACCTTTCGCGCTATGTCGTGCCGGAGGCCCTCTACCCCTGGCTGAGCATCGTTTCCGGACTGCTCGTCGTCGCAATCGGGCTCTCTCTCCTCTACCGCCGCCTGCGTGGTGTGTTCTGGGTCAGCAGCGGGAAGGTCGAGCATACACATGCGGAGCCTCCACTCGCGGAGAGCACGCACACGTATCACCACAGTAGCCGCGAACAACGCCATACGCACGCTCACCCCGCACGCGCGCACTCCCGCAAGTACCACCGTCACCCGCATCCGCATACCGGACACGAGCACGCGCATTCGCACAGCGACCACTCGCACAGCCATCTGCCACCGGGTGCTGATGGCTCGAAGGTGACCTGGCGCAGCCTGCTGACCCTCGGTGTCAGCGGTGGCTTGGTACCATGTCCGGCGGCTCTCGTCCTCTTGCTGAGTGCGATCTCGCTCGACCGGCTTGGATTCGGCATAGTGCTCGTCGTAGTGTTCAGCGCGGGGTTGGCCATCGTCTTGACCGGCATCGGCCTCCTGATGATCTACGCCAAGCGCTTGTTCGAGCGGTTTTCCTTCGAGGCGCGAGTACCGCGTTTCTTGCCGGTTGCTAGCGCCATGGCCGTCTCGCTCGCCGGCCTGGCAATCGTGCTCGGAGCACTCAAGCAAGCTGGGATCGTCTAGTGAGTGATCAGAAGACGCCGTTGCGATTGGATGCGGCGGGCAGTAGCCGTGACCGGCGAACCCTGCGCGACATTACCCTTCCGGGCGAGCCTGAGACGACGATGCAGACTAAACACCTCGAGGCAAGCGTGCGCTGGAGGTTGTGGGACACTTTGTTTGGGTTTTGGCTTTTGGGTAGTGGATTAGGCAGTTCTGCCGATTCGTCGTGCGGCTCAGTGGCCCAACCTGTGACTGATGGCAGGTTGGTGTCACGTATCGGAAGTAGGATTCTGTGCCGACTGTGCGATGGACGGTCCAGAGCCTGGTTAGAAGGAGGACAAGAAGCGCGTGTCTGAAATCGATGTTTGGCTCGAAGGGTTCATGCACGGGCAGGGGAGCGTAGCGCTCGTCCTCGTGGTCAGCATGCTGCTCGGCCTCCGGCATGCAACCGATCCGGATCATCTGGCGGCCGTCACGACGCTGCTCGCCTCGGAGGGATCACAGCACAGGCGCCGCTTTGAAGAAGCGAGCCTCATGGGCCTTAGTTGGGGGCTCGGACACGGCACTACTCTCGTGCTGCTCGGCCTGCCGCTGGTCCTCTTTAACCGCTATCTGCCCGAGTCCGTTCAACGGGCCGCCGAAGTTGCCATTGGGGTCATCATCGTATTCTTGGCCGTTAGGCTGCTCGCGCGGTGGCGGCGGGGTTCCTTCCATGCCCACGACCACGGCCACGACGGGGGAGAGCGTCACCGGCACATCCACTCTCATGCCGACAACCCGTCACACGAGCACCGCCATGCCGCGCTCACCCGCTCGCCTTTGTCGTCCTACAGCGTAGGGCTCGTGCACGGCATCGGTGGCTCGGGGGGGATCACGCTGCTCCTCCTCTCGACCATCTCGGACAAGGCTGAGGCAGCGGGCGCGCTCCTGCTATTCGCCGCTGGGACCGCAGTCTCTATGGCACTGCTCTCGACTGTCTTCGGCCTGGCCATAGCGAGTGGTCCCATAGGTCGCAAATTCGAGCGGGCTGCACCGGTCCTTGGGACCATGAGTATGGTCTTCGGGGTATGGTACGCGTTCGGAGCGCTGGGGCTGGTAGTCTATCCGTTCTAGAGCGGTTTGCGAATAGAGTGGTCCTGTGTACGAGTAGGGTAGTTCACGAACAGCTAAGTGATGCTGTAGGGAGTGTTCTCGGAAGTAGCGTCTTCCTCACAGCCTCCGCGCGTCTTGGCGAGCTGCAGCAGACACTTTTGGCACTAGCACGTTGAGGGCTTCCGGTACCAGCGAGAAGACCTCAGGGGCTTGGTCGACGAGCTCCCCGTCGATGTCTATTGGCAGCGGCGGATTAGTCTCGATGCTCACCGCTCGGGTCGCGTAGTAGTGGACTCCCTCCTGGTGGATGAACTGGCCGCTTCTCAGATAGCGAACCACACCAGGCAGGTCCCGCCTGTGGCCCAACTCTATGACGTAGACATCGAGTCTGCGGTCATCCATGCTGGCACCGGGGGCCACAACGAGTCCCCCGCCGTAGAAGCGGCCGTTGCCTACCGCCACCTGCAAGAGCCGCCTGAAGGCGGCCGTGGGGTGATCTCCGTCCGGGAAGGTGAGGGTAACGGAGAAGGGCTCGTGGGAGAAGAAGGCTCTTACAGCGGCGATCGGGTATGCCAGGGCCCCGGCCCTCCTCTTGAGTGTAGAAGAAAGTGCCCTGGTGGCCTCCACGCCGAGCCCCACCGAAGCGACGTTCACGAAGTAGTCATCCCCGGCCAAACCAAGATCCACGTCCACAACCTCGCCGTGGGCGATGGTCTCGCAGGCGCTTTCTAGGTTGGTGGGTATCCCTAAGGTGCGGGCGAAGTCGTTGGCGGTACCCAGAGGCAGGAGCCCCAAGACCGCTTCGCTTTCTACCAGGAAGTCGACAACTGAGCTCACCGAGCCGTCCCCGCCGCCCACCACGATAAGGTCCGATCCCTCGGTTACCGCTCGCTGCACGGTCTCGGGCAGCCGACTCGGGTCGTGTAGGGCGTATTCCTCCTCGATCGGAACCCCGAAGGAACGCAAAAGCTCTGAGGCCTGTGAGAAGGCCTGCTCGCCGCTACGAGAACCGGCATTGACTACCAAGGTCGCACGTCGTATGGCCATCGCCAAAACCACCCTTCCAAGCTCAGCCTCGCCCCACCAGCACCCCGACCGCCCAAGCAGCGAAGCCGACAATCATGCCGGCTGACGCCACCTCCAATGCTCTGCGGGGAAGGAGTTGCAGCGCCATCAGCCCACTGGCGTCAAGCAAAAGCAAACGGTAGCCCGGCCGCCTTCCTCTAGTGAGAGGCCCGTTAGTGTGCGTATCCCCGCCTCGCGGAGAGGTCGCCTTTATCGTGGCGCTCGTGCGCTTTGCATCTTTGTCTGCGGACCATACCGCAAGCCCAAGGACGCTGCATCACCCAAATGAGTGATTTCTCAGAACCCTCTGGCTAAGACCCGACGCCTAAGTAGGCACCCTAAACCACTCTAGCGCGCCTTCCACCCCCACCTGCTTTGGTGTGTTCAGTGGGCGGACGATCTCACCTCTACAGTAACCTTACAGTAATCGGACCACAAAGACGGGACGATGCTCGACGAACGAGGACGAGTGGTTCTACGTCCTCGAGGGCGCGTTCACCTTCTATGTCGGTGATGATCGGCTGTCCTTGCCTGCTGGTTCGTTTGCGTTCGCCCCAAGGGGGTGCCCCACACCTTCATCGCGGACCCGCCTGATGGAGGGAGAACGCTGATCGACTTCCAACCGCACACAAACCCTTCATAGGTCTCATTGTGAAAAGGAGGCTCCGCTAGGCTGCGGAGCCTCACCTATTACCAATGTCTAATCTGCAATTCAACTTTAGAAAGTCTTACTCACCTCCTTCCTGCCGGCTTTCTCTGGGGTGCGCTATGTGCGATGCTCCCCGAGCCACGGTTTATACGCATGTGCGGTGCCAATGGTTCGCTCGTGTACAGAGGATCGCTGCCCCCCATCAGGATCCACAGCAGACGAACTTCGCAGAACCGCCTTCTTAAACTGTCTGAAAAGTCCTGGAGGCCCCTGCAGCGTAGTCCTACAGGCCAGCACTTGACCACTTATTTGACCACTTATCCGTGAGTGTCTATGGGGATTTGTACGGGTAGACCGAGCTACCCAGGAGCGCAAATCGGCTTTCTACGGAGGCTCATGGGGGTCCCCGGGGGACTACGGGTACCTACCTATGCGCCTTTAGCGCGGCAAGCGAGAGGGGAGTGAGCCTGAGGGTATGGCGCGCCTCCTCCCTTTTGGGCGCGTGGAATGCGCCATGTTGGTCCAGTGACTCGTCTACCCTTAAGGTGCCCATCTCGAAATTCACGTCGTTCAACCGCAACGCCAGCAATTCGCCACGGCGCAGTCTAGAGGTCCTCTACTCTGCCCAACTATGAGGCACGCTAAGAGCGGGACCTTCGATTTCCGGCCGCTAGCGGACTCGAGCCGCTAGCAGTTCGGGACGCTCTCCGGCAGCTCGCTAGGCCGGCGTCGGTACGTGCGTCTCGCGGCTCGGCTTGATGTTCTGGTTGATCCGGAAAAGGTTCTCCGGGTCCCACTTGTCCTTGAGCGCAACGAGCCTCGCGTACTTCTCCGCGCCGTAGCCAGCACGCACCCGCTCCTCCCCCTCGTCGGGCTCGAAGTTCAGGTACACGCCTCCGGTAGTGAAGGGTCGCATCGCCTCCGAGAACCTCCCGACCCAGTCGATGTGCCGCTCCGTTTCTGCGGAGTCCTGCCAGCATAGAACCGGGTGGACCATGTACGCTGCGTCGCGATGGCCGGCTGCTGTGGCGTCCTCCGGGACTCGACTCACCGCGCCGCCGTGGCGGAAGATAATGATCTGGGTCATGGGATTGGAGAAGCGTGCTATCTCGGTTGCGTACTCGACGTAGGTATCAATGGCCTCGTCGGGGAGCCCCGAAAGGTGCATGCCCCTGGTGTAGTTGAGCCATCCCTGTGGAGCGAACGGGTCGAGGAGTGCCTGAAAGGCGGTGTAGGGCATCGGCTGGATCATATCCACTGCGGGAGGTCCTAGTTCTTTGAGCGGCGCAACGACCTGTTGGCCCTCGTCCGCGTCGCCGATGTAGATCGCGGGTATGCCCAGAACTGGCTTGCCGTGCAGGTGCTCCGGGATGAACGGCGCGGGCGGCGCCTGCAAGATGGCGGTCCCCGTGGACAGTTCCTCGGGTGCCGTCTCCACGTAGTCACGGTAGCGCCGGATCACGTCTTTCGCATCATCGATCGGGTGGAGAACCAGCCCGCCCAGCACTATCGGACCGAGCGGGTGGAGCCTGAACTCGTAGGAGGTGACCACCCCGAAGTTGCCGCTGCCACCGCGCACACCCCAGAAGAGGTCTTCGTTCTCCTCCTCACTTGCCGTCACCAGCCTGCTATCGGCAGTAACAACGTCGACCGAGGTCAAGTTGTCGCAGGTCAGCCCCCACTTCGGAGATAGCCAGCCGTAGCCACCTCCTAGCGCGAAGCCGCCGACGCCGGTCGTCGTCACCCGTCCCCCCGGGGTAGCGAGCCCAAAGAGCTGGGTCTCCCGATCGAACTCGCCCCACAGCGCACCCGCGTTGGCACGCGCCCTGCGCGAGGTATGGTCTACCCGCACGCCCTTCAGGCTGGAGAGGTCGATAAGTACTCCATCGTCGACTACGCCCTTGCCGGCGACGCTGTGGCCACCGCAGCGGACAGCGAGCGGCAAGCCATTCTCTCGCGCGAGGTTTATTGCATCGATCACGTCGGCCGCGCCAGTGGGGCGTACGATGAGCGCAGGGCGCTTGTCGATCATGCCGTTGTAGACCTTGCGGGCTTCGTCGTAGCTGTCGTTCTCCGGGCGTATCAGCTCGCCTTTGATGCTCGCGGCGAACTCCTCCACGCTCGCTTCTTCGAGGGGAGTGCCCGAGGACATCTCCGAGTGGTCGTCTTGACGGTCCACCATGCCAATGTACTCCTTTTCTCGACTGTCCCGACTAGCCACTATGCCACCTAAAAGCGCGCCGGCACATCCACCAAATTGCGTATTTTTTGTGGTCGAGAGTGTCCGGCGAGGCTGAATTGCGCGGTGGACCTCCGTGACCCTTCGACCAAGTCACCGCCTACACCTACGCTTTCGCCGTGAACCGACGCTTGGGACGTCCCCAAGGGCGGATCAAGGAGCTGTGGGCCTAAACCCTACAATAGACATCTAGGACGCATTACACCACCCGTGCCTGCTGAGGGCTGCTCCACCTCCCCACTGGCAGGCAGTGCAAGATGCTGCTGCAGTAGCTGAACCCCCCGACTTCATCGCCTGGGGCGGCGCAGGCCGATGGCACGGTCGTACGCCTCCAGCGCCGCACGCCGCAAGGTCGTCTCTACCAGCCCGAGTTCGATCCACTCGTCGCTAGCTTCGCTAGCGGCGAAGAGTGCTCTCAGAGCAAGACCCGTCGGCGATCCTTTCGTAGGCGCAGCCGAACACCAGAATCTGAATCAACTTCTCGAAGACCACCCTGTCCAGGATACGTCGCCTGTGGCAACCGAGTGGATGGTCGGTCTCGTGTTTGGGCAAGAGGGCACAGAACTGCTCCCAGATGGGCTCCTATTTGATGTATGGTTGGATGGCGGGCACGAGGCGTACTCCTTCCGTTCGGGAAGCGTGAGGAACTCCCCGGATGATGGAGCATCCGTGCCCGCTTCACACGCAGATGCTCCCCCTATTGACGGAAGCTCTAAGACTTTCTAGACCGTTTATTTAAGCACATCGGTAAATTAGGGCCGAAGTGGGTAGCGCTACGTCATCAACGGGTTGCGGGAAGGCCACGCATCGATCTAGGGAGCGGCGATAGGACGTCTAACGATAATGCTGATGAGGCCCTCATGAACCACTAGCCTCATCGGGCTCGCCGCCACAAAAGTATCCCGGCAGCCGCGATGCCCGCCAACCCCACAATAGCCGCCACTAGAAGTACTGTTCTGACGCCACCGGAGTCCTTCGATCCTTGCTGGTCGAAGTCGAAGGCGGCCAGCAGGTTGTTCGCCTCGGCGTCTCGATCGGCAAGGGGTTTCAGTCCATGCCGCCATTCTATGAACTTCAGGATGGAGGTGGCCTCGTACATCGTGTGGTCGACGAAACCCTTGCGCGCGTACGGCGAGATCACCAGCATGGGGACGCGACCCCCCGGCCCCCAGCGGTCGATCTTCGGCGGAGCTACGTGGTCGTACCACCCGCCGAAGTCGTCGTAGGTTACGATGATGGCCGTATTCTCCCACTCGGGAGAGCGTTTGACCTCCTCGATCAGGTCGACGATGTGCTTTTCGCTCGCCTGCACGGTTGCGTGTGCGGGGTGTTCGTCGTACGTGGAGAGTTGGGTGATGAACGAGACTGCTGGCAAAGTCTTCTTGTCGAGGCTCGCGAGGAAATCGCCTTCGTCCTTTACGTGCTGCGTGTTCTCGCGCGTGCCGACGGCGTACTTCTTGAAGTAGGTGGGGACCGGATGTTGGCCTTCGAAGGCTTTGCCCGCCAGCGCATCCTCCCAGCCGTAGGAGTACCAGACCCAGGACACTCCGGCGTCGCTCAGCCGCTCGCCGATGTTCGGCAGCGTCTGGGGGGGCATTCTATGGTCAGCGGGGATATCGGGATTGTGCGGCCGGGAGGCCGGGTCGACGTCGTTCACCACGTGCCCGTCCGGTGTGACGAAGCCGTCTTTGGGAATCCCGGTCAAGTTGCCTTCCGCGTCGAAGGTTGGGTGCGCGACCATGTCTGCTGGGGCGTCCGGCCAGACCGGGGTGCAAGCGCAGAACAGCCAGAAGTGGTTGAGCATCGACTCGCCAAACGCCGCGACGAAGTAGTTATCCGCCAGCGTATACGACCGGGCGTAGGGGTAGAGTGGGAGTTTATTGGTTTCGTAGTGGCCCATCGTCAGACCGCCCTGGTTGGTCCAGGCCACGTACTTGTTCATCTTGCCGTCGTTTATCATGAGCTTGTACTGGTAGAAGCCGTGTATAGGGTCCCCTGTCAACTTGCCGGGAGGGACGTAGGGGTTGATCAGGAACGGGGCGTTGGGCAGGTCGTCCGGGAAGCGCTTGTCGGGGCTACCGTGGTTGAGTGGCTGCGGCAGGGTCCGGTAGGGCTTGCCCTCCTTGTTCACTTGCTGCACCTTGGCGCCGGGCCCGTCGAGGCCGTTGGCACCCGGGAAATGACCATATAGGTTGTCGAAGGTGTGGTTTTCCTGGTAGAAGACGATGATGTGCTCGATCGGTACGTCGTTCGGCTGCGCCGTGGCAGCGCTGCAGCTCAAGAGCAGGAGCGTCAGTATGAGTGTTTTCAAGCCAGCCAAAAACCGAAGCACTTGGGCCATACCGGGGTCCCCCTCCCATTGGTTTCGTTCCTCCACCGACCGACGGACCGAGACTCCGTTCACTTTCTCCGACACCAATCACCCTCCATCCCAGCAACCGGTCGACGCATAAAGAGAAATGATGCTAGTAAGCGGCGATGAATCGGCGATGAATGTCTTCTCACCTTTCTTTGGCGAATTTCCAATTTGTGTTAGATGTTATTAAGTAGGTCCGCAGCCCCGAGCGGCCTTATCGAGTGCTCTGCAGGCAACCTTCCGAGATCACCCACACAGTAGGCACTTTAGTGAATAACGTCATAACCTCAGGGGCGGGTGAAGTTCCGTCGCGCTCGGAGACATCACAAGAGATGCTCTGGGCGTCCAGCGAGGATTTTTCAACACGCTGAGGTCTTCTCGGAGGTTCTGCGCGCAGACACACGAGCGGTGTCCTCTGCGCCTCGCCGTCAGTTGTTCCTAGCTGCACCTTGAGTGAGCTCCTTGAGAGCCTCCTAATGTAGGTGTCCAAATCCCGCCCCCTACTACGAAGGGCCTGGAGGACGCGAGCCCAATGGGCCCTTCGTTATGAGGGAAAGCGCTGCGGTGACTCGCTGGTGCTCGCGGACCGCGCGGCGGCGGCTCCAGAGGCTAAGCCGTCTCATACTCGTCGTGGCGGCGCAACCAGAAGTCTCGTCTCACCTTCCTCGTTGCGCCCCATCGGCGTCCGGTCGAGTAGGCCGTAGTAAGCCATTGCCGGCTCGCCCCCGCGGGCGGTCGTCACGTAGGTCCGGTAGACGACGCCGTCCGAGAGTGATGTAGGCGCTGAGCCCCGGCCCCTCCGTGACGTACGTCGCCGCGTCGACGCCGCACGCTTCCGCAATCTGCTCGACGGCCGGTGGTATCTCGCCCTCCAGGAACGGCTTCAGCTCTTCCTCGGTGTGCAGGAAGCCGAGGTCGCGGTGGAAGTCGCTGCCCACTGTGGAGACCCAGTTGAAGCTCCAGCCCATGCGATCCCTGTAGCCGATCAGCTTCTCGAGCGGCGCGCGCGAAGAGCAGATCAGCGTCACGTCGCGAGCCCTCAGGTGAACAGCGTTCGGGTTGAGCGTGTCCGCGATCGAGGAGCAGACCGGGCAACCGGCATCGTAGGCCGGCCCGAACATGAAGTGGTAGACGAGCAGCTGCGAGCGGCCGTCGAAGAGGTCCGCAAGCGATTTGGTTCCGTCCTCGGTCTCGAAGCTGTACTCCTTCTCCACCGGCACCCAGGGGAGCTGCCGCCGCCACTCCGCGAGCTCGTCGTTCAGGCGCGTCAGCTCCTTCTCTTTAGCCAGCAGCTCATCCCGCTCGGCCTGCCACTCCTCTTGTGTCCCAACTCTGTGCTGCTCCGGCATTCGCCTCTCCTTTGTTGCTCCGGTCTGCGGAGCCTAAAATCCTAACAAATATAGTTAGCGAAGTGGCTAACGATGCGTTCGCCGCGCACCCGACTCGCCGCGAGATCGTGGAGCGCCTCAGCGGCGTGGCCGGGTGACCACCATGATGCGAAGCCTATCGCCAAGCGGATGAGGTTTACGGTTGACCGCAAACCTTCTTGGCTACTTACGAGCGAGTCTATGCAGGATCCTACATACGGACTTCTATGAGAAGGCACTGTTTGTCATGCCGACGTGGTGACTCTATCTCGTGGCCAAGTGCAACAGCTTCGAAGGCCCTATAGCGCGCTATGCTTCTATTCGCTGTGAATAGACTACAGGATGGTTGCGGGCGACGGTGACAGGGTGGCGTGCGAGGAACTGCCCTAAAGCCTGAGGCGAGAGATGTCTCGGCTCAACGGATGGCCTAGGCTTCAGGGCGAAAGCGATGATAACGTTGTTTGTTCTCCCACTTGTCTTGGCCTTCGGCCCGGTCGCAGTGTGGGTGCTCAGGGTGGGCGGTCTGCGGTGGCTGTGGCTGCTGTGCGCCCTCGCGCTACTGGCGGTCATCCTCCTAGCGCTACTGCTCTCAGCCGTATACTCCGTCCCCAGTGTGTGGCGAGTAGTTTTATATTTTCTAGGATTTGCGGGGCCTTCAATCCTGTTCGCTACCAGCTCACTCACGTTGGCCTGGGGCTTCGCGAGGAGAACGCTCCCGCTCCAACTGGTTATAGCGTTTGCTGGGAGCATTACAGGGCTGGGGTTAGGATTGATTCTGGTCGTCTACGTGTTGGGCGTGTGGTGAGACTGGCGCGGCACCATCCGCGAATCGCAGGGCGGTGGAGGTGGGTCGCGAATAGTGACTGCCCGATTCCCCCGCCAGCACACCCCCCGCGAAAAATCCGCGCCCAATTTCACGGTTACAAGCATACATCGCTTGCTCTCTCATTAAATGGCGTCCTTGGAAGTCTACAACCCCCCTTGTTGCCCCAGTACATTACCGGAGCTCATAGAAAGGGTATTCCAAGAGGTTGGAGTACCTGACCTGAGAACCTAGTCAAGACAATGGCAGGGTACTTTATCGGGAGCACGTACTAGTAGAATACCCGCCATCATGACCGTGACCACACAGGAGACGCTCACGCCTTACATCGGACGAGGGTTGCTCCTTCGTGCGAGCAGGCGAGAGACAGCGGGGCTAACCTCGCCAGATCCCCCGCCCTCGAAACTTGAGCGGGGCTGAGGCGATGCACGCCGAGCGGTTCTCTGGCGTCGGGCGTGTGAGCGAGGCGGCGTGGCGTGAGATCGAGCCGCCTGATTTCCCTTTCTTCGACTTCGCGTTCCTTCGGGCGCTCGAGCGCTCTGGCAGCGTCGGTGGCGCGAGCGGGTGGGAGCCCGTCTACCTCCTCTGTAAGGAGGGCGACCACCTCCTCGGAGCGCTCCCCCTCTACCTCAAGACGGATAGCTACGGCGAGTACGTCTTCGACTGGGAGTGGGCGCACGCCTACCGCGAGCACGGGCTCCCCTACTACCCGAAGCTCGTCGCCGCCGTCCCATTCACCCCCGCAACGGGCCCGAAGCTCCTCGTGCGCCACGACGAGGCCGAACGCGTGACTGTAACCCGCGCCCTGCTAGACGCGGCAGGAGTTCTCGCCGATGAGCTTGGGGTAAGTTCGTCGCACGCGCTCTTCCTACCCGAACGGGATCTCGCCGACTTCACGGAATACGGGTTCGCGGTGCGCCACTCGCTGCAGTTCCACTGGCGCAACCGCGGCTACGGCTCGTTCTCCGACTACCTGGAGGCGTTGACTAGCAAAAGACGAAGCCAGATCAGGCGCGAGCGCCGCCAGCTAGGAGGCCTCACCATCGAGCGCCTGACAGGTGAGGCGCTCGATGAGGAGCACGCGGCCATCATGTACCGCTTCTACGTCGGCACGTACGACAGGAAGTGGGGCTTTCCTTACCTCACCGGCACTTTCTTCTCCGAGGTCTTCAGGACGATGAGGGACCGCGTTCTCTTCGTCCTGGCGCGCGATGAGCCGACGCGGCGCCCTGTCGCGGGCGCGCTGTTCTTCTTCAAGGGCCGGTCCCTCTACGGGCGCTACTGGGGCGCCGCCGAAGAGCGGAGAAATCTGCACTTCGAGCTCTGCTACTACCAGGGGATAGAGTTCGCGATAGAGCGCCGCTTCGAGCTCTTCGAGGCCGGCGCGCAGGGAGAGCACAAGCTGGCGCGCGGCTTCCTCCCCACCCTCACCTACAGCGCGCACGAGATTCGGCACCCGGGGTTCAGACACGCGATCGAGCGGTATATCGCCCGGGAGAGGGAGCTGCTCGCCGGCACACTGGCCGAGTACGCCCGCCACGACCCGTACAGGCGCTGACACCCGCGTGCAGCGTGCCAGAAAGCGCATGTCTATGCACCGGAGTGGCGCGACCAGGACTCCACAGTAGGTGCATTTGGTGAAGAGACGTTTGTCTTTGGTGATGGTGACAGGTAGTTGACCTGCCAGGCAGCCGCTCATGCGCGAGCAACGCCAGTAGGGAGTCCTCTAGACGTCCGGGAGGCCGTTACGTTCGGCGTGGGAGGTGTGTTTCTTCTAGCTCCTGAACACGCGGCGCACGATCAGCGAGGCGAGTATGGTCGAGGTGGCGGTGGTTGCGCCTTTGAGGACCGCCTCGAGGACGTCGTCCGTGATCCCGCGCTCTTCTGGTATGTCTATGAAGCGTTCGGTCAGCTGGTGGCTTATGAGGTAGGCTATCCCGGCCGCTACCAGGGTGATCACCCGCTGCTGCGTCGCGTCGTTCATGCGTCACCTCTCTCAGACAGACTCCGCTGCGATCGATACCCGCGCGCGGCGCCGGGGAAACAACCCTGAGGGCACCCCAGGGTAACCGGACGAAGGCGGTTCCGTTCTAAGCCTGCTGCTCCTGCTGCCTGGCCTGCCGCTCGACCTGCTCCTGCTCGTCGAGCATCGGGCGCTCCTCGGTGACCTGGATGTCGTTGACCGTTATATTGACCTCCGTGACCCTCAGGCCGGTCAGGTTCTCGACCCTGTTGATGACGTTGCGGCGCACCGCTTCAGTGAGTTGCGGGACCGAGTAACCGTACTCGACGGCCATCGTGAGGTCCACGGCCGCTTCTTCCTCACCGACCTCGACGGTGACTCCGCGGGCGTAGTTCCCGGACGAGCTGCCCGTGACGCTCTGGAGGAAGCCGCCGACGGCAGCGGTAGCGCCGCCGCCCATCTGCACCTTCTCGACCTCCTGGGCCGCGATGCCGGCGATCTGGGCGACCACCGGGTAGCTGATGGAGGTCCTGCCGCGCTCGCTCTGGAGGGGGTTTCTCTTACTGTTCCGTCGGGTTCGCTGTTCGCTCAACTGTCTATCCTCTCCTCGAAGGCTACAGCACATTCATGCGCGAAACCCCGCGCCCTTAAACCACCAGCGCCCGCGAGAGAGGAGGCGAAGAGCGCGCCTACGGGTGCCTGACCTCTTCGCTCTTGGGCTGCTTGAGCAGGAACTTTCGGGCTTGCGTCGTCTGGGGACCTGAGAACAGCTCAGGGCGTGCCCTTGAGCGGATCATCTTCCAGGTGTACTCGTCGAGCTCGAGGGAGACCTGTACGGTGTCGCCGTCGACCACACGCTCGATCACCTCGCGGTGCGGACCGTAGGGTACGTCCAGGCTCTCGGGCCAGTCCTGGAGTTAGTAGGGTTTGCTCACGGCGCTCCCGGCCCGGGCCCACCGTTGCCGCCGCGGGATCTCATGCCGCCCTCGTCACCGAGGATGCTTCTGTAGAGGTCCTGGATCTCAGGCGAAGGGGTAGTGCCATACTCCTGTCCAAGAATCCTCTCGCACAAGCGGTACTGCCTCAACGCCCTCCCCCTCTGCCCCAACCTCACATAGCAACTCATCAACAGCCTGTGGCTGTCCTCGTGGCAGCGGTCCTTCTCCAGAACCTCATAGCAGGCCCTGACGCTATCCCTTAGCTGCCCACTCTGCATGTAGTGCACAGCCAACCTGTCTAGCATCTCAACGTGGGCGTTAGAGAGGCGCTCGCGCTCTACCATGGTCCAGTCTTCGTAGAGGTCCTCGAGGAGGTAGTCGCCCCTGTAGAGTCCAACGGCCTCCTCATAGGCTCTGGCAGCCTCCTCCGCTCTGCCCATCCTCTCGAGGCGCCGTCCTCGCTCGTAGCCGTCGTCGAAGTCCTCGATGTCTGTGGCTACGCCTACGGCAGGGCTAAGGCGATAGTATCCCTCCTCCAATAATATGTAGTTCACAGACTGTCCTCCTGAGGAGGGGCAGCTCCCGAGAAGCTTGCGCAGGCCGTGGATGGCGGAGTTCAAGGACCACCGGGCCTTCTTGAGGTTGGAATCGGGCCACAGCCAGCCCATCAGGTGGTCCTGGGAGACGGGCCGCGATCTGTGGGCCAGAAGGTACTTGAGGATGGCAAGCGCCTTGCCGTTACGCCCCAGGTGGACCGGCTCACCATCGCACAGGAGCTCGAAGTGGCCGAAGAAACGCGCCTGCATAGCTGCCCGCCTGGCGGGGGCTGAAGCCTCGCGCCCTTCGTGCGATCCAACGCTGTCGGACTCCTCGACGGCCTTCCTGACAGCTTCGGGCAGAGCGCCGCGAGCGCTGAAGGCGCCGACCATGGAGCCGTCGAGGCGGCGTAAGATCAGCACATCCGGGTCCCGTTCGAGGTAATATCCTGTCGGCAACTCTAAAGACATTCCTTGCATCTCTCTCCCCCGATTACTGAAACCGGACAGTTCAATAGGTATTCTTGTCTTTGGTGCGACGGTTCGTGTGCCCTAGTCTCATATACCGTAGCGGCTCCTTTCCCCAGTTAAATTGAGGGGCTCGCCCTCGCAACCATGTTACGGGCAGGATAAACCAGGAGCAAGGGTCGGCGTATCACTCAAATGGACTATTTTTTAGCCAACTGGTTATTCGCCGAAGGCCGCGGGCGCAGCGCCCGTCGGGTTATCACCTAACCGACGGAATCCACCCGCCGGTCGTCGACCCCCCACACCACCTCGAGCAGCGCCCTTACGGTCCGGGGATCGAACTGCGTCCCGGAGTTTCTCTCGACCTCATCGAGGGCGGCCTGCCGGGAGATCCCATATCCGTAGGGCCTGTCGCGGGTCATCGTGTCGAAAGCGTCGGCCACGGAGACCACGCGCGCCGCCAGCGGAATTTCTTCGCCGCGCAGCCCGTCCGGGTATCCCCTGCCGTCGAAGCGCTCGTGATGGTGCCTGACCACGGGCACAGCCGGCGCGAGCTCCTCGATAGGCGCGAGCATATCGGCTCCGAAGACCGGGTGCCGCTTTATCACATCGTACTCCTCGTCTGTCAGGCGCACCGGCTTCTGCAGGATCTGGTCTGAAATCCCGATCTTGCCCAGGTCGTGCAGCAGCGCTCCGAGGGTGAGCGCCTGCAGCTGGTCTGGGGCCAACGACATCCTGGAGCCGATGCGCGAAGCGAGGCGGGAAACCGCCCTCAGATGGTCCCCGATAAGGGGGTCCCGGGACTCCAGGAGCTTTATCAAGGCGCCGGCCTTCTCCGCGAGCTGCGCACCGCTTCCCTGCCCTCCGGAAGCCCTGGCGATGGTCAGCACTCCGGAGACGCCGTCTGCCCGGTCCCTTGCCTCATCGAGAGCGCGCAGGGCCGCGTCCAGGACCACGTCCGGGTCTTCATCGCCCGCCCTGGCGAACGCGAAGCCCACCGCAGCGGTCAGGGGAGTATCTTCAGGTCCACCGGCCTCTTCGGAGATCAGTTGCCGGATCGCGAACGCCGTCCTGCGCGCCCTGGTCTCGTCGGAGCCACCCAGAACAACGACGAACTCCTCCTCGCCCCGATGGAAGGCGCGCTGCCGGCTCCCGAGTCTCTGACCCAGCCGTCGCAGGAGGTCGTCTCTTGCGGCGTCCCCGCGGATCCGGCTGTAGGTTCCGAAGCCTTGCAGGCTGGTGGCCAGGACCGTGAGCGACCCGCCGAGCGAGAGCTCCCGCCGCAGGACCCTGCGAAGCGACGCACGGTTCGGCAGCCGCGAGATCTGATCCAGCCCACCCGGTGCCACGTCGGCGTTCGCTAGCGCCCGGGCCACCCCGGCGGCGAGTAGCTTGAGGGCGCGTTCCTCCTCGGCGCCGAACCTCTTTCCCCCCAGGACCACGGCCCCCCACATCTCGCCCCCCGCCTGGCCTATGGGCACCGCCACGAAGCCCTCTATGCCGTGGATAGCGTCGTCGCTACGCACGACCTCTTCCTCGCGACAGCTCCACAACACGAGTCGCTGGATGGAGGGGTGCCACCAGCTGGGGCATGCGTCGAATTCGCCCTTCACCACCGTCCGGTGGTTGTTCCCGTTCAGCCCCGCGACATGCGCGTAAGACCCGCCGCCCACCTCGTGGGCTGCCTCGGCCGTCCACTGCAGTATTCCTTCGACGCTCAGGAACTCGAGCGCAGACCCGAACCTCGCGACCAGGCCCTCGGCCCTCTCCACGTGGCTCAACTCGGCGGCGAAGGCCGAGGCGAGCCCTGAGGCGAGCCTCCTGTAGTTGTGCATCTCGGAGGCCCACAGCCCCACGACCGCGCAGAAGAGAGCGAGGAGCCCGGCCCTCAACCCCGCTGAAGTAGACCAGAGCACGCCGGGATCGCCAGCGGCGACCGTCGCTACAAGATAGGCGCCGACCACGGCGGCGGTCGCGGCGACGGCCTTCGCGGGCGTCTCGAGCCGCAAGATCCCCAGCGCCGCCAGGAAGAACAGCAGGAAGAACGGGGAGCCCTCGCCCCCGGTGCCCGCCACCAGCACGCCTACCAGCACGGAGTCTATTACTGTGTGCACGAGCCTCTCTCGCGAGAGAACCTTGGGCCGCCCCAGGATCAAGAGCATCCCGAAGATCGCCTCGAGCCCGAGCGCCAGGTAGGCGACCCACGCCTCGGCCAGAGCCCACCCGCGGCTCACGAGCAGAGCCGTCACGCCGGCAAGCGCTACGCGGAAGAGTCCTGATCTGGAGTAGCTAATCATCCTCCGCGCCGTCTTGGTAGGGGATACTCGCACATCAAACCATCCTCTTGCATGGGCGATGGACGCACTACCGAGGAAAGCCCCGGGCCACCTCCTCTATAGCCTCCGAAGTCGGCTCGGGCGACACCGGCCTCGCGCGGTTTCTGTGTTCGGGTGCGGGGAACACGAACCGGTGATCGTCGGCCATGCGGTAACCCTCCGACTCTGTCTCCAGGATCCTCAGGAGAGCCCGCACCACGATCCCGTCGAACTCGGTGTCTATGCCTGCGCCCAGCTTCTCCCTCGCCTCCACGAAGTTCATGCCCGGGCGGCGAGGCTGGTCCAGCACCATCGCGGCGTAGGCCTGCGCCACGGCGAGTATCTTCGCCTCCAGCGGGATCCAGGCCCCCCGCAGCTTGTCCGGGTATCCTCGCCCATCGGGCCGCTCGTGGTGCCAGCGCACCCAACTCGCCATCTCTTCAAACTCGGGAACGGCGGCGAGGGCCTCCTCGCCACGGGCCGGGTGCTCTGCGAGCTGGCTCTGGGCCAGTGAGTTGAGCTTGCCGGTCGCCAGCAGCAGCTCCTCCGGCAACCCGAACAGCCCGATGTTGTGCAACAACCCCGCCATCCGCAACTGCTCGGCGCGCATCTCGTCAAGCTTCATCTCGCGCGCCAGGTCGGCCGCGTACACGGCGGTAGCGGCGGCGTGCCGGTGGGTGTATCCGTCCTTGCGGCCAAGATCCCGGACAATCATGGTCCCGAACGTGTTGTTCGATGTTGCAAGGGCTGATTCTAGAGACTTCTACCCGTGTCTGTAATTCGTAGTTCTCCTTCTCCTGCTCCCGCGAGCGATATACCAGTACCTGGCTCACGATGGACCCCGTGATCACGACAAAAGCCGCTATCGGACCAGACCTGAGGAAGACTAGCACGCCTACGCCCACCGTAAGAACGGATATGACATGAGGTAGCAAGTAGGGCTGTACCAGCTCTTTCCAGCTCTCCTCGAACCTCCGGCGGTACTTTACTTTCATAAGAATCATGTTGAGTGCATGGTTGACCGCCACCATGGTTACACCTGATGCCAGAACCGCGTATACGACCGAAGCGATTGTGTCCGGCCGCCCAAACACTAGAGGTCCGGCCGCAAAGGAGAAAACTATGCCCGCAGAACAAGCTTCCACCGTGACGCAACTCGCCTCGTAGGCGGTGCGGAGATAGTCTCTCCTACCTCCGAGCACGGCGTACGGCAGAGCCGATACCGCAGCCCAAACAGGCCCCAGCATCACGACTGCAGCTAGCAACCCAATTTCGACTGTGCTGATGTCGTAACGTTCGCTAACGCGTATGGGGAATAGATCGGCCAAGAGTAGCAATCCAGCAAAGATTGCCACCCCTACTATGATGCGCAACTCGATTGTCGCGCCATACCAGTATATCCAGGATGCAACAAGCGTTACGGCTAACGCCGCAAGTACACCAACGTAAGCTCTAAGGTTAGTCTCGCCCAAGATTTTCTGGCAACTGTGTAGAGCCTGCGTACATCGGCGTATTGTCGCACACTATGGATGCTCAACACAACCTCAATACTATCGATTGGGCTTACCAGCCGCGGCCACGATTCTTCACTTGTGCGCCTCCTCTCTTCGGTTCGTCCTATCCGACTCTCCTTCAGCTGAGTCTCGGCTACCAGCCGCGGCCACGATTCTTCACTTGTGCGCCTCCTCTCTTCGGTTCGTCCTATCCGACTCTCCTTCAGCTGAGTCTCGACTACCAGACGCGGACACGATTCTTCACTTGTGCGCCTCCTCTCTTCTCGTCAAATTGAGATACTTGCTACTAATTGTGCCAGACAATGCGGAGACCCACAAAGTGCGCCTTACGAAGGCCCTTGGTGCTGTGTGAGGTTTGCGAGGTGCCGTGCCACATTACTTGCGGGCGTCATGCCGCACCTAGCCATCTTCTTCCACCTCACTTACAGGGCCCGCGATCATTAACAACAAGACGACGAAGCCCACCACGACCGTAGCGATGCCAGCGAGTAGGTAGGTAGAACGAGGGCCAACCGCATCAACGATGAACCCTCCCACGAGATAAGCAATGACTTCTCCGGCGCTGTAGGTCAAGAATCTTATAGCAAACACGCGACCCAAGAGAGCATCGGGCACAAGCTTCTGCAGGATCGTGTCGGTCACCACATTGTCTATGCCGGTGAAAGCGCCCTCTACCATGAGGGCACCCAACGCGAGCGCAAAGACGGGAGATAATCCCGTCCCCACAAGCGCTAAGCCTCCGCAGAAAATACTCAGAAAGTACAGGAGTACCAGATTGCCCCTCTCGCCCAGCACAACCATCAAGACAGAGCCCAGTACCGTGCCGCCTCCCCACACGCTCACCAGGAGACCGTAGCCGACGTTGCCCGCATCGAAGGTCTCTTTGGCCAAGAACACCTCTGCCGGGATCGTCGTATTGATCGTCAGTATGACAAGGAAGGTGCCCACCACGATCGCAAGGGGTACACGTGCCCTGGCGAGATAACTCAACCCATCCCGCAAATCCCGGCCAAAACCAGTGGCATCTTCCCTTTCCGGTCGGGGGAGAGAGATGCGGTAGAGAAAGGTGGCGGAGACGAGGTAGGTCATGGAATCCAGCAAGAAGGCAGCGTCGATCCCGAGCGCTGCCACCAGCACACCTCCTAACGCTGGCCCCGCTGTAATAGAGATGCTAAACGTGGCGCTGAGGAGGCCGTTGGCTCGTGCGAGATCCCCTTCCCCAACTACGCTTGGGAAGGCAGCCCGTATTGTAGGGTTGAAGAACGTACGACCTAGACCCATCAGGAAGATCAGAGCGTAGACGGTAGCAAGATCCTCAGCGAAAACCATCCCGAAAGCGAGGGCCGCTCGTGCTAGGTCGCTCGTTACCAGCACGACCCGGCGGTCTAGGCGATCGGCGACGACGCCGGCCAGAGGGCTCGCGAGCGTGGGCAACAGGCGGACCACCAATGCACCGCCGACAGCGGAAGCGGTCCCCGCAATTTGAACCACCAGCAGCACGAGGGCGACTGTCGATACAGCGTCACCCACGAATGAGGCAGCCTGACCGATCCAGAGCCTCCGAAAACCGGCGTTGCTGAAGAGAGACCCGTCGGGTTCGCTCATTCTCCTCCGAAAGGTAAGCCTACCAACGATCCGCCCCGGCACCCTAGAAGCCAAGCGTAGGTTAACTAAATCTGCCCGTTCTCGCCCGCTGCTGTGACGCATCTCAGTTCGGGGCGTGCTCACGGAGGACACAACGTCCAAGCGAACGAGCTCTTACCTGGTCCGTCATCTGGAACGCATGATGCGGCGGCGCAAGGAGTAAGCTCGATCTATCGCCCGTACCCAGGCTTGCCGTAGAGTCCGGTCAGAGCAGTCTCGCCTCTCCGGGTCCTCGATGGGTCTATGCGTCACCTTCCAGCATATCCTCCAGCGCCCCCTCCAAGATGTCCCGCACGTCCACCAGAGCACCCTCCATGCGATCGCTGCGCTCTTCCTCGTCCAATCCCTCGGCGTCCAGCGCCCGGTTGGCGGCGTCGAGTGCCTCCTGCTGCGCCTCCACAAGCCGCTCCACGGCGGCCCGCAGACGCTCGGGCTGCTCGCTCACGTGGGGTCCCCACTTATCTCGTCGTCCGGCCTCTGCCGTGCCCCTGGATCTTCGCGCGGGCGCCCCTTCAAAGCATTGAGGACCCTGTCCGGGTCAGGACCCATCTGGATGTTGCCGCTGGTCATCTCGCCCCCTTCTGTTAACCTCGCCCCCGTCAATTCTAGCCGCGAATACGGCGGCGGGCTCGTATACTGTTCCGGTTGGTTCATGGAGGGGAGGCATGATCTTGAAGGCAACCGGTGGAGTGCTGGGCGCGGTGATAGTGGTCGCGCTCCTCGGCTACGGGCTTCTCTCCGGCCAGATCTCTACGGGGCAGCTCCTAGAAGGGCTACTCGGGGACGGTGGGAACGGGGAGATGGCCGCGACGTCCCAGGCGGCGCCGTCGGCGGACGCGGCCCGCCGCCAGCTCTCGGAGCTTAGAGTCCGCCCGGCGGGCTCGATGGCCGGGTACTCCAGGGAGGAGTTCCCGCACTGGTCCGACGCCAGGAAGTTCGGCTGGAAGCTCCCCGGCGGGACGCCGGACCCCGAGAGCTGCGACGCCCGCGACGCCGCCCTGATCCGCGACGGCACGGAGGAGCGCGTCGAGGCCTACTGTGACGTCGCGAGCGGTAACTGGTTCGACCCCTACGGCGGGCGGAGCTACACCGACCCCGGGGACATCGACATAGACCACGTCGTCCCGCTCGCCAACGCCTGGAGAAGCGGCGCATCCTCCTGGAGCACCACTAAAAGGGAGAGCTTCGCCAACGTCCCCCGCGACCTGCTCTCCGTGGACGACGGCCTCAACCAGTCCAAGGGCGACAAGGGTCCCGAGGCCTGGAAGCCGCCGAGGAAAGCGTACTGGTGCGTCTACGCCAAGAGGTGGATCGGCATCAAGCACTACTGGACCCTCTCGGTCACGGGCGCCGAGAGGTCGGCGCTGAAGCAGATGCTCGGGACCTGTGGGCGGTAGCCGTGGAAGGATCTACTGAAGGGCTGCGCTCTAAGTTCACTTCGACCGCGGGCGGGGTGATGACCGAGGAAGCCGGCGCCGTAACGGGCGACCTGGAACTCCTCACCCGCCTGTCCGATGAAGGGTCCGTAGAGGTCCTGGTCAGGTACGCCGGCGCCGATGAGTGGTACACCGTATCGGGCTCGCCCGCGCAGATGAGCGGAGGGGACCTTCGCGCTACGCACGAGGTGCTGCTGGCGCGGCTCATGACACCAGGTCCCTATGAAGGTGACAACGAGATGCCCGTCGACCTGCTTGGGCGGTAGCGTCCGTTCGGGAGCAAGTGAGAAGATCTACGAGAACTTTTCCCGAAACGTATTTCCTCAACGGTCCAGCTATCCTCACGGAGGATGCCGGCCCACTTCGGTACGTACTCTGGCCACAGCATCGTGTAGTTGTTTCTAAAGGGTACATGGACTCCTCCCCACCTAACGCCCCCGACGCGAGCAAGGTGCCGTCAGGGTAAGCCATAACCTGCAACCTGAGCAGGTGGTAAACCTCGTGCTGCTCTTGAGGTTCGAGGCTTCGCAGATTCTGGGGCAGACCTTGAGAGCGGGCTACAGTTGTCGGTTTCTTTCCGCCGCAACCCCCTCTCTAGGCGCGGCGGAATGAATCCGTAGCGTCTATGGCCTGGCTTTCGTAGAGTATTCGGTATGATCTACGAACGACTCGCAGACTTCGTGCAAAACCGCATGAGGATGTCCCACATCTACCAGCCCGTGATGCTCATGGCGCTGCTCAGGGAGGGCAACGCGCACATCGAGGTGGTGCGGGCAACGCTAGAGCAGGAAGGTGGCCAGGGAGACACAGCATGACAAACAAAACTCCTCCGGCGACGCCTGCCCCTGCCGGTCGGCGCAGCTCTTCCCACCTTAGAGAGGTGCTCCTCGTGGTGGGCATAGTGCTTCTTGCGGCCAACATGCGCTCGGCGCTCACTTCCGTGGCGCCTTTGATAGGCCAGATCCGTATGGACACCGGTATATCCAACGGGGTAGCGGGATTGCTCCTTACGCTGCCGCTCTTAGCCTTCGGTGTGCTCTCGCCGGTAGTGCCGCAGCTAGCCCGCCGGTTCGGCATGGAACGCATGCTGTTGGCGAGCCTACTCTTGCTCGCGGCGGGCATAGTGGTGCGCTCGGCAGGAACTGTGGCGGTGCTCTTCTTGGGCACCGCTGTCCTGGGGGCGGCGATCGTAGTAAGCAACGTGCTCTTGCCCGCCCTCGTCAAGCGGGAGTTCCCGCAACGTGTCGGCCTCATGACGAGTGTCTACACAACCGCATTGGGCATCAGCGGCGCGCTAGCTGCCGGCGTGAGCGTACCCCTAGCACAGCTACCTGGCATGGGCTGGCGGGGATCTCTTGCCTTGTGGGCTCTCCCTGCCTTTGTCGCTGCCGTAGCGTGGCTTCCCCACCTTCGCCGTAGCGACCAACCTGAGAATGCGTCGACCCAGACCTCCCAAGGGGGTAGCAGCATGTGGCGCTCGGCGCTCGCCTGGCAGGTGACCTTGTTTATGGGGTTGCAGTCGCTTGCGTACTACGTGACGCTAACGTGGCTGCCAGAGATCCTACAAGAGGATGGGATGAGCGCAACCAGAGCCGGATGGATGCTCGGGATCACGCAAGCGGTCGCGATAGTGACGATATTCTTCGCTCCCGTGATCGCTAGCAGGAGACCCTCTCAGCAGGGCGTCGTCGCTGCGGCTGTGAGCCTGTCCTGTGCCGGAACCTTGGGCTTGCTGGTCGCCGGCAGTACAGCTAGCGTCCTTTGGGTAGTGCTCCTGGGGCTCGGTCAGGGAGCATGCTTCAGCCTGGCGCTAACCTTCTTTGCGCTGCGGGCGCCCGACTCCCAGCACGCTGCTACGCTTTCGAGCATGGCGCAGACCTTCGGCTACCTGCTCGCCGCGGCAGGTCCCTTCCTCTTCGGCGTTCTCCGTGATGCGACTAACGCGTGGACAGTTCCGCTGGCGCTGCTGCTTGCCATCACAGTGTGCCTGCTGATCGCAGGGCTTGGTGCGGGCCGCGATGCCTACGTCGCCGCGCCTCCCCCAGAGGATAAGGAGTAGCTAGCTGCACTCTCCATAGGAGCACGTTGGACCAGCGTGTCACGATTCTTTCCGCCGCAACCCCCTCTTCAGGGGCGGCGGAAAGAGTTGGTCATGGTGAGCACTCCACCGCTCCCCGAAGGGCGCCAGTCAGCACCCCCATGCGCGTAACTCGTCATAGTAATGTGCGGTACAATCACTTCGGAGCGACGTTGCTACTGTTACCAGCATACCGACCGGTCGCACGGACGACACTTTGCCTATGATGGCGATACCGCCGGTCATCGGGGTGATTCTGGTGCTCGTTGGACTCGGGCTGTTCCTCGTAGACCTGAACGTGACCAACCACGGCCTGCCCACCGCGGGGAGCATCCTGGCGCTCCTTGCTGGAGGCTTGATTGTGCTGGGGGCGGGCGTCCCGTACTCAGGGGTCTTGCTCGGCGCTCTCGTGGTCGTCTCTATGCTCATAGGGGGCGTGCTCTTCGGAATCCTGGGCTCATTGCGCGGTCTCAAAGGGAGGCCAGCCATCACCGGCAGGGAAGGGATGATTGGTGAGGTGGGTAGCGTAAGGAGCCCCGTAGGGACGAACTCCGAAGGGTGGGTGTTCGTGCACGGCGAGCGGTGGCGTGCAGTGCTTGCCTACGCCCCCGAGGGGGATGATGAGCCGATGATAGGGGTAGGACGCAAGGTGGTTGTGCTAGGTTTCGGCGATGGAGGAGTGGTAGTGGTGGTGCCCGTTGAGGGGCCCAGGCGTCGCCCCGTCCTCAATACCAAGGACTAAGGTGAAAGGAGAGTTTCTTATGAACGAGATCTTAGCCTTGTTGCAGTCGGTTGGAATAGGGTTTTTGGCTATCGTGTTGGTAGCGGTGGTTGCGGTCATCTTGTTTATCGTGATGAGTGCCATCAAGATAGTCAAGGAGTATGAGCGGGGGGTGATCTTCAGGCTCGGTAGGGTGCAGGGGCGAGCCAAGGGCCCAGGCCTCTTCATCCTGATCCCGATAGTGGACAGGATGGTCAAGGTGAGCTTGAGGACCGTCACCATGGATGTCCCTCCCCAGGACATCATCACCCGCGACAACGTCCCCGCGCGCGTAACCGCAGTGATCTACTTCCGCGTGGTGGACCCTAACAATAGCGTCATCGAGGTAGAAAACCATGTCCTGGCAACCAGCCAGATCTCCCAGACCACGTTGAGGAGCGTCCTGGGTGAGAAAAGTCTCGACGACCTCTTGTCCAACCGAGAGGCCATAAACGAGCAGCTTCAGAAGATAATAGACGAGCAGACCGAGCCTTGGGGCATCAAGGTCAGCGTGGTTGAGGTCAAGGACGTGGAGATCCCGCAGAATATGCAGCGGGCGATGGCACGCCAGGCAGAGAGCGAGCGCGAGAGGCGAGCAAAGGTCATAGCGGCTGAGGGCGAGTACCAGGCCTCCGAGCGCCTGAGGCAGGCTGCTGATAGGTTGGCGAGCCCCACCGCATTGCAGCTGAGGCTCTTTCAGACGATGGGCGAGATCGCCACAGAACAGAACTCCACCATCATCCTGCCCATCCCGCTGGACCTTTTCAGGCCCTACCTGAACTCCTCGCCCGACGGGCACGGGGTTTCGGCACACAAAAGCCAAGAAGAAAGGGAGAGGGAAGAGAGGGAGGCGGAGAGACGCTACAAGGAGATCATGGGAGACGTCTCGCGGGAGGTGTCGAGCGAGAAGGTTCCTACCGAGATGCCGGACGGGGAAGCCAAGCCTTAGAGAACCTCACAGAGGGGGCAGAGGAGAATATGAGGGGAGACGCGTCAGGCGCCTCGCCTAAGAGTGGTAGGTGCCTACCGGGCAAGAATAGCCTCTGATTCCTTTCCGCCGCAACTCCTTCTCTTAGGTACGGCGGAAAGAAAGAGGGCGTGGTTGGGTGTCGTGGTGGGCCTCCCATGGTCGGCTTGGCGCATCGTCTGTAGGAACCACCTCGAGAGCAGTACCCCGCCGCCTATGAGCGGCCACCCGAGCAAGCCGCCCCGGGCGGTGCGGCAAGAAGGAGACGTGAGACCTTCTGTCGAGAACTGACCCAAAGGTGAGAGGCAGCACGTAGATCAGGGGCGGGGTACTCGGATGCCTGGATTGTTCTGCTGGTCATTGGAGATGCGGTCTCCTTCGCTAGCTTCCCTCGGCACAACAACCTACGCTTTTCATCCAACCTCGCAGAGGGAGTTTCTCGGAAGTTATGCAGGCCACAGAACAAAGTTCCCTTGCAACTGCGCCAACTATTCTCCTAGAGTGAGACAATAAGGGTCCCAGGGGAAAGGAAGTAGTGCGATGAGGTCGTCTATCAATGGCCCGGTGCCGGAGCCAGATCGCGTGGCAGAACTTAGGGACAGAGAGCAGGAGCGCCTCTGGCGCGAGCGTCCCCGCTCCGTGGAGTTGCGGCGTCGGGGACTAAAGAGCATGCCAAACGGCGTGCCGATGAGCTGGTTCGTGAGTGTCTACTACCAGGACCCTCTCTACATCGCCTACGGCGAGGGAGCCCACATCGTGGACGTCGATGGCCACCGCTACCTGGACGCCAACGTGGGCGACATGAGCACCTTCTGTGGCTACGCCCCGCCCGCGGTGACCGAAGCGATCGCCGCGCGGGCGACGCGCGGGGTGCAGTTCATGCTGCCTGTTGAGGACTCTATTTGGGTGGCAGAGGAGATGGGACGAAGGTTCGGGCTGCCGCGCTGGCAGTTTACCCTTTCGGCCACCACGGCCAACATCGAGGCGATCCGGCTGGCCCGCTTCGCCACCGGGCGTGGTGTGATCGTCATGTTCGAAGGTCACTACCATGGTCACGATGAGGAGTGGCTCTTCAAGCGGGAAAAGGGAGAGATCCGTGCGGAGTACCACGGAGTCGACCGCGCCAGGCAGAGCAACCTCCGCCTGATCCCCTTCAACGACCCAGATGCTCTCGGAGAGGCACTCGAACCTGGCGACGTGGCGTGCGTGGTAACAGAGCCGGTGCTCACGAACCTCGGTGTTATACAGCCGGAGCCCGGCTTCCACGATCAACTGCGCCGCCGGACGCGCGAGGCGGGCACCCTCCTCCTGCTCGACGAGACGCACACGGCCATCTGCGCTCCGGGTGGCCTAACGGCGGCCTGGTCGCTCGAACCTGACCTAGTGACGCTCGGGAAGTTCATCGGCGGCGGGGTTCCGATCGGGGTCTACGGTATGAGCGCCGAACTCTCCGACGTCTTCGAGAGCCCCGACCCCGATGACTCTTACCAGGACATCGCCTCGGGTGGCACCCTCTTCGCCAACGCTCTATCCATGACCGCCGCGCGCGCCACGCTGAGCAAGGTCATGACCAGTGAGGCCTACGCGCACGCCGCGCAATTGGGAGCCCTGCTCGCAGACGGCATCGAGCGCATCACACGGAGGGCCGGGTTCTCCTGGAGCGCGCACCGGCTATATGCTCGCTCCGGATACACCTATGCGGAGAGGCTGCCACGCAACGCGGCCGAGTACTACGAGCACGAGGATGTTGAGTTGGACGTCCTCAAGCGCGTCTACTTCGCCAACCGAGGCGTGTGGGAGGCGCTCATCGGCGCGGGGCCTACAGCCTCGGTGGCCGCCACCCGCGAGGACGTGGAACACTACCTGGCCGTGCTGGAAGAGTTCGTCGGCGAGCTGGTGGAGTGAGACGAATGCACGGACACGGGGATCGCTCAAATCCCACGCCCCTCGCAATCGTGGAAGCCGCGTATATAAGGGTAAAACCCATACATGCGTCGACGCGACTCAGACGAATTTCGCCTTTGTGATCCCTTAAAAAGTAGGAGCGGTCTGGTCTTTCTGCCTCACCTTGCCGGATTTGAAGATAGTCTCAAAGCCGCTACTACTCGGCGGGGGCAAGGATTGATTCTAAGGCTTCGGATACCGCAGGATAGGCGAAGGGACCAGGGAGGGCAGCGCGTTGGTTTGAACGACATTCAAGATGGCTTAAGAAGCTCCTCGCGCGCCTCCAAAGATCGATGTGCCACACAAGAACAGAGGAAGCCTCTCACTCGCTGTGGTTACGAGAGGCTTCCTCTATGACTCGTTGTAGCTGTCCGTTGGCGTCTTCGCTAACCACGCCGCCGTGGTAGCAGATAATGGTGTCTACGTCTAGATCTGCCAGCCTTCGTATGGACTCAATGGCTGTGCGCATGTCGAGGGTAGCCATTGGGTTTGGGCCATTGAGGTGACCCCTCTCCGCAGTCAGCGCGTCTCCGGCGATCAATAGCTTAGATCTCTCCAGATACAGGCTTATGTGACCCGGAGTGTGGCCCGGCGTGAAAATTACCCGGGTTCCACCTGCAAGTTCAAGGCGGGCATCGTTCTCTAGCTGCTCATCTACGCCAATGGGTTCAAGGCGCTCCAAGACCTCACGCATTTGTGGTCGTTGTTCGAGCATCTCGGGTGTGGGTTTGAGCGGTCTCAGCCTTCCTTCTATGTAGGGTGCATCCGCAGAATGTGCCAGCACCTGTGCACCGCTCTGACGCACAAGGGCTGCCCCAGAACCGACGTGGTCGAGGTCCTGGTGGGTAAAGATTATGCGCCTCAGATCCCTCACTCCTATGCCGGCCTCACCCAGGGCAGCGCTGATCGCCTCCGTCTGATCCGGGAGGCCGGCATCGACGAGCGTGTTGCCGTTTTCCTCATCCGCGATCAAGGTCAGGTTGAGGAAGGTACCAGATTCCTGTGGGCTCCTTGGTATGGGCAGGACGTACACGCCATTTGCGATCCTCATAGTTCACCTCTCACAGTGTTGTTATCCCCCGTAAGTACCGCCCGTACCGTCCGCGCCACTCTCCGCAAGAGCGGCGCGGAAGGCGACCTATATTGCGACGGCACTGTCGGTGTGCCCCCGCCTTGGCCGTCGATCGCGTCGGAGCGAGACACCCGCCTACCTGACCTTGCGGTAGGTGAGGTCGAAGTCGGTCTCCCACGTGCGCCCGTCCGGCGCCTTCTCCCAGCGGCCAGCGATCGTGTTGCCGTCATCGCTGATCGTCGCGCTGAAGCGCTGCGGGAACGGTTCGCCCTCGCGCCAGAGCTCCCACCTCCCCTTCTCCGATGCTCATCTCGTAGACGCGGCAGACGCCGCGCTCGTCGGAGTAGAGCTGGAAGTAGGTCCCGTTGGCGGCGTCGCATCCCATGATCGAGATGCCGTCGGGTGCCTCGGGCATCTCCACCGTCGAGCGCTGCCACCAGGTGTGCTCCGGAGTCATGCCATTCGATCGTGGCCCGTGCCTCGCCCGGCCACGGCGGCCCGTCTGGCGGCTTGGCCTCGAGGGTCCATTCGCCGACCAGCGGCTCGAGCCGCTTGAGAGCTTCCTGTGCGGTTGGCTGGTCCATCGCTTCGCTCCTTCGATAAGTGACTAACGTATCGAATGAATATAGATGCTTAAAGCCTTTACATGCTATCTGTGCCACTCGAAATGGATTGGAGTGCCTTAAGAGCTTCCTCGACGTGCTGCTCCACACCAAGCTGAGAGGAGAAGATGAGCCTTACCACACCCTCCTCGTCTATGACGTACGTCACCCGACCGGGGAAGAGACCGAAGCTATTTCGAACCCCGTAACGTTTTCGAACCTGCCCTACCTCATCGCTTAGCAGGGTGAAGGGCAGGTCGTGCTTCTTTGCGAATCTTCTGTGTGACTCCACGGAGTCTGAGCTTATCCCGATTACCTCGGCATCGAGCTTCTCAAACTGATCGTAATCATCCCTAAACGCACAGGCTTCTTTGGTGCAGCCAGGAGTATCGTCCTTGGGGTAGAAGAAGAGAACCACAGGCTTCGTACCTATGAAGTCCTTGAAGTTCACCATCACTCCCGATTGAGAGGGAAGCGTGAAATCAGGAGCCACAGATCCGACCTTGACCTTGCCCTTCGTTTGCCCGATGCTCATGAGGGATCTCCTGGGTGCCGTTTTAATGATCTACTCAAGCGATTGTATGCGGCATCTGAACCAATGGGGGTGAAAGCGTCAAGGTCTCTGAGAAGGCCTTAAGGACTAGGTTCACCGAGGAGGTTTAATGAGGTCCGTGTAGGCACTCAACGACTGCTGGACCACCTGCTGGAAAGCCTCCTGTTGGGCTATTGATTGCTCCAACCACTGTTGGGACATCTCTTGGAAGCTCTGCTGCTGTTTCTGTGCAAGCTGCATCCACTGCTCAGAGGCTTGGTGGAAGGTCTGCCCCGTAGCCCTTTGTCCTTCTTCTTGCGGCTGTTGGGAGATGTAGAAGGGAGGGGTGTTCAGGAGCTGGACGTAGCTGCTCATCTGATCCTGCATCATCTGCTGGAAGGTCTGCTGCTGTCTCTGTATCTGATCGGCCATGGACTGCATGGTAGCGATCCATCTCCGAGCAACCTCTTCTGCTGCTTGCTGACCCCTGCTTAGGTTATCGCTCACTTCGCTTCCCTCTCGGCTAACCGTACACACCACAGGTCACATATTCCCGCCGTAGGCACCTTGAAACTCTATTCAAGAAGAACCTGGCGAATGAACGTGGTTCAAGTCACGTCAATATCAAGCTCACTGATGGTAGTCTGGCTGGCACCTATTCTCTGTGCGAGGTCTCGCTGGGAGAGTACTTGCGTCAACCTGGCAGCCCGGAGACCGGGCACTGCTAGCCCTCGTGCCGGCATACCAGGCGGAGGTGCCCTCGGTGAGAGGCTTGGACCAGGGAGGGCAGCGCGTTGGCTTGAACAACAAATATGGTGGCTTTGAAGGAGGACTACAATTGCTCTCTCTCGTCGCCCGATCCTCCCGGTGTTTGTCTCTCGTCACCGTGCTGGACGCTCGGCATTTGCCAGCTCAAGGAGCCCGGCACTGGCCAGGCTCGCACTCCACTCCCGTAGTGCCTCCAGAAAGCGCCGCAGCCTTTGGCGGGTCTCTTCGTCGGCGAGGTCTCCGTTCTCGTCGAAGCGTTGGTAGGCGTTCGAGATCAGCATCCGGGGCTCGGGCATCACGTAGGCCGGGCCGTGCAAAAGGATCTGCCTCAAGACCATCTGCCCAAGTACCGTGCCGGCCCCGCTCGGGCTCGCGCCCGCGATGCCTACCGGCTTGTGCCTGAAGGGCGAGGAGCGCCTGAGGCACCAGTCTAAAGCGGTGGTCAACACGCCAGGTATGGCGTAGTCGTACTCGGGGGTAGCTATGAGAACAGCGTCGTAAGACCGGATCTTCTCCTTCAGCTCGCGCACCGGCTCCGGGTCTCCCTCGGCCTCCACGTCGGCGTTGAAGAAGGGGATGCGCCCGAGGTCGAAGCTGTCGCAAGCCATGCCTTCGGGACAGACCTCGTGGGCGGCGCGCAAGATGCCGCGGTGGATCGAAGCACGCCGCAGGCTCGCCGCCAGGCCCAGTATTTTGAAGTCCTTCTCGCTCACGTCTGTGCTACCTCACTTTCGTCAGTAGTGCCAGCTGCTCGACCGCGGCCACGGCCGTCACGCCGCAGACAGCTATCATCAGTGACCACGCCGCGGCAGCCTCACGTGTCGCCCAAAGACCGGCGAGGACGCTGGCGAGGATCACCGGACGCGCGATGAGCGCCCGGTGGCCAGCGCGCCACAGCGCTGCCGCGGTTCCACCGAGGAAGAGGGTGATACCAGCGGCCAGCGCGATGCCCGAGCCGGCCGAGAGCGGCTCGTCGGAGTGCGCGACGGCTTCTTCGATTGCTACGGCGTAGAGCACGATCCCAAACACTACTGGGAAGTGCAGGACGCTGTAGACGTCGCGCGCCAGGATTGTGCGGGCAGGATCCGCATGTTCGGCCACCGCACGGTCGATGGCCGACTTGGCCCAGCCGAAGTAGGTCCACCACAGCCCGCACGTGCCGGCCACGGCGAGGACACCAACGGCCACTGTGTGAGCAGTGCGTTCGGCACCAGACAGTCCAGCAGCAGCCACGATGAGAGACTCGCCGAGTGCGATGATTACGAACAGGCCGTGGCGTTCACCGAAGTGATCGGGGCGGATGTCCCAACCCTCTGCGGCGCCGGCCACCCCGGCGGCGAACAGGTCGAAAACGACGGCTGCAGCCCACCACCACACTCGGGCATCTTCGGATGCTACACCGCCGGCGGCAACCGCGAGCAGGCCACCGACCGAGAGCAGGGCGAAACGGCGCACCGCGGCACGCTTCGCCGGATCGTCCCAGGCGACCCGGCCATACACGGCCAGGCCGATCACGCGCACGCTCACGTAGGTAATGGCGAACCACGCGCCACCAGCGCTAAAGGCATCGGGGAGGACCACCGCCATCAGGAACACCACCGCGGTCGCGATCAGCACGCTGAGCTCGACCCCGGGATGCGTGGTGTCGGCCGAGTTCAACGCCCACGTGAACTGCGTCCATGCCCACCATACCAGCCAGAACACCAGGACGGCCCGCGCGGCGCCGGCCCAGCTCAGCTCGTGATGGAGCAAAGCCACCAGTTGGGTCACCGCGTAGACGAAGACCAGGTCGAAGAACAGCTCGACGAAGGTGACCCGCTGATCCTCGTCCGTCGTGATGGCTCGTGTTCTCGTCACAGCCTACCCTCCGCGCTCGAGGGGAGGCGTACTTGCTCTGACTGCTCACTCAGCTCGTGTGGCGAGGGCTCTTGCGTTCGATTGAAGTTTCGTTCTGTGCCGCTTTCCGTCATCTTCGCCCAAATTCTATCCTCTGTGGCTCACCTTCGGTCAGCAGCGCACGGAACTTCAAGCTTGTCAGTTTTGACTTTCGAAATGATGTCTGAAGGCCAGTCTCAGCTCGGACTCATCACTCCCAAAAAGGCGGATTGAAAACCTTATCAGCCCAAATCCGTGTGTACTCGGGCCACAACATCGTGTAGTGGTTCGTGCTCTCAATTCGGGTGTCCGAGCGGAGGTCGAGCGCCCCGGCCATCGCGTCCCGGACGTCGTCGGAGACTAGGGGGTCGGCGCCGGGGAAAAATCCTTGCGACGCCCTAACCAGGGCAACCGGGCACCCGACGCCGCGCAGTTCCTCCAGGGTCGGGGCTGCGGAGGAGACCGAGGACGAGTCCTCCTCGGCAGCGGCGCGGGAGGCCTTGGGCCTGTAGCCACCTTCGACTTTTTCGAGATCGTAGAGGTAGTAGTCGGCGAGGTCGGCCGGGAGGTCGCCCGGCGCCAGGTCCTGGTTCGGGAACCAGAAGTCAAGGTAATCCTCAGGGCTCTCGAAGGTCATGTCTAGACGCCTGAAGGCCCGCTCGAGACCCTCCTCGATGGCCGCAGCCTCTTGTTTTTGCTCTTCGGACATCTCTTCGGGGTTGGCTAATATGCGGGGCCACCCGCTGTCGAGAAGGACGAGAGCGCGGACGCGATCAGGGTAGGAGAGCGCGGTCTGGAGGGCGACGAAGCCGCCCATGGAGTGGCCGCAGATCACGGCGTCTTCCAGGTCAAGGTTGTCGAGAACGCGGATCACGTCCCGGGAGTGCGCCTCGAGTCCGTAGCCCGATCCGGGCTTGTCCGAGTCTCCCCGGCCTCGCAGGTCTACGCCGACGAGGGAACGCGATGGTGCGAGATGCCTTGCCGCAGCATTGAACGCGCGGTGCTGGGCGGTGATGCCGTGCAGGCAGACGACAGGGTCCTCGCCACTCCCGGAGCGCCAGATCGCCAGCTCGACCTCTCCGGGCACCCTCTCCGCGATCCAGACGTCACTCCCCATGTCCGAGCAGTATACGCGAGGGCGCGTTTTCGGGAGGACGCGTGGTGGTAATCTACGGTTCGGGAGGTCTCGAACATGGACTACTTTGAGAATATTATGGACGCCGTCGGGAGAACGCCGCTCGTCCGGCTCGGGCGCATCGAGAAGGGCGAGGGCATCCACGCCAGCCTGCTGGCGAAGGTGGAGTACCTGAACCCGGGCGGCTCCGTGAAGGACAGGCCCGCCGTGAAGATGCTCGAGGTCGCAGAGAAGGAGGGGCTGCTAAAGCCCGGCGGTACCGTCGTCGAGCCGACGAGCGGCAACACGGGGGCCGGTCTAGCGCTCGCGGCGGTAGTCAAGGGCTATCACTGCATCTGCGTGATGCCGGACAAGACGAGCAAGGAGAAGCAGGACCTTCTCAAGGCTCTAGGCGCCGAGGTGATCGTAACTCCTACCGGCCTTACCCCGGACGACCCGGAGAGCTACTACGCTGTCGCGGAGAGGCTGGCCCAGGAGATACCGGGAGGCTTCAAGCCAGGCCAGTACGAGAACCCGGCGAACTCTCTGGCCCACTACGAGACGACGGGGCCCGAGGTGTGGGAGCAGACGGACGGGCGCATCACCCACTTCGTCGCCGGGATGGGTACCTGCGGCACCATCACCGGCACAGGACACTACCTCAAGGATAAGAATTCCCTGATAAAGGTTATCGGGGCGGACCCGGAGGGCTCTATCTTCTCCGACCCGAGCAACGTGCACACGTACGCTGTCGAAGGCGTCGGCGAGGACTTCTACCCCGGAAACTACGACCCCGAGGTGGTCGACGAGGTGATCCAGGTCGACGACCGCGAGTCCTTCCTCATGACGCGGCAGCTCATACGGGAGGAAGGTCTTTTCGTCGGTGGCTCGTGCGGGATGGCCGTCGTCGCCGCGGTCCGGGCGGCCAGAGGGTTGCCGGAGGACGCCGTGATGGTAGTGCTGCTGCCCGACACAGGGCGCAACTACGTCTCCAAGGTGTTCGACGATGAGTGGGTCCTCGAGAACTCGGAGACGACCCCGGAGGAACTGAGCAGACCTTACCGCGTCTTCGAGGAGGCATAGATGAGGTTCGCCACGAAGGCCATACACGTCGGCCAGGAGCCGGACCCGACAACCGGCTCCACGATAGTCCCGATCTACCAGACATCCACCTACACCCAGGAAGCGCCGGGCCAGCACAAGGGCTACGAGTACAGCCGCACCGCCAACCCTACCCGCACGGCCCTCGAAGAGTGCGTAGCCTCCCTCGAAGGCGGCGAGTTCGGCCTCGCCTTCGCCTCCGGGCTCGCCGCGACCGTCGCGACGATGAGCCTCCTCTCTCCCGGGGACCACGTGGTGGCCGGGGACGACCTCTACGGCGGCACCTACCGCCTCTTCGACAAGGTGCTCGCCCGCAGCAGCGGCCTCGAGTTCGCCTACGCCGACACTACGGACCCGGAGGCGGTGGAAAAGGCCCTCAGGCCCGAGACGAAGCTGCTCTGGATCGAGACGCCCACCAACCCCTTGCTCACCATCTCGGACATAAAGGAGCTCTCGGAGATGGCGCACGAGAGGGGCGCGGTCGTAGCGGTCGACAACACCTTCGCCTCGCCGTACTTCCAGAGGCCGCTCTCTCTAGGCGCGGACATAGTTGTCCACTCGACAACCAAGTACATGGGCGGCCACTCCGACGTAATCGGCGGAGCGGTGGTCACGTCGAAGCCGGACTTCTACGAGGGGATGAAGTTCTACCAGAACGCCGCTGGCGGCGTGCCGGGACCGTTCGACTCCTGGATCGTGCTCCGCGGCCTGAAAACGCTGGCCGTTCGCATGCGCCAGCACGAGGAGAACGCGCTCGCCGTCGCGGAGTTCCTCCGGGAGCACCCTCAGGTGGAGATGGTTAGCTACCCCGGCCTCCCGAGCCACCCGCAGCACGAGCTCGCCAAGCGGCAGATGAGCGGGTTCTCGGGGATGGTCTCGTTCAGCCTGAAGGGCGGCGCGGAGGCGGCCTACGCGGCAATGCGGAAGACGGAGGTGATCCACTTCGCCGAGAGCCTCGGGGGGGTGGAGTCCCTGATCACCCACCCCGCCACCATGACCCACGCCGCCATCCCGCGCGAGCAGCGCGAGGCGAGGGGCGTGACCGACGGCCTCATGCGCCTATCCGTCGGCATCGAGGACAAAGAAGACCTCATCGCCGACCTGGATCAGGCGATAAGTTCTAGATAGCCGGTACGGAAATCCAGGACTACCTCGCTAGGGCTATCCGGGCGTAGCTCGCCTGCTGGGGGATCTGGGCGCCTACCCGTACCGCCATAAACCTTCTCCTCTCAATGCTCGTGAACGGCATTGATTGGTGGCTTCGAGGATACATGGCCGCGATAGGGTATAGATTGTGTCGAGCACCCGGCATGAAGGAGGAGGCAAGGAAGATGTTCGGTGGACTCATGCCCGCGATGGTCACGCCCTTCGATGAGCGGGGGGAGATGGACCTCGCGGCCACCGAGGCTGTGATCGAACGCTTCATAGAAGCAGGCGTAAACGGTATCTCGCCCCTGGGTAGCACCGGCGAAGCGTCACACCTCACAGCCGACGAGCGAAGGCGCTTCGCCGAGGAGGTCACGAGGATCGTCGCAGGCCGCGTGCCGGTCGTGGTCAGGGTCGGCTTCAGCGGCACGCGGGAGACCGTCGAGCTCGCCAGCCACGCGCAAGAGGCGGGCGCTGACGCGGTGCTCGTCGTCTCGCCGTTCTACTGGAAGGTGGGGGAGGAAGGCGTAGAGTCGGTGCTCGAAGCGCTCGGGCTGACGATTGTGTTGAAGTAGCTTCGAGGAATGGATGATCCGAAAGCGCTCGTCTTCGACGTGTTCGGCACGGTGGTGGACTGGCGCTCCACCATCATCCGCGAGGGCGAGGCGCTGGGCCGGGAGAAGCAAATCGATGCAGATTGGGGAGCGTTCGCCGACGCCTGGAGGAGCAGGTACGCGCCCTCTATGGACCGGGTGCGCCGTGGCGAGATCCACTGGACGAAGCTCGACGACCTCCACCGCGCCTCTCTGGAGGAGCTGCTCGCGGAGTTCGGCATCGAGGGTCTGAGCGGCGCCGAGAAGGACCACTTCAACCGGGTCTGGCACCGCCTGGACCCCTGGCCGGACGCCGTCGAGGGGCTGACCCGGCTGAGACAGCGCTACATCATCGCTCCGCTCTCGAACGGCAACGTCGCTCTCCTTACCAACATGGCCAGGCGCGCGGGCCTGCCGTGGGACCTCGTCCTCTCAGCCGAGCTCGTTCGCCATTACAAGCCAGACCCCGAGACCTACCTGATGCCGCCCTTACTGCTCGACCTCGAACCGGAACAGGTGATGATGGTCGCCGCCCACGTGTACGACCTGCGCTCCGCCCGGGATAACGGCCTGCGCACGGCCTACGTCCCACGGCCGCTGGAGTTCGGCCCCGGAGTGGAGGCGGAGCCGCCTGACCCGGCTTTCGACCTCGTCGCCGGGGACTTCGTCGAGCTCGCGGACAGGCTAGGCGCGTGAGGGGCTAGGAGATCAGGTTCGCCAGCACGAGCCTGAGGAGCCGCAGGTAGCGCGGCAGGTCCACCACGGAGAACACGAGCAAAGCGGCCGACGCAGCGAGCAGCAGCACCCCCGGCACCAGGAAAGGCACCCCGAACCCGAAGGACGCAGCGAGAAGGCCGCCGCCCAGGGGCCCGAGTCCGAATGCCGCCGAGGTTGCCGACGCGGCGACGCCGAAGGCCGCGCCCTGGCGCTCGGGCGTGACCGCAGAGCGCACGGCGAGGTTGGCGACGGGTATGACCATGCCAAGGGCGAAATCGGCTACGAGGCGCAGCACGAAGAGCTCCGAAACAGAGGAGACGGCAGCTTGCGGCAGCGACGCCAGTCCGGCGACCGACAGGGCGCCGACGACGGTAGCCCAGACCCCGGCCCGCGTCGCCACATGACCCCCGACGAGTGAGCCCAGGGCGGCAGCTAGGGCGCCGGCGCCGAGGATCTGGCCCGCCAGGCTCGCCACCCGCACGGGTTCTTCCATGATGGTCTCCAGGAAACCGGGCAAGACGGGGTGCACGGCCGTTATAGAGAGGTGGACCACGAACAGGGCGAGCACGCCGGGGAAGAGCCGCCAACCCGGTAGCGTTCCGTCTCCCGAAGCGCCGTCCTCTCCAGCGTCCGACCCGAAAGGCTCGTCCTCGCGCACGCCGAAGAGGACCATGAGGCCAGAGGCCGCAAGCAGGGCCGCGGTGACACCGAAGGAGGCGCGGATGCCCACGAGATCCGCGAACACGCCGCCCGCGAAGGGGCCCGCGGCCGAGGCGAAGAAGATGAACGTCTGGAGAGCGCCGAGCCTGGACGACGCCTTCTCAGGCGGCGCGGTAGCGGAGACGAGCACCGTCGCGGCCGCTACCGTCCCCGTGAGCGAGCCCTGAAGCAACCTGAGCAGGAGTAGCTGCCAGGGGGACGTCACCAGCCCCATCAACCCCAGCATCATCGACCCCGCCAGGGTCGCCCGCAATAGCATCTTTCTCTGCCCGTATCTGTCGCCGAGCTTGCCCCACAGCGGCGCCGCCAGGGCCATCGTCACCGCCGTTGCGGTGTTGAGGAGCCCAGCCCACGCGGCCGCGTGGCCCGCGTCCTCGACCCCGAGCCGCTGCACGTAGAGCGGCAGGAATGGTATTACGAACATGAACCCCGTCGTCGCAGCAAGCTGCGAGACGAGCAAGACCCCGAAAGATAGGGTCCCCGCACCTGGAAGCCCGGACCTCTTCAACCAAGCCTCCCATGACCCGCTCTAAAAACAATTCCTGTAAAACCGTCTTGCCATAATGTCATATTGTAACTGGAGAGTATCAAACATAGGACTTTCGTCCAGACGAATCCGGGCCGGGCATGTGATCCTGTTTACGCGAAGGTTCAGGTATTAGGCTTCAGGCAGCAGGTATCAGGGTTGTGAAGAGGGCCTCGTTCGCTATCGAATGCCTCCAGAACGCGACGCATGCGCTACCGAGACCCAATACCTGTAGCCTCTCAAAGCAATGCCCACAGGGCGGTCGCGACGCCAAGAGTCCCTGTGAGGAGGACTATCCCCAGGCTCAGTACCCTGAATGCGTTCTCGGAGATCCTGTTCAGGAAGGCCGTGCCGATGGCCTTGCCGACCAAGGCCACGGGGACGAGCGCTGCCGCGAGCGGTAGCTCTGCCGCGTCTATGAGCCCGCGGGCGGAGAGGACGATCAGGGTCACCACGCTCATGAAGAGGAAGTAGAAGGCGCTGGTCCCCCGGAACTGGTGTTTGGGGAGGCCGCGGGAGGCAAGCAGCAAGACGATCGGGGGACCGGCGAGCCCGGTAGAGGTAGAGAGCGCCCCGCTGGCTGACCCGGCCACGACAGGCCCCCAGCGTGTGTCGGCCCCTGGCAGACGGATATCGCGGACCAGGAGCAGCGCCGAGAACACCACCACGGCGCCCACAGCAAGCCGGATGTAGGTGGGGTTTACGGCCCTCAGGATCTCGGCCCCCGCGACTATCCCCACACACGCCGGCAACAGCAGGGCGAGCGCCAGCTTGCGGTGAGCCTCGCGCCACGAATCCCACACCACGGCCGTGTTGATAAAGACGGAGAAGACGGCGGTCAGGAAGACTACCGTTCTCGGCTCGTAGGCGAAGAGCAGGAGTGGGGTGCTGATCAGGGCGAGCCCGAACCCGGTAGTCCCGGTCACCACCCCCGCGAGCAACGCCGCCAGGACCGCCACGAGCAGCGCCCAGGTCAACAAGGCAACGCCCCTAGCTCAAAAAACCTGAAGCCTGATACCCGAAACCTGAATCAACGCAGGACGCCGGCGTATAGCCGTTCCCAGGCCTCCATCTCCGGTGTGAAGTAGCGCACGCGGGTCTTCTTGTACTCGCGGGTCGAGTAGAGCGAGAGCCGCTCGGTGATGCCCGTCTCGGCAGCCATCGCGTCGAGGACCGCCTCGCACTCCTCCACGCTGCGGCCGTGGACCATGGAGAAGATCGAGTAGGGCCAGTCCTCGTAGATGGGACGCTGGTAGCAGTGTGAGACCGCCTGGTAGTGGGCAAACGCGTCGCCGACCTCTTCTATGCGGTCTTCGGGCACCTTCCAGACGCCCATGGCGTTCGCCCGGAAGCCGGCCTTGCGGTGGTAGAGGACGGCGGAGAAGCGGCGCATGATCTTGCGCCGCTGCAGATCGTGAGCCCTATCGAGCAGCTCCTCGTACGAGAGCCCGACCTGGCCGCCCCAGAGGTCGAAAGGCCGGGGGGTCAGGGGCACGTCCTCCTGCAAGGCCCTGATGGCGGCCCTGTCGTCCTCGGAGATGTTCCGGTCGGCCGCTTCACGGTCGGACTCCCCGTACTGCGGCGCTTCCTTCCTGGCGGTGGCGCCCTCCTTCATGTCGAGCGTGACGCCAATCTTGAAGAGCTTCAGAGTAGGCAAGATTCGGGTCTTCTCGGCGCCGCTAATGTGGTGCAGGACGTCCACGGTGCCTTCCAATCCCAGGCGGGAATCGGGTGGCACCGCGACCGTGTACCAGAGGTTGAAGTCGTTATTGCGCTCGTAGTTGTGGGAGACGCCGGGGTGGGAGTTTATGGCCTTGGCTCCTTCGGCCAGCTTGTGGTGCGGGATCTTGGCCGCCACCAGGCTCGACTCGTAGCCTAGGACGCGGGTATCGAAGATCGCGCTGATCTGGCGTATCACCCTTCCTCGCTTGAGCATCTCTATCCGGCGGATGACCTCGCCCCCCGGTATCCCCAGCTCGCGTCCGAGCGCCGCGAAAGGCTCGCGCTCCAGCGGGAACTCGCGCTGGATGAGGTTGAGTATGTCCTTGTCTGTGCCGTCCATCATGCGGCTGCCGGAGATTGTGCTGACCACAGTTTTTTAGAAGCCCTTCTCGACGATTGCCTAATCCACTCTCGAATAATAGCAGCCAGGACAGAAATACGGTATGAAGTTCTTTACTTCCGATGTATCACCAGCCGAAGAGGACGGTGGCAGGTGAGCGCTATCCTCTCTCCTCGAGCGCCTTCTTATACTCGGCGTAGACGGCCTGGATGTCCTTCCAGACCAGGCGCTTGGTTCTCTGGAGGTCCTCGCCGCGCTGACGGAGGATGTATGCCGGGTGGAAGGTCGCCATCGCCTTGATGCCGCCCTCGAGCTCGTACCACTTGCCGCGGTCTCTGGTGATCTTGAAGTCCTTGTCTATGACGGTCTTGGCGGCGGGGCCGCCGAGGCAGAGGATGATCTTCGGCTTTATCGCCTCGATCTGGCCCTGCAGGTAAGGGTGGCAGGCCCTGATCTCGCTGGCCCTCGGCTGGCGGTTCCTGAGCCGTCCTCCCTCCTCGACCGCAGGCCGGCACTTGACGATGTTCGTGATGTAGACGTCCTGGCGGGTCAGGTTCACCGCCGCCAGGATGTCGTCGAGCAGCTTGCCCGCCCTCCCGACGAAAGGCAGCCCCGTGGCGTCCTCGTTCTCACCCGGGCCCTCGCCGATCAGCATGAGCGGCGAGTACGGGTTGCCGGTGCCGAAGACGGTGTTGGTGCGGGTGAGGGCCAGGTCGCACCTGGTGCAGACCGCCACCTGTCTGGCAAGCTCGGCCAGACGCTCTTCCCTGTTCTCGCCGCCGTCAGCCGCGTCGAAAAGACTGTCCAAAGCTCCTCCCAGGCTATGCTGGCAACGTTTCGCGTTGTGCTATTCTACCCCCGTATCGCCGGCTCCGGCGTGGGAAGGGCGGCTCACCGATGAGCATCATAGAGTTTCACGGGGTCAACAAGTTCTTCGGGGACTTCCAGGTCCTCAAGGACATCGATTTCTCCGTGGACGAGGGCGAGGTCGTGGTCGTCATCGGTCCCAGCGGATCGGGGAAGAGCACTATTCTAAGGTGCATAAACGGGCTGGAGGAGATCTCATCCGGCGAGCTCATCGTGGACGGGATGCACCTCGACGACGAGAAGACGGACATCAACAAGGTTCGCACCGAGATAGGCATGGTCTTCCAGCAGTTCAACCTCTACCCGCATATGACCGTGGCCCAGAACATCAGGCTCGCTCCCGTAAAGGTCAAGCACGTCTCCGCGAAGGAGGCCGACGAGCGCTGCTCGCGTCTGCTGGCGAGGGTCGGTATACCCGAGCAGGCAAACAAATACCCGGAAAGCTTATCCGGAGGACAGCAGCAGCGGGTCGCGATAGCCCGTGGCCTGGCGATGGAACCCAAGATCATGCTTTTCGACGAGCCGACGAGCGCGCTCGACCCGGAGATGATCAACGAGGTCCTCGAGGCGATGGCCGACCTCGCCCGCGGCGGCATGACGATGGTCGTCGTTACCCACGAGATGGGTTTCGCCAGGCGCGTCGCTGACAGGGTCGTCTTCATGGACGAGGGCCGCATAGTCGAGGTCGGAACCCCCGAGCACTTCTTCCAGAACCCCCAGAACGAGCGCACCAAGCGCTTCCTCGACCAGATCCTTCACTAATCGCGACCGCGGACGAGGAAGGATGGGAGATCAGGACTTGAGGCTCAGGGCGGTTCTGGACAGACTACACCCCTACCACCCGCCGCGGCTGGCGGAGGAGATCTCGGTGGACCGCGGCTCGAAGGAGTACGTGAAGCTGACGATGAACGAGCTCTCCTTCGGCCCTCTCCCCGAAGCGAGGGAGGCGATAGTCGAGACGTTCTCCCGTGGCGGCCGCTACCCCGACCGCGACTCCGACCCTCTGCGCGAGGCTATAGTCGAGGCCAACCCCGGCATCTCCCCCGACAACGTCGTCGTCGGTAACGGCACCAGCGAGGTGCTCGTAGACCTGATGCAGGTCCTTGACCGTCCGGGGGAGATCATAATCCCGTGGCCCTCCTTCCCCTTCTACGTCTCCGCAGCCAGCGTCGTAGGGCTGCGGACCCGCAAGGTTACGCTAGACGAACATCACAGGGTGGACCCGGAGGCCATGCTCTCCGCCGTCGGTCCCGATACGCGCGCCGTGATCCTCTGCAACCCGAACAACCCCTCTGGCACCTACCTGCCCCTCGAGGAGGTGCGGGAGTTCGCGCTGGCGTTGCCCGACGACGTGCTCCTGATCCTGGACGAAGCCTATTACGAGTTCGTCGGAGATCCCCTGTACGCAGGGTCCCACGAGCTGGTGCTCGAGTCGGAGAGCGTGATCTCCACGCGGACCTTCTCCAAGGTGCACGGGCTCGCGGCCTACAGGGTAGGCTACGGCATCGCCCCGAGGCGGCTCGCGGACTACGTCTGGCGCGCCCACATCCCCTTCAGCGTGAACCAGGCGGGGCAGGCGGCCGCCACGGTCTCTATGCGCCAGACGGAAGCCATAGCCGAGCGCTCGCGCCTGATGAAGCGCGAGCGCGAGCGCGTACAGGCGGCCTTCGAGGCGGCCGGCCTCGAGTACGTGCCCTCGCACACCAACTTCATCATGGTCAGCGAGATGCCGAAGGTCTTCGAGAAGACCGGCGTGCTGGTGCGCGAGGGCGAGGCTCTCGGGTACCCGGTGGGGTGGAGCCGGGTCTCTCTGGGCAGTCCCGAGGAGAACGACCGCCTCCTGGCCGCGCTGCCGGACAGACCGCAGGAAGGAGCGTTCTAGGTCTGGCACGGGTTGCTGCGAGCCACAAATTGCTAGATGATGTATCAGCTTTCAGGGGTGAAGGCTGGAGACCTCGACAAAGGAGTCGGGACATGGTGCCTCTCGCGTTGGATCCCGGGTGACCCGATATGGGGCCGTGCCGCGCCTTCGGGAGGGGCGAGGACGGTAGAGACTGTGTTTCATGATCGATTCGTCAAGTTGATAAAGGAGGAGTAACGATGGCTACACGAACTGAAGCAGGAGAGGCAGCAGAAGGCCGCAGGCTACACAGAGAAGTGGGCAGGGTCGGGCTGCTCTTCTTCTGTATGGGATCGATCATCGGGTCCGGGTGGCTGTTCGGCGGCCTGTATGCGGCGCAGATCGCGGGCCCCGCAGCGATAATCTCCTGGGTGCTGGGAGCCATTGTGATGCTCATTCTGGCGCTGGTCCACGCTGAGCTCGGGGGCATGTACCCGGTGGCGGGAGGCTCGGCCCGCTACCCCCACTTCGCATTCGGGAACCTCGCCGGGTACACGTCCGGATGGATCGTATGGGTCGGGGCCGTCACGGTGGCGCCCATCGAGGTCCTGGCCGCGCTGCAGTACCTGACCCACTACTTTCCATGGCTCACCACCACGTCGGGCGGCGTGACGCTCCTGACGCCGATAGGTATCGTCATCTCCGTCATTCTCATGGCCGTGTTCACGGTCATAAACCTCCTGGGTGTGGCCAGTCTGGCGAAGTCCAACAACGTGATAATGATCTGGAAGATCGCCATCCCCGTCCTGGCGGTCATCGCCCTGATGATCCTGTCCTTCCATACCACCAACTTTGTTCATCCTTCCCACGGCGGCTTCATGCCCTTTGGAATCGCGGGCGTACTGAGCGCCATTGCTACAGGTGGCATAATCTTCTCCTACCAGGGGTTCGAACAGGCCATCCAGTTCGGAGGGGAGACCCGTGATCCGGCCCGCAACATACCGTTCGCCGTCATCGGGTCGATGATGGCCGGCGCTGTTCTGTACATCGGGCTGCAGGTCGCCTTCCTGGGTGCCCTGAGTCCCGAGAACCTCGCGAAGGGGTGGGATGAGATCACGTTCCCGGGGCTCGCCGGGCCCTTCGCCGGGCTGGCGACCGCAGTGGGCGCCACCTGGCTCGCGACGCTCCTGTACATCGACGCCGCGATCTCTCCGGCCGGGACCGGCCTGATCTACGTGTCCTCGAGCTCGCGCCTCACTTTCGCCATGGGTCGCAACCACTACATCCCGAGGCAATTCGCCTTCCTCAGCGAGAGGGGCGTGCCTCTCGTGAGTATCATCTTCTCCTTCCTGATCGGCTGCATTATGTTCCTGCCGTTCCCGGGATGGCAGGTGCTCGTCGGTTTCATCGTCTCGGCGACCGTGTTGGGGTACGCCGTGGTGCCGCTCGCCTTCGGCGCACTGAGGCGGCAGGAGCCCGACCACCCGCGGCCTTTCGCGCTGCCAGGCGGCGAGGCGACGGCGGTCATCGCCTTCATCGTGGCGAACCTGGTCATCTACTGGACCGGCTGGGATATCTACTGGAAGCTGCTCGTCGCTATCGTCTTCGGCTTCGTGCTCCTCGGCATTGGTCACTTGGTCAACCCGTCGGAGTTGACCCCCTCCTTCGACTGGAGGGGAGGCTCGTGGTTGATACCCTACCTCGTGGGGATGGGCGTGATCTCCTACATCGGCGCATCAGATTTCGGCGGTATAGGGATCATCCCGTTCGGCTGGGATGTCCTCGTCGTAGCGGCCTTCAGCGTCGCCATCTACTATTACGCCATGTCGGTGCGTCTTACGCCCGAAGAGGTGCGACGCCACGTCGCCGACGCGGAACAGGAGGCGGAACAGGAAGAAGAGCTCGCGATATAACGCTCTGGGGGCTACGGGAGAGCCAGCTCTCCCGTAGCCCCCAGCCTGCGGATCATGCGGCCACGCCGCACCACTCTGCCAGCAGGCACGCGACGGTTTTACTCGCCGTCAACAACTCCGTGATGCTCAGGTGCTCGTCGGGGGCGTGCGCGACGTTCACGTCGCCAGCGCCATACATGACGCACGGCATCTCGCCGAAGCGTATGAAGAGCCGCATGTCCGCGCCGTAGGGGACACCCTCGACGATGGGCTCCTCGCCGGTGGCCCGCTCGTGGGCTCGTTTTACGGCTTCGCAGATCGGGGCGTCGGGCGGCACCTCCGCCGGGGCGAACTGGCCGCCGAACCACTCTAGCTTCGGGGGGTTCTCTCTTAGCCACGGGTCGCGCCCGGCGACGGCGGCGATGCGGTCCGCGACCGTCTCGCGGAAGGTCTCGATCTCCTCGCCGGGGATCAGGCCTACCCGCCCCTCCGCGACGAGCGACTCCGGGACGGTAGAGGCCCAGTTGCCTGCGCGCACCACACCGACGTTGATAGGCACCTTGTTGCGCACTCCCTCGTACAGCGGGTGACGCAGAGTAGCGTTGCGTTCGTCCTCGAGCTTCCCTAGCTCCTCGAAGATCGGTATGAACTTCTCGAGCGCAGAGACGCCTTCGTCGCGAACGGCGGCGTGGGCGGAGCGGCCGGGGACCTCGAGCCTGAACACGAGCGAGCCGCCCTGGGCGGGCACGAGCGCGAGGCGGGTTGGCTCGGTGATCAGGGCCGCGTCAGCCCTGTATCCCCGCAAGACGGTCGAGAGGGCACCCAGCCCCCCGTTCTCCTCCCCCACCGTCGCCGCCACGCTGACGTCCCCGCGCAGCTCGACCCCGAGCTCCGAGAGCGCGTCGAGCGCGGCCAGGTGGCTGACGAGCCCACCCTTCATATCGCACGAGCCACGGCCGTAGAGCAGGTCGCCCTCGACCTCCCCCGAGAACGGGTCGCGGCTCCAGGCCGACGCGTCACCGGCCGCCACCGTGTCCACGTGCGCGTTCAGAAGGAGCGAGCGCCCCCCTCCCCTGCCGGCGCGCACCCCGACGACGTTCGGCCGGTTCTCGTAGCCGGCCTGCTCGCCGACGTGCTCCTTGTAGGGGGAGATCTCCTCCGGGCTCGCCTCCCAGACGTCCACGGCGAGCCCGCGCTCCCTGAAGGCGCGCTCGACTACCTCCTGCACCGCGCCCTCATCCCCCGTGACGGAAGGGACGCGAACCAGTTCTTGCAGCAGCCGCACCGACTCGCCGCGCCTCTCCTCCACTACCCGGGCTATCGCCTGTGTCAGCTCGGCGTCGAGTTCCCCCACGGCTGCGTCCTCCTCTGCGCGTGGATCCAATTCGGCAACGCGGCACCGTACCACGCTCCCCGGCGCACGGCAACGCCCTTCCGCTTGACCTTATTAAGGTGGATAATGAGAGTTGGCACGCTGAAGGGCAGGGTCGCAAGCCTCGCCCTTGCGACGGGAAAGGCCGCGCCTCACTACTCATCAAACGGCCGGCCGGACCTGCTCGCTTACACGAAGCTAGACACGGTGAGAGGAAGGTACACGATGACAAGGTGGTTGAGCAGCGTCCTCCCGACGGTTTTCGTCCTCGCGGTCGCGCTGGTCCTGACGGGCTGCGGCGGTGGCGGCAGCGAAGGTAGCGGCGAAGGTAGCGGCGGAGGTGAAGCCGAGCAGGTCAAGGTCGCTTCGGACATCGCCTACCCGCCGTTCGAGTACAACAAAGGCGGAGAGCCCACGGGCTTCGATATAGACCTCATGAACGAGATAGCCAAGAGGGCGAACCTCGACGTCGAGTACCAGAACGTGCGCTTTGACAGCATCATCCAGGGCCTCGGCAACAACCTCTACGACGCGGCGATCTCGGCGATGACCATAACGCCAGAGCGCGAGGAGCAGATAGACTTCTCCGAGCCGTACTTCAACGCCGACCAGTCGCTTCTGGTACAGAGCGACTCCGACATCAAGAGCACGGACGACCTCAGCGACGCCACAGTGGGCGTCCAGATCGGCACCACCGGCGCCGCGGAGGCCCAGAAGCTCGAAGAACAGGGGAAGGTCGCTGACGTCAGAACCTTCAACACCGTGACCGACGCCTTCAACGCGCTGGAGAACGGGCAGGTGGACGCAGTAATAAACGACTTCCCCGTCTCGGCAGACCGGGCGTCCCAGAGCAACGGGGAGCTCGAGATCGTCCAGAACATACCCACAGGCGAGCAGTACGGGATAGCCTTCCCGACCGACAGCGAGCTGCGTCCCCGCGTCAACAAGGCGCTCCAGGAGATCAAAGAGGACGGCACCTACGAGAAGCTCTACGTGAAGTGGTTCGACGAGAAGCCGCAAGAGATCCCGTAGGCAAACAGGTATAGAGCAGGACCCAGGAGAAGCACGGTATGCAGATCGAGTGGCCGCCGGTTACCTTCAACCCGGAGGACTTCAACCCGCAGAACATTCTGGATAGCTACTTCGACGTCGGGATCGTCATCTCCCAGTGGGATGTGATCCTGCAGGGGGCGCTGGTGACCATCTCGCTGGCGCTACTCGCGGAGTTGTTCGGCAGCGCGCTCGGCCTCATCCTCGCGCTGCTGAAGATCTCGCGCTCGCGCCTCTTGAGCGCCCCGGCGCAGGTCTACATAGACGTCTTCAGAGGGACGCCACTCCTGGTTCAGATCACGATCATCTACTTCACCCCCGCCTCCATCGGCATCCGCCCCGAGAGCCTGTTTTTCGCAGGGCTCGTGGCGCTCACCCTGAACAGCGCTGCTTACGTCGCGGAGATCTTCCGCGCCGGCATCCAGAGCATAGACAAGGGCCAGATGGAGGCGGGGAGGGCCTCAGGGCTCTCCTACACCCAGACCATGCGCTACATAATCGTGCCGCAGGCCTTCCGGCGCGTCATACCTCCCCTGACCAATGAGTTCGTGATGCTCATCAAAGACACCTCGCTGGTCTCCGTGATCGGGCTCGTGGAGCTTCTGCGGGCGGCCCAGGAGATACAGTCGCAGACGTTCAACTCCTCCGCGCTGATCGCGGCGGCCCTGATCTACCTGGCCATCTGCCTGCCCCTGATCTACCTGACCAACATCCTCGAACGCCGGTTGAACAGGAGGGTGGCCTAGCGAGCCAACCGGTGCCCGTGATCCCCTTCCCCACTGACCCCCCACGGGCACCGGTAATATTCCCGACATACCCGCTGAATCTAGTGTTAAACGTTATTTGATCTACAGGTTTCCCGGAGCACGGGCGTGTGAGGTAATAGCGTGAGGCACTGGTGGTCGCCGCCCTGGCGTGTGTCTTCGGGTGTCCGATCACCTGTGGTATGGGGATGGTGAGCGGTGCCTTTCTTTGGGCTGGCGATACTCGCGGTCCTTCTTGCCCTGGTCCTGGTTCTGGGGATCGCCTACCTCGTCGCCCGGCGCTGGTAAGCGAGGGGCTGTCCCGGAGCAAGGCGCCTGACGAACGCGTTCCCGGAGGGATCGCGCCAGGAAGCACTGTAGTAACATCCTCTGCATGGGGTCCATCTTGCGGGCCATGCTCTCGATATCGGCGGCGACCGTCCTCTCGCGGGCGACGGGGTACGCGCGATGGATGGCCCAGGCGGCCGTGCTCGGGACCACCATCGTGGCCGACGCCTACACCGTCTCGATCATCCTGCCGAGCCTGATCTACGAGCTCTTCCTTGGCGGGATACTCTACTCTATCTTCATCCCCGTGCTCGTAGATCGCATGACGACGCACGGGGAGGACGACGCCAGGCGCCTGACGAACGCCCTGTTCACCCTCGTGCTGCCGCTGATGGCTTTGCTGGCGCTCGTCGGCATCGTGTTCGCCGGGCCCTTCGTGGCGTTGTTCACGGACTGGAGCGCGGCGCGGGAGCTCTCACAGGCCGAGGCCGAGCGCACGGTGGACCTCGCCGTGTTGTTCTTCAGGATCTTCGCCTTGCAGATGCTCTTCTACGGCATAAGCACGATCGCGACAGGGGTCCTCCAGGCCCACAGGCGCTTCTTCCTCCCTACCTTCGCTCCCGTCCTGAACAACCTCTTCGTCATAGCCTCCTTCGCGGCCTACGCCCTGCTCGTCGGCGTCGACCAGGGTCTTGCCCTCTACGTGCTGGCCGGAGGGGTCACGGTGGGGACGGCGATCATGGCGCTGGCGCTCGTCCCCACGATGTGGAGACTCGGCTACAGGCCGCGCCCCCAGCTCGGCCATCCGGCCCTGCTGACCACGGCCAGGCTCGCGGGACCGATGGTCGTTCTGGTCGCAGCGTCGGTAGCCTTCCAGGCTTTCAGCGTCTACCTGGCTACCCAGTTCAAGGCGGTAGCGGAGATCAGCTACGCCTTCGCGGTCTTCTCGCTCCCCTACGGCATCTTCGTGGTCGCCATCGCGACGGCCCTGATGCCCGAGCTCTCCGAGCAGCACGCCCGCGGGGACGACGAGGGTTACCGCGACACCTTCTCGTTCGGGTTCAGGACCATGGTGTTCGTCGTCGTCCCTTCAGCGGTAGGTATGATAGCTCTCTCGGACCAGATCATCGGCCTCCTGTACCAGCGGGGCGAGTTCGACGCTCAGGACACGGCGAGGGTGGCCACGCTGCTAGCCGTCTACTCTGTGGGCCTGCTGGGTTACTCGGCTTACTTCTTCCTGGTGCGGGCGTTCTACTCCAGGCAGAACACGAAGACACCCGCCCTGCTCAACGTAGTCATCTTCGTACTCTACGCGGCCCTCGCCTATGGGCTGTCCCGCGTCTTCGGAGTCGTCGGCGTGGTGCTCGCGCTCTCGCTGGCCTACGCCGTGCTGGCCGTCCTTGGCCTGGTGGCGACGAGACGAGAGATCAAACGCGTAGACGGCAGGCATCTGTTGCGCTCGGCGGCGAAGGTTCTCGCTGCCGGCGCCGCCATGTACGCCGTCGCCCGGGGCGGTACTGTCGTCTTCGGCACCGGCTCGGGCTGGCTGGAAAGGGCCCTGATCCTGGGCTCCGTAGGGGGCGCCTCGCTCGCCGCGTACCTGGCCGTCGCGTACGCGCTGAAGACGGAGGAGTTGAAGTCGGCCGTCGCCTTGCTGCGGAGGAGGCGCGAGGCGCCATCAGCAAGTCGCCTGGCGAAGCCCAAGGCGACGCGCTGAGGGCTCTTTACGAGCCTTCCTCGCCGCTGTTCTGGGACTCCCAGACGGTCCTGGAGAGCTCCTCGATAAGAGCCTCGCCGCTGTCCACGTCTCCCGAACCATACTTGCTCATGATGGCGACGACGTAGGGGCGGTCCCCTGCCTTCACGATCCCGACGTCGTCGTATACCTCGTAGAGCCAGCCCGCCTTGTTCGCTGCGTAGACGTTGGCGGGGAGGCCCGCGTCGAGCCACCAGTCCAGCTCGTTCTGGTTCATGAGCTCGATCATGTACTCGCAGCTCTTCTCGCTCGCGGCCTCGCCCTGGGCTATCTTCTGCAGCATGGTGGCCATGTCGCGGGGCGTGCTCCTGTTGTCCAGTTGCGGGATGGCCGCCCGCTCGCTGCTCACCTTCTGGTAGATGAGGGTGTTCCGGGCGCCCAGAGAGCGGGCGACCTCGTTGACGTGGTCGGCGCCCCCGACTGTGCGCACGAGGGCGTTGGTGGCGACGTTGTCCGACTGGGTCATCATCAGGAGAAGTAGGTCGCCCACGGACTGCCTGGTCCCTGCCCTCTCCCACTGCAGCCACCCCGCCCCTGCCGCCCAGTCCTCCTCCTTGATCTCGATCATCTGCGAGAAGCTCAGCTCCCCCTCGTCCACCTTGCGGTAGACGGCCACCATGACCGGCAACTTGATGGTAGAGGCGGTAAAGAACTCCTCGTCGGGGCGCACCCCGTAGCTGAAGTCACCCTCCAGATCATGCACGTAGACGCCCGCCACGCCGTCGTAGCCCTCGATCTTCTGCGCCGCCGCCCCGAGCGCTTTCTCCACGCGCTCGCGCTGGGCGTCGGGGACACCATCTGAAACCGGCTCGGGCGGCGTGAAGTCGGCCGGCCCGGCGTTCGGCAGCTCGTCCACCTTCTCCTGTTTGGGCTCGGGGACGTCCGCGACGAACGCGTTCTCGGGGTAGAGGTACTGGATGAGGTCCTTGGGCACCTCGGCCAGCGGGACCACCTCGTTCTTGGCGTAATCGGCCTCGTCGGCCCGCAAGGACTTCTTCGCCTCCCACTTGTCGCCTGCCCGCTCGACGAAGACGAAGAAGGGCTTGCTCTCCCCCTCCGGCGCGAAGCGCACGGAGGCCCACGACGGGTCGAGCTTGCTACGGGAAACACCCGTGACGCTGTCAGGGCCAACGCCAGGCATCTCGGGGGCCACAGTCCAGTAGGCGGCCCCCTCAGGCGTCTCGGTGGCTGACGCCGGGACGGGCTCTCCCGGGCTCTCCCCCGTCGCCGCCCGCAACACCCTCTGGATCGGCGAAGGCTTCTCCCCGGACGGCTTCTGCGCCGTCTCCGTGTCCGGCCCAGAGGCGTGGCCCGCGAGGTACACGGCGCCCACCACGAGCACGAGGAGCAACACCGCCAGAAATCCGAACCGCTGCCGGCGGCGCCGGCGGCGGGCGACGAAGAGCTTTTTGCGTGGCAAGAAATTCATTGGGGCTCCTGAGGGCCGGGTCAGCGCCCCCGAGGAGGCGTGGCGGCACGGTCGGTTCTTTGCCTCACTGGGGCACCTCGGCCCAGCCGGTGGTGTTGCCGGGGTCGTTCCAGCCGGCGACCCGCGGCGCGCTCGTGTCGTAGTGCGGCATGCTCTCGTCCACGGGCGGGTTATAGCTGTAGATGTAGTCGTGTAAGAGGCCGTCGAAGAGCACCTTCCCGTCCTTCGTAACCTTCTTGTATGTCGCCCACTTGATGCCCCTCGCGGTGCTCTCGTAGATCTTCTCGGTGTGCATCTCGACCTTCTTGCCGGTTGGCTGGCCCTGGATCTCGGCGTTGAGGAAGCCGTTTGCGTCCACCCACTCGCGGATGAGGATGTACCCGTCGGTAGTGTTCCTGAACCTCATGTCCATGGCGCCCCACCCGGTCCCCGGCTCGCCGAACCACACCGTCGCGTCGAACCCGGGCTTTATGTAAGGCAGCACGGCGTAGTGGGGGTGGCGCTCGACGACTTCGAGCCCCGCGTACTGGGCCGCCATGTACAGCGTCGAAGAGACCTGGCAGAGGCCGCCTCCGTCGGCGTAGCCCACACCACCTTCTGAGAAGGTCTTCGCCTTGTCGTAGTCAAGCTCCGAAGCGTGCTCGTTGAACGAAAACACCTCGCCCGGCGCCACGAGGGTGCCGTTTATGGCTCCGGCGGCAAGCTTCATGTTGGCTTTGCGGCTCGGGTTCGAGTCCCAGCGGAAATCCGTCTTGTAATTCCCTATGACCTCCGTAGGCTTGAGCTTCTCGACCTCCTCGGTTGTAACCGAGGGCTTCGGAGAGGAACCTTCGGCGATGGGGACCTCGTTGCTGAGATCCGTCAGCGCGCGGTCGAGGTTAGCCAGAGTGCCCTCCTGGTCCAGGACGCGGCCTTCACGGGCCTCCTGGACCTCGACCTGGCCGTCGTCCGTCAGGCGGAAGGTCGCATTCCGGGGCTTCTGGTAGAACTCGCCCGCCAGGGCCTTCACCGCGTCCCTGGCGGCCTCTTCCCTGTACTCGACCTCGGGCTCGACCTGGACACCCCCGAGGTACGCGTGCAGGATGTCGAACAAGCGTCTGCCGGCCCAGCCCTGCCGCCCGATAGAGAAGGCCTCCTCCGTGGCCGAGGCGGCGTCGACCTGCGCGCCGAGCTGCTCGCCGGGGAGCGTGGACACCCCGTCTCCGAACCGGATCTCCTCGAACGTCGCCGAGGCGCGGCTTTCGACGGCCTGGCGGGCCTCGGCCCGGGTCATGCCGCCCACCTCGACCTCGCCGATGCTGACCCCGCGCAGGATCTCGTCCTGGCGGTCGAGGTACCAGACGGCCATCACGGCCAGCAGGAGACCCGCGACCAGTGCGATGCCCGCGATCCTGCGCCTGCGGGCATAGTCGGCCTTGCGGCTCGCCGACCGCCCTATCTTCGCCGCTGTCTCGCGGTCGTATCTGCGGACGACAGGTCGTCCATCCCTGCTCTTGGTCTCGCTCAAACTCTCCGCCCCTCCTGACGTGCCAATCCGCGTCGCTTCGTACCTCGAGACCGCTGCGGCGCAGGGGTCTATTATTGCGGCGAGTTGGCAAACCTTCAACCTTTTCGCCAAAAATTCGTCTCTGCGGGCCCGGCGAGCGCGCTTGGACTTTGCGGGGTCGCTCATTTACACTCTGACTTCTGGACCCGGGCGAGCCGCCCGGAATAGAGCTGGAAAGTCGGATACGGAGGGGTGATTACGGCCCGAGCAACGAAGATAGCGGTGCGGCCGCTCGACGATGCAGAGCTCGAACGCGGCACCGACAGGCTGCGTACCCTCATCTATCCCGACCATCCGGAGGCCTACGAGGTGGACTGGCACGCCCTGGTGTGGCGCTGGCTCGGGACCCACCCGCTCGCAGACGAGATGCACCGCTGGGTCCTTGCCTCGGAGGAAGGCGAGGTGATCGGACATCTTGCCGCCGTTCCCCTGTACTACCGGGTCGGCGGGGAGAGGGTAGTCGCCCACACCCCTACGGACTACCAGGTGCTACCTGGGCACGGCTTCCACGCGCTCTCGCTCATGCGCCGGTTCTTCAGCACCGCCGAGAACTGCGTCTCCGTAGATCAGGTGCCCGAGGCGATGGCGGTGGAGATGCGGCTCGGGGCCAAAGAGGCGGGCAAGCTGCAGTACGCGGCGAAGATCCTGAACGTCTCCCAGCTCCCGAGGGTTCCGAGCCCACTCAGGCCGGTGCTCGAGGTCCCGAGCTGGGGGCTCAGGGCGCTCGACGAGGCTCTTGGCAGCGTCTTCGGAGCAGGCCCGGAGGCCGAGGTGCTCGACGGGTTCGACGCCTCCTTCGACGAGCTCTTCGAGAGCGTCGCCGCCGCGCTGCCGTGCGTGCCCGAGAAGGACTCTTCTTTCCTGCAGTGGCGCTACGGCCCCGCATCGCCCCAGTACCCTGTGACCGTCATCGGTGTCAAGGATGGGGAGACGCTACTGGGCTACGCCGTGCTCAGGGTGACCAAGGAGGGCGACAACGGCTACATCCTCGACCTGACGACGCGCCCCGGGCGCGACGACGTGGCCCGGGCGCTCATTCGCGGCGCCCTCCGGCGCTTCTCGCGGGCCGGGGTGTACATCATCAGGTACCGCTTTCTCGAGTCGCCCGTCTCGCCGCGGACGAAGGACCTGTGGAGGCTGGGCTTCTTCCCCCGCAACGACAGGCGCCACACCCTGCTTGTCAAGTTCGCGGATCACGGGCTGCACAAGACGGCCCTGGACGCCGCCAACTGGTCATACAGCGCGGGCGACGGCGAGATGAGTTTCTGGGTCAGATAAGACAGGAGGTACGTATGACTATGGCCATCAGCCGTGAGAGCGCTGCCGCCGAGATACAGGGCTGGTTGCGCGAGAACGTGACGGGAGGCCGCGAGGTCTCTCCCGACGAGCAGCTCATAGAGAACGGCGTCCTTACGTCGCTGCAGACGGTCGAGCTGGTCACGTTCCTCGAGGAAAGGTTCGACATCATCGTCGAGGATGAGGAGTTTGACGAGGAGAACTTCGGCTCCGTGGAAGCCATCGCCGGGTTGGTGGCGAGCAAGACCGGGTGAGCATGCGCCCGGAATTCACGCTGCACGACCTGCTCCACAACGCCGTGGAGCGCGACCCCGGAGGGGTAGCTGTCGTAGATGGCAGCACCGAATACACCTACGAGGACCTGGAGCGCGCGAGCAACTCCTTGGGCGCCGCGCTCATCGAGTCGGGGGTCGCGAAGGGCGACCGCGTCGGCGTCTACATGGAGAAGTCCTGGGAAGCCATAGTGGCGATGCTCGCCGCCTCGCGGGTAGGCGCCGCCTACGTGAACATAAACCCGCTGTTCAAGCCGCCTCAGGTCGCCTACGTGGCGCAGGACTGCGACGTGCGCGTCTTGATCGGTGACTCCCCCAAGCTCGACGACCTGAAGCCGGGGACGGTCAGGGGGACGGCCTTCTACAGAGGCGAGCGCCCCGGCGAGGAGAGCGCAGGGCATCTCACGGACCTCGCAGAGGTGTTCGGGAACGCAGACGCGCCACGGGCGGAGAGGCAGGTCTCGGAGATAGACCTCGTGACGATCCTCTACACATCGGGCTCGACGGGGATGCCCAAGGGCGTGGCGACTAGCCAGCGCAACGTGGTGGTCGGAGCCCAGATCGTCTCGTCGTATCTGGAGAACACCGCAGAAGACCGCATCCTCTCGGCGCTCCCGCTCAACTTCGACGCCGGGATGAGCCAGTTCACCACCTCTTTACGGGTAGGAGCGACACTGGTGTTGCAGCGCTCCCGGCTGCCTGGTGACCTTTCGCGGGCACTCAGGCGGCACGAGATCACGGGCGTCACCGGCGTGCCGCCGCTGTGGGCGCTGCTGCTCAGGAGCGCAAAGAGCATCGAAGCAGAGCCTCTCGAGAGCTTGCGCTACATAGCCAACACCGGCGGGCGCATACCTCAGGCCAACCTGGACCAGCTGAGGCGCCTTCTGGAGCCGTCGGGGACGAGGATCTACCTGATGTACGGGCTCACCGAGGCGTTCCGCTCCACGTACCTGCCGCCGGAGGAGGTGGATCGCGGCTCGAGCTGTATCGGCAAGGCCATCCCGAACACCGAGATCCTTGTGATAGACAGGGAAGGCCGGGAGTGCATGCCCGACGAGCCGGGAGAGCTGGTCCACCGAGGCCCGACGGTGGCGATGGGCTACTGGGGCAACGAGGAGGCTACCCTGAAGGCGTACCGCCCGAACCCCCTGGCCCCGCCCGAGCTCCTCGACGTGGAGCGGGTCGTCTACTCAGGAGACACGGTGCAGCGGGACGAGGAGGGCTTTCTCTACTTCATCGGCCGCGAGGACGCTATGATCAAGAGCCAGGGTTACCGCCTGAGCCCCGAGGAGGTGGAGAACCTCCTCATTGGCAGCGGTCTCGTGCACGAGGCGTGCGCCTTCGGGGTAGAGGACCCCGAGGTGGGCCAGCTCGTCATGGCCGTCGTGTCGCTCAGGGACGGCGAGCACAAGGGCGCCGTCGAAGATATCCGCGAGCACGTCATAAAGAACGGGCCGCCGTACATGGTGCCGAAGGAGATCTTCGTCCTCGACGAGCTGCCCAAGACCGGTTCAGGCAAGATCGACCGCAAGGGAATCAGCAATGCTTACGCAAACGGATAAAGCACTCGACCTGGCGGAGCGTCTCGGCGGGGAGCGCGACGGGGAGTTCGCCCCCTCTGGCATACCCGTCTCCGAGATAGCGCGAGAGTACGGCACTCCCTTCTACCTCTACCACGGGGAGACGGTCGTAGAGCGGGTCCGCCGCGTCAGAGGCGCTCTGGGCACTGAGGTCTCCTACTCGGTCAAGGCGAACCCGAGCCTCGGGGTGTGCCAGCTCATAGCCCGCGAGAAGGCGGCTGGCGCAGAGGTTGCCTCCTCCGGCGAGCTCGCCGTGGCGCGGGCCGCTGGCTTCGACTCCGAAGACATCGTCTTCGCCGGCCCAGGCAAGACCGACGACGAGCTAAAGCGGGTCGTCCAGGAAGGCATCTTCGCCGACAACGTCGAGTCGCTGGGCGAGATCGAGCGTCTCGCGCAGATAGCCGCAGGTATGGGACGAAAGATCGGGGTTGGACTCCGCATCAATCCGGCGGCCCAGCTCATGGGCTCGCAGATGCGCATGGGCGGGACGGTAGGCCAGTTCGGCATGGACCAGGCCGAGCTCGAGGAGGCTGTGGAGAATACCCTGTCTCATCCGGAGCTGATCCTGCGCGGCGTCCACGTCTACACCGCGACCCAGGTCTTCGAGGTCGAGCCGCTCCTCGAGCACTGCCGCAACATCTTCGAGATAGCCCTCGAGGCAGCCGACTACGCCGGCCACCCTCTCGAGATGATCGACTTCGGCGGCGGGTTCGGGGTGCCCTACTTCGAGAAGATGTCCGAGTTCGACCTGGAGCGACTTCGGCGAGGGCTTCCGGGAGCTGCTCTCCACCTACCGCTCGGACCCGCGCCTCGAAGGGTGCCGCTTCCTCTTCGAGCTGGGCCGCTATATCGTTGCCGACGCGGGGGTCTACGTCACGCGAGCGGTGGACGTGAAACGGACGCGGGGCAAGACCTTCGTCGTCACCGACGGCGGCATGAACCACCACCTGACCGCGACGGGCAACATGGGCCAGGTCTTCCGCAAGTCCTACCCCCTGCTGAACCTCACGCGCATGGGCGGGGTGCCCGAGGAAGGCGTCGCGGTGGCGGGCCCCTGCTGCACGCCGCTCGATATGTTCGGCTCCAACATCCCCCTCGCCGACCCCGAGGTCGGGGACCTCATCGGCGTCTTCTACAGCGGCGCCTACGGTTTCTCCGCGAGCAACCTCGGTTTCCTGAGCCACCCCGCCCCAGCCGAAGTGCTCCTCTGGCAGGGCGAGGCGCACCAGCTGCGCGCAGGAGGCAAGCCCGAGGACGTCCTCGACGGCCAGGAGCCGCTGGAAAGTTAGGCTTCAGGTTCTTGGAGGTCTCTAGGTCCCTCGGGTATCGGCAGGTTGAAGGTCGAGGGCCGGAGAAACCCGTCACCCCAAAACTGTTGATTAGCTCGCAGAAAAGACGCTGAAACCTGAAGCCTCTAAAAGCTTGGCCCGAGGTAGGTGCCGTCGATCTCCGCCACGGGCACCTTGGGGGTGGGGATCTTCTTCCCCTTGTCGTCTATCAGGGCGCCGTACTCGGTCTCCCACTGGTCCTCGTAGACGACCTTGCCGTTGTTCGTCCTCTGAGTAGTACGTGATCCACTTGGAGGCGTCCTCTTCCTTGTAGATAGGCTCGGAGGACATCTCCACCTCCACCTTGTCGGGGACCCGTAGACGTTGGCGTAGATGTAGCCGTCGCTCGCGACGTACTCCTTCGAGCAGCACGTAACCGTCCGTGGTGTTCTTGAACTGCATGTCCAGGTCGTCCGTCGTTCCCGGGCCGCCGTACCACACTGTCGCGTCCATCCCCGGCCTTATGTAGGGCAACTGCGAGTAGTGCGGCGTGCGCTCCGTAATCTCCAGGCCGGCGTAGAGGGCCGCGTTGTAGAGCGTCGAGGTAACCTGGCAGAGGCCGCCTCCCTCGTCCACGGTCTCGGCACCGTTCACGATGACGTGCGTCTTGTAGTAGTCGAGGTTGGCGACGTGCTCGAGCATCGAGAAGGTCTCTCCCGGCGCTACGAACGTCCCGCTCACGGCGGCGGAGGCGATCTCGAGGTTCTCCACCCGGGTCTGGCCCTGGTCCGTGGTTGCCCGGTAGTTGGTCCTGTAGGAGCCCTGCAGCTCTGTCGGCTTCTTGGACTCGAGCTCGGCGGTGGTGTACGTCGGCTTGTCTACGCCGACGGGCACATCGTACTCACGCTTGCCATCGAAGAGGCCTGCCTGTATCGCGTCGAGGAACTTGTCCGTCTCGATCCTCTGCCCTCCTTGCTCTGCGTCGATGATGACGCCACCGTTCGAGCCGAATTCGTAGCGCGCCTCCACCGGCTTGACGTTCAGGTCCGCGTACACGTGGGCCAGGCGCTCCTCCATGCGAGCCCGGTTGAGGCCGATACCTATCTCGCCGTCTTTCCTGGTGACGTCAAGCGACGAACCTATGTCAGCCGGCGAGAGCGTCCAGGTCTTCCCTTCGGCGTGGAACACGAGCTGCTCCGAGACGGCCTTGCGGGCCTTCTCCGCCGCCGTCTCCGCCTCGGCGGTGGTGATGTGTGGCTCGAGCACGTCGCCGACCAGCTCCGCCTGGCCGCTCATATCGTCGATGGCGCCGTTGACGCTGCCCATCGTGGCCGGGACGTCCAGCTTGTAGCCCTTGGCGGAGTCAGCGACCTCTACCTGCGAGCCACGATCCTGACCGAGGCTTCCTTTGGCTCGTGGTTCATCTGAGAGGCGATCTCCTCCACCTCGGCCCGCGCCTTCCTGGATCGGTAATCGACATCGGGAGGTACCTTCACCCCGATGACGAGCGCGCGGGCGCGCTGCCCGAGGCGCTCGAGGATGCTCCCCTCCCGGCCCACGGCGTAGGCCTTCTCTACGGTAGGGTCGACGTTGAAGGTAACGCCCATCTCCCTGGAGGTGCGGGTGAACCGCTCGGGGCCGGAAAACTCGATCTCTTTGAGCGCGCCTGTGGCCCGCTCCCGGACGAGCTGCTTCGCCTCGGCGGGCGTGCTGCCGCCGAGGGCGACCTCGCCGACCTCCACGCCGCGGTAGATCTTGCCAGAGTTCAGAAACTGGTCGACCGCGACCAGCACGGCGAGGACAGCGCAAGCGATGAGGATCGGCCCCACGATGCTGCGCCGCTTGCGGCCGAAGGACTTGATGCCGCCGGAGCCGCTCGGTAAACCCCCGCCAACGTGGCTGCGTCCTTGCCTGTCACGCCGGTTTTTGAGACTCAATGCCTGCCCTCCGCGGAATTCCGCTCTACCGCGCTTGATCCGACGGCCGCGCCTTCGGAGAGACCCCCTCCTGCTGGCCACCGGCGCGAGACCGTAGCCGCCACGGCGAAGTTGCGCCCCGAAAGCCTAACACGGACCCCCAGGGTCCGCCACCTCCGCGGGTATGCGGCAGCTAACCGACCACAATATCTCGGGGAGAACCGGGTCTACTCGTCGGCGTCTTCGCCGCCCGGCTCCTCGAGCGCCACGGCCGGCGTCCCCAGAGAGCCGCCCTGACTCTGTATGAAGCGGCGCTCGGAGGTGTAGGCCTGCACCATCATCGCCAGTTCGAGTTTCTCGCGCTCGGCCGGCAGCGAGCCAGCCTCCTCCTGCCTGGCCAACTCCTCTCCCTCGATGCCGAGAGCCTCCTCCAGCTCGCCAATCCTGCGGCGCATCTTGAGCCGGCCGCCGGGGGTCAGGCGAAGGTAGGTCCTCTCCTCGGGTCCCTGCACGGGATAGACCCAGGCGCTCTTGAGCCAGGTCTGCAGTATCTCGTTTCTGAGCTGCCCTGTGTCTTTTAGCTCCATGACGCTCCAAGCTCTCTTCGTTGCGGCACATGTAATTTACCCGCTCAACCTCCGAAACTCCACCGCTTCCGTCGCGTAATAATGGTGGGATGACGCCCGCTCCACAGGACCCCACGCTCGCGCCCTGGATGAGTCTCCAGGAGCGCATCGCCGGCTACCTCGCGGCCCGGGCCCGAGGGCTCCTCGCGTCGGATTTCGATCTCTCGGGCCGGGAAGGCGAGGAGCTCGGCAGGCTGCGCGTGCACGGGCGGCGAGGCGCGGACCTCGAAGCCGGGCATATAACGGCGGCTATAGAGCGTGGTGCGGGTTCGCGCTACAAGATGCTGGACAGCGACGGAAGGGTCATCCTGGAGGAGACCGCTGGATCGGGTGACGTCTCGGAGGTGAGGCGCGGGAACCGCGTCTACGAGGTCCGGCTCGCCCTCTTGCGCAACGCCGCCGTCGCCCGCTCCTCAGGGGGTGCGGAGGTGGCGCGCGTCGCGGGCAGCCTCACCAACCGGAGCTACGAGACCTTCTTCGACGCCGGGGAGGAAGGGGCGCTGCCCCTGGGCGTCTTCCTCCTCTACCGTATCATCGCGCTACGCCGCCGGGCTTTCCTTATGGGCACGGAGAAGGACTATGCCTCGAGCCCTTAGGAGAGCAAAGTCCCAGAGACCAGAGAAGGAGAGATTGTGCACGAAGATCAGAACTACGGAAGGCTGTCGGACGACACGACCGGCGGGTCCTACCCCTCCGGCGGATCGATGAGTCCCCAGGACGAGCGCACCTGGTGCGTGCTGGCGCACCTGAGCGTGCTCGCGGGTCTCGTTGGTCTTATGCCGTTCGGCGCCCTCATCATCTGGTTGCTCTTCAAAGACAGGTCGCAGCGGGTAGGCTTTCACGCCCTGCAAGCGCTCTGGTACCAGGTGGCCTGGCTCATCATCCTCGTCGCGGGCTGGTTCGTCACTTTCGTCCTGAGTTTTGTCCTGGTCGGGCTGCTGTTCATACCGGTGATGCTCGTCGCCTCCCTGGCGCCTTTCGTCCACGGGTGCTACGCGGCCTACAGGGTGAGCAAGGGCGAGGACTACCGGTACCCATTCATCGCCGACAGGATAGAAGGCGCCGGCAGGACCCTCTAGAGCTGCGGCTGGCGATAGTCCTCGGGGGTGGCGTAGACAATGATCTTGGATCCCCGGGGCGCCAGGGTTCCGATGGCCGGATCCGTGGCCCACGTCACGCCGCGGCTGGCGTAGCCCTCCTGGTAGTCGTAGACGAACCTGACTTTAAAGCCCATTCCCACCAGGGTCTCCTCGGCGAAGTAGTCGTAGAAGGCCCGCACGTCCGGCACGCGGACGAGGTCGCGGCGGGCAGGCGCCGACGACCTGGCGGACTCCTCGGGTGCTGGTTCGCGGGACGACCCGAAGGGAGCCGCCGGGGGTTCACCGGTCTCTGGGGGCTCGGCCCGGCTCATGGCATCCGACCCGCCGAACCGATCAAGCAACGGCAGCCCCGCGGGCCCCAGGCCGGAGGCAAGGGCGCCGCCGCCGGCCAGCGCCACCAGCACGACGAGCGTAGAGGCTAGCACGAGCCACCTGCGGCTCTTGCCCGAGCGGGGAACCTCGGCCGTCATCTCGATCCTCGGGAGAGGCTCAACGTCTATGGCGTCGAGCATCGCGACCGCCGAGGGGAAGCGGTGGTTTGGATCCTTGGCCAGCGCCTTCATGATGACCGCCTCCGTCTGAGGCGAAATCTTCGGGTTAAGCTTGCGCGGCGGCGTGGGATCTTCGTGGATGTGCTGCCGGGCGAGGGAACGTAAGCCGCCGGAGAAGGGCGGCCTGCCCGTGAGGCAGTGGTAGAGCAGGACGCCGACGGAGTAGATGTCGCTGCGCGGCGTCGCCTCCTTGCCCATTAGCTGCTCCGGGGCCATGTAGCGGGCGCTGCCCACGATTTCGCCCGGACTTCCAACCCCGTCTTCCTCTTCGACGATGCGGGCGATGCCGAAGTCGGCCACCTTCACGGTCCCGCCCGCCGTCACCAGGATGTTGGACGGCTTTATGTCCCTGTGGATGACGCCCCGCCTGTGGGCGTAGGAGAGCGCCCGCAGGAGCTGAGCGGCCACCCTGCGGGCGAACTTCTCGTTGAGGGTCCCGCTGCGGTGCCCGGCGAGGAGCTTGCCGATGTCCCTGCCGGCGACGCATTCGGCCACGATGAAAGGCACCTCGCCGTCCTGGGAGATGTCGTAGACCTTGATGATGTTCTCGTGGTCGAGGCAGGCCATAGCCCGCGCCTCCTGCCTGAAGCACTGGCGGAAGGAGGGCACCTCGGCGTAGCGCCCATGCAGCGTCTTGAGCGCGACGGTGCGCCCGAGGATGGCGTCCTCCGCTTTGTAGACGACCGCCATCCCGCCGGAGCCCAGCGTGCTCTGTATCCTGTAACGTCCCCCCAGGAGGGTCCCGACCGAGGTTTCCAGCCCCTCACCACCTTCGACCGCGCGTGCCCTAGGCGTGCCAAGACAATTATATAGCCCCGAAGGCGCCCCAGGTAAGCTCGCCACCGTGCGAGCGTGATGGCGCCCAACATGATGGAGCCCACCGAAACCGGGCGCCACATGTTGTGTGCGGGTCCGGCGGCGAAATGGCTCGCCGGGGCGGGTCTAGTTGACTTCCCTGACCCAGGCGGCGACCCAACCGTTGTCGGACCTGATGTAGTCGCCCCGCCAGGAGACGCCCTTGAGCCGATCGAAGAGCCGGGCGGCCTCGGTGCCGTCGAGCCCTATCTCCGCCCCCATCGCCTCCACTTCGCTCCTCTGGACGCGGACCGGACACTCTTTCAGCCTCGTCCTGATGACCTCGCGCATCTGGATCTGGCCCCGCCTGTCGGGAGTCCGGTACCTTCCCTCTCTGATCACCGATCTCCTTTCCTGGTACCTCCGGTCAGTTTGCGCCCGGCTCCGACGCAATACTGTCGTATAAAACACTCAACGTTTGTCGAGCGGCTCCGGGATCACTCCCAGGCGTCTTCGTCCACGGCCGCTACGGCCTCAACCTGCCCTTCTCCCCGCGGCGGCCCACGTCTCGGACGACGAAGACCGGGTACGATCTAGGCGGTCGAAAGTTTTCTGGAGCGGAGGGCGTGGGTGGTCAAGCGGAGAAGTGTGCTGGCGGTCGCGGGGACGGTTGGCGGGCTCGCGGCATTGAACGCGAGGCTGGAGCGCATTGGCGGGGCGCTATCGAACCCGCTCGGCGGCGAGACGAGCTACTACCGCTGGAGGGGTAGGGATCTCGCATATGCGGTCGCCGGGGAGGGTGAACCGGTGCTGCTGGTGCATGGGATCTACGCCGGGGCCTCAACCCTCGAGTTTCGCAAGAACTTCGCGGAACTCTCGGAGAGCTTTAGAGTGTATGCATTGGACCTGTTGGGTTGCGGCCTTTCGGAGCGGCCCCGACGACGCTACGGGCCCGAGGAGGTGAGGGCGCAGGTCGAGGATTTCGCGCGGGAGGAGATCGGGGAGGCGGCCCACCTCGTCGCGAGCTCGCTCTCCGGCGCTTTGAGCGTGCCTGCGCTGGTCGAGAGCCCGCGGCTCTTCAAGAGGGCGGTCCTCATCTGCCCTACGGGGTATGGGAGCCTGGAGAGGCCCTCGGGCTATCCTGGGGATGCGATCTACGGTCTATTCCTCGCGCCGGTGCTCGGGGATACGCTCTACCATGTGATCGCCTCGCGGCGCGGCATCCGCTACTACCTCGAGAGGATGGCGTATCACGACCCGCGGCTAGTCACCGAAGAGCTGGTGGAGAGCTACTATCGTGTGGCACACCAGAAGGGGGCGAAGTATCTGCCGGCCGCCTTCGTCTCGGGCAAGCTCAACCTCGGGGTGGCGGAGTACTGGCCGAGGGTACCGCACCGGACCCTGATCTGCTGGGGGCAGGAGGCCAGGACCACGCCTGTCTCCGAGGTCGAGGAGTTCGTTCGTCGCAACCCCCGCAGCGAGCCTCGCGTCTTCAGGAACGCCGCCCTCCTCCCGCACGACGAGCGTGCGGAAGTATTCAACAGGGAGGTACGCGAGTTCCTCTCGCGCGGGCGGGGGTCGCGCCGAGCCTGAGAGCCCGAACCTGCACTGCCAGAACGCGGGCTGGATATGCTACCCTTCATCGTCGGTGAAGCCCTCCTTCGACAGCAAAAAGGGAGACGTGAGGCGGGGCGTTGTCCTCGCTGGCGCGGGGGTCTCCCTGTTCGTGTTCGTCCTGTACCTGAGGACGCTGGCGCCGACCATACTCCCTTACGACTCGCCCGACCTGCTCGACGTGCCGATGCTCCAGATGCAGGTCTGCGTGCTCGGCATGACCCACCCGACGGGATATCCATCGTACCTGATGCTCTCGCACCTCTTCACTTACCTGCCGTTCGGCGACTGCGCCTACCGCTCCAACCTCGCATCCGCAGCCTACGCGACGCTGGCCGTGGCGGCGGTCTTCGCGGCCGGGTACCTGCTCAGCCGGCGGGTCCTGGGGGCCGCGGCAGCGGCCCTCGCCTTCGGGGTGGGGGGCACCCTATGGTCCCAGGCCGTCATGGCCGAGGTATACACGTTAAACGCCCTGCTCGTGGCGCTCACCATCCTCGCGTTGCTCCTGTGGCGGGAGCGCCGGAGCGACCGATACCTCCTGCTCTCTGCTTTCCTGGTCGGGTTCTGCATGACCAACCACCTCACCAGCGGGCTGGTCCTGCCCGCGAGCGTGCTCTTCGTCGCTCTCGTGGACTGGCGCAAGCTCGTGGACGTGAAGCTGGCGCTGAAGGGGGTAGGGCTCTTCTTGCTGGGGCTCGCGCCGTACCTGTACCTCCCGATACGGTCGGCGATGGACCCGCCCTTCAAGGCTAACGACCCGACGACCTTCGAACGTTTCTGGTACGTGGTCAGCGGAGGCAACCTGCGCGGCGGGTTCTTCGCCTTCGGGCCCGCGGAGCTGCCTGGCCGGCTGTTGTTCTACCTGGGCCACCTCCTCGACAACTTTCACCTCGGGCTGGTGGCCGTCGGTGTGGCCGGCTTCGTAGTCCTCTACCTGCGGGACCGCGTGGTCGCCGTGTTCCTGTGCTTTCTGTACTTCGGCTGGCTCTTCCACGCCGTCGAGAACGACATCCCGGACATCCAGCTGTACTTCATCCCTACCTACCTGGTGCTCTGCATCGCGATGGCCGTCGGATTCACGTTTCTGCACTCGGAGGTGCAGAGCATCCTCGAGAGGTTCGAGCGGGTCCCCAAAAAGGTGGCTGTGGGCGTTGTCTCCGTGGCGCTGCTGCTTTTGCCTCTGGCTGGCGTCTGGGACACCTACGCGAACAACGATATGAGCGGGGACTACAGGGGACGCCAGATCCTGGAAGACGTGGCCGAGAACGCAGAGCGGAACGCGATCATTCTGCACCACAGGAGCAACCTCTATTACCTCGTGCTGGTCGAGAAGCGCAGGCAGGACCTGACCCTAGTTGACCCCTTCTGGCACAACAGGGACATCGGCTACGCTGACATCGTCTGGCCTGCCGACGTCGACCTCGGGACGGCGAACCGTCTCTACGGGACCGACGACTTCTCCGGGGTCACCGCCGCTGAGAAGGCGGCGGAGAAAGGCCCCGTATACATCATCAACCAGGAGGACATAAACCCCAGCGGCCTCTACGAGGCGGGGTGGCGCACCACTCAGGTCGAAGGCGCTCTCTACAGGCTGGTGCCGCCCGGCGGTCAGGCCGCCGGGGGAGACGGCCACTAGAGGTAGGCAGGCTTCAGGGCCCTGCGTCCTCGGCGGCGCGGCAGTCCTCCCCGGCGCAATCGCGCAGCGACCCGAGCCACCCTTCGTACCGCCAGAGCTGGTCGAGGTCGGCGTCCTCGTAGACGTTGTCGAGCTCGTAGGGATCCTTCTCCAGGTCGTAGAGCTCGCTCTCCCCCGTTCTCGTACTCCACGTAGAGGTGGTCCCGGGTCCTCACTGCCTTCAGGGCGGGGCGTCCCGCCTCCTTGACTGAGGACTTCTGCCAAAGGAGAGGCTCGTCCCACCTCCTCCGAGGGCTGCACGTCGCCGGTCAGCAGCCGCGGCCCCGCCTCTTCGGTTACGGAGGCGGGCGCCACGGCAGACTCCGCCATGGCCTCCTCGAGGAAAGCCTGCCGCCAGTCGTCCGTGGGAGGCGGGTCGTCGCTCAAAAGGGGTCTCAGCGTCCGGCCGTCCACGAAGTCCGGGATCTCGGCCCCGCCCAGATCGGCGAAGGTTGGCGCGAAGTCGTTGTTCAGAACCAGGTGCTCCAGCGTCCGGCCCTTCGGCACGCCTGGGCCGCGCACGATCAGGGGCACGCTTATGTCCTCTTCGTAGGCCGTCCACTTGCCCACGCTCAGGCGGTGGGTCCCGAAGTGGAAGCCGTTGTCCGAGGTGAAGAAGAAGTAGGTGTTGTCCAGCTCGCCGCTCTTACGCAGCTCGCCCACCAGGCGCCCTATCATGTCGTCCACGGCGAGCATCGACTGCATGCGCTTGCGGTAGAGATCCTCGGCGTAGGCAATCTGCTCCGGGTCCAGAGGCGGATTGTCGCGTATCCAGGCCGGTTTATCGGAGACGTCGCCTTCGTCGAAGGATGGAGGACGCGGCATCGAGACGTCAGAGAACGCGTTCGCGTGACGGGGGGCCGGGTCTGCGGGCTGGTGTGGCGCCGTCGTGCCGAGCCACATGAAGAAGGGTCGGCTCGGCAGCAGGAAAGACGGGACGTGCCCGTCCGGGTCGTGGATAAAGTCGACGGCTATATCGGCGAGAACGTCCGTCATGTAGTAGCTCCCCGGGTCGTAGCTGACGATCTTGCCGTTCTCGTTTAGATCGTGGCTAGTGTAATTGCCGGACACCGCGTGCCAATCGTCCCACCCCGGCGGCACCTGGGTCCCCTCGTAGTCGTTCATGTACTTTCCGATCAACACCGTCCGGTAGCCCGCGTCTTGCAGCCAGGTGGCCAGCGTCGAGTTCTGGCGGCCCAGAGAGCGGAACTTCTCGTAGCCGCCGTTCGGCGGCCCGTTCTCGAGGATCCCGTGGTTGTGCGCGTACTGGCCGCGCAGGATCGTGGCCCGGCTCGGGCAGCAAAGCGAGTCCGTTACGAAGGCGTTCTCGAAGGTGGTGCCCTGCTCGATGAGCAGGGACCGCAAGTTCGGCATATACGAGAGGTCATCGTCGGCAAGATCGTCGGTGAGGATCAGGATGATGTTGGGCTGCTCCCCAGGCTCGTCGCTCGTCGCCGTCCCGGAACGGGCCCCGTCCCCGACGTCCGCGACCTCCCCTTTGCTCGAAGGAGCACACCCGACCAGCAGACATGCGGCGAGCAGCACGAGGGCCGCGCACGTCTTTCCCGATAACAGGAGCCTTCTTGGCTGATCCACGGCGGCTATTATATTCGCCGGCCTGCGGCTTGTTTAATCGGGGCTAACTCCTGCTATACACTCTCGGGCGTGAACGTATCCACCTTCAACGAGATTGGCGCGGCGTGCTCCACGATCTGATCCGGGTCCTCCCCGTGGCGCTCCTGGTGTGCTTCTTGCCGGGATGGTTCTGGGTGCGGCTCCTGAGCACCGCAACAGACCGCGCCGAGCAGGCCGCCTACTCGGTAGCCCTCGCCATCACGCTGGTGCCTACCGCCGCGCTAGTAATGGCGCGCCTCTTTGGCACGGGCGTGACCCTGGCCATTGCCATCGCAGCCCCGTTCCTCGTATTCACGGCGGGCCTTTTAGCCTACCTGCACTTCGGGCCAGCCAAGGGCCTCGACACCCCCCTCGCCCCGCCTCCCGCTCCTCTGGGCACACCCGGCCTCGCGCTCCTCGCCGCGGCGTTATCCCTCGCGCTCGTGGGGTTCTTCGACCTCGTCCCCGGCGCGTGGCCGGCGATCCTCGTCGCGCCGCTGGTGCTCCTGGCGGGTATCGTCCACCTGCTGACTTCCCCCCGGTACGACTCGTCGCGGCTGGATGCACTGTCCGCGGCGGTTACCCCGGCGGTGCGCTACGCCGTCGTCTCGGTGGTGCTGCTGCTCGTGCTCCTGCGGGGCTACCTCGGGCCCATGCTGCACGGCTGGCCCTACCCGAGGGGGGTGGACAGGTACGAGCACGCGGTCATGACCGCCATGACGCTCTCCACGGGGAGCACCGACTCCTTCATGCTGTACCCCCCCGGCTTCCACTTCCTGGCGGCGGAGATCTCGCGCCTCAGCGGGCTCGAGCCGCTCGCGGTCTTCCCCACCCTTGCCCCCGCCCTGCTCCTGCTGCCCGCGCTCGGCTGCTACGCCCTGGCGAACAGGTTGTGGGGCTGGCAGTACGGCGCGGCCGCGGCCCTCTTCTCCGGGCTCATCCTGGGCGGCACCTACCTGCACTTCGCCGAGGCCCGTTACCCCAACTTCATAGGGACACAGTTCCTGATGGTCCTGGCCATCGCGGCCCTCCTCGGGACGTACGCTTCTGGCCCCTCCGTCCGCGGCGGCCTGCTGCTCGCCCTGGTAGGCTCCTCGACGGTGCTCTACCATCAGATAGCCAGCTACTCGCTGGCGGTGGTGCTGGCTTTCGTGGGGCTCCTGTTCGTACCATATCTGTACCTGCGCGACAGGCCCAAAGGCGTGGCGCTGTTCCTCTCGCTCGCGCTCCTGGCGCTGTTCTCGGTGCTTTATGCCTGGGACACCTACGACCTGGGACGCCTCGTCACCGGGCTGTTTGGCGAGGAGGATACGGGGCGGGGTGGCGAGGCCGTGGCGATGGCCATAGGCACGAAGCCAGCGTACGACCTCGGGCACCTGCTGGCGACGACCTCGGCTCCGGTGGCGTGGCTCGGCTTGCTCGGGACGCTCCTCGTCGCAGGAGAGATAGTACGCAGGAGGCTGGAAGCTCCGCAGGCTCTCGCCTACCTCACCGTGCTCCTGTGGACCCTGCTGCTCTTCGTGGGGAGCCGCACACCCTTGAGCGGCTTCCCCGACCGTTTCGAGCGCGACTTCGGCGTCCCGCTGGCCATCTTCGCGGCCGTCGGCCTGGTGACTGCGGTGAGATCCCTCGCTCCCCGGGGCCGGCCCGCGCTGGCCGTGGCCTGCGTGGCGGTCCTCCTGGCTGGCGTCCTGGTGGGAGCGCAGGCGGTCCGGAACCTGGAGCAGGCCGCCGGCCCGAGCCCGCGCCTCAAGGACGGGCCGCCTCCGCCTGCGGTCGCGGCCGCGGGCGGATGGCTCAAGACGAACAATACTGGAGGCAGCATCGTCGCCACGCCGTACCTGGATTACGTCCCCAGCCGCGGAATGCTCGCCATGGGCGGCTACACCAGGATGCAGTCCTACGACGCGGCCCGCATAAGGCGCGGCAGAGACCTGCCGCCCTTCGGCGCGGGGCCGCTGTGGGACGCCCTGTGGGTGCTCAAAAACCCGGATAGCGAACGCACAGACCGGATCATGGAGGCGAACGACGTCAGGTACGTCGTGTTCTACAAGCGGTACCCCGGCGCTAACTGGCGAAACTTCGAGCGCCACAAGGATCTCTACCGGGTCGCCTTCGAGAACGATGGCGTCGTCATCTTCGAGCCAAGATAGCACGCGCCCTACGGGCGCTTGTCAGCACGCGCCGGCTTCGCCAGCGCTTGTCAGCACGCTCGGGCCTTCGGCCCTCGCTTGTCAGCATTTCAGCTTCTCTGCCGTTGAGCTCTCGCCCGGTCACGTATTAGGAACGGCTTTGTGGCAGTAGCTCTGTCTAGCGCTGCGGAGCGACGAAGTGCGCCATGAGACGCTGATGCTGACAAGGCCCGAAGCGTGCTGAGAAGCGGAAGCCGAAGGCTGGAGCGTGCTGACAAGCCGACCGAAGGGAGGCGTGCTGAAATGCTAGGGTAATGGTCCGCCCGCGTCCTTCACCAGGTAATCGTTGTACATCCGCTTTACGATGTCGGCGTTGGACCCTGCAATGTTCTTCTTCATCTCGGGGTCGTTCCGCAGGTCGAAGAGGTGAGGTTCGGAGCCATTGCTGGTGGCGAACATGGCGTAGTCCTGGTCGCGGGCCCAGACGTGGTCGTGGTAGCCGGCCGTGAAGTGTTCGCGCGGCTGCTCGGGGTCGCCGCCGTCGAGCAGCACCGTGAGGTCCTGGCCCTGCATCGCGGAGGGAGCTTCGATCCCCAGGGCGCCGAGCACCGTCGGGGCGACGTCGTGGGTCGAGGCGAAGTAGTCGCTAGTCTGGCCTGCTCCCTTGCCGCTCGGGTGCCGGATCATGTAGGTGATGTCCGTGAGCTCAGGGTAGAGCGCCGCGGGGACCTTGCCGGCGAAACCGTGCTCGCCGAAGGCGTGGCCGTGATCGGAGAGGAGGATGAGGAGCGTGTTTTCGAAGAGGTTCAGCTCGGCCATCTTGTCGAGGAAGTTGCCTAGCCAGGTGTCCATCATCGTGACTTCCCCGGAGTAGAGACCGCGCATCCTCTGTAGCTGGCGCTCGGTGAGCCAGTCGGAGGGCCCGCTGCTCGAGGTCCAGGGTTCCTGACCGCCGTATCCCTCGTCGTAGAGGGAGGTGTACTTCTCGGGCGGGTCCCAGGGCTCGTGCGGGTCGTAGTTGTCCACTACCAGGAAGAACGGCTGGTCGCCCCTCGCAGCCTCGAGGAACTCCATCCCCTTCATGAAGACCTGCGGGGCGAACCAGTCCTCCTCGCGCTCGCGGCCCATGGTGTTTGCCAGGTACTGGAGCATGATGTCCTCGGCGTGCGAGGCGGAGGGACCCCCGATAAGGACCTCGTCTATCTTCTTGCTCGAGGCCGGCGTGCGCGGCCTGAAGAGATCCCTCTCCTGGCCCCTTATGAAGTGGAAGACGTCGAAGCCGCGGTGCATGTCGTAGAAGGGCCTGAACTGGTGCAGGGTGTCTGTGACGAAGAGGTTATGGTAGCCCTGGTCGCCCATGATCTCCGCCAGCGTCGTCTGATCCCTGGGGATGGGCTGCCAGCCCCTCAAGCCCACGTCGTCCTCGCACCACTTCTCCCAGCCCCTGAAGGGGAAGGACCTGATGCCCGTGTGGATCGCGCGCCGCGCCGGGATGGAGGGTATCGCCTCCGGGTAGGCCCGGGTGAAGCGCAGGCTCTCCTTCGCCAAAGCGTCCAGGCTCGGTGTCTTTATCCAATCATTGCCGTAGGCTCCGACGTGGTCCTTCCTCAAGCTGTCAATGATCACCACGACGACGTTCATCCTGGACCCTCCCCTCGGAAGGTATTCATCGGGCAGCCGGGCCAGGCTGCTACAACCGGCGGTCCCGAGCAGGGTGATACCGGCCGCCCCGGCCCCCGCGACCTTCAAGAAATCTCTTCTGGTTAGATTACGTTCCAAACCATCCCTCTCGCTTATGCTTGCGCCACGTCTCTCGGGCAGCCGCATATTGTAGAGAATATAAGCTCCCTCGACCGGAGATCAGGCCATGTTGGCTTTGAGCGCGTCGGCGAGCTGGTGGACCGGGGTCAGAGTGCCGGGGTTCTCTTTCTCCATGTACTCGACGAACTCCTCCTCGGAGGGGAAGTTCATCTTCGGGTTGCTCTTCTTCTCATCGCCCAGAGTCGAGTGGCTCCGGCCCTCGTAGTCGTGGCCGGGGTAGACGAGCAACCCGTCGGGCAGGCTCCTGAAGACGTAGTAGAGCGTGTGGTACTGCCTGGTGGCGTTGCCGTTCGGCAGGTCGGTCCGTCCGCACGAGCCTATGAGCAGCGCGTCGGCGGTGAGGATCCTGCCCGGCAGCAACACCGAGACCAGGTCCTTCGCGTGCCCCGGCGTGTGCAGGAACTTCAGCGGTAGATCTCTGCCCAGCCACAACCGGTCCCCGTCCTCCACCCGAAGGTCCACAGCGCTCGACGGCGCCTCCTCGTGCATCACGATCCTGGCAACCGTCTTCGCCTTGAGCTCGCGCGCCGCGGAGAAATGGTCGGCGTGGGTGTGGGTGTCCACTACGTAGAAGGGCTTCAGACCGTGCTCGAAGACGAAGTCGAGCATCGGCTCGACCATCTCCAGCTCGGGGTCGACGACCGCGGCCTGGCGGGTCTCCCGGTCGGCGACCACGTAGCCGAGGCACCCGCGCTCCACCCGGAACTGCTCGAAGACGTACCCCGGGGGCTCCTCCTCGGACTCTACCGACCGCCTTTCCCGTTGCGCCGCCACGAGACCTCCTCTTCCCGCCGTCCGGCACCTCTTGGGGGTATTTTGCCACCGTCGCGCCGCCTGCGCGGCCGCAGGGACGAGCGCCGGCCTGGATATCTGCTAAAAATGTGGACTGCTCTTCCGGGCCCTACTAGCCCGGAGACCGAAGTGGTCCGACGAGGGAGGATTGTCAGTGAGAGAGAACGGTGCGGCGTGAACTGGCTAGTCACCGGCGGCTGTGGCTTCATAGGCGTCGCCCTGATCCGCTCGCTCGTGCAAGAGGGCGGCCACGCCGTCCGGGTTGTGGACAACCTGGCGGTGGGCGAGCGTGAGGACCTGGCCGGCGTCTGCGAGTTCGTCGAGACACCGCCAGAGGAGGTCGGGGCAATGGAAGCCGGCTCTCCCGTCGAGCTCGTCGTCGGCGACATACTCGACGAGGAGCTCGCCCTGCGCGCTGCTGGGGGCGCGGACGTGATCGTGCACCTCGCCGCGAACACGGGGGTCATGCCCTCGATAGAGGATCCGAGAGCCGACTGCATGAGCAACGTGATAGGCACCCTCAACTACCTTGAGGCGGCGAGGCACGACGGCGTGAGCAGGTTCGTCTTCGCCTCGAGCGGCGGGACTACCATCGGCGATGCCGAGCCGCCCATCCACGAGGAGATGGTTCCTCACCCGGTCTCCCCCTACGGGGCGAGCAAGCTGGCCGGAGAGGGCTACTGCTCGGCCTACTCGCGCACCTTCGGCATGGACACGGTGGCCCTGCGCTTCGGCAACGTCTACGGGCCGCTCTCGGGGCACAAGAACAGCGTCGTCGCCAGGTTCATAAAGAGGGCTGCGAGCGGCGAGGTCCTGGAGATCTACGGCGACGGCACCCAGACGCGCGACTTCGTCTACGTCGGCGACCTCATAAGGGCGATAAGGCTCGCGGCGACAGTCGAGGGGGTGGGGGGTGAGATCTTCCAGATCGCCACCAGCGCCGAGACGACCGTGCAGGAGCTTACCCAGAAGCTACTCCCAGCCCTCGCCTCCGTCGGCGTAAAGGATGTCGAGGTCCGCAACACCGAGGAGCGCCGCGGCGAGGTCCGCCGCAACTACGCCGACACATCCAAAGCGGAGCGCATGCTGGGCTGGCGCGCCCAGGTCGGCCTCGACGAGGGCCTGCGGCGCACGGTGGAGTGGTTTATGGGATCGCCGGATCCTCGGGGTCGATAACCGGCTGCGCGCCTCCCGCCGGCCGCCTCCGGAACGTCATGTAGAACGCGGCCTGCGCGACGGCCGCGGCGAGGGCGCCGAGGGCGAGGGCGAAGGAGACGCGCTGGAGCAAGCCAGCGACAGGCAGCGCCATGCACGCGGCGGCGACAGGCAGACCCACCAGCCAACCGAGCGCGGCGAGCCGGGCGTGTCCCAGCGCGAACAGCGCCTGGCTCAGCGTCTCCGCCAGCAGGTAGAACGCCGCGAGCAGCGCCAGCGACACCAGCACCCACCGGGTGGTGTCGAACTCGGAGCCTGCGAACAGCCGGATGCCCCACTCGCCCAGAGCCCACGTGCCCCCCACCATCAGGACGCCGACGAGGCCGACTACGCCTGTGGCCCTGGCCACGAAGCGGTCCAGAGACCTCGAGCCTTCCGTTGCGAGCACGCGACTCGCGTGAGGCAAGAGCGCGCCGATGGCGGGGCTGATCACGTACTGCGGCACCCGCGTGAGGATGAGCGCAGCACCGAACACGCCAACCTGAGAGCGGGTGCCGCCGAGCAGGCTCAGGAAGATGGGGCCGCCGTTCATCAGTATCTGGGCGAAAGCGACGCAAAGGAGCACGGGCCCGGTGAAGCGGAACGCCTTCGCGGCGGAGAACGGCCCGCTCTCCCCTTCGGTCGGCGCCTCCGGCGTGGGCCGGACGACTACGACCGCGACCAGCGGAGCGAGCACGATGGCGAGCGCAGGGCCGAGCACGCCGACCCCCGCGACCAGGAGGATCACCGCCAGGAGCGCCCGGCTGGAAGACTCTACAACGTGCAGGACGCCGAGGCGCGCGGCCTGCCTGTGCCCGTTGAACGTGCCGCGCCGGAAGTACTCGGGGGCGTAGGCTGCCACGGCGGCCAGCAGCGCAGCCGTTAGCGCCCAGCTTCCGCGGAAGAGCGAGTCCGTGATCAGGGGGCTCGCGAGCAGGTAGACCACGACGAACGCCGCCAGCAGCGCGAGCTGCAGCCGCTTCACCGAGGAGATAACAGGCCGCGGGTCCTCGCCGCGCGAGAGCCTCTCCGAGACGAAGCGCCCCAGTGTTTGCGTCACCCCGATCCAGAGAACCTGCACCACGAGGAACGTCATCGACCAGAGCATGACCAGGTCGCCATAGCCCGCCTTCCCGAGATAGCGGGCCGAGAGACCCTGGAAGACGTAGGTCAGCAGGCCGGAGATGAAGAAGGACCCCGCGACGTAGGCGCTACCGGCCCGCACCCCCTGCCGTGCTTTGAGGAGACTGGTCATCAGAGAGGTTTCAGGTTAATTTGCTGATACCTGAAGCCTATAGCCTGAAGCCTATCTTAGCCACGTCTGGATAATCACCCGGAAGACCCCTAGCGGGTAGGCGAGCTTCGGGGGCTTCTTCGTCTCGCCTGCTGCGCGGCTCAGCATGGTGACGGGCACCTGCTCGAAGCGCAGCTTGTTCTTGAGGCCTTCGAGGATGATCTCCGTGGCGTTGAACCGGTCCTCGCGCAGATCCAGCTTGTGCAGCTCGGAGACCCTTATCGCCCTGAAACCGTTCGTGCAGTCGCTGATCCTGGTGCCCGTGAGGAGCGATATCAGCTTGGAGAAGAAGACCACGCCGACGTGTCGAACGCTACCCGCCTCCTCGTAGAAACCCATGAAGCGCGAGCCGAGCACGAAATCGGCCCTGTCCTTGACGATCGGCTCGACGAGGCGCTCGATCTCCTCCGGCTTGTACTGGCCGTCGGCGTCGAGGTTGATCACGATGTCGGCGCCCTCTCTCCAGGCTATCTCGAAGCCGGTGCGAAGCGCGTCGCCCTGCCCCCGGTTGACGACGTGCGTGACTATGGGGAAGCCCTCCTGGCGGGTGATGGCCGCCGTTGCGTCGGTCGAGCCGTCGTCTACCACCACGATCTTCACCTCGTAACCAAGGATCTCTGCGGGAACCCTGCGGAGCACCTCCTTTATCCCCCCCTCCTCGTTGTAGGCGGGGACGACGATCAGGATCTCGCGCCTCTCAGAGAGCCGCTCCTCCGGGGTCACGTACTTCTCCCCGTACTCGCGCACGGCGAGGCCGGTGACGATCTCGCCGCTGCGCCGCCTCGCCTCCTGCACCTGGTTGAGCAGGTACAGGAACAGCGCGAAGAGCAGCAAGGTAGCGAACGACAGGAGCGCGAAACCGCGGTTCTCCAGGCCGAACAGGCGGGTGAAGACCTCGCCCACCTGCGGGAGGACCGAGACCAGGGCCACACCGACGGCTATGAGCAGGCTGAGGAGCAGGCCGAACCGGCTCCATCCTCCGCGGCGGTACATGAAGATGCCATACGCTGCGAAGAGCGCGCCTACTATCACGCCCGCAAAGCGCACGTGTTCCGCCGTCACCTTTCATCCTCCACGGTCGCTCTAACCAAGGTTGCCTCCGTCGGGTCCACGAACTTCGTCACGCAAAAAACGTGACGGCGGGATTGTATAAAACGGTCGCTCCAATGTAAATCGTGGCGGCGTGAGGATGGCAGCACCGGAGGATACTGGTTAAGCTATCGGCGTGCGCAGGAGGTGGCACATCAGAGGCACAACGTGCTACTCGACCTGATCCGGGCTCTACCGGTGGCGGTCGCGGTCTACCTCCTCCCCGGGTGGTTCTGGGCGCGGCTCCTGCGCGCATCGGCGGACCGCGCCGAGCAGGCCGCTTTTTCGGTGGCGCTCTCGATGGCGCTCGTCCCCGCCGTGCTCCTCGTACCGACGCGCCTGTTCGGCATGGGAATAACGCTCGCCATAGCCGTCGCAGCCCCGCTCTGCGTGTTCGCAACGGGCCTTGTAGCATATCTACGCTTTGGAGCAGCCAAGGGCTCTGACGCCCCTCTCGCCCCTCCGCCCGCTCCACTGGGCACGCCCGCGCTCGCGCTGCTCGCCGCGGCGCTGGCGCTCGCGCTAGGGGTAATTATCGGGGTGGTGCCCGGGGTGCCGATAGTGCCCGTGATCACGGTCGGGGTGGTGCCCGAGATGGGGGTCCTGATTTCGATCATCATCCTGATCGTCTTCGCGGGGATCGCGCAGGTGGTCGAGTCTCGCCGTGAACCCGTCTCACCGTCCGCCGAACCCGGACGGGACGTCGCCTCGAGCGGAACTCCGTTCGCGCTGGCGCGCCGGTTGGTGCTGCCCGCCGTGCTCATGCTCGCGCTCGTGCGCGGCTACTCGGGACCCGTTTTGCACGACTGGCCTTTTATGCGGGGCGTCGACCACTACTCCCACGCGGTGATGGCAGAGCTTATGATGAAGGAGGGGAGGATCGAACCCTACCTGATCTATCCTCCCGGCTTCCACTCGATGACAGCAGAGCTCTCACGCCTATCCGGTCTCGATCCGCTCGAGCTCTTCCCTGTTGTGGCACCCTTGCTACTGCTGCTGCCAGCACTCGCCCTCTACGTTGTGGCCAACAGACTCTGGGGCTGGGAGTGTGGTGTGGTGGCCGCGCTTTTCTCCGTGGTGCTTGGCGGCACCTACTATTACTACAACGACGCGATGTACCCGAACCTGGTGAGCTCGCAGTTTTTGATGGTCCTGGCCATCGCGGCCCTCCTCGGGACGTACGCTTCTGGCCCCTCCGTCCGCAGCGGCCTGCTGCTCGCCCTTGTAGGCTCCTCAGTGGTGCTCTACCACCCGGTAGGGAGCATGTACCTGGCGATGCTGCTCGCCCTGGTGGGGCTTCTGTTCGTACCATATCTGTACCTGCGCGACAGGCCCAAAGGCGTGGCGCTTTTCCTCTCGCTCGCGCTCCTGGCGCTGCTCTCCGTCGTCTACGCCTGGGGCACCTATGGCCTGGGAGAGGAGATCACCGCGCTCGTCGGCGGCTCTCCGGGCTCGAGCTCTACGGGCACCGCCATTACCATGGCGGTGGGCACCCAGCTCCCCTACCCCCTCGACTACCTGATGGGGAGCATGGTCTCGCAGCCGGTGGCGTGGCTGGGGTTGCTGGGGGTGTTCCTCGTGACAGGAGAGCTGCTGTGGAGGAGGACGACCGCTCCGCAGGCGCTCGCCTACCTCACCCTACTCTTCTGGGCCGTGCTGCTGTTCGCGGGAAGCCGCACGCCGCTCACCGGCTTCCCGCAGCGCTTCGGTCGCGACCTGTGCGTGCCGCTCGCCGTCTTCGCGGCCCTCGCCCTGGTATTGGTCCTGCGGTCGCTGTCGGGTACTCGCAGGCAGATGGTTGCGGTCTTCGTCGCCTCTCTGGCGGTGGTCATGGCGGGGACGCTCGTGTGTGTGATGACGGCCGTCAGCCTCCAGATCGCCAGCCGCCCGAGCATCCAGATGACGATAACGCCGGAGATATCGGCCGCGGGAGAATGGCTCAGGGAACACAACCAGGGCGGAAACATCATGGTGAGCCCCCACGCCAACCAGGTGCCAAGCCGCATGATGTTAGCCATGGGAGGCTACTCCGCCTTGCAGTCCTTCGAGCGCTGGCAACTAGAGAACCCGAGGGACCTGCCTCCCACAGGCTCCAAGCCGCTCGAGGACGTGATGTGGGTGATGAACCACCCTGCAGGAGAGCGCACGGAAGGCTTGCTGGAGAAACACGAGGTCAGATACGTCGTCCTCTACAAGGAGATGCCAGACAGGCTGACCAGGGACTACTGGAAGGCGTTCGCGGCCAGGCCCGACCTCTACCGCACCGTCTTCGAGAACGAGGACGTCCTTATCGTCACTCGTCGCGCGCCGGCGTCTGCGGGCTGAGGTAGCGGCGGTGCGTGCGGCGTCCCTCTTGAAGAGCATGGGCGACGAGAAAGACCGCAACGGTCTCCTGTTCGTGTTGCTCGTGTACGCTGCGAGCCGCCTCTTCTACCTCGGGGCCGGCGCCCTGTTCGCGAGCGTCGCGCCGGTGGCGCGTTTCCAGCGCACAACCGCCGACGTGCCGTTCGGCACGATGAACCTCTGGTCGCACTGGGATGGGGAGCACTACGTGGCGCTGGCGGCTGGCGGCTACCTGCAGCCACCGGACAACGTCTCACCCGCGTTCTTCCCTCTGTACCCGCTCCTGGTCAGATCCTTCGCCGAACTCTTCGGTGGCCCTCTCTCCCCACCCACCCTCTCGGTGTGGGGAGTGCTCCTCTCCCTGCTCGCCCTGCCCTTCGCCTTCTACTTCGTCTACAACATAGCTAGAGAAGGCTTCGGAGAGCGAGCCGCTCGGGCGACTGTTCTCACCCTAGCGCTGTTTCCCACGAGCTTCTTCTTCAACGCGGTTTACACAGAGAGCCTTTTCCTGGCGCTCTCTGCGGGCTCTATATGGGCTTTGCGGGTAAGAAGGGACCTGCTCCTGGCCTGCCTGCTCGCGGGTCTCGCCACAGCGACGCGCAACGTCGGCGTCTTCCTGCTTGTACCGCTGGCCTTCGAGTGGCTCAGGAACGCGAGGGAGTACCGGTGGCGGGTCGCCTACCTCGCCCTTGCGCCCTCGGGTCTCCTGGCGTACGCGGCGTACCTGTGGTGGCGCTTCGGAGATCCCTTTCTGTTCTACACCGAGCAGAGCCGCTGGGGTCGGGAAGCAACAGGCCCACTGGACTCGCTCCTGAGCGCCCTCTCGCGGGGCGGGGAGAGCCTCGGACTGCTCTTCTCTCCGCGCCTCTGGGCCGACCCTTCCCTCGGGCGCGTCGCGGACGCGCTGGGAGCTGCTAACAACGCCTACAACCTGGTCTTCCTGGGCCTCGCTCTGGCGCTGCTCGTCGCCGGCCTGCGGGTGCTGCCCCCCGACCTCAGCGCCTACGCCTTCCTGCTCATCCTGCCCCCCACCCTCTTCGGGGCGGCGCAGATCCCGCTGATGGGGCTGCCGCGCTACGTGCTAGTGGCCTTCCCCCTGTTCATCGTGCTCGGCGTGCTGCTCGAAGGGCGCCGGCTTCTCGGCCTCTGGCTGACCCTGAGCGCCGCCTCCTCCCTTCTCCTCTGCGCCCTCTTCGTCACCTGGAGATTCGTGGCTTAGAGGCTTGAGGTCTCAGGTTTGCTACTACTTCGCTACGCGCGACGGTGCCTCGCTCGCGCCCTCAGGTGACGGGAGTCTCGCCGTAAAGAGAGGCGACGCCCCTGTGGAGGAGCGCCGCCTCGACATGCCCTTACCTGATGCCTGAAACCTACAACGCGGACGGCTCTGCGGGTGCCTTGGTGACGCGCTCCTTCGAGCGTCCCGTGCGCCAGTCTACGCTCGGCATGACGTGGTCGGTGTCGACGCGGTGGCGGTACTCGATGGCGATGTTCAGTAGCGAGTCGAGGAGGCTGTCGCCCAGGTAGTGGGGCTCGAGGCCGAGGTCGAGCAGACCAGTGTGCTTGGCATTGTAGTAGTGGTCGTACTTCTCGACGCGCGGGTTCTCGATGTTCTCTATCCTGGCAGAGATGCCGAGCTTGGAGGCGCTCTCGACTACTATCTCGGCGAGCTCCCTGACCGAGAACTCCTCGGTGAACTGGTTGAAGACCCGCATCTCGCCGCGCTCGGCGGGGTTGTCGACGGCGAGCTCGATGCAACGCACCGTGTCCCGGATGTCAAGGTAGCCCCTTGTCTGGGAGCCGTTGCCGTAGACCGTGAGCGGGTGATCGATCGCCGCCTGCACGCAGAAGCGGTTCAGGACGGTCCCGAAGACCTCCTCGTAATCGAAGCGATTCATCAGGCGCGGGTCGCGCTCGGTCTGCGGCGTGACCGTGCCGTAGACGACGCCCTGGTTCAGATCGGTTGCCCTAAGGCCCCATATCTTGCAGGCGAAGTGAATGTTGTGCGAGTCGTGGACCTTCGAGAGGTGGTACCAGCTACCGGGCTGTTTTGGGAAAGGCAGAACGTCCTTGCGGCCGTTGTGCTCGATCTCGATGTAGCCCTCTTCGATGTCGATGTTGGGCTGCCCGTACTCACCCATCGTCCCGAGCTTGACGAGGTGGCAATCCGGCACGTACTCGTTGATCGCGAAGAGCACGTTGAGGTTGCCGATCACGTTGTTGTGCTGCGTGTAGACGGCGTGACGCCGGTCTATCATCGAGTAGGGCGCCGCCCGCTGCTCGGCGAAGTGTACGACCGCGTCCGGCTGGTGGCGCGTGAAGATCTCCGAGACGAACTCCCAGTCCAGCAGGTCGCCGTACTCCAACCCGATCGTCTGGCCGCTGACCTCCCGCCACGCGTCCACGCGCCCCTTGGGGTCGGCTATCGGCGTGAGGCTCTCTGCAGCCAGCTCGTGGTCTATCGTCCTGCGGACGAAGTTGTCCACGATCACGACCTCGTGACCCGCGTCAGAGAGATGCAGGGAGGTCGGCCAGCCACAGTAGCCGTCGCCCCCCAGAACCAACACCTTCATCGCTCGCGCCTCCTTCTCGATACCGCCTGGGTTCTCATCAAAACTACACCAAACTTAAACCGGCATGCTGGCCGACGATTGTAGCAGAGAAGCTGTGGAATGATTATCCAACGCTACAAGCGGCGCTACAAGCCGCGTGGCCGACGTCCAGGCAGACACCGACTGCGGGGTGGTCGACCGCGGCCACCTGTCCGGCCAGCACTTGAATGCCATAGTGGTCGCCTACTTTAGGGTCTCGCGTAGACATCCGGGTCGGATCTGACTCCGGCGAGCCGCGAATGCAGCTCGATCAGGCCGTTGAGCACGGCCTGCCAGCTCATGCCCGCGGCGATCTCCCTGGCCGCGCGTCCCATCTTATCGCGGAGCCTGGGATCTTCGAGCAGGAGCTCTATCTTGGAGAAGAAGACCTCCTCCTCGCCCGGGTCTGCGACGAAGCCGGAGACGCCTGGCCGGATGCACTCCCGAGGTCCCCCGATCCCGCAGACGACCGAAGGCAACCCCGAGGCCTGCGCCTCGGCCACGGCCCGTCCCAGGGTGTCGGTCGTGCTGGGGAAGACGAAGACGTCGCAGGAGGCGTACACACGGGCGAGCGCTTCGCCTCTCAAGAACCCGGTGAAGGTGGCGGTCTTCCCCAGTACCGCCTCCAGCTCCTCGCGGTATGGGCCGTCACCCGCGATGACGAGGTGAACATCGTCCCGGTGGCGTCTCAAGGAGAGGTATCCGGCGGCGAGCCGGTCGAGGCCCTTCTCCTTGCTCACCCTTCCTGCGTAGAGCAGCAGCGTCCTGCCGTCGCCCAGGGCCTCGTGTAGCCCGGGGTCTCGCTTTTCCGGGTCGAAGAGCACATTGTCCACGCCGTTCTTCAGGATCTCGAACTGCCGGATGCGGTAGCCGCGGTTCCTGAGGGCGAGCGCCGTAGCCTGGGAAGGGACGGCTACCGCCGAGCAGCGCTCGTAGAACTCGCGGACGGCGAGGTCAACGACCTCCGCTACGAACGCGTCCCCCGAGAGCGCCTCGGCGTAGGCCCCGAACTCCGTGTGGTAGGCCCCGACCACGGGCACGCTCAACACCACGCCGGCCACGAGCGCCGCGAGGCCGAGCGGTCCCGGCGTGGCCACGTGGAGGACGTCGTAGTCTTCCTCGGCCACGTGCTCCAGCACATCCAGCAGGGAGGGCACACCCAGGACCAGCCCGTCGTAGAGCGGCACGGCGAAAGTGGCGACCTTCCGCAGCGTGTGGACCCCGTCCTCCGACGGGCTATCCTCTCCCCCGCAGCACACTATCCGGAGCAGCTCGGTGCGTTCCTCACCGACCAGGGCCTGGAGGTTTCGATACATGGTGGCGACGCCGTGGATCCGGTCCATCCCGTCAACGAAGACCCCGACCTTCAAGCCCTCCGAGTCCTCTGGCCTGAGCTCGCGGCGCAGGACGCGCGCCTTCTTCCTCTCCCGTCCGAAGTACCCGTGCACCCCCACGTAAGGGGCTATGAAGACGTGTCCGTCGATGAAGTTACCCACGGAGCTCAGGAAGTCGAGCGCAGGGAACCCCGAGCCCACGTCACGCAGAGACCCGGAGAGCCGGCTCTCGTAGCGATTGGCAAGGGCGGCCCTGATCTGGGGCTCCTTGAGCCGCGCGAGCAGCGGCACGTATCTCAGCAACTCCTTATCGGGTCCCGTGGAGGCCGCGCGGGAGCGCCGGAGGAAAGCCGGCCTGAGGTCGAGCCCCCGCAACACGCGGACCGCGTGACCATCCTCGCCCTCCTCGATGGCGGCGCCGGCCAGCCTGAACCCGGTTTGGATCATCTTGGCGACCGTGCCGTCCTCGCCAGCCGGACGGACCTCGCCCGCCCTCAAAGCATCAAGGAGCTCATTAATGGTGCCCACCTTCGGGACCACCGTGTGGGTTGCGCCGCCGTAGATGCCGCCGTGATCGTCGGAACCCCCGGTTCCCGACACCCTGCGATGAGGGGGAACGGGCAGGCCGTTCCTCAGGGCCATCTGTCGCAGCTCGATCTCTCCTATGCCTTCGGCGATCTCGCGCGCCAGCCGGTTCTGCCGGGCTGGCCTCGAGCCGTTTATGAACTCCCACAGCCCGAACATGACCAGCCTCTTCTCCACGGCCTCGCGGTCGAGCGGCCCCGGCATCGCGTACATCGGGTGGGCCAGCACGTGCACAACCCCCGCCTCCCGCAGGTAGGCGACCAGCTCGTGGGCGTCGCCGCGACGCGCCTGGGCCTCCCGGTGCACCTCGGCGTCGAGCCCGTAGACGAGGACGTCTACGTAGCCACCCTCCTCGGGAAGATACGCCGATATCTCCTCGCCCACTAAGAAGTCGGGGTGGTGTGTCAGTGTTAGCGCGCCCTCTATGGTCTCGTGATCCGTCAGCGTAACGAAGTCCATCCCCGCCTTTTTGGCCATGCGGTAGGCTTCTCCCGGCGGGGTGTACGATTCCCGAGCCTCTACCTCCGCCCCGAGCCCCCTCACCCACCAGTTCGTCGCCGTCCCGGGGTCGAGACCTTCGAGGGTGCTTGCGGCGTCCCTGGACTCGAAGACGTAGAGGCCATCCCCCGCCGCGACGAGCATGAGCGCCGGGCCCGGCGCAGCGAAAGGCGCCTCCCCTCTCGCCTCTACGGAGTAACCCTCGCGGGCGATGAGGTACTCGAGGACGGCGCGGACGGCCGGGTGGTGCTCGAAGATCACGGCTCGGGGCCGTTTGGGGGTCGAGGGCCCTCGAAGCCCCCGAGTGGGCGCTCCGCCGGCAGGTCTGGCTGCCCCTCCGGATACACCGAACCCCAAGATACCCCGAGGCAGATATACCGTGGTTAAGGGAAGGTCAAATCTCAGCTAAAAGTAGGTTAAAAAGCACGCTCCGGCCTTGCGGCCTCCGCTTGTCAGCACGGCGCCGTTGGCGCCTTTTCAGCACGGCGCCTGGCTTCGCCAGATGCCTTGTCAGCACGCCGCCTGGCTTCGCCAGGCGGCTTGTCAGCTTCTCTCTGCACTTATAGCTGAAATGCTGACAAGCGAGGGCCTTGTAAAGGCCCGATGCGTGTGGCGTAGCGTGCTGACAAGCCGACCGGAGGGAGGCGTGCTGACAAGCGGAGGCGAAGCCGGAGCGTGCTCCCTAGAAGGGACGTGCGTTCCTGTAGGTGGGCAGGGGTCCGCCCGCGTCCTCTAGGATGTAGTCGTTCCACATGCTGTTGATTATGCTCTGGTTGGACCCCGCTATGTCCGTGTTCATCTCTGGATCAGTACTGATATCGTATAGCAGGGCGTTCGACCCGTCGTTCTTTGCGAACATGACGTAGCGGTCGTCGCGCGCCCAGGCATGGTCGTTGTAGCCTAGAGTAAAGTACGGCCGCTCCTCGGGCTGCCCACCATCGAAGAGCACTGAGAGGTCCTGGCCGTCCATGGGTTGCTCGGGCTCTATGCCGAGGAAGCCGAGGATGGTTGGCGCCACATCGTGGGTGGAGGCGTAGTGGTCGCTGGTGTCTCCGGCGCCTTTGCCTTCGGGGTGCCGGATCATGAAGGGCACGTCTGTGATCTCCGGCCAGAGGACGTAGGAGGGCTTTCCTGTGTAGCCGTGCTCGCCGAAGGCCACCCCGTGGTCGGCGATGACCAGGAGCAGGGTGTTCTCGAAGAGGTCGAGCTCTTCCATCCTGTCCAGGAAGCGGCCGAACCAGCGGTCGACCATAGTGACCTCGGCGGCGTAGCGGGCGTGCATCCGCTGCAGCTCCCTCTCCGTGAGATAGTCGCTCGAGCCGTAGATCACGGAGTAGGGCTCCCTGCCGTCGTAGGGGTCGTCGTAGAGGTTGACGTACTCGTCGGGGGTGTCCCAGGGCTCGTGCGGGTCGTAGCTGTCGGCCACGAGGAAGAACGGCTGGTCGCCTCCTTTGGCCGCCTCCAGCAACTCCATCGCTCCCGAAAAGACCCGCGGGGAGAACCAGTCCTCTTCGCTCTCCCGTTCAGCCAGAAGACGCCCCTCCACGTTCGCCCAGTACTGCTGCATCTGGGCCCGCATCGCGGTGACGTTGCCCTTGAGCAGGGCGTTCTGCACTCTGTCGTGAGGGAAGGTCCAGTTCGGCATGTAGTTGTCGGTGGTCTGGCCCCGGATGAAGTCGAAGACGTCGAAGCCCTGCTGGAAGTTGTATGAGGCCTTGTACTGGTGCATGTTGTCGGTCTGTAACAGGGTCGCGTAGCCGTTCTGCTTCATTATCTCGGCCAGGTGCGTCTGGCCCTCGGGGATCGGCTGCCAGCCCTGCAGGATTATGTCCTCTCCCTTAGGCGGCTTCCAGTCCCTGAAAGGCCAGGTCCTGAGGCCTGTGTGGATGGCCCTACGGGCGCAGATGGTCGGGGCCGACTCGGGGTAGGCACTGGTGAAGCGCAGGCTCTCTTTAGCCAAAGCGTCGAGGTTTGGGGTCTGGATCCAGTCGTTGCCGTAGGCTCCGACGTGGTCTTTCCTCAGGCTGTCTATGATGACCAGGACGACGTTGGTGTCGCCGGCGGGGGGCTGGCCGGGGAGGTTAGGCAGGCGTGTGGTCAGGTCGCAGCCCGTGCCGAGCAGGGACGCCCCGAGCGCCCCGGCGCCTGCGAGCGCCAGGAACTCTCTGCGGGTAAGCGTGCGGGGTCTGCCTCTTCTCACAACCCACGGAGGGTACTACGCCGCCGCGGGGTGTATCAACCGGGGACGCCAGAAGACCCGCGAGCCCTGACGGGGCAAAGCATTGTCAAATCTAGGATAATGGCTGCGGGTCGGGGGGATGGAGCGTCAGGAAGAGAGGTGCTGGATGGCGCAGAGGGAGTTTCGGCTCCCGGGCTCCTCCTACGAGGAGCTCGTGAACATCATCGTGGCATACGGGACCCGCGACGAGGCGTCGAGGCCCGGCGACGTGGGCAAGCTCGACGCCGTGCACCAGTCGAGCGTCAGCCGCAACAACGGGTTCCTGACCCAGATAGGAATCCTCCAGGGCGAGAGCAAGAAGTTGATCACCCGCCGCGGACGCGCCCTGGCGCTCGCGCTCGCACGCAAGGATGAGGAGGAGATCCGCAGGAACTGGCGCGCGATCGTCGCCACCAACGAGTTCCTGCAGAACGTGGTCGCGGCGGTGAAGCTGCGCGAGGGCATGCTCTATCCCACTGTCCAGGCGTACGTCGCGCACGCCGCCGGACAGCCGCGCAACAAGCCGGTGATGACGGGGGCGGGAGCCATAGTGGAGATCCTCAAGACCGCAGGGCTTCTCAGGGAGGAGGCCGGGGAGCTGGTCGCGACCTTCGACGGAGAGCTCGATTCGGTGCAGACAATCGCTACGAACGAGCTCTCCGCCGATACCCAGGAAGTGGAGGAGCCCGTAGTCTCCGCAACGGTAGAGGTGGGCGCGGCTGTCAAGATCCACCTCCACGTCCAGTGCACCGCCGAGGAGATAGATGACATCGCTCCCAGGCTGAAGACCCTTCTAAGGGAGCTCTCGGACCCCTAGCCTGAATAGCCGTTCTTTACGGTCTCGTCTATCACCGAGAGCAGATGGGAGAGCTGTATCTCCTCGATCGTCGAGCGCTCCCCACGCACGCTGACGACGGAGTACGAGCTGTACCCTGGGTATAACTCTACCCAGTTCGGGGCGCGATTCTCGACCCAGGCGGTGAGCCGGCTGCACACCACCAGGTGAGGGCCGATGCGTACGACCTCCCGCTCGAGGTCCTCATCCTCGGCCTCGAAGACCTCGACGTTTGGTCGAAGCAGTCGGAAGGCCTCCGCGATCGCCTCACGGTAAGACCTGAGCTCAATGGCCACCAATACACGCGCACCGTTCATTGCTGGCGATGATAGCTCAGAACCGACCTGCCCCGCCTCACGTATATGGGTTAACTTTTTCTAGCCCTAATGGGCTAGACGCTCTGCGTGGTCGACCACGCAGAGCAGATGGGAGAGCTGTATCTCCTCGATCGTCGAGCGCTCCTCCCCCACGCCGACCACGGAGCGCTGGCCGTACTCGGGGTACAACTCGACCCAGACCGGTACCCGCTCGCGCACGAGGCCGGGCGCCTCGCTGAAGACCACCATCTCGGGAGCGAGGCGCAAGACCCGGTCTTCGAGATCCTCCGGCTCCGCGGTAATCACCTCGACGTTCGGGCGTAGCTGGCCTAAGACCTGGGCGATGCTCTCCCGGTACGCCCTCGGCTCGTTTGCCAGCAGGATGAGTGCCTTGCGCGGCTGCAACTCCCCTGCGCAGGCGCTCAAGGTAGCCATTCGTCTGTGAGCACCATGTACAGGGGCTGCTCTCTCATAATGGCGGGTCAGCGTATCCGGACGACGCCATAGCGGGCCGCGAAGACAAGGGCCTGCAGCCGCGAGTGCACCCCGAGCTTGTGGAGTATGTTCACCATGTGGGTTCTCTCGGTCTCTACGGTGACGTTCAGCTTCTCGGCGATCTCCTTGCTCTCGAGGCCTTCGGCGAGGGCCTCGAGCACTTGCTTCTCCCGAGGGGTCAGCCTCTCCACAGCCTGCCGCGCCGCGAGCTCTTCCTGACGCTCGCGGCCGACCATGCGCAGCATCTCGACGACCTCGGCAGGAGAGAGCAGCGCCTCACCGGCCCTCAGCAATTGCACCGCTTCTACTATGTCCTTTATCGGGGTGGACTTGTGCAGCACGCCCGAGGCGCCGGCCTCGACCGCGCGGGCGAACCGGCCCGGCTCCAGACTCGCGCTCAAGACCAGCGTGGTCATGTGCGGCTGGGAGGAGAAGTCCTCTATCAGCTCGAGCCCGTCGCCGTCGGGGAGGGCCAGGTCGACGATCGCGACCTCCACGTTCTCCAGCATCTCCCCGTTCAGCTGCCGCGCCTCGGCGAGCGAGCCGACCTGCCCTGCCACCTCGAACCCGGGCTCCCTCTCGAGCATGAAAGCCAGAGCCTGGCGGAAAGAAGCATGATCCTCGACTAACAGGACTCTGATCGGGCCGTCTTTGCTGTGGTCCTCTATGGCAGCCATCCCTTTCTATCCGGTCTGTACCAGCGAATTATGCCTTCGACGCGCCTTCGTCGCCATAAGGCTGTCCTCCCCGGCCAGGACGAACCTCCTCGAGCAAGTGCGAGACGGGGACCTCCAAGCGCACTCGCGTCCCGCCGCCCGGCGTGCTCTCTACCGTGAGTTCTCCGCCGAGCTCGCGAGCCCTGTACCTCATCGACTGCTGGCCTACCCCGATCCCGGGTGTGTTTGTGTCGAAGCCGCGCCCGTCGTCGGCCACCTCTACGCGAGCAAGGTCGCCGTCGCGCCAGAGCCTCACCAGGACGCGCCGGGGCCGCGCGTGGCGGCGGGCGTTGGTGAGCGCCTCCTGGACGATGCGTACGATCTCCCGACCGGTCCTCGGGGAAAGTGCCTCGGGAACCCGTCTTCCACGACCAGGTCCAGCTCGTATTGACTCCGCGCCATCCGGCGGTTCAGGTCCATGAGGGACTCCAGCGAAGAGACGAACGACCGGCCAAGCGTCTGCTTCAAGCGAAGCTCGAAGATGGCGCCGCGCAGCCCCTCCACCGAGCGCCGGAGTGCGTCGGCGGCCTCTTCGAGGGCCTCAGACCCGCCGTTCTCCGAGGTGATCTGGGCGACCTGGATCTCCCGCAAAGCGTAGACGATGTCCTGGAGTATGTCGTCGTGGAGGTCGCGAGCTATCCGGTTGCGCTCGGCCTCCCTCGCATCGTCCAGCGCCTCCTCGGCCTTCTTGCGCTCGGTTAGGTCGTGGGCGACAATGCTCATAGCCTCGCCACCGTCGTAGAAGATCGCGCTGGCGCTGACCTCCACGTGGGCTCGCCTGTCTCGTCGGTGCGGGCGTCCTCTTCCAGGAACCGCTCCCTGTCGTCGGGGTGCAGCATCCCGATCAGGAACTCGTCGTCGATCGCTCTCCGTCCTCGGCGAGTAACCGAGCATGTCCTCTGATCTGCGGGCTCACGTACTCCATAGGCTTGGTGCCGTATGGGCTCTGGATGTAGGTGACCGCCGGTATCTGCTCGACCAGCGTGCGGAAGCGGGTCTCGGCCCTCTTGCGCTCGGAGATCTCCTTCTGCGCCTCGTCGTAGAGCCTGGCGTTGTCCACCGCGAGCGCCGCGCGACGGGCGAGCTCCTCCGCCTCCCTGAGCTCCCGTTCGATCGCCGGGCACAGCCGCAACATGTCCTCTTTGGCGACGTAATCCTGCGCCCCGGCCCGCATCATCGCGACCGCGGCGTCCTCACCGATCTTGCCCGAGACGACGACGAACGGCGTGTCGTAGCCCAGCCGCTGCAGCAGCTCGAGGGCGGCGAGCGCCCCGAAACGCGGCATGTAATAGTCGGAGACGACTACCTCCCACGGCTCCCCCCGCGAGCTCGCCTCCCCGAGCGCCCGCTCCATCTCCTCGGAGGTGCTGACCAGCTCGTAGAGGGGCTCGTAGCCGCCGCGGCGGAGCTCGCGCAAAAGGAGCAGCGCGTCGTTCTCCGAGTCCTCGACCAGGAGCACGCGCAGCGGGGCGCCCGGCTCCCTCACCAGACGTCCGCCTTCCTCGGCGAGCCCCCCTGGCGGCCGCCCAGCGTGAAATAGAAGGTGGCTCCCTCGCCAACCCGGCTCTCGGCCCACACCCTCCCCCCGTGGCGGTGCACGATCCTGGCCACCGTCGCGAGCCCGATGCCTGTCCCCTCGAACTCTTCGGAGCCGTGCAGCCTCTGGAACGCCCCGAAGAGCTTGTCTGCGTACCTTGGGTCGAACCCTGCCCCGTCATCGCGCACGTAATAGGCCACGCTCCCGCCGCCGTGCGGGACTTCGACGCCGAACTCTATGGTTGCCTCGTCCCTCTTGGAGGTGAATTTCCAGGCGTTTCCGAGCAGGTTCTCCAGCGCCACCGCCAGCAGGTTGGCGTCTCCGAACGCCACGACGCCTTCCTGGGCGACGAACTTCACCCGCCGTTCGGGATGCGCCCTCTCGAGCTTCTTGACGATATCCCTCGCCATAGCGCTCAGGTCGATCACCTCCCTGCGCAGCGGTCCCCGGCTTACCCTAGAGAGCTCGAGCAGGTCGTCTATGAGGAGGGCCATGTGCTTGCTGGCGCCCCGCACCCTGCCCAGGTAGTCTGCTCCTTCTTCGTCGAGCTTGTCGGCGTAGTCCTCCAGAAGTATCCGGGAGAAGCCGTCTATGCTCCTCAAGGGCGCCCTCAGGTCGTGGGAGACCGAATAGGAGAAGGCCTCGAAGCTCCCTGTTGGCGTCCTCGAGGTCCTTGCTCGCGCGCTCGGCCAGGGTATTGTTGCGCACGAGCAACAGGGTGATCCCGAATAGCAGGAGGCTCACCGCGACGCCGCTCGCGAGCACGAAGCCGGGCAGGTTGCTGCCGGCGTCTTCCTCGAACCCTGGCAGCGTGGCGAAATACAGGCTCCACTCGCGACCAGCGACCTCCATCTGCCTCTCCTCGGAGAAGCGGGTCTCTACCTCGGGCTTGCCTGCACGCGGCACGCCGTCGCTGTCGTAGAGGCGCTCGCTCGACCCCACCTCCCGGCTGTCGTAGAGCTCGAAGTCTATAGCAGGGTCGAAGCCTCCCCCGAAGACCCCATCGAGCAACCCGTCCCACCTGAAGAAGCCAACGACGAAACCCTTCAGCGCGCGCCGGCGCTCGGCAACGGTATCCTGCGGCTCTCCTTCCCTGTAGACCGGCAGGTACACGGCGAAGCCAGGCAGCCGGGCGAGGTCCGCGCTGGAGCCCGGAGAGGGCGCGGTCAGGACAAAGATCGTTCCCGTCGCCTGCGGCGAGCCGGAATCCCGCGCCTGGTCCATGGCGATCCGGTGCTCGGTGTCGGCGTATACGTCTTCGTTGATGCCACTCCGGTTGGCCTCGTTTGAGGGGGCCATGAACTTTAGCGGGAAGTAGGCTGAGCGCTCCCCGCCAGGGTTCAGGTCGGGACGCATCTCGGGCATACCCTTCTCCCGGCTCTCCCTGGAGTAGGATTCCCTCTCCTCAGGCCCGATGTACTCCGCGAATGCGAGGGCTTGCAGACCCTTTAGGCGCTCCTCCGGATCTATCCCCCTGACGTACTTGTCCCACTCCTCACGCTCGACCGACTGGCTGGCGTAGAAGAGCCCGCGGGCGCCGAATATCGCATCGAGGTACGCCTTGGTGCGGCGCTCTATGGCCTCCTGGGTGGCCCGGGTCGTCTCGGCGAACCGGTCCTGGGTCTGCGCCTCGACGTTCTGGCGCACGTAGTGCCAGGCGAGACCCGTCAGTAGGAGCGATATCAGGAGTACCCCGTAGGCGGCCGCCCCTCGGCGCAAATGGTGCCCCAGACGTGCCAACCCCGATCGCAGCGCCGCGCCAGCATCCAACCTACTCACCCCGGATACCGCCCCCCGGTGCCCAAAGTACCGGCGGGAGCGACCCGCCGGAACGAGTTCGTCTTCTGGAAAACGTACCGCAGGCTACGAATTGCACGCCTATGGCAGACAACCCGGCGGCCACCGTTATCAACAAACTCACCTCGTCGAGTTGGCGCCTGATGCGGCGCGCAGGTCGCGCCTCAAGCAAGGAAATGTTACCCGGCGCATGGACGGCTCGCAACACTACCCCGCGCTCCACGGCCTGGCGGTCAGTCAGAACCATCCGCCCGAGACGGCCCGCAGCGGAAGCCCGTAGCGCCACCGCCCGACCCCGAGCATGGACCGGAACGAATTCGTAAGACCTTCGCGGTCTTTGGGGAGGTCCCTGCGCAGCCACCCGTTGAGCCCGGCCCCGACCCGCGCGTACTCGCGCTCGAAGTTCGGGTCGCCGTAGCGCCGCGGCAGGCGCGCAAGGTCGCGCTGGCGCGCGCGAGACTGGGCCACGAGTGCGTCGAGCCTGGCTAAAGTGTCGCGGTTCAGCCAGATCTCCTGCTGGACGTAGTGCCTCTCCAGCTCTTCTATGGAGCTCTCTATCTTCTTCGCCGGCAGATCCCCCGTCGGCCCCGGCTCGCGGATGTACTCCAGCGCAGCCTCGAACTCCTCGGCCAGCGAGACGACCAGAAGCTGTATGCGCTCGACGACCTCTACGCGGCGCAGGTAGCCGACCTCGTGCTCGGTGCGCTTCTTCGCGAAGTAATACCCGACGAACCCGCCTATGCCGGCGAACATCAGGTACGACAGGGCGCCGGACGCCAGGCTCTGTAACGGGCCCACCTCTAAGCCTTCTTCCCGCGCGGGCGCACCACGTAGACCCGCGCCCCTTGGTCCGCACGTCCTCCGCCCTGCGCCGCACCCTGTTCCCTTCCGTATAAAGCCGCTTCACCGTAACCTCTTCGTCATCCCTGAGCAGGTCGAGACGGCCTCCGCCCCGACACCTCAAGCTTCTTCAAGTGGTGGTAGGCCGTCTGCGAACTCCTGAACCCCACAGCGGCAGCCGCCTCGCGCACGCTCGGCGGCTCATCCACACCCGCCGCGCCAGGAAACGCAGCATTTTCTTCCTCCTCGGCTGCTACAGCTCGACTATCCCACCCTAGCGCAGCTCGACTTACATGTCAAACAAATGTTTGATCAGCGAGTTAAAAGGAAGGCTCCCCGGTTGTCGGGGAGCCTTCAGAGACGAAGCTGTTTATGCGACCTAACTACCGCGTTGCCGGCACGGTGGTCTTGAAGGTCAGGCCGTCCCCGGCGCGGTCGACGACCACTGTATCGCCGGGACCGAACTCGCCGTTGATGATACGGCTGGAGAGCGGGTTCTCGATGTGGCGCCGGATCGCGCGGGCCAGGGGCCGGGCGCCGAACTTGGGGTCGTAGCCCTCTTCGGCGAGGAACTCCCTGGCGGGCTCGCTGACCGCGACGGAGATCTTCTGGCTCTCGAGGTGCTTGTTGAGGCGCCTGAGCATGATGTCCACGATCCTGAGCACGTCCTCCTTGCTCAGGGGCTGGAAGACGATGATCTCGTCTATCCGGTTAAGGAACTCTGGCCTGAAGGTGCGCTCGAGGGCCTCGCGCGCGCGCCGCTCGGTCTCCCGGAAGTCCACGCCGTCCCTGCCGGTGAAGCCGAACTGCCGCTCGGAGACAAGGTGCTGGCTGCCGACGTTCGAAGTCATGACGATGACCGTGTTCTCGAAGTTGACAGTCCGGCCCTGGGCGTCCGTGAGGCGCCCGTCGTCGAGGACCTGGAGCAGGATGTTGAAGACGTCGGGGTGAGCCTTCTCGACCTCGTCGAAGAGGACCACGCTGTATGGCCGGCGTCGCACGGCCTCTGTGAGCTGGCCCGCCTCGTCGTAGCCGACGTAGCCTGGAGGGGCGCCGACCAGGCGAGAGACGGTGTGCTTCTCCTGGTACTCGGACATGTCGATCCGGATCAGGGCGTCCTCGTCGCCGAAGAGGTACTCGGCGAGAGTCCGGGCGAGCTCTGTCTTGCCTACGCCGGTAGGGCCGAGGAACAGGAAGCTGCCGACGGGGCGCTTCGGGTCCTTTATACCGGCCCTGGCGCGTCTTATCGCTTCGGCGACGGCGGTTACGGCGCGGTCCTGACCCACCACCCGCTCGTGCAGGACGGCCTCCAGGTTCAAGAGGCGCTCGGCCTCTTCCTGGACGATGTTGGTCGCGGGGACGCCGGTCCACTCCTCGAGGATACGGGCGATGTCCTCGCGCGTCACCTCGGGAGCGTTGGTCTCCCTCTGGCCGGCCCAGCCCTCATGGTGCTGCTCGAGCTCGGCCCGGAGCTCCTCCTCCCGCTGCTTCAGCGAGGCGGCCTTCTCGTAGTCCTCGGCCCTGACGGCGTCCTCCTTCTCACGCTCTAGGGCCGCGAGCTCCTCCTCTATGCGCTTCACGTCGACCGGCGGCACCGTGGAGCGGAGCCTGACTTCAGCGGCCGCTTCATCGAGGAGGTCTATCGCCTTGTCCGGCAGGTAGCGGTCGGTGATGTAGCGGTCCGAGAGCTGGGCCGCGCCGACGATCGCCTCGTCGGAGATCTTGACGCGGTGGTGCGCCTCGTAGCGGTCGCGAAGACCGAAGAGGATCGCCACAGTCTCGTCCACCGTAGGCTCGCTCACGAGCACAGGCTGGAAGCGGCGCTCGAGCGCCGGGTCCTTCTCGACGTGCTTGCGGTACTCGTCGAGCGTGGTCGCACCGACTACCTGAAGCTCGCCCCTGGCAAGGGCGGGCTTGAGCATGCTGGAGGCGTTGACGGCTCCCTCGGCTCCGCCCGCCCCGACGATGCTGTGCAGCTCGTCGATAAAGAGGATTATGTTCTTCTCCTCAGCCTGGAGCTCCTGGATCATCTGCCGCATCCGCTCCTCGAAGTCCCCGCGGAAGCGGGTGCCAGCGACAAGTCCGCCGACGTCGAGGGCAAGCACGCGCTTGTCCCTCAAGGGCTCGGGGATGTCCTCGGAGACGATCCTCTGCGCGAGCCCCTCGACGATAGCGGTCTTGCCTACCCCCGGCTCGCCGATGAGAGCCGGGTTGTTCTTGGTGCGCCTGGACAGGATCCTGACGACGCGAGCTATCTCCTCGGCCCGGCCCATGACGGGGTCGAGCTCACCGTCGCGCGCGAGCTGCGTGAGGTCGCGCGTGATCTGGTCGAGGACCGGTGTCCGGCTGTCGCCCCGCGGGCCGCCAGGGAAACCTCCGCCGCCCGCCGCCGCGCCGGGCATCCCACCCTGCGGGCCCCCCTGGGCGCCGCGCTGCTGCAGGAGCCTGAAGATCTCACGCCTCAGCGCCTCGGCGTCGCTCGCGCCGTTTTGCTGCAATATCCTGTAGGCGTTGCCGTCGCCCTCGCCGAGCAGCCCGAGCAAGAGATGCTCGGTCCCGACCTGCGCAGCGCCCATCTGCCGCGCTGCGGCGAAGGCGAGCTGCAGCGCCCGCTTCGCGCTCGGGGTGAATGTGTAGACCTGATCCCCTGGTTCCCCCCGGAACTCGCGGAAGTGATCCCGCATCCCCTCGACGTTCGCGCCAGCCCTCCGCAAGACCTCCGTCGCCACGTTGTCGCCGGTGACGACCCCCGCGAGCAGGTGGTCGGTGCCGATAGCCGCCGTCTGGGTCGTGCCGGCCGAGGCCTCACGCGCCCGCATCACGGCCTCCTGGGCCTCTCCACTGAGCATCTCGAAGACGCCCCCGGAGCCCTGGCTCTGCTGCTGCACGAGGTTCCGGAGCACCGCGAACGGGTCCACCCCGCCGGAGCCGGTCCCGATCATGCCGAGCTCCCGTGCGCACTCAGTGCAAAGGTACGCCGCCGACTGCTGATCTCCCTGCTGCCCGAAGACCCGCACGCTCGCCGGCCGTACCCCGCAGTTCTCACATATCATCCGTTTAAGTGCCTCCTGTAGGTGAAATCCTGTGTCCCTTATACCCTCAGCGGAAGGGATTTAACGGGTATAAATCTAAGCCCGTCACGCTCATATTTTATTACCGATGTCCATTAGATCAAGGCGAGATTTCGGGGTTCGGCATCGGTGCAGCGGGATTTGAGAAGGTGGCGGGGAAGGAGCGCGCTTGACCCTGGCCTCTACCACCTGGCCGAGCTCCTGGCGGAGTAAGCCTCACGGCAGAGGGTATATTCCACTACCAACAGCCAAACCAGGAGGTCAACTTGGAAGAGCGCGATCTTATCGGGCTCGAAGCCCGAGCGGCGGACGGCTCGGAGATCGGCCGCATAATGGAGGCGATCACGGACGATGAGACCGGCGAGGTGACGCACGTGATCGTGGAGGCGACCGACGTCGTGGCGTCGCGGGAAGAGCTGGAGGACGTGATCCAGGTACCGGTATCCAACATCACCGTCGACCCGGACACCGACTTCGCGATATTCCACGCCGATCCCTTCGACGATGAGCCTGGCGACCACCTCGGGGATGAGATAGTGCCGCCGGGCTACGCGCCTGCGGAGCCGGACGGCCCCGACGATTTCGAGCACGAGGGGCAGTTCGTCACTACGCCGGCGGACCCTGACGAGATGAAGCCACCACAAGACATAGCGAAGGAGTCTGGTGAGGCGGGAGATTGGCAGGATGAGGCGTTCACCCCCGACTCCGGCTATCCGCGCAACGACGTGTACATCGACCCGTACACCGGAGAGGAGGTGATAGATCCCCGCCTGAAGGATAACGAGAGCCTCAAAGACGACGTCGAGGACATCATCGCAGACACGGGTCTCGCGGTCCGGGCTGCCAGGGACGGGGTCGTGGTCCTCACAGGAACCATAGGCACCCAGGAAGACCTGGAGGAGATCATAACGGAGATCATGGGCCTGGATGAAGTATGGGAGGTAGACAGCTCCGACGTGGACGTCCTCGGGTAGGGGTGACTCATCCGCGAGGAGGAGCGTCACGCTCGCTACCTGCGGGACTTCCTCGCCCTGGAAGGCTTCGGGACTGCCAAGCGGTGGTGGGCCGACACCAACCGCGGTTTGGAAGGATGCTCACAGGATTCCCGCACGCTGTTCTTCGGCGTGCGCCTTTCTCGACGACTTCGTCGCGCTGCCGTAGCCCGGTCAGTCGCCCGCCGGCGGGTGCCGGACGACGGTCCGGATCTGTAACCCGCCACGGACCTGCTGCGTCAGGTCCACCGTCATCTCGGCCGGGTCGCACGCCGCGACCAGATCCTCGAGCAATGTCGCCGCGAGGTCCTCGGCGAAGATGCCTCTGTCCCTGAAACCCCAGAGGTAGAGCTTCAATGACTTGGATTCGATCAAGGACTCTCTGGGCCGATAGCTGAGCTCGAGCTCGTAGAAGTCAGGCTGACCTGTGATGGGGCAGGTCGCCGTCAGCTCGTTGGTCGTGAACTCGACCGTCGCGTCCGTATCTCCGTGGCTCCAGGGCACCACGTCCAGTTGCTCCGCCGCTATGGGGCCGTGTACCTCGCGTCCGAGCACCCCGCCTTCATCCTCTCGCACCACATCTCCTCGTACCGATGTCATAGTCGGGATCATACCCCATCGCGCGATGGGCTCAGACGGGCTCGTCGCGGGGCTCGACCAGGACCTCGTTGACGGCCACGTGGTCGGGTTGGGTGAGCGCGTAGACGACCGACGCGGCAACATCTTCGGGATCGAGCATACGAGCGCCACTGGTCTGCCCGTAGAGGTCCAGCGCCTGCTCGTCGCCGCTCAAAGTGTGGAGGTCCGTGGCGACGTTGCCGGGCTGGACGGTGGTTACCTTGAGCCCCGTGCCCGCCGTCTCCAGCCGCAAGCCCTGCGAGAGAGCCTCTATGAAAAACTTGCTCGCGGAGTAGACCGCGAGCCCGGGAAACACCTTGCGTCCGGCGTCCGAGGAGATGGTGACTATGTGCCCGCGTCCCCGACCGAGCATCCCGGGGAGCACGGCCCCCACACAGTTGAGCGCTCCCTTGCAGTTGACCTCGACGGTGCGAGCCCACTCCTCCTCCCGCAGGTTCTTCATGAGGGTGTCGTTTCCAAACTGCACAACAACTTAATCTCAGGTTCCATGCTCAACTCACCGACGGCCAGCCAGAGGTGCGATTCGAGCGGGTGATGTAACCAGGATTGCCAGTCCATAGTAACTCTTTGTGAAGGAAGTGACGGGTGGATAGCGAAGGACCGAAAGTAGCAGGGTCCGTTTTGTGAATAGGTTGATGTTCTCGGAGGGACAGAGAAGCACCAGTTTGTAAGGGACGTGGTTCTTCTTAGAGTGGAGCTGAGCGGATTCGAACCCCTGACCTCCGCCGTGTAAAGGCCGCGCTCTCCGAAGCACTTGCGTTCGTACCATGCCGAGATACAAACCTGCCTGTTATGAGGTTCCTAGTCTTACCAACCGACAGCATGCGAAAGGTGTGCTCGGAGCAAGCGACGGCGGGCTAGAATCCTCGGAAGCAAAACGAAGCGAGGCGGTGGTGAGACCGGAATGCTCTCCAGGACCTCCTACCAAATCTGGAAAGGATTCACCATGAGCTACGAATCTTTGCAGGGCCGAGTCGCGGTGGTGACCGGGGCCTCCAGCGGTATCGGTGCGTCGGTGGCCCGTGCGCTCGCGGATGAAGGTGCACATGTGGCGCTCGCAGCGCGTCGGCGAGACGCACTGCTTGAGGTGCAAACCGGGCTCGACCAAGATCGTGGCGAGGCAAGGAGCTTGATCGTACCTACCGACATTACAGATCGTGGGCAGGTCAAGGCGCTGATAGCACGTACCGAAGAAGACCTCGGACCGATCGACATCCTCGTTAACTGCGCTGGCGTCATGTATTACACACTTATGAAGAACTCTTATGAGGACGATTGGGAGCAAACCGTCGACGTGCTGTGCAAGGGGATGCTCAACTGCGTCGGTGCGGTGCTACCCGGGATGCTCGCCCGGGGACGAGGGCACATAGTCACCATCTCCTCCGATGCCGGACGGAAGGTGTTCCCGGGTCTTGCGGTCTACTCGGGCAGCAAATTTTTCGTCGAGGCGGTGTCGCAGGGGTTGAGATTGGAGACTGCTGGCACGGGCCTCAGGGTGACCACGATACAGCCTGGCAACGTCGCCACCGACCTTCCGGCGTTGAGCCACGACACAGAGGCGCTGGAACGCTACGGTCAGCCTAGCGGAGCGCGTATCCTGGATCCCGATGACATTGCCGATCCATCATTCACGTGCTTCGGCAACCCGATCACGTCGCTGTCAACGAGATTCTAGTAGAGCCCCGCGACGAGCCTGTCTGATTCCGCTCTTCGGAACGAATAGGACCATGCTGCCGTTTCCAACTCGCAAGCCACTCTGAGGTGCGGTTCCGCGTTCTACTTACACGCTCTCCCTAACCTCGTCGCTCGCTCAGGTGTGAGCTACCTTATCATCGACTCGGCCCAAGTAGAAATTTTATCTGTTACCGTCCTCGTGTGCAGCGGTTAAGTTCACGCTCTCCCTAACCTCGTCGCTCGCTCAGGTGTGAGCTACGTTATCATCGACTCGACCCAAGTAGAGCTTTATCTGTTACCGTCCTCGTGGCAGCGGAAGTACCTGTGTGCTAGTACCAATTAAAACGGAAAATCGGTTACGCTTCAGCGTGAGATTGCACGACGGAGCGTCAGAGGTGCGCTTCTAGCGGGTGTCCGTAAGTTAACGTCGAGACGTGCGCCCCAAGATGGTAGAACTCCCGAGCTGCGCTTCCGCGCACTGCTAACCGAAAACGGTGTCAAGCGAGTAGAGTTGAAGAGGGCATAAAGACAGCGTGTGCTCCAGATCTTGTTCATAGGGTGTGTCGGATCTGCAAATCCTGATTTTGCAGGGATTTTTCGAATGCAGCAGTCGCAGACGAAGCGATTTGACACCAACCTGACACCAACGCACTCCCTAAGCAACGGACTTCCGATTGGGTGGATTCTTGGAAGTCCGTATCCAGCATCCTGCATAGCCCCGGTCCTTATGCTAAGCGGTGTTCTTATGTACACGACATGTTGATCCCGATTGTACATAAGCAACCTATAATAGCTCTGAGGCGCATGGGCCCGCCGGGTAGGCACTTGTCAACAGGGCTCCGGGTTGAGACCCTGTGGGGAGCCTAAGGAGGGGACTCCCAGCCTTGGAGCAAGCAACGCAGAAGTACGGCTAAAGAGAGCAACACAGTGCTTAGCGTGGGTCGACACGATGCAACTCGATCTCGAAGAGGCCGTCTCCCCAAGCGACACCTTCCCTTGCCAAGCAACCTTGTAGAAGGAGAGCACTATGAGTGATACCTTGATCGTGCTACACACAGCGATCGCGATAATCGCAATAGTATTGCTGATCGTGGTAGCCAAGGTCGATCCCGTGATCTCCCTGGTGATAGGTACGCTCTATCTAGGCGTTGCAGCGGGGCTCGGGTTCGGGGACACGATAGGAACCTTCGTACAGGGCTTCGGCGACATAATGGCCGAAGTAGGCTTACTCATCGGCTTCGGGGTCCTTATGGGCTCGCTGCTTACTGCCATGGGGGCTCTCCAGAAACTGGTAGAGCTACTGCTGAGAATTCTCGGTCCCCGAAGACTGCCCTACGCGTTCAGCGCTGCCCTGACTACCATCTTCCCAGCCATCTACGTGGACGTGCAACTTGTGCTGGCGTCCCCTCTGGCTCGATCGGCTGCTCCCCGAATGGGCCCAAACGGGCTCGGGATGATGGGCGGGACGCTGACCGCCGGAATACTTGTCGGATACGTGTTTGTCGTCCCGGGTTTGGGAACCGTGGCGATAGCGGGATTGCTGGATGTACCGCTGGGCACGATGTTGATCTACGGAACTGTGATAGGTCTTCCTACAGCCGTACTTACCACGTTATCTACGGCCAGATTCTGAAACGCGGGCTATGGAACAATGTCAAGGATGAGGCGCACTTCGAGGACATGCAGCAAGGAAGCCCTGATGCCGTGGCCGAGGAGGTGAGGGAAGAAGGCCGCGACGTAGCGACGCCGGAAGGAGATCCTTCCGTAGCTGAGGACGCGAGGAAAGGAACCCCTGAAGGAACGGAGCAACAGACAGACACCATTCCCCTCCATTATACGTCTCGCTGTTGCCCATCGTGGTTGCGCTGTTGCTGATAGCCTTCGGGGCGATCGCCGAGGCCGCCGGTGTAAAGTCCCCTGTGATAGCGTTCCTCGGGGATCCCGTCTTTGCCCTCTTCTTAGGCTTACTTGGCGCCTACCTGCTGGCGTGGCGTACGCTAACCAAAGAGCACGTCGAAGAAGCGATGCACAAGGGTTTCAACGCGACCGGCCAGATCCTGCTGATAACGGGCATCGGGGGCTCTTTGGGAGCGGTGATCGGCGAGACCGGGCTCGACAAGATCCTTGGGGGATTCTTCTCGGCAGAGGCGGGCACGCCGGATCTGTTAACGATTTCATTAGCCTGGTTGATTGCGGCCATTTTGCACCTTGCCATAGGTTCGATATCGGTTGCCGCCATCACCGCAGCAGGCATACTGGCCCCGATATTGGCTAGCATCGAAGTCCCCACGGTGGTGCTCGGGTTGGCCATCGGCTCTGGGGCGCTGTTCGCGTTACAAGTGAACAGCAACTTCTTCTGGATGTTCGAGACGCTGCTGGGGCTCACTACTCAAGGAACATTCAAGGCGCTAACCCTCGTTACCGCGATGGCGTCAGTAGTCTCCTTGATCTTGATCTTGGCGCTTAGTCTTGTAGTTTAACTGCGGCCCTTTCTCTCTCACCCTTATTCACTAACGTCAGA
>CAWFVR010000024.1:0-171276 GCA_963819315.1 uncultured Rubrobacteraceae bacterium
CACCGAGGAGATCCAGGACATCTTCGTGCTCGATGACGCCTCCTGAGCACACCGCCTCCGCTGCCTCCAATGTCCATCCCCCCGGCAAAGACCGAGAGCCTCCTGAACAGCGCTTGCTCGGCCTCGCGAGAGCAGGTCGTAGCTCCAGTCGAGCGTTGCCCTCAAGGTCTGCTGGCGGGGTGCGGCGGTCCGGCTGCCTGCCCGTGAGCACGATCGAGGGAGTCTTCGAGCCTCTGGGCTACCTGCTCCACCGCCAATGCTCCCATCCTGGCGCGTGGCAAGCTCTATGGCAAGCGGTATGCCCGTCAAGCTTGCGGCACACCCTCGCTACTGCTCCAGAGTTCTCTTGGGTCAACCCGAAGTCGAGCAGCCGCAGACGCACTCGGTCCACAAAGAGCCTTACTGCTTCGTAGCGCATCAGGCTCTCGGCAGTGGATGCTGCATCGGGGAGACTCCGTCCGTCGATGGCTGGCACGGAGAGAGGAGGCACCCGCCAGTACTTCACCCCCAACGCCCAGGGCTCGCGGCTGGTGGCCAGCACCCTCAGGCGCGGGCACGAGCCAGAGCGCGTCGACCAGCGCGCCGCTGCCTCCACGAGGTGCTCGCAGTTGTCCAAAACCAGGAGCAACTCTTGGTCGCCCAAGGCGTCCACGAGGGTATCGATAAGCGCTCGGTCGGGACGCTCCGGTACCCCCAGGGCCCCAGCCACCTCCTGGGCCACCAGGTCTCGTCTCTGAGAGTGGCGCGAGCTCGACCAGCCACACCCCGTCCGGGTAGGTCCCCACGAGGTCCCTTGCAACCTCGAGGGCCAGACGCGTCTTGCCCGACCTCCTGCGCCCGTGAGAGTGAGGAGCCGGGTCATAGCGAGCGTCCTCTTGACCTCGAACCATCTCTCGCTCTCGCCCGACAAAGCTTGTCCTCGAGGCGGGCAGGTTGTGCTTGCCGGGACCGGGGGATCCTCCTGCGGAAGAGCGGTAGGTGGCGCCGGCAGGAACTTCCGGTCGCTATGTCGTCGCGCAGGCGGCGTGTCGTCGCGGCGGGCTCGCGTACCGAGCCTTTCGAGAGGACATCGTGAAGGCGCTCGTATTGGGCAAGGGCTCGCTCGGGTCTCCCGGAGAGTGCGTAAAGGCGCATCAGGCCCACATGCGCCTCCTCGAGGGTGGGTTCCTTGGCCATCGCCTTGCGTAGCGCCTCGATGGCTAGCCCGTACTCGTCGCGAGCTTCGTAGAGACCTGCGAGCTCCATGAGCAGCATTAGGTAGAGTTGCCGGAGCTCTTCGCGCCTAGCTTCCGCCCACTCCTCGTAGCGGTCCTCTGGCAAGAGTTCTCCCGCGTAGAGCTCGATGGCCGCCCTGAAGGCCGCAGGGTCTCGGGTGCGGCGGGCGATCACGCCGCCTCCTCGAAGGCATCCACGTCCACCCACAGTGACCCTCCCGGACACAGCACGAGCGACTCATCTTCGGATGCCAGGTAGTGGGACCCACGCTCGGATCGAGGCGAGGGTTCTGCGGACAGCGTGCAGGGTTTGGCGCAGGCTGTTGGAGGCGGCCCTCCTGCCGGAGTCGGGCCAGAGGAGGTCCATCACCTGCTCGCGGTGGAGGCGGTGGCCCGGAGAGAGGGCGAGTAGCTTCACGAAGGCGGCTGCCTTCTTCAGGCGCCAGGTATCCCCTTCTATGGTGCGCGACCCGACGGAGACCCTGAAGCCGCCGAGCAGCCACACCCGCACCGCCTCAGGCCTCTTGCTTGTCGGTACTTCAGGTTGCGTCATGCCTTCAAACTTACAAGGAAAAACCCCATCCTACCCTCTGCAGACCTTACCCACACTCTTACTGCTCATTTTCCTAGAAGATTGGAGCACATGCCAATGAATCATGGATGAATCGGAGGTTGGAGTCCTGCGTCGGCAGCGCTTGGTCTCCATCCTCGCGTTCGCTCTCGGTGGGCTTCAAGACGTATGTCAGGGCTAGGGGTTACCTGCCACTTACTCCTACCTCGCCGTGGCGGCGCCGCTAGAGCGGGACGCGGAACCTCAGCTCCGGCCTTCTACGAATATGGCGGCTGGTATCGAGGAACTCGCGCGCTAGAAAAGCTCGTCCATCGCCCGCCTTCGTCCTCGCGCATGTCCTCGAGGACGTGGGCGTACCTGCTCTGAGGGTCATCGCGGGATCGGAGCGGCCCTCTCCCCCATTTGCCCCGATGTTCGCGACCCCGTTGGGGTAAATCGAGGGGTCAAATCACCAGCCGATCCGCGAAAACCCTTTATCTATAGGCCTGAGGGCCTGGGCCGTCCCGTAAGCCGGATTCTGCTCTATCCCGTCATCCATCTCCGGTGTAGCGACGTGTTAACACATCCCTACACCGGGCCCCCTGGGGAGCCGCGCCTACCAGCCCGTAGGGGCGTTTCGCGAAACGCCCCTACGGGACATTTTGGCTTGCTCGCACCGGTAGTTTACCTGGCCGGTCCCTCGCGGGATACCGCCGGTGGGCTCTTACCCCACCCTTTCACCCATCACCTGTGCCGTGTAGAAACGCAACATGTTGCGTCTCTACAGGCCATCGGCTGGTCTGCTCTCTGTTGCACTTGACGTGGCGGCGGGCTTGCGCCGTCGCCGCCCCTCGGGTTGTTGGCCCGAGCGGCCTTTGCTACGAGTCCGGACTTTGCTCTATATCCTGGAAAATTCCGGGACACAGCGACGGGTCGGACGGCCCAGACCCCGCATTAGATTATACCGCAGTTGGTCAGGCGCTAGGCTGCAGGCGGCGGGCCCGCGAGCCGCTGCGCCTCAGGAGAACGATCCTGGTCGGGGTAAGGCGCAACTCGACCCTCTCCGTTTCTCCCCAGCGCTTCTGCCAGCGCGGGTCGTCCCCCACGGCGGGGTCGAACCAGACGCCGGGACCCTCCTCATCGATCACGCCCTCGTAGGAGGCGTAGTCATCCGGATCGTGCAGCGTGGAGCCGGCCCCGCGGCGGTAGATGGCGTTGCGCGAACGGAAGGACTGTACGCTGGAGGGGCTGGTCCCCAGGGCGCTGGCGATCCACTCGTCGCTCCTCCCCTCCTCCACCCAGCGACGGATGTCGTCGACGAACTTCCTGAGCGAGACCCTCTGATTTATGCCCATAAGCGCCCACCGCCTCTACAGAACATTCAATGTAAGTAGAGTACATATTGGCATGACAATTTTCCAGCAACCTGTAACCACTGGTGTAGACTAGCGACATGGAGATCCTCTTAAAGGTCGGGGTCGAGGTCTTGCGGCTGATCCCCCTGATCCTTGCGTTCTACGTACCGGCGCTGCTCGGGGTGGCGATCTGGAGCGAGCACGGGCCGGGATACAGGCCGAAGGCCGTCCTCATGCTCGTTCTCGGCTTCGGCGCCGTGATCGCCGTGCATTTGATGTTCCGCAGCGTCTCGGCGGCGCAGGTAGCCGCGACCGTGGGCCTCTCGCTCGTCCAGATCTCCGCCGCGCTCGCCCTGGCGGCGCTCACGGTCTACAAGCTGGCAGACTGACCCGCATCGAACTCTACCCGCCATTCAGGGCGTTCTTTACCTCTTCGCGGTCGCGGTTGAGGGCGTAGAAGGTCATGTCGGCCTTCGCTTCTTTGTAAGGCTTTTCGCGCACCCGGCTCAGGTAGTCGGCGTCGAGCATGGCGCCTATGACCTCTTCGATCTCCTCGCGGGAGAGCTCCAGCTCGCCGCGCTCGTCGAGGTCGCGGATGCTGCCGAAGATCTCGACGAACGAAGCGGGCTGCCTCAGAGAGGCCACGCTGCGCGTGATGGTCCTCAGCTCGTAGGGCGTCAGGTCCTCGAGGAGGTCGAGGCCCTGCCCATCCTCGGGCGGCTCGGCGTCGCGCCGGCCGTTGCCGCGGGCTTCGGCCCTATCCCCGTCCGCTTTCGGCTCCTCGCCGGCGAGGTCAGACCCGGTGAGCTCGGGGACCGCCTCGTCCGGGAGGTAGACCTGGAGCTCTAAGTCCTGGTCAACGGTGTTGACCAGGCCGCGGCGCTCGGCCTCGACGACGAAGTCCTTGAACTTCTTGAAGCCCACGTTGCGCTCATCGAACGAGCCGAGCTGCACGATCATCTGCTGCTTCACCTGGCCGAGGACCCGCGTCTTGCCGCCCTTCTTTAGCGCCTCGACCGCCCGGACGAGCTCCTTGTAAGGGTCGGCCGCCTTCTTCTTCGGCTGTCTGTCTCGCGCCCGCGCCGCGCGCTCCTCCTCGAGGAGGGAGGCGTAGGAGATAAAGTGGTCTGCGGATTCGATCAGGTGGTACGACGTCGCCTCGGAGACCCCGAGCACGACCACTGTCTTGCCCCGGCTCCTGAGCAGGCTGACGAGCGGGATGAAGTCTCCGTCGCCGGTCACCAGCACGTAGGTGTCCACTTGCGGGTGGGTGTGCAGGAAGTCCGCGCACTCCACCGCAAGCATCACGTCTATGGAGTTGGTGCGGCGCTTCTGGGACCTCCCGCCGGGGAAGTAGCGCGCCGAGATGTAGCGTGGCGAGATGCCGTTAGAGTAGAGGGTCGGCGGCGCGTCGCGGAAGTCCCCGTCGGTCCAGTCCGCGTAGGCCGTCGCCGAGACGATGCGCCCGTACTCGCGGGCCTTCTCCAGGATGGCCGAGACGTTGGGCTTGGAGTTGTACTCGCTGACCGTGGAGATGTAGATGTTCTCCCAGTCTATGAAAACTGCCAGATCTTCAGTCATGGATTGATTTCCTCACGTTAGATAAGAGGCGGGCGGAGACATTGCATGCAATGTCTCCGCCCGGGTCCTCGCGGTAGGTATCTTACACACTGTAGCGGTCGTGGAGCCTGACGACGGTCTGCGAGAGGGTTTCGCCGTCGAGGACGGCCTCTATCCACAAGACGCGTTCCTCGTCGCCGAAGTCCTCCGGCAGGTCGAAGGCGGCGACTATGGCCACCGGCTCCTCTGCGCCTTCGAGCCAGATCGAGTAGTCGTCAGACTCTAGAAGCACCTCGCCGTCCTCGTCGGTGATCAGGATGCTGGCGCGCCGCTCCCTGTCCGAGGCGTGCTCGCAGCCCTCGAACTTGGCGTAGACGACGAAGGAGGTCTCGCCTTCCTCTGCGGGCCGTATCTCGTCGAGCACCCCGAAGAGGGTGAGCCGGCCCTCGAACTCCGCGCAAGCCTCGGCGAGGGCGAGCGCCGTGCACTCGACCACGCCGTCACAGGGCTTATCCACGCCTCACCCCGCCGTTCGGTGAGGCCCCGTCCGTTGCCGCGGGCTCGTTGACGATATCGTCGAGCGAGAGCTCGTCTGTAGCGCCTTCGGCGTCGGTCCCGCGGGAAGAGACGACCTTGGCGAGAGCGCTCACCCCGTCGCCGGCGCGCAGGTTCATCACCCTCACGCCCTGGGCGGCGCGGCCCTGGCGAGAGACGGACTCGGCGTCTATCCGGATCGTGGTGCCCACGTTGGAGACGATGACGAGCTCGTGCAGGTCCGGCCTCACAACCCGCACCCCCGCGAGCCTCCCGCGGTCGCCGTCGGTCTTGATGGCGATGACACCCTGTCCGCCACGCCCGTGCGTCGGGAATTCCGAGAGTGCGGTGCGCTTGCCGAAGCCTCGCTCGGTGATCATGAACAGGTCGGCCGTCGCCGCGCCGGCATCAGAGACCACGTCCATGGACAGCACGTCATCGCCCTTCTTGAGCGTGATCCCCTTGACCCCCGCGGTCGCCCGGCCCATCGCTCGCGCGTCCGTCTGGCGGAACTTCAGCGCCTTCCCGTTGCGGGTTACAAGCACGACCTCGGCGCCGTCGGAGGTGTGACGGACGTCTATCAGCTCGTCGTCGTCGGCCAGGTTGATGGCGATGATCCCCTCGTTCTTCAATGGCGTGTTGTACTCCATAAAGGCCGTCTTCTTCACTATACCCTTGCGGGTGGCGAAGAGGAGGTACTGGGCCTCCTTGAACTCCTTGGTCTGGATGACCGCCGCTATCGTCTCCCCCTGGGCGAGCGGCAGGAGGTTGGCTACGTGCCTGCCCTTCGCTGTGCGGCCCATGCGCGGGAGCTGGTGTACCTTGAGCCTGTACACCTTGCCCTTGTTGGTGAAGAAGAGCATGTAGTGGTGGGTCGTCGTGATGAAGAGGTGCTCGATGTAGTCGCCCTCTTTGAGCTCCATCCCGGCGACTCCGACCCCGCCGCGGCCCTGCTTGCGGAACGTGTTGACGGGCACGCTCTTGAGATAGCCGCCGTTGGAGATGGAGATCACCATCTCTTCCTCGGCGATGAGGTCCTCTATCTCGAAGTCGGCGCCCTCCTCGGCGGTGATCTGGGTGCGCCTTTCGTCGGCGTAGGCGGCCCTTACCTCGAGGAGCTCCTCCTTGATGATCTCGTAGACCTTGGCCTCGTCGGCCAGCACGCTCTCGAGGTACTCGATCTTCTCGAGGAGGTCCCTGTGCTCCTGCTCGACCTTCTGCCTCTCCAGAGCCGTCAGGCGCTGCAGCCTGAGGTCGAGAATGGCCTGCGCCTGGCGCTCGGAGAGCTTGAAGGCCTTCATCAGGTTCTTGCGCGCGATCTCCACGGAGCGGCTCTTGCGGATGATCGCCACTACCTCGTCCAGGTTGCCGAGAGCTATGAGCAGTCCTTCGAGGATGTGCGCCCTTGCACGAGCACGCTCGAGCTCGTAGCGCGTCCTGCGGGTGACCACCTCGAACTGGTGGGCTATGTAGTGCTTGAGGACCTCTCTGTAGGAGAGCGTCCTGGGAACGCCGTCCACGAGCGCCACCAGGTTCACCCCGAAGCTCTGCTGCATCTGGGTGTGCTTGTAGAGGTTGTTGAGGACGACCTTCGGCACCGCCTCGCGCTTGAGCTCGATGACTATGCGCATACCGTTGCGGTCGGACTCGTCGCGCAGGTCGGAGATGTCGGTGAGCTTTCGGTCCTTGACCAGCTCGGCTATCTTCTGCAGGAGATAGCTCTTGTTGACCTGGTAGGGGATCTCGGTTACCACGATCTGGGTCCGGTTGCCCTTTATCTGCTCGGTATGCGCCTTTGCCTGCACCCTGACGGAGCCGCGCCCGGTCTCGACGGCGTCCCTGATGCCGCGCAGACCGACGATAACACCTCCCGTCGGGAAGTCCGGCCCCTTGATGTGCCTGGCGATATTCTTGTCGTCGAGGTCGGGGTCGTCGATGAGCGCCATTGTCGCGTCCACGACCTCGCCGAGGTTGTGCGGCGGGATCTTGGTCGCCATCCCGACAGCGATGCCGTCGGAGCCGTTGACCAGCAGGTTCGGGAACCTGGCGGGCAGCACCTCGGGCTGGCGCTGGCTCTCGTCGAAGTTGGGGACGAAGTCCACCGTGTCGGAGCTTATGTCCCTGAGCATCTCGGTCGCAATCCGCATCAGGCGCGCTTCCGTGTACCTCATCGCCGCCGGCGGGTCGCCGTCCACGCTCCCGAAGTTCCCCTGACCGTCCACAAGCGGGTAGCGCATCGAGAAGTCCTGCGCCAGCCTGGTTAGAGTGTCGTAGACAGCCGAGTCGCCGTGCGGGTGGTACTTGCCGATGACCTCGCCGACGACCGTCGCGCTCTTGCGGTAAGGCCGGTTCGGCTGGAGGCCGAGGTCGTGCATAGCGTAGAGCACGCGCCGGTGCACCGGCTTGAGGCCGTCGCGCACGTCCGGCAGGGCGCGCGAGACGATCACGCTCATCGCGTAGGAGAGGAACGAGTCCTTTATCTCGTCTTCTATGTTGTGGGGACGTATGTTCCCCGAGAAAGTATCAAGCATCGTCTTCCCTCGAAATGTCGTTCTTGATAGTCAGGTATTCCTCCCGCCTCTTGCGCCGGACATCTGATCGGTATCGACGACCTCGAAACCGTCCATCCCCAGGCTACGCATCCAGGTTCTTGACCTCGCGGGCGTTCGCCTCGATGAACCGCTTTCGCGGCTCGACCTTGTCGCCCATTAGGTCCGTGAAGAGCTCGTCGGCGACCGCCGCCGAATCGACCGTGACCTGCAAGAGCGTCCTGTTCTGCGGGTCCATCGTCGTCTCCCACAGCTGGTTCGGGTTCATCTCCCCGAGGCCCTTGAAGCGACCGATGCTGGCTTTGCCGTTGGCGCTCAGGCGCGTCAGCGTCTCCTGCAGCTCCCGGTCGTTGTAGACGTAGTAGTCCTTGCGCTGGTGCGTGATCTTGTAGAGCGGCGGCTGCGCTATGTACACGTAGCCGGCCTCGATCAGCTCCTTCATGTTCCGGTACAGGAAGGTCAGCACCAGCGTACGGATATGACTCCCGTCCACGTCGGCGTCGGTCATGATGATGACCTTGTTGTAGCGGGCCTGCCCTACGTCGAAGGTCTCCCCCACTCCGGCGCCTATAGCGCTGATCATGGCCTGTATCTCGACGTTGGAGAGGACCTTGTTGATGTTGGCCTTCTCGACGTTGAGGATCTTGCCCCGCAAGGGCAGTATCGCCTGGAAGTTCCGCTCCCTGCCCTGCTTCGCGCTGCCACCGGCCGAGTCGCCCTCGACGATGTACAGCTCGCTCCTCGCAGGGTCCTTGGAAGAGCAATCCGCCAGCTTGCCCGGCAGCGTCGAGCTCTCCAGATACCCCTTGCGGATAGTGTCTCGCACCTTCCTCGCGGCCTGGCGCGCCCTCGCGGCCTGCAGCGCCTTGTTGATGATCGCCTTCGCCTCGGCGGGACGCTCCTCGAGGAACTCGGCGAGGAAGCGGTTCGTGGAGCTCTCCACGAGGCCCTTGATCTCGGTGTTCCCGAGCTTGGTCTTGGTCTGCCCCTCGAACTGCGGGTCCCTCATCTTGACCGAGATGACGGCCGCGAGCCCCTCCCTTATGTCGTCGCCGGTGAGGTTCTCCTCCTTCTCTTTGAGGAGCCCCTTCCCGCGCGCGTAGGCGTTTACAGTCCTCGAGAGCGCAGCCCTGAAGCCCGAGAGATGCGCCCCACCCTCGTGGGTGTTGATGTTGTTGGCAAACGTGAAGACGGAGTCCTGGAAGCCGCTGTTCCACTGCATCGCGACCTCGACGTCCCCCACCCCCTCGTCCTCGCGCTGGAAGTAGAAGACGGTCTTGTGCACCGGGTCCTTTGCCTCGTTTATGTGCGCCACGAAGTCCCTGATGCCGCCCTCGTACTGGTAGGCGACCTCCCGGCCCTCCTCGCGCTCGTCGACGAGCCGGATCTTCAACCCCTTGTTGAGGAAAGCCGACTCCCTGAAACGGCGGCTCAAGGTGTCGAAGGAGAGCTCGACGGTCTCCGTGAAGACCTCCGGGTCGGGCCTGAATCGGATCGTGGTTCCCGTCCCCTCGCCCCTCTTGAGCTTGCGGGCCTTGGCGAGATCTCCCTTCGGGAAGCCGCGCTCGTAGCGCTGGGTCCAGACGTGGCCCTCGCGCCGGATCTCCATCTCCAGCCACTCGCTGAGCGCGTTGACGACCGAGGCGCCCACGCCGTGCAGCCCGCCGGAGACCTTGTAGCCCTGGCCGTCGAACTTGCCGCCGGCGTGCAGCGTCGTCATGATGATCTCCGCCGCGGACTTTCCGTACTTGTCCATATTGCCTACCGGCATCCCGCGCCCATCATCCGAGACGGAGACGGAGTTCTCCCCGTGGACAGTCACCAGGATCTCCGAGCAGTACCCCGCCAGAGCCTCGTCTATGGAGTTGTCCACGATCTCCCACACGAGGTGGTGCAACCCGCGCGGCCCCGTAGAGCCGATGTACATGCCAGGCCGCCGCTTGACGGCCTCGAGCCCCTCCAGAACTTGGATGGAGCTTGCATCATAGGTGCTCTTGGAACGCTTGGGCGCCGCTTTAGTCCCCAAAAAGGACCCTCCTCGTCTTATAATCTGCTGTAGCTGCGAAAACGTTCTTATCGGTAAAGGCTCGCACCCCAAGATTGTAACACATCTTGTGCGCTTTCCAACCCCTCTTCGCGGCGTTTGCCGCTTATTTAAGCCATTTCCGGCGACGCCGACCTAGTTTCGAACACCACCGCTTGTAGTCTCCGAGACGGCACCACCAGATATGCGTACGACATGGGCCCTCTCCAGTATCTCCTCGTCGAAATAATCGAGGTTGGTGGTGGTGATGACGGCCTGGGTGCTCTCGAGGAAATACCCTGCCAGATACTCGCGGCGGCGCTCGTCGAGCTCGCTCATGACGTCGTCGAAGAGCAGTATGGGGTCCTCCCCTACCTCTTCCCTCACATGGTCGCGTGCGGCGAATTTGAGCGCGAGCGTCGCGAGCCGCTGCTGGCCCTGTGAGCCGTAGGTCGTCAGGTTCACCCCGCCAAGCAGCACCTCGAAGTCGTCCCGGTGCGGTCCGACCGAGGTGGTGCCGCGCTCGATGTCTGCGCTGTGCGCCTCTCTGAGCGCCTCTGGGTACTCGTCGAGGGGTGCGCTATAGGAATAGCGGATCGTGGCCTTCTCGGGGCCGTACAGGACCCTTAGAGAGGCTCCGAAGTACGACTCGAGGGGCACTATGGCCGCCGCGCGGCCCTCCAGGACCGTCCGGCCCAGCTCGCCGACCTTCTTGTCCCAGGTCGAAAGGGTGCGCTCGGAGGAGAAACCGTCTCTGATACGCCTGAGGAGCTGGTTGCGTTGCTGGACGGCTTTGGCGTACTCGATGGCGGCCCTGGCGTAGGACGGGCGGAGGGTGGAGAGCAGGCCGTCGAGGAACTCCCTGCGGTCTGCCGGGGCTCCTTTCACTATGCGTATATCGTCGGGGAAGAAGGTCACTACCCTCACCCCCGCTCCGCCGGCAGCATAGTTCGTGAGCGAGGGCGCGGGGGCGCCGTCGACGGACAGGCGCTTCTTCTGGCCAGGGGCGTAGCCAACGGCCACCGCGCGTTCGCCGGATCCCCCGTCGAGGGAGATCCGGGCCTCGGTGCGGGCGAAATCCTGCCCCCAGCGTACGACCTCGGGGTCGTTGGGGGTGCGCGGCGAGGAGCCGGTGACGGCGAAGGAGATCGCCTCGAGCAGGTTCGTCTTTCCCTGCGCGTTGTCGCCGACGACGACGTTGAGGCCAGGGGCCAGGATAACGGTGTCGCCGGGGTAGTTGCGGAAGTTGACGAGCCTCAAAGCCCGCAGGTAGGGGGTCAACGGACCTCCAGGCGCTCGTCCCCCACCTCGACCACATCGCCCTCTTTCAGCCTGCGGCCGCGACGCGTCTCGACCTCGCCGTTCACCCTGACCTCTCCGCCCTGGATCACGACCTTCGCCTCGCCGCCGCTCCCCGCCAGGTCAGCCGCCTTGAGCGCCTGGCCGAGCGTCATGCCGGAGGACGGTTGCACGAGCGACGCCCCTAGCTCAGGGACGGGTCGCGCATGGGCATGATCAGATACAAGAAGTCTGGCTCATCCTCGCCGTCCACGCCAGGCACTATGAGGCCGGGCTTGAGCGCCTCGTTGAGCTTGAAGACTACCTTCTCCGTATCTATGGCCGAGACGCCGTCCAGGAGGTAGCCAGGATTGAAGGAGATGAGGAAGTCGTCCTCGCTCGTCGCCGGCAGGCGCTCGTGGGCCTCCCCAACCTCGCCGTTGCGCACTATCACCTCGACCGCGCCATCCGAGAATAACAGGCTTACCGGGACCGGCGGCGTCTGGCGCTGGGCGAAGAGGTTGACGCGCCGTAGAGTGCCCATCAGGTCTTCGCGGTTCACCGAGATCTCGCGCTCGAACGTGGTCGGCAACAACCGCCGGTACTCGGGGAAGTTGCCGTCGATGAGCCGCGTGCCGAACAATACGTCTCCGATCCTGAAGAGCGCCTGGTTCTCGGAGAGCGAGACCTCGACCTCGTCTTCCCCCTCGGAGCCGAAGATGCGAGCTACCTCCTGCATCGCCCGCGCCGGTATGATCGCCTCCCTCGAGCCCTCGAACGCGGTAGTCGCCAGCTCCGTCTCCTTGATGCTGAGGCGGTACGAGTCCGTCGTCACCATCCTCACTCTGTTCTCCTCGAAGCTTATGAGGATCCCCGTCAAGACCGGCCTCGTCTCGTCCCTCGAGTAGGACCGCGACACCTTCTCGACGGTCTCGACGAGAAGGTCCCCGGACATTGTGAACGCGGCCTCGGCGTCGAACCCAGGCAGCTGCGGGAAGTCGTCGGCCGCATACGTCCTGATGCGGTACTCGTTCTCCCCGGCCGCAAGCCTGACCGTCCCCCCCGAGTCGTCATGCTCCAGCGAGATGCTCCCACCCGGAAGCGATCGCACGATGTCGTTGAAGATCCGGGCCGGGATGACGACCCTCCCCTCCTCCTCGACCTCCGCCGGCGACGACGTCTGGACCGAGATCTCCATGTCCGTCGCCGATAGCCTGACCACGCCGTCACCCGCCTCGAGGAGTATCCCTCCGAGCAACTGGATCGTGGATCTCGCAGAGACCCCCCGAGAGACCAGAGCAAGCTTCTTGCCGAAGGTCTCCGTGTTGCAAACAGCCCTCATACAGCCTCCTTCCTCCCCTTATTATTACTACTTAACCTTATATTTATTAGATTATTAATAATAATAAGGCCTGTGGATATGTGGATAACCCACCAGATCTTCCTTACCTAAGCCAAAAACCCGCCACCCGGCCTGTGGACAAAATTGTGGATAAGTCCCGCTCTCCTGTGGATAGATTGTGGATAAGTGACGAGTTATCCACAACCCCAAGTTATCCACAGTTCTTTCCACAGGTTTATCCACAGATTAGGCCCCTGTTATCCACAGGTTTATCCACAACCTCTGCACCCCGCAACCACCGACTTTTCCACAGCGCACCCGAGTTATCCACAGAATATGTGGATAACTCCGCGAATCTGTGGATAGATCCGGAGCCACTTATCCACATTCCGGCTCCGGCTTGTGGATGGGTTGTGGACAGAATAGGCGTTAAATGCTTGTTCGGTGTTACAAAGTACCTACCCTGGGGGGAGGGGGTAAAGGATGGGACGAAGGTCAACGCTTGCTTTTGATCTGGTGGGTGATCTCGTGTATCTGGGAGAAGGCGTCGCGGTCACTGTTGATGAGGTTGCCTATCTTGGAGGTGGCGTGCATGACGGTGGAGTGGTCGCGGCCTCCGAAGGCCTTACCGATCTTGGGAAGTGACTCGTCGGTGAGCTCGCGCGAGAGGTACATGGCGACCTGGCGTGGGTAGGCGAAGTTCTTCGAGCGGCTCTGGCCGACGAGTTCTGCTCTGGAGATACCGAAGTAGCGGCAGACCTCGTGCTGGATGAGCTCGATGGGGATCTCGCGGTACGCCTGATCCGGCAGGATATCTCTCAGGACCTCCTCGGCCAGAGCGACGGTCACCTGTCTCCCGTAGAGCGAGGCGTAGGCGAGGATGCGCACCAGGGCGCCTTCGAGCTCGCGGATGTTCGTCGAGACCTTCGAAGCGATGAACGTGAGGACCTCGTCGTCGACCTCGAGGCGGTCCATGATCGCCTTCTTGCGCAGGATGGCGATCCGCGTCTCGAGGTCGGGAGGCTGGATATCGGTTACCAGCCCCCACTCGAACCTGCTCACAAGCCGGTTCTCGAGGGTCTGAATGTACTTGGGGTGCCTGTCGGAGGCGATGACGATCTGCTTGTTATCCTCGTAGAGCGCGTTGAAGGTGTGAAAGAAGGCCTCCTGGGTCTCCACCTTGTTCTCCAGGAACTGGATGTCGTCCACGAGGAGCACGTCGTTCTCGCGGTAGCGCTTCTGGAACTCGAGGGGCGCGTTGTCTCGCATCGAGTTGATGAAGTCGTTGGTGAACTGCTCGCAGGTAACGTAGCGGACGCGCATGCTCGGGTCTTGATCCTCGACGTAGTGACCTACGGCGCGCAGGAGGTGCGTCTTCCCCAGCCCGACGCCCCCGTAGATGAAGAGCGGGTTGTAGACGAGGCCAGGTGTCTCCGCCACCGCGAGCGTCGCCGCGTGGGCGAACCGGTTGCCGGCCCCGATGACGAAGGTGTCGAACGTGTACTTGGCTTTGAAAGACCTTGGCGTCCGCGCGTTCAGCACCGACTCCGCACCTTCGGTGGCGGCGCCGTTACCGCTGCCCGCCCGGCTCCCAGCTCCTCCGACGCTCACGACCAGCGAAGCGTTCCGGCCAAGCACCGAGTCGAGGGCCTCCTCCAGCAGCGGGCGGAAGCGGCTCTCGATGTACTCCTTGGCGAACGTGTTGGGGACCGAGATCTCGAGCCGGTCGTCGTAGAGATCTACCGGCCTTATCCCTTCGAACCAGACCCGCAATGAAGAGACATCTATGTGTTCGGAGGCCCGATCGAGCACCTCGGTCCAGATCTGGTCTATGTTGCTCTCCACCGCCTACCTGACCCAGGTGCTTACGATTGCCTCTACGTAGTCCTCCCCGAGTGGGCTGATGACCCGCTTGCCCGATTCGTCCGTGATCACGAGACCGTGCTCCTCGAGTACCGAGAGGTCGCGGTAAGCGGTGCTGACACTTATCTCCAGCTGCTCGGCCACCGTCGAAGGCCCGACCTCGCCGCACTCCAGCACCGTGATCAAAACCTTCTGCTGCCTCTCCGAGATGTTCATCCGCGGTACCCCATCAGGGTAGCGCCGCGCCGGCTGCGAAGGCTCCCTCTCTTTTCGAGAGTCCACATCGCCAGTTACGGAGATCGTCGCCACGGTGCCGCCGCCGATGTTGTCTTCGATCGTCACCGTCCCCCCTACCTTCTCCGCCTCAGCCCTGGCGATGCCAAGCCCCGCGCCGACGCCCCGGATGTCGCGCAGCGCCTCCGGCGTGGCCCCGGAGAAGCCGTACTCCATCGCCCGGTCTTTGTGCTGCACCCCTGGTCCCTTGTCCGAAACCCGCACGAGGTTGCCACCGTCGAGAACGGAGATCACCACGCCCCGGTAATCGGCGTGTACGAGGTTCTCTACGACCTCGCGAACCGACTCCTCGGGCACCTTACCCCCCACGGCCCTTACTTCGTCCATCACCAGCCTGGTGAACTTGGCCGTAGCAGACCCGGGGTTCGCCGCCGCGACCTCGGTCACCTCAGGCTCCCCGGATCGCGGATAAACCGCAATCCTGACCCCAACGCTCGCGCTCTCCGACTGACCTCGTGTTCGTTCCGTGCGTATCATCCCCAAGCCGGAATTTAGCGCACCCCCGGTCATGACGCTATAGCGTTTGCCAGAAAATACCAGTTTTGCAGCATATTTAAGTAGTTATCCACAAACTTATCCACAACCTGTGGATAAGTTGCTGGAAAGCTCCCATTTCGATGCTGCATACCCCGGACACATCCCTCAATCAGGCGACGCATAGTGTCTGTGACAAGTTGAGAGCACTACATTTAGTGCCTCTTTTGCAGCACTTTCCTGAAGTTGCTTCGACCGGTGGAGCCTTGCTGGGCCGATTTTACCGTGCTCATGCGTTTGCTGGATGGGTTCCGTGGCTTCGGATATACTCACGAGGTTGTTCGAAGCATCTGGAGTGCCCATAGAGGAGTTTTATGAAGCGTACGTACCAGCCAAACCGTCGGAAGAGGGCGAAGACGCACGGTTTTCGCAAGCGCATGAGCACGGTTGGCGGCCGCAGGGTCATCGCCAACCGCCGCCGGCGCGGTCGGCGTCGGCTAGCTGTCTGATCGTTGCCAAGGAGCAAGCGCACTCGCCTGACCGACTCCCCGGAGTTCGAGAGGGTTTACCGGCAGGGCGCCGCTTACAGAGGCAGGCTGTTCTCGGTGCATGCTTTCCCCAACGAATTCGGGACGCCGCGCCTGGGTCTCTCCGTCTCCCGGAGGGTAGGAAACGCGGTTACGCGCAACGCGCTCAGGCGGAGGCTCAGGGAGGTCTTCCACGCTTCCCTCGACGATCTTCCGGGAAGCTGGGATCTCGTGGTATCGGCACGCCCTGAGGCTGCGGAGGCTGCCCTCGATGAGTTGCATCGGGAGTTCGCGAGGTCGCTGCGCAAGCTAGTCGAGTCCGGCAAGCTTTCAGAGACCGGGACGAAGTAGCTGTGTTCAGAGAGGCGGGCATCGCCCTGATCAAAGGCTACAAGCGATTCGTCTCCCCCATGCTCCCGCCGTCGTGCAGGTTCACGCCGAGCTGCTCGCTATACACGCTGCAGGCCATCGAGAAGTACGGTCTGCTAAAGGGTATCCTCATGGGGACCCGGCGGCTACTCCGCTGTCACCCGTTCTCTAAAGGAGGATTCGACCCGGTAAAGTGAGTAACGTATTCAACGCCATTGCAGACTTTTTCTCGAGGCTCTTCGACCCCATAGTCAACGTCCTGGGGCAGGTGCTTCTCTACTTCCACGAGGGGCCCCTTGGCGCGCCCTGGTGGCTCTCCATAGCCCTCCTGACTATTCTCTTGCGGACCCTCCTCTTCCCGCTCACCATCAAGCAGGTCAAGAACATGCGGGCGATGCAGGATCTGAAGCCGGAGATGGAGAAGATCCGGGCCCAGTATTCGAACAACCGCCAGAAACAGCAAGAAGAGACAATGAAGCTCTACCAGGAGCGCAAGGTGAATCCCCTCGGGGGTTGCCTGCCGATCCTGATCCAGATGCCCGTCTTCATCGGTATCTTCTACGTCATACGCCAGTTCGGAGGCTACACGGTCGGAGGTCAGACAGTGCCCCCGACCGAACCGACCTTCCACGAAGGTGGGATCATGTGGTTCCAGAATCTGTCGGCCCCCGACCCTCTTCACCTCCTCCCCATCATCTCGGCTCTGACCATGCTGGCGGCCACCGAGATTACCGCTAAGAACATAGACCCTCAGCAGCGCTGGCTGATGCGGTTGCTCCCGATCGGCATCACGATCTTCCTGTTCAACTTCCCCGCCGGCCTGTTCGTCTACTGGATCACCTCTAACCTCGTTACCCTGGTCCAGAATTACGTGATCTACCACCATGGCCCCGGCCGGCGCCCGCCGGGCTGGGAGCCCCAGAGCCTGTTCCCGAAACTTGGCGGTTCCGGCGACGGGGACCGTGCGCCAGATAACCGCAAGCAGCCAGGCGGTGGATCCGGCAGCCAGGAATCGCAGGCGACCGCAAACGGCGGTGCCGCCGCGCAGGCCGCGAAGTCCGCGAAGAGAAGGCGCAGAAAGAAGAAAAAGAAATGACCCATTCGAACGAGTTCAACGCCGGTACGGTTGAAGAAGCCCTGCAAAGGGCGTCCGCCAGCCTCGGACTGCCCGCCGACGACCTCTCCTACGAGGTGCTGGACCAGGGCAGCGAGGGATTCCTCGGAATCGGAGCGAGAGACGCCCGCATCGCCGTCAGTGTTCCTGATGCGCAAGACGCGACCGTAGAGCCGGATCGCGAATCCTCGTACTCGCAAGAGCCCGCCATCGTGGAAGACGATGCGACGGGACAAGTCGAAGCGACCGATGCGCCAGGTGCCCCCAATCTTGCCGAGATCTTCGGGGAATCGGACGAGACCGAAGACGTAGCCGCTCCCGAAGAGCTCCTGGGCGAGATCCGCGAGCTGGTGACCTCCGTGGTCAGTGCCATGGGATTCGCGGCACGCATTGATGTGTATGACGCGAACGGCTTCGTCGCGGTCGACGTCGCTTCGGACAGCACAGCGCTCTTTATCGGCCAGAAGGGCGAGACGATCGATGCGCTCCAGTACCTCGTCAATGCCGCCGTCTACCGCAGGCGCCCGTTCGTGAAGAGGATCGTGCTCGACGCCGAGGGCTATCGTCAGCGCCGCGTCGAGGCTATTCAGGGGATCGCACACCGGACCGCACGCCGGGCCGTGCGCGAGCACCGTCCCCTGGAACTCCCTCCTATGAGCCCAGCCGAGCGCCGGATCGTCCATCTGTACCTTCAGGATAACCCCAAAGTATCCACGGCTAGCGAGGGTACCGGCGACAACCGCCGGGTCAAGATCTCGCCCACCTAGCACCGAACCGCGCCCGTTTCACGTGAAACACGCGCCCGATGACGTCAGCATTTACTCCTTCTGTGACATATGTTTGCCAAGACAAACTTTTGTCGCGAGGATGTTTCACGTGAAACGCTGCTATGGATGAGCTAGAGCTGGTAAGGCTACAGGCGGCGGCGTGGGGGCTTCGCCTGGACGACGAGCGGCTCGCCCGCCTCGAAGCATTCGCGCGGTTACTGGCCGGGTACGAAGAGGCAAACGTAATCGGGATACGAGAGTTTGGCGGGATACTGCTGGATCACGTCCTGGATTCTCTCAGTTGCTTTCTCTTCGGGCCACTCGCCGATGCGGGGCGCCTGGCCGATGTTGGGTCGGGTGGGGGATTGCCGGGCATACCCATAAAGATCTGTGCGCCACACATGGGAGTGACCTTGATAGAGTCGACGGGGAAGAAAGCCCGCTTCTTGCGCCGGGTGGTAGACGAGCTGTCGCTGACGGGTACGGAGGTGGTGAATGCGAGGGTGGAGGACGCTTCCAGGATGTTGGAGTACCGAGGGGTGTATGACGTCGCGACGGCGCGGGCCGTTGCACGGCTGTCGGTGTTGGCCGAGTACTGCGTGCCTTTGTTGAAGGTGGGGGGGTGGGTCGTCTCCATGAAGGGGCGGCTGCCGGACGAGGAGCTCTCGGAGGGCGAGAGGGCTGCGGAGAAGCTCGGAGCGAGGGTCTCGGAGCTCATAAGGGTGCCTCACTTGCCGGAGGTGGGGGAGAAAGAACGACGCCTCGTGGTGATTCAAAAAGTGAGGGAGACACCGGGGAAATACCCCCGTAACGTGGGGGTACCTGCCAAAAAGCCACTAGGTGTGGTGTAAGAAGAAAGATGTGTGGGCAGCGTGCTAAGATGCCGCCGGTGAAACCCGTAGTCGCCATAGTGAACCAGAAAGGCGGTGTCGGGAAAAGCACCACCGCCATAAACCTGGCTGCCTACCTCGCCGAGAAGGGCCAGAGGATACTGGTAGTGGACATGGACCCCCAGGGCAACGCAACCAGCGGTCTCGGCGTCACCCCTGATTCGGGCGGATGCATGTACGATGTGCTGCTCGAGGGCAAGCCCCTGCAGGACGTGGCGGTCGGGACGCGCGTCGAGGGATTAGACGTTGCGCCTGCGACCATCAACCTCGTGGGGGCCGAGGTCGAGCTGGTGTCCAGTCTGGCCAGGGAGTTCAAGCTCAAGCGGGCGTTGGAGAAGCTGCCGCCGGACTCGTACGACAGGGTGCTGCTCGACTGTCCTCCGTCGCTGGATCTGCTGACGCTCAACGCGTTGACGGCGGCGGACGAAGTGCTCATACCGATACAGTGCGAGTACTACGCCCTCGAAGGCTTGACCCAGCTAATGCAGAGCATCAGGATGGTGCGGGAGGAGTTGAACCCGGATCTCACGGTGGGAGGGGTGCTCCTGACGATGTTCGACCCGCGCACCAACCTCGCCCATCAGGTGGCTGGAGAGGTGCGGTCCTTCTTCGGAGACCGCGTGTTCCAGACGATCGTACCGAGGAACGTCAGGTTGAGCGAGGCGCCCAGCTTCGGATTGCCGGTCGCGCTCTACGCTCCCAGGAGCACCGGCGCGGAGGCGTACGCTGCCGTCGCCGAGGAGGTGTTGAGCCGTGGGTAGGAGGGGCCTGGGCCGCGGGCTCTCCGCGCTCATAGCGACCGGGGAGAGCGTTGGTGGGTTGAAGTTCGAAGAGCTCCCGACCACGGCGATACGGCCAAACTCGCGCCAGCCGCGGCGCAGCTTCCCGGAGTCAGGCATCAAGGAGCTGGCGGCCTCGATCCGGGAGGTGGGGATACTGCAGCCGCTGGTCGTCCGATCGACGCCAGACGGCTTCGAGCTGATAGCGGGGGAGAGGAGGCTGCGGGCCGCCAGGGAGGCCGGGCTCGACAGGGTCCCGGTCCTCATCAGGCAGGCAGGCGAGAACGAGTCCATGGAGCTGGCGCTCGTGGAGAACCTGCAGAGGGAGGATCTCAACCCGCTGGAGACCGCGGCCGCGTACCAGGCGCTCATGGAGGGTTTCGGGTTGAGCAAGGAGCAGCTCGCCAACCGTCTGGGCAAGAGCCGGGCCGCTGTGACCAACACCCTTCGCCTGGGGCAACTGCCCGAGAAGATAAGGGCTCTGCTCGAGGAAGGGAAGCTCACAGAAGGACACGCCCGGGCGCTGCTGGGTCTCGAGACCGAGGAGCAGATGGTCGAGCTGGCGCAGAGGATACAGGTCGAGCGCCTCTCCGTCCGGAAGACCGAAGAGCTGGTTCGCGAATACCCCTCCGGAGCCCGGGAAGCGCGCCCCACACAGCCCCAGCAACGGAGCGAGACGCCGGTCGAGTTCGACGAGGCCTCGCGGCGCATGCGCGAAGCGCTCGAACTGCCCGTCAGGGTCAAACCGCTGCGCAGGGGCGGGAAAGTCGAGATCAGGTTCCGCGAAAAGGAGGAGCTGGACGCGCTTCTAATGCTCCTCTCCCCGGAACGTCCGTGAGAGAGCCGCCATTATTAGTTGTGACATATCGGAGATTGGCTGGAGGTTGTTGGAGGGGTTGATGCGGCGGGTTTGATCCACCGCGTATCTGGTGGGCAGTGTAGTCTTGTGTTGGGTGGGAGGATGGGCGCTCAGGTAAGGAAGCGGGCAATGGTCCGGGGGGCCGCGATGGCCGTGTGGCTGGTCGCGGGCTTTGCGGGGGTCGCTTCCGCCCAGACGGCGGTGGAGGAGCAGTACGCCGACCAGGACGGCGAGATCCCCGCGCTCCGGGCGCGGGTCGAGGAGCAGGATGCCTCGCTCGAGGCCAGGATCGGCGAGATCACCGCGGTCGGCGCAGATCTGGAGGAGGCCCAGTCCCGGGTGGACAGCGCCAGGACGCGCGCCGGCGAGCTCGGGGAGCAGACCAGAAAGCTGGAGAGGGATCTCGCGACGCAGCGCAAGAGCTTCGAGGCCGCGCAGGCCGGCTATGAGGAGAAGGCGCGGGCCGCCTACAAGGGTGGCGACCTGGAGAGCCTGTCGAGCTTGCTGGGTGGGATGCTCGGCTCGACCGAGGGTCTGGCGAGCGTGGCCGACCCGCGCCTGGCCGGGATCCTGCTCGACGGCAGGGAGAGCCTGGACGCTTACCGGAGTTCCCAGGTCACCTTGCGCAACACCTCGCGCCAGATCTCCGAGAAAAGGCGCGACTACGAGGCCGCGCTACAAGAAGAGAAGATACAGACCGGAGAGTTGCGTAACCGCGAGAAGGACCTCCGGGAGGCCATAGCCGCCATAAGCGAGCGGAAGGCGCGAACCGAGAGCAGGCTGCGCGAGCTCAGGGCCGCCGAGAGAGCCCGCATCCTCGCACAAGAGGCGGCCACCGCCGCCGGAGGTACGCAGCGTAGCTATGAGCTCGGGATCGCTCGCGACGACATAGTCGCCCAGGCCGTCGAGCCGATCTCGAAGAGCGCGTACAGGAAACTGTACAGAGACTCCGCCAGACAGTACGGGTTCGCAGAGGACTGGTACATCCTCGCGGCCGTAGGGAAGGTCGAGTCGAACCACGGGGCCAACATGGGACCGTCAACCGCAGGGGCGATGGGGCCGATGCAGTTCCTGCCATCGACGTGGGAGACCGCCGGGGTCGACGGCAACGGCGACGGGGTGGCCAACATACTGGATCCGAACGACGCTATACCGGCCGCCGCAGCCTACCTCAAGACGGGCGGGGCGCCCCAGGACTGGTATGCGGCGCTCTTCAGCTACAACCATGCAGACTGGTACGTCATCAAGGTGCTCGGCGTCGCCGAAGGCTACCGGCGCCTGGCCGGCGACGACACCGTCGGACCATACGTCTAACCCTATCCCGCGAGCTCCGTCACCCCGTCGTAAATGCGCGGACGATCGCGCGATTTTGTGCACTTTGCCCAAAGACCGCTGGCGCAACCTTCTCTAGCATGGGGCTTCGGCCTTCAGCGAACGGAGACGAAACTACCCATGATCATCACCCAGCTCCCCGAAGGGGAACCAGCTCCCCGAAGGGCGCGAGGTGCCGGGAACGGGCCAATTCTTCAAGCAAACGCTCAGCGTCCACAGGCGTTCGTTTTAACAGGCGGGGCCCCTTCGTGCTAAAAAGGCGCGAAGGAGTACCGGAGAAGGAGGCGGTGCGCGGATGGAGACCCCGCGGGCGGAGATATTCCGCAAGCTGCTCGAGAAAGAACCCGACAACCCCATGATCCTCTGCTCTCTGGGCATCGAGCTTTTCAAGGAGGGTCGCTATCCCGAGGCCAGGGAGCACCTGCGACGCGCGATAGAGAACAAAGCGGACTACTCGGTCGCCTACCGGATGCTCGGCCGCGCCCACTTCGAGCTGCGCGAGAACGCCGAGGCCCGCCGCGTCTTCGCGAAGGGCCGCGAGGTGGCCCAGGAGAACGGCGACCTCCAGACCGTGAGGGAGATCGACGTCTTCCTGAGCCGGCTCGACAAGCGCGAGGCGGGGGAGGGGTAACTTACGGTTTCCGCCGGTGAACCGGAGGCTGCGGTGGGCATACTCGTGGACTACGAGAGCCCGCTCGCCCGCAGGGTGGCCGGCGACATCTGGTCAGGTCTCTCGCGAGCAGCCCTCGAGGGCGGGCACGTGAGGATAACCGCATTCTGGGAGAGCCTGAGGGAGACCAGGCGAATCCCCGAGCATCCCCGGATCCACGTCTTCGCCGTGGGTCAGGACCGCCCTGACGCCGTCGACGCCATCGAGGCCGTCGGAGAGCCCAGAGCCCCGCGCCTCTACGGCGTCGTGGTCGCCGTCCCCGACAGGCCGAGCCCCCTTGCCGGCTCTCTCCTCTACCAGGGCGTGCAGCGCCTGACCGACTCGGGCGTCAGGGCGGGCGCGGTGGAGCCCGCGCTACTGCACGCCGTCCCCGAGGAGTGCGAGCGCTACGCCAGGCGGCTGCTCGAGCGCCTCCAGGGAGCGCACCGGACCCTCTGATGGGCCAGATCCTCGCGGCCTTCGTCGTCACGGCCCTCTTCGCCGTCCTGGCTTACGCCCTCGGGATGGTGAGCCGGAGCGGGGCTTCGGGCGGCTTCGCGGTGGGAGTCCTGATCTATGCTTCCCTCGGCCCTCAGGGCTTCGCTATCCTCGCCCTCTTCGTGGTAGGCGGTTCCCTCCTCACCCGGCTTGGCTACGGGCGCAAGCAGAGCTCCGGCACGGCCGAGGCAGGCGGCGGGCGCCGCGGAGCAAGAAACGCCCTCGCGAACTGCGCCGTCGCCGTCTTGTGCGCTCTGCTCTACGCGCTCACCTCTTCAGACGTCCTCGCGGCGGCGTTCGTCGCCTCTCTAGGCGCGGCCTTCGCCGACACCGCGGAGTCCGAGGTAGGGCAGCTCTACGGCCGCGCCCCGCGCCTGATCACCACCCTCAGGAGAGTCTCACCAGGTAGCGACGGCGCCGTCTCGCTGCCGGGCACGCTCGCCGGCATCGCCGCCGCCACCCTCGCCGCCGCGCTCGGCCTCGCGCTGGGCCTGGTGGATGGCCCGGCTTCGATGCTCCTCGTGGCGCTCGCTGCTTTCCTCGGTACCGTGGTAGATAGTATCGTCGGTGCCCTGGCGCCGCGCGTCGGCAACGAGCTCACCAACGTAGTGTGCACCCTGATCGCGGCGGTGCTGGCTCTCGCCTTCGCGTGACTAGCCGGGCACCAGCCCGTAGCTTCGTGCGTCCTGACAGCCGGGGCGGATCGTTGGTCTTCATAGGCAGTACCGCCGATGGTATATTAAGTATATGCGCGCCAGGGATCACAAGGTTCAGAAGTCGGACTCCCGACTATAAAACTCTGCGCGTCTTTACCGGTCTAGAACTACCCCGATCCCGTACCCGAAGGAGTCTCTCGTGAGCGAGGCGTCTACTACGAAAAGAGATTACGATCCCATAACCCTCGAACGGCGCTGGCAGGAGCGCTGGGCCGAGTCAGGTCTGTACAGGACCGACGAGAACCCGGAGAAGACCAAGCACTACGCGCTCACGATGCTCCCGTACCCGAGCGGGGACCTGCACGTCGGGCACTGGTACGCGATGACGCCTTCGGACACGCGGGCGCGCTTCATGCGGATGCGCGGCTTTCGAGTCTTCTTCCCGATAGGTTTCGACGCCTTCGGGCTGCCTGCGGAGAACGCCGCGATAAACCGTGGGATCCACCCTTACAGGTGGACGATGTCCAACATCGAGAACATGCGCGGCCAGATCCGGCAGATGGGCACCATGTTCGACTTCGACGCCGAGGTCGTCACCTGCGACCCCGAGTATTACCGCTGGAACCAGTGGTTCTTCCTCAAGTTCTTCGAGAAGGGGCTGGCGTACCGCAAAGAGGTGCCCGTGGACTGGTGCCCGAAGGACAACACGACGCTTGCAAGAGAACAGGTCGTCGGGCCTGACAGGCGCTGCGAGCGGTGCGGGACGCCCGTCATAAGGAAGAACCTGGTGCAGTGGCTCTTCAAGATCACTGACTACGCAGAGGAGCTCCTCGACTTCTCGACCATCGAGTGGCCCGAGCGGGTCAGGGCGCTCCAGACCAACTGGATCGGGCGCTCCGAGGGAGCGGAGATCTTCTTCGAGGTCGAGGGCTACGGGACTATCGAAGTCTTCACTACACGTCCGGACACGGTCTTCGGCGCCACGTTTTTCGTGCTCGCTCCCGAGCACCCGGCGGTCGAGCAGATAACTACCCCTGAGCGCTCCGAGGAGGTCCGCGCCTACGTCGAGAAGGCGAGCAGGATGACCGAGATCGACCGGACCGACGTGACGCGGGAGAAGACGGGTGTCTTCACCGGCGCCTACGCCATAAACCCGGCGACCGGCGAGAAGATCCCGGTCTTCGTTGCGGACTACGTGCTCATGGGCTACGGCACGGGGGCGATCATGGCGGTCCCGGGGCAGGACCAGCGCGACTGGGACTTCGCCAGGAAGTACGATCTGCCGATTGTCCGCACCGTGCGGCCTCCGGAAGACTTCGCCGGCGAGGCTTACGTCGGCGAGGGGGCGGCGATCAACAGCGGCTTCCTCGATGGCCTGAACGTCGAGGACGCGAAGGCGCGCATTATCGAGTGGCTCGAAGCGCAAGGCAAGGGCCGGGCCGCCGTTACGTACCGCCTCCGCGACTGGCTGATCTCACGCCAGCGCTACTGGGGCACGCCTATACCCATAATCTACTGCGATAACTGCGGCACGGTCCCGGTCCCCGAGGAGGACCTGCCCGTCCTGCTCCCCGAGGACGCCGAGTTCATGCCGACTGGCGAGTCGCCGCTCAAGCGCGATCCGGACTTCTACAACACGGTGTGTCCTGGCTGTGGTGGCCCGGCCACGCGCGAGACGGACACTATGGATACCTTCGTGGACTCCTCGTGGTACTGGTACCGGTACCTCTCGCCGCACTACGGCGAGGGGCCGTGGGAGCCGGAGAAGGGCCAGGAGTGGCTGCCGGTAAACATTTACACCGGCGGCATCGAGCACGCCATCCTGCACCTGCTCTACGCCCGTTTCTGGACCATGACGATGCGAGACCTCGGGCTCGTGGAGTTCGGTGAGCCATTCAACCGGCTCTACAACCAGGGCATCATCCTGGGCGAGGACGCGGAGAAGATGAGCAAGAGCCGCGGCAACGTGGTCAACCCGCAGGACTACGTGGACCGCTACGGCGCGGACGCCCTGCGCGACTTCCTGATGTTCATAGGTCCCTGGGACCAGGGCGGTCCCTGGGACGGGCGCGGCATCGAGGGCGTCTCACGTTTCTTGAGGCGCGCCCTCTCGCTCACCGGCGACGGCGACCCCTCAGGGGCCGAGGCCGACCCGGCAGAGCTCCCCAGGCGGACAAACAGGACCGTCAAGAAGGTCACGGAGGATCTCGAGGCGTTCCGGTTCAACACGGCTATAGCCGCGCTCATGGAGCAAACCAACTACCTGCTCGCGATCAAGGGCCAGGTGGGGGAGGAGGAGTGGGGAGACGCTCTGAGGACCTTCGCGCTCGTCCTCGCGCCGATCGCGCCGCACCATGCCGAGGAGATGTGGGCTGCTATGGGCGAGCCCTACTCGGTGCACGAACAAGCGTGGCCCACGTGGGACGAGACCCTGATAGCGGCGGAGGAGATCACGCTGGTCGTGCAGGTCAACGGGAAGCTGCGCGATCGAATAGAGGTCCCGGCGGACATCACAGAGGAGGCAGCCACAGAGCTGGCGCTCTCCAGTGAGAGGGTGAGACCTCACGTCGAGGGGCGTGAGATCAGGAAGAGCATCTACGTGCCAGGGCGGCTCGTCAACCTCGTGGTGGGGTAGGCTTCAGGTCTGATGCCTGACGCCTAATCGCCGAAGAGGACCCGAGCCCTCCTCCGACACCTTAGCCTCCGTGAGAGTGCTCGGGCACCACAGGGCCTTCCGAGGGCTGTATGAGGACCCAGCCGGGACCTTCGAAGGACATCTGGAACGACTCCCCGGAGCCGCGACCCGTGAAGGTCTTGAACGAGACGTCGCTCTTGATGCCGGTACGGACATTACCGCTCCAGGCGACAGCCGACTCGGGGTCGGCGAAGGTGGGTTTGCTCGTGTCGAGCAAGACCGGCTCCCCGTCGGAGGTGACGGCCACCTTGCCCGTCCCATGCAGGACCACGTTGAAGAGGCCGCCGGAGAGCCTGCCCGCGCCCTCGACCCTGTGGATGTCCCAGTCGATGCCCGGCTCGATAGCCAGCACGTTGTCGCCGTTGACGGTCATCCGCTCGTTCTCGAGGTCGAGGATCATGACCTTGCGCTTGTCGTGCGCCAGGAACAGATCCCCTGTACCCGTAGCAGTCATCAGCTTGACGCCCTCGCCTGTCATGGCCTTCTTGAAGAAGCGCCCCATGCCCCCGCTCTGGTACTCGAAGCGAATCTCGCCCTGGTGGGCGACCATCGAGCCGACCCTGGCCTGGATCTGGTCACCTTGCAGTACGACCTTGAGCATCGCCGAGTTCTGTAGCGTGAACTTCCCCGCCGGCGCAACTTCCCTGAACTGCTCTAGATTGGTCTCGCTCACAACCACACCTCCCAAACGTGTTCGACTAACATGATCAATTACGTTACTCGCGATGTCCAGGTTTCCACAAATAGGTAATGCACCCGCTTCACTCCACGTGTAGGCTATGTTCGGAAGCCGCAACGAGGCAGGGTATGTTCGGCGAGGGTAACAAGGCGAACGCGTCGCTACCCCGGTACGAGAAGGGCGACAGGGTGTTCGTCCGGAGCTCGCGCGCCCCGCGTCTGCCCGGCGTCGTCATCGGCCACTACGTGGACTGGAACCTGTACAGGGTCGTGTATATGGTGGACGTAGCAGGCCAGAGCCCCAGAGCCCTCGAGGAGTGGCGGCTCTCCCCGCGCAGGGAAGGGGAAGAGCGCTAGAACATCCTGCCGCCGGGCGGAACTTCGAGGTCAGGAGAGAGGAGCACCACCTCGCCGGCCTCGTCAGGCACCCCGAGCACGAGCACCTCGCTCTTGAAGCCCGCGATCCGCTTGGGCGGGAAGTTGACCACCGCGACCACCTGCCTGCCGACGAGCGAGTCCGGAGTGTAGTGCTCCGTTATCTGGGCGCTGGTCCTCTTCTCACCGACCTCGGGTCCGAAGTCGATCGAGAGCTTTACCGAGGGCTTCCGCGCCTCCGGGAACGGCTCAGCCGCAACGACCCTGCCGACCCGGACATCGACCTTCTCGAAGTCGTCCCACGCTATCTCGACCATGATAGAAGCTCCTTTCGAGCCCTTGGTAAGGGAATGGCGAACGTATAGTGGGCTACAAGATGAAGGTGGGCAAGCCCCGGCGTCCGAACATGGTTGCGTCTGCGTACGTTCTTCTGTAACTTGAATCGGAGCGCGTTCTGCGGCAGTTAAGGAAGAGCACTATGGCACACGTGATCGAATAAAGGGTAAGGAACGGCACTATGGCACACGTGATCGGATGCAACGTGGGTTCTCAGAGCCTCAAGGGTGTCCTGATCGATGGCGATGGGACTATCATCGCGGAAGCATCCGCCCCTTACGACCTTTCGTTTCCGCACCCCGGATGGGCGGAACAGAACCCGGACGACTGGCTCAGAGCTCTCCTGCGACATCACGGGCACCGCCGAGCCTGTATGCGCACGCGGCGGACGAGCCGATCTTCGATCGCAGGGAGGATACCGTCGGTTAAGGCTGCAGACCTACTAGCCTGGGCAGACCCCACCGACCTCGACGGCCTGCGCGAGGCCCTCGAACGCGCCGATCCCGAAGGAAAACTTGCCCCCATAGGCATGAGCAGGATCGAGATCTCGGCCGCCGCCCTCGGCCGCTTGCCCGAAGTCGTCTCGGAGTTCACCGGCGCAGGCCACGAAGCGCCGCCGCATGTCGTGCTCGCTATGGACGCCACGCCGATGCGGCGCAACGATGGTGACCCGAAGGATGAGGCCGAGCGTCTGCTCGCGCAACAATTCGAGGTCCGGCGCGTGGTGCTCGGGGAGGGGAGAGGACAACTCCACGCGGACGAAGAGGCGCTCTCTGAAGCGAGGGCCGCCGTGGCGGACGCCGACTGCGTGGTGGTGGTTGGATCCGGCACCGTCACCGACGTCTGCAAGGAGGCTACGGCGGACGGGCCGCCTCTCGTAGTCGTGCAGACCGCGGCCTCCGTCAACGCGTTCTCCGACGACGTCTCCGTGCTTCTCAAGAGCGGGACCAAGCGGACCGTCCCCTCGCGCTGGCCGGACGCCCTCATCGTAGACCTGACGACGCTGGCCGGCGCGCCGCCCGCTATGAACCTCGCTGGCTTCGGCGACATCATCTCCATGTGGACCGCCCCGGCCGACTGGTACCTGGCCTCCGCCGCCGGCATGGATGACTCCTATCATCCGGCGCCCGTGCAGATGCTCTACCGGCAGGGCCGTGATCTGCTCGATGATGCGGCAGCGCTGCGGAGGCGTGATCCTGAGGCATTGGACAGGCTCGCCCGCGTCCTGACCCTGAGCGGGATCACGCTCGGGATAGCCGGCAAGACTGCCCCGCTCTCGGGCACCGAGCACCTGGTGAGCCACCTGATCGACATGGCCGCAGAACAGTCGCACAGCCCGGTCGCCTTCCACGGCGCCCAGGTTGCCGTCGCCTCCGTACCCGTCGCCGCCGCCTGGGAGGTATTCCTTACGGAGTTCGATCCCTCGACGATAGATCTTGAGCGTCTCTTTCCGGACGAGGCCGCGCTGGAGCCGGTGGTCCGGGAGGCCTTCGCCACCATTGACCCCTCGGGCGGGGTGGGGGAGGAGTGCTGGAACGACTACGCCAAGAAGCTGGCGCTCTGGCGCCGCTCGCGAGGGCGCGTCGAGCGCTTCTTCGGCGAGTGGCCCGAGCACCGGGCCAGGATAGAGGAGATGGTCCTGCCGTCCGAGCGGCTGGCTGGCGCCTTGAGGGATGCCGGTGCCCCGGTCCGGTTCGGTGAGCTCGACCCTCCCGTCGCGCCAGAGGTGGCCCGCTGGGCGCTCGGAAACTGCCACCTCATGCGCAACCGCTTCACTCTGGCCGACCTGCTCTTCTTCGCCGGCTGGTGGGACGACGCCTTCGTCGAGCGGATACTGGAGCGGGCACGGTCCGCTGGGGGAGGGCTGTGAGGGTCCCCGAGAGGCTCTTCGGCGGCTACGTGTTCGACCTTGATAGTCGCCAAGCCGTCTTTGCACATGGCGGAGGCGCTCCTGGAGCGGCTCGGCGTCCCGGCCGAGCTCATAAAAGCCCTAGTCTCGGAGGTCTCCTAGATGCTCGAAGTCGCGAGGCGCATTGAGACGGGCGTCATCTCCGTGAACTCCAATACCTCCGTCCGCGTCGCTACACCCTTTCGGCGGGATGAAGCAGTCCGGAGTCGGGCGCGAGCTCGGCCCGCACGCCCTCGACTACTACACCGAGATAAAGAACGTCTACATCTCCACCGAGGAGGACTGACATGCCTGGACGTCTCGAAGGGAAGGTCGCGGTCATCACCGGTGGGGCGAGCGGCATCGGACGCGAGTCGGCGAAGCGCTTCGCCGAAGAGGGCGCGAGGGTATGCGTCGCCGACCTCGCCGACGAGCCGGGCAAAGAGACGGCCGCGGAGATAGACGGCCTATACATCCACGCCGACGTTACGAACCCGGACGATGTGCAGAAGATGTACAGGGAGACCTCAGAGCGCTTCGGCGGGCTCGACGTGCTCTTCAACAACGCGGGCATCTCCCCGCCGGACGACGACTCGATCCTGGAGACCGAGCTCGAAGCCTGGCAGCGCGTGCAGGACGTGAACCTCAAGAGCGTCTTCCTGTGCTGCAAGTACGGGATACCGTACCTCCTCGAGCGCGGCGGAGGCTCCATTATCAACACGGCTTCTTTCGTAGCGGTGATGGGGGCGGCTGCGTCCCAGATCTCCTACACCGCATCAAAGGGCGGCGTGCTCGCCATGAGCCGCGAGCTCGGCGTGCAGTTCGCCCGGCAGGGAGTGCGTGTCAACGCCCTGTGTCCGGGGCCGGTTAACACCCCGCTCTTGCAGGAGCTCTTCGCCAAGGACCCGGAGAAGGCCGAGAGGCGGCTGGTCCATCTACCGATGGGCCGCTTCGCCGAGGCGACCGAGATCGCCAACGGCGCCCTCTTCCTGGCCTCCGACGAGTCGTCCTACGTCACGGCCTCGACGTTCCTGGTTGACGGGGGCCTCTCCGGGGCTTACGTTACACCGGAATAGGAGGTCCAGATGCAGACACAAGGAGCGCGTCACGGAGGCATCTCGGAAAGCGTCCTCGACGCGATCGGGGACACGCCGATGCTCGATATCGAGGGGATCTACTGCAAGCTCGAGTACCTCAACCCCTCGGGCTCGATCAAGGCCCGCATAGCCAGGTACATGGTAGAAAGGGCAGAGAGGGAAGGGCTGCTCTCCCCCGGCGACACAATAGTCGAGGCCACGTCAGGCAACACCGGCAACGCTCTCTCGATGGTCGCCGCCGTGAAGGGCTACAGGATGCTGGTCGTGATGCCGGAAGGAATGACGGGCGAGCGCGTAGCCATAAGCCGAGCCTTCGGCGCCGACGTCCTGCAGGTAGGCCACTTCCACGTCGACGAAGCGCTGGCGAAAGCGAAGGAGCTCGGACAACAGGACGGCTTCTTCTGTCCCTCGCAGTTCGAGTCGGAGTGGAACGTCGAGGAGAACAGGGTGTGGCTCGGGCCGGAGATACTCTCTCAGCTGCCCGAGGGCAGGATCCCCGACGCGCTCGTCATGGGCGTGGGCACCGGCGGCACCCTTGTGGGCGTCGGCCAGGCCTTCCGCGAGGTCAACAGCGACGTCAAGCTCTTCGCGATGGAGCCCTCGGAGTCGGCGACCATATTGTGCGGCGAGGTGGGGGAGCACCTCATCGAGGGCATCGCCGACGGCTTCGTGCCAGGCATCTTTCAGCGCCACCAGCGGCTCGTCGATACCACCCTCACCGTGGACTCTGGCGAGGCGGTAGAGAGCATGAAGGAGCTTGCCCGGCGATACGGCCTCTTCGTGGGCCCGAGCAGCGGGGCGAACATGATCGCCGCCCGCAAGGTGCGCGAGAGCTACCCCGAGCTCGAGACGGTAGTCACCCTGTTCTGCGACGAGGGCGAGAAGTACATAGCCGACCACTTCGCCGACGAGGTGCAGGTCACGTCGGAGACATACACCTGAGGTCCTGGGGTCCGCCGTCAATCCAACCGTCGTTCGGGCATGAAAACTCCTTGACGTCCGATCATCTGGGATTCATCGCCGGGTGCTCTGACAGAGAGTACGAGTCGCGACTAGAGAGCATGCCCTCGAAGACTCGTAACGGCCGCATCCAGGACGCGCGTGTGCTAGGCTTATCCCGTCCGAAGACGGGCGCGGGAGAGAGCCGCCTGAGCGGCCGCCGAAGGTGAAAGGCCCGTGGGGTGCGGGCCGAATCTCTCAGGCAAAAGGACCGCGCGCCGGAGGGCGTCCTGGAGAGTCCGGTTCCCTGGACCGGCGCCGACGGGGTAACACTCTCAGGTTTGGGACAGGACGGCAAAAACATAACGTCCACCCGAGAACAGGGGGTAGTACCGCGTGGCGCGATTCACACCGCATACCGAGGCCGATGTAGAGGAGATGCTGGAGGCTATCGGGGTCGACTCCCTGGACGACCTCTTCGCCGACGTCTCGCCGAAGCTCGAGGGGGAGCTGGATCTCCCGCCTGCGCTCTCCGAGCACGAGGCGCTCGCCGACGTACACCGGGCGGCCAGAGAGAACGTGGCCGAACTCCCGATCTTCGTCGGCGCGGGAGCCTACGACAGGATCGTGCCTTCCGCCATCAGCTCCATAACGCAACGCGGCGAGTTCCTCACCTCGTATACCCCGTACCAGCCGGAGATCAGCCAGGGGCACCTGCAGGTCGTCTTCGAGTTCCAATCCGTGATCTCCGAGCTCACAGGCCTCGAGGTCTCCAACGCCTCGGTCTACGACGGTTCTAACGCCGTCGCCGAGGCCGCCCTGATGACCGCCCGCCTGACGAAGCGGGATCCCAGGGTCGCCGTGTCCGAAGGACTCAATCCACGCTACCGCGAAGTCATCGAAACCTACGGGGTAGAGGTCGTGGAGCTACCGTTCGAGGAGGGGACCACAAACTACTCCGACGTCCCAGAAGACGTATCCGGCGTCTTCGTCCAGAGCCCGAATTTCTATGGAATAGTGGAGGATGTAGAGGCGGCATCGAATGCGGCTCATGGCGTGGACGCTCTGGCGGTCGCGGTGTGCGATCCCATCTCCCTCACCGTGCTGGAGAGCCCCGGAGCTCTTGGTGCTGACATCGCGGTGGGGGAGGCCCAGCCGCTAGGGATGCCGCTCCTCTTCGGTGGTCCTTACGCCGGGTACATGGCCACGCACGAGAAGTTCGTGAGGCAGCTCCCCGGACGTATCGCAGGGGAGACGGTTGACCAGGACGGCAGGCTCGCCTACGTCCTCACCCTGCGGGGCCGCGAGCAGGACATCCGGCGCGCTAAAGCCAACTCGAACATCTGCACGAACCAGGCGCTCACGGCCCTGGCCGCGACCGTCTACGCTGCTCTCATGGGACCGGAGGGGATGCGCGAGGTCGCCGAGCTCTCCGTCTCGAAGGCTCATTATCTGGCAGATAGGCTTCAGGCTTCAGGCTTCAGGTTACGGTACCCTGACGCGCCGTTCTTGTGGGAGTTCGCGGTCGAGTTCGGCGAAGCCGAGGACGTAGGGAAGGCGAACGAGGCGTTACTGGAGGCCGGGATCGTCGGAGGGCTTGACCTGGGCGACGGGGCGATGCTCGTCGCGGTGACGGAGAAGCATACCAGGCAAGAGCTCGACGCCTTCGTGGAGGTGGTTTCGAATGCTGGGTAACCTGATCCGGGACAAGGGCCGCGAGGGCCGGCGCGGCTACACCCTCCCGAGGCTCGACGTTGAGGAGACGAACCTCGACGAGGTACTTCCGAAGAAGGCGCGGCGCAAGGAGAAGCCGAGGCTTCCGGAGACGGACGAGCCGACCGTGATCCGTCACTACACCAACCTCTCGCGCCAGAACTGGGGTATAGACACGAACTTCTACCCCCTTGGCTCCTGCACGATGAAGCACAACCCGCGCGCCAACGAGGCGGCGGCAGCGGTCCCGGGCTTCGCCGGGCTCCACCCGTTGCAGACCGAAGATCAGGCGCAGGGCGCCCTGCGGGTCATGCACGAGGTCCAGGGCTTCCTGGCGGAGATCTCCGGCCTCCCCGCGGTCTCCTTGCAACCGATGGCCGGCGCCCAGGGCGAGCTCGCGAGCATACTCATGATCCGGAAGTACTTCGAGGACGCCGGGGACCACGGGAGGACGACGGTCATCGTCCCGGAGACCGCCCACGGCACCAACCCCGCGACGGCCACTATGGCCAACTTCAAAGCCGTCGAGGTAGGGCTCGACGAGCACGGCTGCGTGGACGTCGATGAGTTGCGCGAGATGGTAGACGAGACGACGGCTGCGCTCATGATCACCAACCCCAACACCTGCGGCGTCTACGAGCGGAACATAAAGGAGATATCGGAGGTCCTGCACGAGGCCGGCGCCTTCCTCTACATGGACGGGGCTAACATGAACGCCAACATGGGCCGGATGCGCGCCTCGGACGCCGGCGTGGACATCATGCACTTCAACCTGCACAAGACCTACTCGACCCCCCACGGCGGCGGAGGTCCCGGCTCGGGCGCCATCGCCTCCTCCGAAGACCTGGCGCCTTTCAGGCCAGATCCCGTAGTCGAGAAGCAGGACGATAGATACACCTTCGTCCGGCCCGAGAAGAGTATCGGGCGGATGGCTGCCTTCCACGGTAACTTCGGCCAGGTCCTGCGCGCCTGGAACTACATCAAGATGCACGGACCCGACCTCAAGGACGTGACGGACATGGCCGTGCTGAACGCCAACTACGTGAGGGCCAGGCTCCGCGGCACCTACCGCGTCCCCTACGACGAGCTGTGCAAGCACGAGGTCGTCGTACAGCCGCCCAAGGGGAAGAAGGCACTCGACATAGCCAAAGGGCTCATTGACCACGGCTTCCACCCGCCGACTATCTACTTCCCCCTCGTCGTCAAGGAGGCGATGCTCATAGAGCCAACCGAGACCGAGTCCAAAGAGACCCTCGACGACTTCGTCGGCGCGATGCTCGAGCTCGCCGAGAGCGAGCCCGAAGAGCTCGAGGAAGCCCCGAAAGAGGCACCCACCCGCCGACTCGACGAGGCCCGCGCCGCCCGCCAGCTGAAGGCCAGGTGGTAACGGTGGCCAACGAAGCCCCCCGGCGCACCCCGCTCTACGACGAGCACAAGGCTCTGGGCGCCCGGCTCGTGGACTTCGCGGGTTGGGAGATGCCCGTGCAGTACGAGGGCATAAAGGCCGAGCACAACGCGGTCCGTAACCACGCCGGCCTCTTCGACGTCTCCCACATGGGCGAGGCCGTCTTCCGTGGCCCCGACGCCGAAGAAGCCGTCCAGCGGCTGGTGACCCGGGACGTGTCACGGCTGGACGAGGGACAGGCCGGCTACTCCGCGGTCTGCTACGAGGACGGTGGTACCGTCGACGACGTGATCGTCTACCGGCGCTCCGATGACTTTCTCATCGTCGTGAACGCCTCGAACCGCGAGAAGGACCTGGACCACTTCAGGAACAACACGGATGACCTCGACGTCGAGGTCGCAGACGAGTCCGACGACTGGGCGCTCCTGGCGCTGCAAGGCCCCGAGGCCGCCGATGTCCTGCAGGACCTCACCGATACGGACCTGTCTGCTCTGAAACCTTTCCGGTTCGTGGAAGGAGAGGTTGCCGGCGCCAAGACCATCATCTCCCGTACCGGTTACACCGGGGAAGACGGCTTCGAGCTCTACCTGTCCCCCGACGACGCCCCACGCGTCTGGCGCGAGATCCTCGAGGCCGGCGCGGCCCCGGCCGGGCTGGGAGCGCGCGACACTTTAAGGCTGGAGGCCGGGATGTGCCTCTACGGCAACGAGCTCGATCCCGAGACGACGCCGCTGGAGGCCGGAATCGGCTTCGCCGTCCACCTGGACAAGGAGCGGGAGTTCATCGGCCAGGAGGCTCTGAAAAGGGAGAAGGAGGAGGGTCTGCGCAAAAAGCTCGTAGGCTTCGAGGTTGAGGGGAGGGGCATCGCACGTCACGACTACCCCGTGAAAGTGGAAGAGGAGGACGTCGGGCGCGTGACCAGCGGGACGTTGTCGCCGACGCTGGGCAAGGCCATAGGGCTTGCGCTCGTCTCCCCCGGGGTAGAAGATAGGTTCGAGGTGGTGATCCGGTCCCGGCCCGTCGAGGCCCACACCGTGCCGCTGCCGTTCTACAAGCGCGAGAAGAAGTAGCGAGGGGAGGAAGCTTGAGCATACCGGAGGAGCTCCAGTACACCAGGAGCCACGAGTGGGTCCGCACCGAGGGCGACACCGCCACCATAGGCATCACCGACCACGCTCAGGACGAGCTCGGCGACATAGTCTTCGTCGAGCTGCCCGAGGAGGGAGCCACCTTCGACGCCGGGGACTCCTTCGGTACCGTCGAGTCCGTCAAGGCAGTCTCGGACCTCTACACCCCCGTCGGCGGCGAGGTCGTCGAGGTCAACGCGGCCCTGAACGACAGCCCCGAGAAGATCAACGAAGACCCCTACGGGGAAGGATGGATCGTCAAGATCCAGGTCTCCGGAGAGGCCGATCTCCTCTCCGCCTCAGACTACGAGCAGATCCTCGAAGAGGAAGAGTCTTAGAACGCGTAAGGCCTCCCGCGAATAGGACGCCTTACCACCCCCTCACCTGTACCGCTGCGCGAAATAGCGTCCGGTGAACCGTTTTGCGGACCGGGGCGTAGCAACCCCAGCCCTCCTCCCGCTCGGACTGTTCTTGCGAAGCCCGATAGCTATGTGCATTTCGCAGGTATTTGCAAAAAGTTTCTAAATTCGTGGTTTCAAGACCTTTACAAAGTGTAACGAGCGAGGTATCATTCTCATCAGTCGGTTGGTGCGATGCTAAACCGACACAATTAAAGAGCCCGGGGCGCACTCCTCCTTTCCCTTTCCCCACCTATCACCCCTAAGAGTGTCCCGGGCTCTTCCTCTTTTTCAGCACGCCTCCCTACGGTCGGCTTGTCAGCACGCTCCAGCCTTCGGCTTCCGCTTGTCAGCACGCTCGCCCTTAGGGCTTCGCTTCTCAGCACGCCGCCTTTGGCTTCGCCAGGCGGCTTCTCAGCTTCTCTCAGCACTGAGAAGCTGAAATGCTGAGAAGCGAGGGCCTCCTGAAGGCCCGAGCGTGCTGACAAGGCGCCAACGGCGCCGTGCTAACAAGCGGAGGCGTTAGCCGGAGCGTGCTGAGATGCTTTACGAAGCTTCCTGTCCTTCTGCCTGGGTCAGGTAGTAAAGGGTGTGCATGAGCTGGGCGGTCGGGTCTATACGGTGGACGTCGACGTGGGAGGGAACGTGGAGGAGGACGTCGGTGTAGTTGAGGATGACGCGGATATTGGCGTCTACCATGAGGTCGGCGACCTCCTGGGCGGAGGAGGCGGGGGTGGCGATGATGCCGATGATCTCCTCGGCCTCGGCCACGCTCTTCTCGAGCTCGTCTATGTGCTTGACGACGACGTTGCCGACGGTGCGTCCGATCTTCTCCGAGTCGTTGTCGAAGACGTCGTGGATGACGAAGCCCCTCTTGGGCAATATAGTGCTCGCCGCGATGGCGCTCCCGAGGTTGCCCGCGCCAACCAGCGCGATGTTGTAGGTCTGCCTCAACCCCAGGATGTTCCTCACAGCCTCGACGAGATCGTAGGCCTGGTAGCCCACCCCGCGGGTGCCGGAGAACCCGATCGCGTTCAGGTCCCTCCGAACCTGCACCGGGTTTATTCCGGTGAAGTCTCCGAGCTCCTTGCTCGAGACCGCGTCGCGGCCTTCCTCGATAAGCTGCTGGGTCGTCCGAAGATACTTCGTCAGCCTGTTCGTCAGACCGGGCTGTAGCGTGGCTCGCACCTTTCGCCGCTCCTTGTCGCTAGTTCAGTCAGTGGTGAGAGCATTGTAACAAAATGGTCCGCACTTGCAATAAAGATGCTCTTAGCCGCCCACAAATCAGTTAGCAAGCCAAATTACAGCGGCCGCGATGGTGCTGGATCTTCGAGCACGCTCTTTCCCCGCGGCGCGCCATGTTGTAGCATGTCGCGCGTGGACGTGGGCTACATAGGGCTTATTCCAGGAGCCTTCTCGGGACGGCTCCCTCGACCGTCCCTGCCCCGACCGTCCTTGTAGAGGGCGCTCTCGGGGCATCCGCGTACCGCTCTGATCGTGGAGAGCTCTCTGTCCACAGACATTATCGGGGGATATCTTGCTGGTTTTCACAAATGCTGAAGGAATGGCCGAACGGAACGAGGCTGCGGGTAGTGGCGGGCTGTGGATGCTACCCGGCGCGGAAGAACTTTCCGGCGTTCGCATGCGGCCCATGGACGACGTGGACCTCGAACGTGTCCAGGAGCTCCGGTCGGTGGTGCGCTGGGCCGCCGATCCGCGGGCGTTCGATCTCTTGCGCGGGATGCGCGAGGCCCGGTGGGCAGTGGCGGAGGCTTCGGACGGCTCCCTGGCCGGGATGGTCGGCGCGGTGCCGCTCGGGAGGATCGGGGTCCTGTGCCACCTCGCCGTCCGGGACGACCACCGCAACATGGGCCTCGGCGTGCGTCTCTCCGCGTGGGCCGTCGCATACCTCCGGTCGCAGGGAGCGAGGGTAATACGACTCTACTCGACCCGGCGGGCCGAGGGACTGTACCGCTCCCTGGGCTTCAGGCCGTGCGCGCCGCGCACCGTGTACCGCCTCGATGAGGCGACGCGCGCCGGTGGGGGAGAAGAAGTAGACGAGTACAGGGTTGGGACGCTCTCGTTCGGCGATCTGCCGGAGCTCTACGGCCTGGATCGCTGGTCCTATGGGGCAGACAGGTCGGCTCTGATCTTCGCGACCCTGAGGCTGCATCCGGGTGGGGGTCTCATAGCCCGCGACTCTTCGGGAAGGATCAAAGGCTACCTGCTGCGAAGCTATTCGGGGCGCGTGGACCGCATCGGACCCTTCGTCGCCTCGACCCCGGACGTGGCCCGGCTCCTCCTGGCCGCCGCTCTGCGCTCGCGCGGTGGATTGCCGGTGGAGGTCACCGTGCCAGGCGTCGCGGAGAGTCCTGCGCACGAGCTGTTTCGCGAGTTCGGCTTCAGGGGACGCAGTGATCGCCTGCAGATGGAGCTCGGCGAGGAGGGCGGGGTACTTCGCATGGACCATTACGGCACCACGCCGTATCTGGCTACATAGCATTTCAGCACGCTCCGGCTGACGCCTCCGCTTGTCAGCACGCCTCCCTACGGTCGGCTTGTCAGCACGCTCGCTTCGCAGCGCTTGTCAGCACGCTCGGGCCTCTAGGGGCCCTCGCTTCTCAGCATTTCAGCTTTCTCTTTGTGCTGAGAGAAGCTGAGAAGCCGCCTGGCGAAGCCCAAGGCGGCGTGCTGAGAGCGAGGCCCTAAAAGGGCCGAAGCGTGCTGAGAAGCGGAGGCGTCAGCCGGAGCGTGCTGACAAGCCGTCGACCGCAGGGAGGCGGCGTGCTGAAATGCTAATCGGCGAGAACCCTGGCGAGAAGTTGTGGCTCGACGTTACCGCCGCTCACGACGGCGACGTTCAGGCGGGTGGCGGGGAGCTCGTCGCGGTGGAAGAGGTAGCCGGCAAAGGTGACGGCCCCGCTCGGCTCGGCTACGAGGCGCGCCCGTAGCGCCATGCGGCGCATCGCCTCCAGTATCTCGTCCTCGCTCACGGTAATGATGTCGTCGACGAAGGCGCGGACGTGCTCGAAGGGGGCGTGCCCGAGCTTGCGCACGCGCAGCCCGTCGGCGATCGTGCGCCCGACCTGCTCTGCGGGGAGCTCGACGAGCTTCCCGCTCCTCAGGCTCGCCCGGGCGTCGGCAGCGAGTTCGGGTTCGACCCCGATCACGCGCGCTTCAGACCGGCTCTGCTTGATCGCCGCCGCGACCCCGCTTATAAGACCACCACCGCTGACCGGTACCAGCACGGTCTCCACGTCGGGCAGGTCTTCGAGGATCTCCAGCCCCACCGTGCCCTGGCCGGCGATCAGGGTCTCGTCGTCGTAGGGCGGCACGGGGACGTAGCCGTGCTCGGCGGCCAGCTCCTCGGCTCTCCGCACCCGCTCGGCGCTGTCGTCGCCAACGAACAGGATCTCAGCTCCGAAGGCAGCCGTGGCGTCGGTCTTGACGCGCGGGGCTCCACGCGGCATGACGATTACGGCCCGCACGCCGAGAGCGCTGGCCGCGTAGGCCACTGCCTGGGCGTGGTTACCGCTCGAATGGGCTACGACTCCGCGCCGCCGCTCCTCGGGGGAGAGGGAGGAGATCTTGTTGTAGGCGCCACGCAGCTTGAACGCGCCGGTCGGTTGCAGGTTCTCCGCCTTGAGGTAGAGGAGGCGGCTCTCCTCGCCGCGCGGGCACGGTACCAACGGCGTGCGGAGCGCGACGCCGCGGACCCGGCGCTGCGCGAGCCTGAGGTCGTCCGGCGTGATCACCAGCCACCTCCGTTCGTGCGGTAGTGAACAGAGCTCTTTCGCCTTGCTTTGTCGTCGGTCGAGAGCATGTGGTCGCGAACGGAAAAACACAGCCATTGTAACAGGAGCGAAACATCCTATTAATCGGGGCGCAACACGGCGTCCCTATAATCTGAGCGATGTTCGGACCGCACAGATCCGACGCCAGAAGATGCGCTCTTCTCCCGCCGATCTTGTTGCTCCTGGGGGCGCTCGCCGCCTGCTCGAGCCCCAATTCGGTGGATCGGTCCGTCGCCGCCTCCGCCGAAGCGGCAGGCGGAGATCACCGCACTGCGGACGCCGCACCCGAAGCGACGGTGGGGGTGACCGCGCACGCTGGAGAGAAAGGCGGTTCCTCTGGCGTCCCGTTCGTCACGCGGCCGGAGGCGAGCGGGGGATCTAGCTACGAGGCTGACACGGTGCTCGCGGTCCGGTACGGGGCGCATCAGGGATACGAGCGGGTGGTCCTGGACCTCGGCACCGGCGACGAGCCCGCCGCGTCGGTGCCGGAGTGGACCCTTATGAGCTCGACCGGCAGCGGTCTCCTGCGCGTAACGCTGCCGTCGATGAGCCGTACCGCTGTCTCCGACGGCACCCTGGGCGACGCCCTGCTCCAGAGCTTCTACGTCGTACGCGCGCCGGAGGGCGGCATGTTCGTCGACATCTTCGCGCGCAAGTCGTTCGCCTACAGAGTTCTCGAGCTCTCCGACCCGGCGCGGCTGGTGGTGGACTTCAGATCCGAGGGCTCGGAGGTGCGCCCGCCTGCGGTAGGCGGCGACACCGTGCTCTTGGAGCCTCGCGCGGGCGCACAGATCGGGGACCCACTCACCGTGTGCGGGTACTCCCGCAACTTCGAGGCGTCGAACACCATTGCCCTGGAGGATTCCAGGGGTAGAGTCGTGATCCAGCGTACGGTCCTGAGCAACGACTGGACCTCCACCTGGGGATACTTCGAGGCGACCCTGGATCTTCCGCCATTTGGCGGAAAGGGAACCTTGCGGGTCGGGACCGAGAGCGCCCGGGACGGAGCCTTCTACGGCGTAGAGGTACCCGTAAAAGGGGAGTAACTCGCCACCTCGCCTGTCAGCGGCGGAAACTCAAAGATTCGGCGTACCAGGCTAACCCTGAACCAGAAGCTTTACACTGCCAAGCTGAAGCAAGGGTCGCGTCTGGTCGAGGCAGGTTCACGTTGTCGCGGCCAGGATGATGTGCGAAGTTAAGTACTGCCGGAGCGACGCTGGGGCCACGCTCGCTTTTCTCAAGGGCGTCCCGCCGGCGGCCGATAACGCACAGCGGGAACAGGATCGAGGGGTTGCAACGTTCTACGAGGTAAAGACCGACGCCGTAGCCCTGCTACGGGCGATGCAGGAATACCACGAGCTGCACGACCCGGGCGCGCCGTTCTCCGCGGGGACGCGCCTGGCGCCGTACCTGGCGGCCGGGCGGGCGGGGCTGGATCCTGACACCTTGCGTTACGAGAGGGCGGTCAGGTACCTGGTGCGAGAGGGGGTCCTGGTCTGGGAGGAGCGCGTCGGCACCGTGCCCGGGATCGACTTTTACAGGTTCACCGGAAAAGGCCTGGAGCTATTGAGCGAGGCCTGATGCGTATTTCAGCACGCTCCGGCTGACGCCTTCGCTTGTCAGCACGCCTCCCTACGGTCGGCTTGTCAGCACGCTCCAGCCTTCGGCTTCCGCTTCTCAGCACGCTTCGGCCCTTTTAGGGCCTCGCTTCTCAGCACGCCGCCTTTGGCTTCGCCAGGCGGCTTCTCAGCTTTTCGGGTTTTTGTTTTCTGAGGCGCAACCTGTCCGGAACTCATGCCTGGATCGAATATTTCGGGAATCTCGGTTCCGCCGGCTGGCAGACGATTAAGAGGATGCGGGCCGCCGCGTTCTCGGGGAGCTTACTCTTGTGGGAGGGGGTGTACGCGTGCCGGCTCTTTTTCGACCTTTTGCACTTCGGCCACATTGCCGGCTGTGGCGACCCGCAGTTGCAATCCGCGCCACAGCACCGAGAAGCTCAGTGTCTGCCAGTCTTCCAGAACGTGCGGTTCGAACCGGGGGCCTTCGTCTTCGACGTACATGCCCCCGAACCCGAAGACGAGGGCGTGCCACATGCCGCCGAGAGCCGCGATGTGCACGCCGCCCGCCGCCGTCACGCCGTGGGCGAAGTCCAGGTCGAGGTTGGCGGCCCGCTCGAAGTAGCGTCTGGCTGTCTCGAGATCGCCGGCTCGCGCAGCCGCCAGCGCGTGGAAGCTGGGGCTCAGCGAGCTATCGTGAGTGGTTCGCGGCTCGTAGAAGCGGAAGTTGGCCTCGTGCACCTCGCGTGGATACTCATCACCGAGCAGGAAGAGCAGCATTACCACGTCGGCCTGCTTGATGATCTGTGACCGTGTGAGCCTGGACCAGCCAAGTATCGCGTCTACCGACTTCGTGCGCGGCTCGAGGTCTCGCAGGTCGATGGCCTCCAGCTCGAAGTAGCCACTGTGCTGCTCGAAGAGGTTGGTCTCGGGATCGAAGTTATCGACCAGCCCTTCCGCCACTTCTTCCCACAACGCGAGCTCGGACTCGTCGAGACCGAGCCGGCCCGCCAGCTCCCGCCAGCGGTCCGGGTGGTGCTTGCGCAGCCACTCGACGGTCTCCAGGCCGCGACGCAGCACCCACTGCGCCATGAGGTTGGTGAAGGCGTTGTCGTCGGCGTGCTCGTGGAACTCGTCAGGCCCGATCACCTTCCGGATGTGGTAGCGTCCATCCTCGCCGCGCTCGGCCCGCGAGGCCCAGAAGCGCGCTATCTCCAGCATCATCTCGGCGCCAGCGTTCAAGAAGAGCGCCTCGTCCCGCGTGGCGCGCCAGTACTGCCAGATCGCGTAGGCGACGTCGGCCGAGATGTGGTGCTCTTGCAAGCCGGTCAGGATCTCCAGGCGCTCGCCGGCCGAGTTGTAGACGAACGGAGGCGTGACGTCCGCCCCGGTGTCGGTGGACTCCCAGGCGTAGAGAGCGCCCCGGAATCCCATCGCGCGGGCCCTCTCGCGGGCGGCGGGCAGCGTGTGGTAGCGGTACATCAAGAGCGCCCGCGCGGTCGGCGGATGCGTGTACACGAAGAACGGCAACACGAAGATCTCCGTGTCCCAGAAAGCGTGGCCCTTGTAGCGCTCGCCGGTCAGCGAGCGGGCCCCCACCGACGCGTACTCATCCTCGGGGTTGGCGCAGCCGATCAGGTGGTAGATGGCGAAGCGTGCCTTGCGCTGGGTCTCATCGTCGCCGTTGATCTCCACGTCCGCGGTGTCCCACCGCGCGGCCCAGGCCCGCGCGCTCCTCTCGAGCAAGGTGGGCACGCCGGACCCAACCGCCTCCTTCAGCTTCTCAACGGCCCGAGCGCCGGGGTCCGGATGGTCGCGCGAGGTGAACACCGTGACGATCTTGCGCATGGTGTAGCTCCGGCCCTGCGCCGCGTCGAAGCTCCACCGCTGAACCAGAGCGGTCGAGGTCGACACGTCTTCGGAGGGCAACTCGCCGCCGTCTCTCTCCCGCAAGGTCGCGGCGGTAGCGAAACTCAACCGGATGCGCTTCGCAATAGTTTCAGTCGTGAGCAACAGCCCTTCGTCTACCCGCCGGGTCTGGTGATCGGTCAGGTGGCGTACCCCGCCGTCGTTGGTGACGTCTCCGTCCACGACTGCCTCGACCTCTAAGCGACCGGACCAGTCCTCGGGCGTGAGATCGAGCACCTGTGCCAGGACGTGGCGGTCGTCGAGCGACGCGAAGCGCAGCGAGCGCAGCCGCGTGGTGCGCGTCCCGCTGCGGATGCGCCACTCGCGGATCAGGACGCCACGGTGCATGTCTAGCGTCCGGCGTTGTTCGAGCAACTCGGCTGAATCTATCTCGAGCGGCTTACCCTCGGCGGTGAGGCGCAGCTTCGACCAGTCTGGCGCCACGACGAGCTCGGGCGTGGGCGCCGCGATTATCTGGTGTTCGGGCGTCGCCGCGGCCTGCACGACCTCCTCGGTAACGGTGTCGAAGACGCCGTTTATGAAAGTCGCGGCGTCGGAGACGTCGCTGCCCTCCTCGAGGGCGGCGCGGGTGCCGAGGTAACCGTTGACCAGCGCGAAGACAGCTTCTATCCCCGGCTCGCGCTCGGGCACCCAGCCATCGACCGTCAGGATCCAGCGCGGATCGAGATGCTTCGGGAACAATTCCTGCTCCGCGCCCATCAGCGAGACCCGAGCCGGGGACCGCTCGGGCGCAGCTTGCCAGCATGGCCCGCCAGGGTAAGACGCCCGGTGGTGCGGCTGGTCCGAGGTCGAGCGTCACGCCGGTCTGTCTCCATCAGGAGCGTGCCGCGTCAGGCCCGCTCATGGGGCGAATCTGCCAGCACGCCGTCAACGTAAGATCTAGCCACGGTAGGCAAGGCTACAGTTACTCTCTCGGAGTTTCAAGACCTGCGGCCGGGACGAGCCGCCGGCTCCACATGCGGCGACGGGTTCGCAGTAGGGCTCCGTCAGGGTGTTATCATCACCCCTGTAACGTTCGAGGTCTACCTACCTTGTCTCTCCGGGTCCCCGGCGCCTTCTCGAGAGCGAGGATCTCCTCGAAGGCCTTCTCGTAGCCGTCCAGCATCGCCTCGACGCTGAAACGCTCTCTCACCAGCTCCCTGCACCGATGGGGATCTATCCCTTCCAGGCGACCATCCCTTATGGCCGCGACCATCTCGTCCCACCGGTAGGGTGGCCTCAGGATACCCACCTCCCCATCTTTGACGATCTCGGGCGCAGAACCCATAGCACTCGCCACCACAGGGGTGCCACATGCCAAGGCTTCTGTCATCACCAACCCAAAGGGCTCCTCCCACTGGATGGGAAACAAAAGGAAGCGTGCTCCTGAGAGCAACTCTCTCTTGTAGTCGTTGTCTGCCTCGCCCTCGTAGACTATGTGCTCGCCATCGAGATGGGGCTCGATGCGCTCCTCGAAGTATCTGGTGTCAGCTCCCGGGTCTACCTTGCCTGCCATGCGCAGGGGAACACCGGCCTCTTGGGCTATGTAGATGGCGTTGTGGGCCCCCTTATCAGGGGTGAAGCGTCCGAGAAAGAGCGCGTAGTCGTCCTTCTCTGAGCGGAATGGGTATGTATCGACCTCGACGGCGTTGTAGATGGTGCCAACGTAATTCAACTCCGGGAAGCCAGAACGTTGGGCGTCTGAGATGGAGTTGAAGTAGATCTTGTCTTTGATCATGGAGAAGAGGTGCTTGACGTCAGGGTTGAACGGTCCGTGCAAAGTGTGCAGCACTGGTGTCTCTGAGAGTGCCCCAAGACAGGCTGCTATGGGACCTGTGTGATCGTGGATTATGTCGTAGCGCTCTGCCTCCAGGAAAGGGGCCACGCTCTGTGCCGCCATCGGATGCACCGCGCTGTAGAAGTCCATGCCGCCCAACTCCACGGCCTCATCGAAGGGGGCGCGCAGCTCGCCGCTGGTTGTGGAGTTGCCAGGGGCGTAGAGGGTGACGTGGTGGCCCCTCTGGACAAGCCCATCGGTAAGGAGGCTGACGATCCACTCTATCCCGCCGTATCGTTCGGGTGGTACCCTCACCCAGGGTGGGGCTATCTCCGCTATCCTCAATGTGACCTCGCTTTTCTGGCGATCCGCGACGACGCCCTGCTAGATCCACCTGCTTCGCGTGCCACCGGTTAGTGTACACAACAAGACGCTCGGCCTGGGAGCTGTCCCTCCTCGCTCCAAGCTGTTCAAAGTGGGCAATGCCAGCCTGCTCCACCAGCACTCATCTTCAAAGCCACAGCCCAGTTCGGGATCTGCCGCGGCCACTCCATCAGCCGGTCGCGCCGTCTTTTTTTCTTTCGTACAAGGGATCTGGGGAGGTGATCTATCGCTTGGCCCGCATCCATCTCACCCCGAGCAGGCGCGAAAGCGTCGCCCGGATGGTCTCGCCGAGACCGACCTGGGTGAGCCTTCCTCGAAGGCGACCTCGGAGGCCATCTCCAAAGTCCAAAGACTGCTCTCGTATCGAACTCCTCGGAGAGCGGTGGAGCATCTCCCGCAAGGACTCGGCACTCTGCTCGTCGAAAGCGGCATGGACGCGCTTGGGGCGCGAAGAGCCGGGCGTGAGGGCATCGAGTCCACGATCGTTGAAGGCGTGGATGGCGTTCCTGACCGTCTGCGAGCCGCATCCCGAGACCCGGGCTATCTTCGGAGGGGATTGTCCGCGAGAACTCGCAGAAGGATCTGGCATCGGCGCATCACGAAAGCGTCTTTGGAGCGCAGCCCGCTTGAGGGCTCGCGCTCCTTTTCGAAAGCGAACGTACGAAGATTGGAGGTTTCATGAGACACTATAGCTCATCACACACAACTCCTGAGATGACTAGGTCGTCTGGCGCCGGAACACCCGGATGACCCCCGAGTCGTCCTCGGCGCCAAGGCCAGCGTCACGCCCCGCCAGGTACATCTCGAGCGCCGCCGCGGCCAGAGGGGCCTCGAAGCCCCGCTCCTCGGCGGCCTTGCCTACGAGGCCCATGTCCTTGACGAAGATGTCCAGGGCGCTCTTCGGGGGGACGTACTCCTCCTCGAGCATCCGCTCGCCGCGGTCCTCGAGCATGAAGGAGTTGGCGGCGCCGTGCCGGATGGTCTCGAAGACGAAGCGCGGGTCCAGGCCCAGAGACTCCGCATAGGCCAGTGCCTCTGCCGCCGCCGCGATGTGCACCCCGCACAGGAGCTGGTTGACGAGCTTGACGGCCTGCCCATCGCCCACCCGCGCACCGCAGTGCACGACGCTCGAGCCCATCGCCTCGAGGGCCGGGCGCAGCTCCTCGAAGAGGTCCTGGGGACCACCAGCCATTATCAGAAGGTCTCCTCTCTCAGCCCTCGCCACGCCCCCGCTCACGGGCGCGTCCAGGGTCCGGAGGCCGCGATTCGCCAGGGCGTCGCCGAGATCACGGACCGCCTCTGGTCCGATGGTGCTCATGACGACCACGGCCGCGCCCTCTGGCAGTGCCCCGGCGACGCCTCCCTCGCCGAAGAGAACGCCGTTCGCCTGTGCCGCGTTCGCCACCATGAGGACGAGCGCCTTGCTGCCTTCCGCAGCTTCCCTCGGGGAGGCGGCGCTCGCGGCCCCGAGCTCGACGAGGGGACTGGCGCGCTCGGCGACGACGTCGAAGACCTTGAGCTCGAAGCCCGCTTCAGCCAGCCTCCCGGCCATGGGGGAACCCATCGCTCCAAGCCCGACGAACCCCAGACGTTGCACAGCTACGCCTCCTCTCTCGTCCAGCCGAAGGCTGAGAGCTTCGACTCGACGACTTCCTGCACCGCCTCAACGACTCCGTCGCCCAGAGACTTGAGGTCGAGCGCCGCTACCCTGTTGACGAGCTCGTCCTCGAGCAGCCCGAAATATGCTGCTCTGAGCTCGGTGTTGACGTTGAACTTGGCTACCCCCAGAGAGGCAGCCCGCCGCAGGACTTCCTCGGAGAGCCCCGAGGCGCCGTGCAGGGAGAGGGGAGCGGGGACGCGCTCCCGGATCTCCTCGAGCCTCCGCCAGTCGAGGTCCGGGGCGCCGGAGTAGTGGCCGTGGACGTTGCCGGCAGCGACCGCGAGGCAGTCCACGCCGGTCTCGTCCACGAATCGCTCTGCTTCGTCCGGCTCCGTCATCTCGCCGCTCAAAGGCTCGCCCGCCTCGTCCTCGTGGCCTTCGACCCGGCCGAGCTCGGCCTCGACCCCGACGCCGCGGGAACGCATGGAGAGCGCCACGGTACTGGTGAAGGCCAGGTTCTCCTCGAAGGGGAGCTTCGAGCCATCGGCCATCACGGCGTCCACGCCGCAGCCGGCGGCGCGCTCTATGAGGCGCTCGTCCCTGGCGTGGTCGAGCTGCACGAGGACCTCGACCAGAGCGCCCCTGGACGCGGCTACTAACGCCCGCACGAGGCGCTCGCCGCCCTCCGCTCCGAAAGACGAAGGGCTCACCAGGACGACCACAGGCGCCCGGCGCGACTCGGCCGCCCGGACCACGGCCTCGAAGCCGAGGAGGTCGTAGCAGGTGAAGGCGCCTACTGCCCGCCCCGCTTCCCGCGACCGGGCCAGAATCGCCCCGAACTTCGTGTCCACCCCCATTCCGCCCCCTTTGCGCCGTCTCCGTCGAGCGTTTCTAACGCTCTCCACGCAGGACTTCTATGGCCAGGGCGAGAGAATCCGGGCCGCCGACGTTGCCGGGGAAGATCACGTACGGCATCCCCGGGAAGTCGTTGTCGCCGGGGAGGATCCAGACCGGCACGATCCCCGGCGGCAGGAGCGGTCCCGCCACCTCGGCCCTCCGCACCTCGAGCCCCTTCGTGGCGATGTCGCTCGAGGTGATCCCACCCTTCGCCACCACGAACGAGAGCGGCAGCGACCGGTCCACGCGGCGCATCACCTCGACCAGAGCGCCCGAGACGGACGCCCCGATCTCGAAGTTCGAGAGCCCCGCGCCTCCGGCGGTGACGAGCTCGCGGCTGGTGTAGACGGCTACCTCGGAGGAGGCGAGAGAGCCGTTGACCTCCTCGACGACGCGTCCCAACTCATCTTCCCTGCTCCCTGTCTCCAGAAGCCGCGGCACGGACATCTCCACGCCACGCACCCCATCCAGCGCGAGCGCCGCCTCGAGCTGTCGGGTCGTCATCGGCACGTAGGAGCCGACCAGGACGAGCCCGTGCCCCTCTCTCGGCCTCTCACGGTAAAGATCCTCGGACCCTAGAATCTTCGGCTCGGTGATACCCCCGCGCGCCCGCACGAAGGACGGTCCAGTGCGGCAGAGAAAGCGCCTGCCACTGGCCTCGGCCGCGAGCAACCCCAGGACGAAGACGGCGAGATCCTCATAAGAGGTAGCATTGACCACCACGGGCCGTCCGTCTTCGAGACCATCGAGGATCGAAGCGACACGCTCCGGCCCGCCCTCCCGGATATCGTCGAGACCCACGCTGGTGACCTCTGAAGCTCTGAAACGCTCCCCGGTCTTCTCCTCCACCCACGCCTTGAGGTCGGAAGAGCGGTAGCCGAAGCTGTGGTCTGAGGCGAACTCCGTCTGTCCTGCCGGGACCAGCTCCCCGTCCTGGCGCACCCAGTGGACGTCGTCAACCGTGATCCTGCCGGCCTCGAAGAACGCCGGGCAGATGATGAGACCGTCCGGCCCGCGCCCACCCTCGGCCAGCGCCGCGGCCAGCGCGTCGGTCTCGGCCGGGTAGTGACCGCGCAGGGTGGAGTCGCTGCGGCTCACGACGTCAAAGTCCGTGCCGGATTCGGCTGCGGCCGCCGAGAGGTTACGGGCGATCTCCCGGTTCAGGTCTACCGCCTCGTCCTCGGGGAGGCTGCGGGAGTTCGTCAGGATGTAGAAGGTAGGGCTCGGTTGCGCGAGCGCCCAGCGCAGGTCATCGACCGTCCAGGTGGTGAGGACCGGAACGCCGTGCACGCTCTGGACGCCGGTCGGGTCGTCGTCGAGGACGGCCACGCGCCTCCCGCTCTCCGCTACCCGGCTCCGGATCTCCTCCAGGGCTCCTTCTACCTGCCTGGCGGGCGGCTGTGAGGCCAGGTACTCCCGCTCGTCCACGGGCCCTTTGGGGGTATGGTTTCGTCCCCCTCCCACGCCAATCACCTCCCGAGGAGATTGTATATGAGCTCCAGGCTACCTGACGGCCCTCGCCGTCCCGCAGCCCCGCGCCTCGACACTACCACGCGCTGCTGGCCGCCTCTACCTTCTCCCTGGTCGGTATGCGGCTCCAGCTCTAGAGAAGAGACCTGACGAAGTAGTCTGGGTTAAGTCTTTCTCCAGCGGCCCCCTGTACGGCGTCATGCCACCCGTTGCGGGCTCCGGGACCGAAGAGGGCCTCCTGGAGGTAGCGCCCGGCCACCTCGCTCATGAAGAACGCCTCGCCGTCTGTCACGCGCGTCTCGAGATGGTCCCTCAGCTGGGCGGAGATCAGGTTCCCCAGCACGTAGTTGTGGTAGTAGACCGGCACGATGGCGACGTGTATCTTGGCCGCCCAGTCTGGCGCGTCACGTCCGGGCGGACGGTTCACGAGCTGGATGCGTTCCACGAGGTCCCACCACAGCGAGTTCAGGTCCTCGCGCTCGGGGTTTTCGTAGAGCGCTCTCTCGAAGTGGAACATCACGAGCGCCCAGCGGGTGAAGACGAGCCCGGCGGCCCGGCGCCGGGCGGCGAGGCTTTCGGACGTCGCCGTCCAGCTCGCCCTCGGAGACACCGGCTACCTTCTGTAGCCAGCCCGGTTCTTCGGCTAGAGAGCCCATCATCAGGGCAATAGCTTCGGTGGTGCAGGTGTGGGCCACGGTGCGCAGGAAGTAAGGTAGCTTCGGGTTTATGTACCTGTCGTAGACGGCGTGGCCGAACTCGTGGAGCATCGTGTCCATCCAGTAGGCGTCGGGCCTCACGTTGGCGAGCACCCGCACGTCGTAGGGGTACTCGCGGCCGACGGAGAGGCAGAAGCCATGCTGGTTCTTACCCTCGCGCTCGTAAAGATCACTCCGAGCCAGGACGTCGCGCACCTCGAGGCCCATATTGTCGTAAGTCTCGCGGGTGAGGTCCTCGAGGTCCTTCTCCCTGAAGTGACGGTCTACGTCGAGCGCGCCGTCTTCGGGGACCTCCTGGAAGAAAGGATCGGAGAGGTGCCAGGGCATGACGGTCTCGACGCCGAACCTCGCTTTCAGCTTCTCGTCCAGGTCCCCTTTGAGGGCTCTGAAAGGAGCTTCTGTTGCGGCTTCGAGTCCGGCCATGATCCGGTCGAGCTCCTCCGCGTCTATCTCCTGCAGGTCAAGAGACCGGTGGAAGTGGTCGGGATATCCGGCCTCGCGGGCCAGCCGGTTGCGCAGGCGGGCGAGCTCGCGCACGGTGCCCTCGACCTCGGGGCCGACGGTCTTCGAGGCCTCCCAGGCCTCGCGGCGCCGGGCCTCGTCGTCTGAGAAACGCAGGATCTCCCGGATCTCGTTCTCCCCGACCTCCTGGCCCCCGACGACGCCACGGTGGTTGCCGTAGACGGCGCTCGCCTTTGCCTCGAGCTCCTCGATGCGGTCCAGGGTCTCTCTATCGCCCTGTCGCCCGGCGAACGTCCGGTACAACACCTCGACCTGCCGCCGCAGGAGGCTACTCTCGAGAGAGTTCCGCTCCTGGTAGTAGCCCCGGATCTCCTGGTACTCGTCCCTATCGGCGAAGAGATTGTTGTACTCCATCCCCGCGCGGACGAGCTCCTGCTGGGCCTCCTCCGTGCCGGTCGTCGCGAGGCGCCACCAGGCCTCGCTCACGGCCTTCTCGACGGGAGCGACGCGCTCTTCGAGCCGGGAGATGAACGCTTCTACGTCGGCAGGAGAAGGCAAGGCGCGCTCAGCGGGCGGCGCGTTCGCGGCGGTTGCCCAGCCAGATCGCGACGAGCAGGAGGACGATGCCCAGCGTGCCGAACTGCAGCAGCCCCTCCGGCAAGCCCTGGCTGCCGACGGCGAGCGCGGCCACGAAGACGAGCGCCAGCGCCGCGTATCCCGCCGCCCTGTAGGCGAAGTAAGCCGTCACGAGGCCCACCAGGGTGTAGACGAGCGGCATGAACGGGCCGAGCACGTGAGTGAAGGCGAAGGGGCCTGCATCTATGACTCCCGTAGCCCACAGCCCGATCTGGCCAGCCGCGATGAAAGCGGCGAAGGCGACGACGAAGCTGATGGCGCCGGACTTCCAGGTCAGCGGCTCCGGGTCGAAGTTGTGCGGCTCGTACCAGCGAGCCTCGCGCACCTCGTAGCGTCCCCTGCGCCGCACGTCTTCTCTGCTCCCCTGGCTACCGGTCTTCTCTTTTCTCCTGAAGCGGCCGCGCAGGCGCTCGCCCAGGGGCTGGCTGCCCGACTCGCGCTCCTGGCGCCTGGCTGCGAGCTCGTCCTCCAGGGAGCCGAAGTCGAGGCCGGCTAGCTGGTCGGCGGCGTGGGCGAGGTCCAGGGCCTCGTCGTGCGTCCTGCGGCGGTTCGGATCTGAGAGCACGGCGTGGGCTTCTTGCAGGAGCGAGAACTCTTCGGCGCTGCCGCTCGGGTGGTCTGGGTGGCGCTCCTTCGCCAGCCTGCGGTACGCGCTTCTGATCTCCTCCTGCGACGCCTCGCGGGAGACGCCGAGCACCCGGTAGTAGTTGACCTGATCAGCCATCGTCTTCTTATTCTAACCCAACGATGCGCCGGTGGTCCCGCCCGCGAGTGCCAGCTCTATCTCCTCGAGGCAGGCGGGATCCGACTCCCCCTCCGCGGCCTCCTGGAGCGCCGCCTCCGCGCCCCCGATCTCCCCCAGCGCCCACGCCGCGTGAGCGCGCACCAGCGGCGATTCGTCCTCCCGCAGGCACCGGATCAGGGTGGGAACAGCCCTCCGAAGTCCCAGGTTTCCCGCGGCCACGCAGCAGTTGCGCAGGAGCCCGGCGCGGCCGGGCCGGGTGAGGGGCGTACCGGCGAAGCGGCGCTCGAATTCCTCTTCGGTCCTGATACCGAGCACCTCCACTATCTCCAGATATGGTCCTGTCCCTGCGTTCTCCGAAAACTCCGGCCAGCGGCTCCTCGCGGCCTTCGTCTTGTTGTAGGGGCAGACCTCCTGGCAGACGTCGCAGCCGAAGGCCCAGTCGCCAACGAGCGGGCGCAGGTGGCGCGGTATCTCGCCCCTGTTCTCTATGGTGAGGTAGGAAATGCACAGCCGGGCGTCAACCATGCCGGGGGCCTTTATGGCGCCGGTCGGGCAGCGGTCCATGCAGCGGGTACACCGGCCGCAGGTCCCCGAGCCGGGCGGGTCAGGCGAGAGATCCAGGTCCACTATCAGGTCGGCGATGAAGAAGTAGGATCCCACCTCGCCACTGATCAGACACGAGTTCCTCCCGAAGAACCCGAGTCCCGCGTGCTGGGCCGCCGAGCGCTCGAGCAGCGGGACGGCGTCGGTGAAGCCGCGAGCCTTGATCTTCACCCCCAGCTCTTCCTCCAGCTCCGCGCGCAGCCTGAAGAGCCGCTCCTTTATTACCTCGTGGTAGTCCCTGCCCCACGCGTACCGCGCGACCCTGCCCCCGCCCTCGGTATTCTCGGGATGGTCCCCCGGATAGTACGAGACGCCTAGAGAGACGACGCTCTTCGCGCTCTTCTGCAATTTTTTCGGGTCCGAGAGGAGCTCGACTGGACGCTGCATGTAGCCCATGTCGGCGGCCATGCCGGCCTCCTGCCACTCCCGCAGCCTCTCGCCGCCCTGCGTGAGCGGCTCCGCTCGCGTCACCCCGACCAGGTCGAAGCCCGCCGCGCGCGCCCGCTCCTCCACGATACGCTTCACCTCGCCGGGATCTATGCGCCGTCCGTTCATGGTCAACGCCGATTAAACCAGACGAATGACGAGCGTGACGGCGATGCGTTTCGAACCGCCCACCTACCGCATGCGTGGGGTTAGTCCGATCCTTCGCTTTGCCTCGGGGCTGAGCCGGGGCGCAACCACAGCAAGGCGTACGCCGGCTGCATCGTCTCCCTCACCACCCCCACCAGGGTGCCGCTCAGCGTATCCAGGTCTGTCTCGTCCCGCAGCGTAGTGGAGAACGTTTCGAGCGTCCTTCGGGCGTCGTATTTGCTGCGGTAGAAGCGCCTGTCGATAAACGACTGGATGCGCTGCCTTAGAGGGTTGAAGAGTGCGGCGATCTCCTGGTTTACTGCCCCATACTACGCCGCAAACGTCTCCCGAAAGTACGAGGAACGTTAGCGAGGGTGGTGGCGACGAAGGTCGCCGCAGCAGCGTAGGTGAACCACTTGATCTGCTGGCGCTATCCTAGGCGGCATCGGGGAAGAAAGCGGCTGGCGCGGCTACGCCCTACCCAAGCTGCAGGGTAGCATGAGCGCTTTGTCTGCCACCATGATCGTGACCTTGTTCTGGGTGGGTTGGAACCTGCCCCGGTTCTTCTATTTCGATGGGTTTCTAACGCTCGGCTTCTCAGTGTTACCGACCTTCGCGCTGCAGGAACTAGTGTTCGCCATCTTGCTCGCGTGGCTCTACAACAGCGCCAGAGGGAGCATCTTGGCGCCCGCCTTGTTCCACAGCGGCTTCAATTTCTTTCTCGCCTCCCCGGCCTCAGGAGGAGCCATGGGCCTCGTCATAAGGGAATCTCTCATAGTGTTGGCCATAGCCGTTATCGTCCTCTTCAAGCCGGCTAACCTCTCGCGAAGAAGGAGGCACGTGCTGTGACGCTTGGTCGCCTGGAAGCTGATGGCCGCTCGAGACTGCCCTGGCATTCGATGTGCCTCTTCGGTCATACTTCCCAGCGTCGTACGTAGAAAGGCAAGGTATAAAGGTGACATTGAGAAAGGCGGCTATGTGTGCGGTCCTCTTGGTCATCGTGCCCCTCACCCTCATTCAAGCCCTCGATGATGCCCACGGCCACTGGCTCAAGGTAGCTATCGTGGCATTCATATGGACCCTCGGAGTTGGCGTCGGCACTGTGCTTTCAGGCGATCTTGGAAGTGAGGATGAGAGCGATGCCAGAGGCGCAGACGAAGGCAACGTTCAGAACTGATGCCGACGCCCGCCAGTTAGTTGGAAGGTGTCGAGCGAGTAGAGTTGAAAGGGCATAAATAGGGCCCGTGCTCCGGATCTTGCTCATAGGGTGTGCCGGATCTGCAAATCCTGATTTTGCAGGTATTTTTCGAACTTAGCAGTATCGGGCGAGCGATTTGACACCAACCTGACACCAACGCGCTCTCTAAACAACTGGACTACCGATTGGGTGCATTCTAAGATGTTCACCAAGAATATTTCTATATCTAGCTCATTTGAGCGATACGAGGAAGGCACATCAGTGGTTACACTGGGCGCCATCGCTCCGCCGGAGAGCGCCTAGGGAAAGGAGGGTTAAAATACGATCCGGCCCTAGCCGAAGAACTGAGGGAACATCTGGTGCGTGATCATCCCAGCCTAAGGCCCATCGACGAGCAGGTATGGGAGATCGTCTCGACTCGCGCCTACGCCTTTGGGGTCTTCGACTCACGCCGAGGTAATCCTCGAGTAGGTAGTACGTCCTGAGGCCAGATAATGGCAGCAAAGCATCTACCGGGGAAAGTGCAGCCAAGGAGCCGCAAAGCGTTCAAAGTAACCGATCCATCGCTACAGGTGGGGAAGGAGGCTTTTCTTATGGATAGGCCATGGTTCGATCAAGAGACCGATGCATTGCTGATCGACGAGTACATCGTCGAGATGGATTCCTACAAAAGGATCGTCGAAGACGGGACGATAACCGACACCGAGCTCCTCGAGCAAACCTTGAGGGTGGTTACGCTTCTGCGACAGCTAGAAGAGGCGCTCTCGCCGGAGGCCAAAGCCTTGGCCACAGAGGCGGTTGGCGAGATGGCGGTGCTCAACGCCCTGCAGGCGCTTCGCCTGCAGGCTTCTTTGGCGCTGCCGTAATAACCCAACCCGCAGAGAAGATAACGCCAGAAGTACAGGCACAACGCACGGCCACTTACGTGCATGAAAGGAGGCGCTCTAGATGGGTACTTTCAACTCTTCCAAGACCGTTCCCTACGTCGTTGGGGATCTCGCTCCCGTTGCTCAGGAGGTGATGGATCACTTCGAGAAGCAAGACTACGAGGTGACCGTAACGAACATCCCCACGGGAGGGGTGCAGGTCAGCATCCGCAGGGGAGGCACCTTCAAGGCCATCATAGGAATGAAGACCGCCCTGAACGTGAGGATAGAGCCCGTAGCAAACGGGACCACGGTAGAGGCTGGCGTAGGGATCTTCGGGCAGCAGGCCATCCCCACGGCGATCACGTTGCTGGTTTTCTGGCCGGTAATAATCGCCCAGGTATGGAACATGGCCCAGGAGTCCAAGTTGGACGAGGAGGCTTTGCGAGTCGCCGAAGAGAGCCTTAAGGCCCACTCTTCTAAAGCACCGAGCGAGGCAACCGCAGAGTAACCGAACCAAAACGGGGCGGCCTCTTGAGTTAGGAGGCCGCCCTGATCTTGTGCCCCTTCTCTTTGCTGGCTGGACCGGGGCTACGCGGACTTCCGAGAATGCTCCTACTAGGTAGCTGGGGATGAACGAGACTTTGGGCTTCTGAGTGGTGTCAATGTGGTGTCAAAGGGAGTCCCGACGGCATGCTGAGATTTTTCTCCCGTGGAGAATTCCGTACAAACAAACGGTTTTCTGTCTCTGATTAGACATCTGGCCCGGAGGGTACACGCAAAGTGTATATTTACTTCAACGGGGCGAAGGATCGTTTATCAAGGAGGAGCATCGTGGCGATATCCACCGTCAACCCGGCTACGGGCGAAGAAGTCAGGACGTTCGAGGCGCTGAGCGAGGCGGAGGTAGACGAGAAGATCCAGCGCGCCGCCGACACCTTCCGCGAGTACAGGAAGACTTCTCTGGCCGAGAGGTCCGAGATGATGCTGCGGGCGGCGGAGATCCTGGAGGACGAGGCCGAGGAGTTCGGCCGCCTGATGACGAGCGAGATGGGCAAGACGCTCGCTGCAGCTACCGCCGAGGCGAAGAAGTGCGCCCGCGGCTGCCGCTACTACGCCGAGAATGCCGGGCGTTTCCTGGCAGACGAGGCGGCTGAGCTCGACGGCAGGGCCTTCGTCCGCTACCAGCCCATAGGCCCCATACTCGCGGTCATGCCGTGGAACTTCCCTTTCTGGCAGGTCTTCCGCTTCGTTGCCCCGGCGCTCATGGCAGGCAACGTGGGTCTGCTCAAGCACGCCTCGAACGTGCCGCAGTGCGCGCTGGCCATAGAGGACATCATCCACAGGGCCGGCTTCCCGGAGGGTGCTTTCCAGACGTTGCTGATCGGCTCGGATCAGGTGCAGCCGGTAATAGACGACCCGCGCGTGCGGGCGGTGACGCTCACGGGCAGCGAAGGCGCGGGCCGGAGCGTGGGCGGCGAGGCGGGGGAGGAGATCAAGCCAAGCGTGCTCGAGCTCGGCGGTAGCGACCCTTTCATCGTCATGCCGAGCGCTGACCTCGAGAAGGCCGTGAGCACCGCCGTCACCTCGCGCACGCTCAACAACGGGCAGTCGTGCATCAACGCCAAGAGGATCATCGTGCACGAGGAGATCGCCGACGAGTTCGAGCGCCGTTTCGTACAGAGCATGGCAGCTCTGAAGGTGGGCGACCCGATGGAGGAGGATACCGACATGGGTCCGCTCGCCACGCCCCAGATCCTCGAAGACGTGGACTCTCAGGTCAGGGAGAGCGTGGAGGCCGGCGCGCGGGTCCTCACCGGCGGGAAGCCCATGGACGGGTCCGGCAACTTCTACCCGCCTACCGTCATAACGGACATACCCGAAGAGTCGCCGGCGTACAGGGAGGAGATCTTCGGCCCCGTCGCCTCGCTCTTCCGCGCCAGGGACATAGACGACGCGATCCGCATCGCCAACGACACGAGCTTCGGCCTCGGCTCCAGCGCCTGGACCAGCGATCCTGCCGAGCAGGAGCGCTTCGTGAACGAGATAGAGGCGGGCATGGTCTACGTGAACCGGATGACCGAGTCTACCCCGGAGGTCCCCTTCGGCGGCGTGAAGAACTCGGGCTACGGCCGCGAGCTCTCCCACTACGGTATCCAGGAGTTCACCAACATCAAGACCGTCTGGATCACCGAGGGCGCCGGAGGCACGGGCACCGCGGCGTCTGAATAGTCGACGGTCGCGTGAAACCTCTTGCTGAAGTCCCCGGTCCCCCGGGCTAACCTCACGCATGTGATGACGGCGACCGCGCGCAACAGGCTCCTCCTCGGCCCAGCCTTCGGGCGGCTCGTCCACCGCGCCGTGAGGGGGGAGCCGTGATCCTCCTCCGCCTCCTCGGCGTAGGCGCCGTCTACGGTCTCGGCTTCATGTTCGTCAAGTCACTCTTCCCCGAGCCTTTCGCGCTCCTCGTCTTGCAGGGAGGAGACAGCAGCGAGGGCAACCTGACCGTGCTCGCCCTCGTCTACATGGGCGTCGGTCTGATCTCCGGCCTCATCGCAGCCCCCCTCTTCGGCGGCATACTGCTCCTGAGGCGCGGCTCCGGCCACGCCTCCTCAGGCTCGCGGCTCGCTCTCAGCCTCGCGCTCGCGCTGCTGATGGGCCTGATCTCCGGCCTCCTCACCCTCGCCGCCTACGCCACAGGCATCCTCCCGACCGGCGGCGTCCTCGACCCCCTGCGCATCATACGCGCCTCGAACTTCCCGACGGGGACCCCGCTCCTCGTCGCCTGGGCCATCGCCCGCGATCTGCTGCCTGCCGGCCTTACCGGGCTCTTCCTATCACCCGTGAGCGGCGGCCTGCTGCAGCGCCTCTACGCCGGCGAACGCCCGCGCGAGCAGAGGCACTACGAGTTGGAAGATTTCTAGCCGCCAGCATTAGCCGTCGGGTGGCGCCAGAATCTCGGCGAGGATCGAGCGGATGGACCGTTCCCTGTAGTCGTCGGGAGCCCAGCCGCGCTCGCCGACCACGTGCTGCCAGGTCGTGAGGTGGCTGCGAGCCCAGATCCAGTCGGTCGCGGTCGCTACAGTCCAGCCTTCGGCGAGCCTGCCCTCCCGATCTACCCGCTCGACGGCAATGCGGAAGGCCTCCCACAGGTCTTCCATCCGGTCCCGCCACGCGCTCCCGCCTTCGTCGCCGGTGGTCACCGCCGCCTCCAGCGCCCGTGCGACGGGCAGGATCTCGGGAATGTAGTCGTACCACTCCCGCAACAACTCTTCGAGGCCCACCACAGGAGGAAGAGATCTCGAATCGACAACCCGCTCCACGAACCCGCTGCGGACGTCGTGGTGACGCGCCATCGCTACCAGCAATCCTGCCCGGTTCTGGAAGTGGAAGTAGACGAGCTGGCGGGATACGCCCGCAGCAGCAGCTATCTCCGCGATCGTTACCCCATTCGGCCCGCGTGCGCGGACCAACCCCCACGCTGCCTCCAGTATGCGCGACCGCGTGTCCGTATCGAGGACTGTCATGGCGCAACTCCCCTCGTCCTTGACATGTGTCTAATGCCGGGGCTATTATACACGTGTCAAATTTGACACGTGTCAAAAAGGTAGCGGGAGGTTCCGGAATGTCGTGGACGAGCACCTACGAGGCGGTCGAGGTCGGGGGTGTTGCACTGCACCGGATGATCGCCGGGACGGCCGGCGAGGTGGGGGACAGGCCGGCTTTGATCGACGGGCCGACGGGGCAGGTGGTCAACTATGCCACGCTGGCGTCGCGAATGGAGCGGGTAGCGTCGGGGCTCGGTGCCGGGGGCTTCGGGGCCGGCGACGTACTGGCGCTGTGGGCACCGAACCTGCCGCCGTGGGCGGGCGTGGCTCTGGGCGCCATGGCGGCCGGCGGGACGGTGACCGGCGCCAACCCCGCCTGCACCGAAGGCGAGCTTGCGCGGCAGCTGGCCGACTCCGGGGCGTCGGTGCTGGTGACGGTCCCGTCTTTGGTGCCCGCCGCCCTCTCCGCGGGAGCCTCGACGGATGTGCGCGAGGTAGTCGTGCTCGGCGAGGCTGAGGGCGCGACATCCATCCTGGAGTTGCTCGCCGCCGAGGGTCCGGCCCCTGATGTTGAGCTGGATCCGGCGACCTCCGTGGCGCTGCTGCCGTACTCGAGCGGCACGACCGGGCTGCCAAAGGGGGTCATGCTCACGCACGACAACCTCGTCACGTCGGTGCGCCAGGTCCGCCGCGGGTTACGCGTGACAGGACGCGACACGCTGCTGGCGGTGGTGCCGTTCTTCCACATCATGGGGTTCGTGGTCACCCTCGCCGCGCCGCTGGCGGCGGGCGCGACGGTTGTGACGATGCCCAGCTTCGGCCTGGAGAGGTTCCTAGCGCTCATCCAGGAGTACCGCGTCACGGTGCTCGTGGTCGCGCCGCCGATCATGGCGGCTCTCGCCCGCCACCCGATGGTCGACGCTTATGATCTGTCCTCCCTCGAGCTGATCGTCTCTGGCGGGGCGCCGCTCGGCGCCGGCCTGCAGCGCGCCGTAGCGGAGCGTATCCCCAGCGCGGCGGTCGGTCAGGGCTGGGGCATGACCGAGACGACGGTCGGGGCGACGATGCCCGACCGCGAGTTCGGAACCGAGCCCGGCTCGGTCGGACGGGTCATGCCGAACACCGAGTTGCGGGTAGTCGAGCCCTGGACTGGGCGGGATCTCGGAGCCGGCGAGCGGGGCGAGCTGTGGGTCAGGGGACCGCAGGTGATGGCCGGCTACCTGAACCGCCCGGAGGCTACCGCCGGCATCATCGACGCCGGGGGGTGGCTGCGCACCGGCGACCTGGGCTACGTCGATAAGGACGGCAACGTGTTCATCGTCGACCGGCTCAAGGAGCTCATCAAGGTCAGCGCTTACCAGGTGGCGCCCGCGGAGCTGGAGGCGATCCTGATCACCCACCCGCAGGTCGCCGACGCCGCAGTCATCCCCCGCCCGGACGCGTCGCACGGTGAGATCCCGGTCGCGGTGGTAGTTCGTCGCGGCGAGCTCGACGGCGATGAGCTCATGGACTGGGTGGCCGGGCGCGTGGCGCCCCACAAGCGTATTCGAGGGGTCCGGTTCGTCGAGGCTGTCCCGCGCACCCCGTCGGGCAAGGTCCTGCGCCGGGTTCTCATCGAGCAGGAGCGGCAGGTGGCGTGACCGGTTTCGGGCCGGGATGTGCCTCGCTCTAGATAATGCTCACGAGCGGGGAGAGCTTGCACTCCGCCAGAGCATAGTCCTCGGATTTGCGGGACGAGTTGACCAGATATTCCAGGCAGTTGGCCCGGCAGTCAACCTTGCCGCAGGGGATCTCGATCGTCCCCAGATCCTCCACGATGCGCACCACGGGGTCGAGGCCGTCGCCCGGCACCGCGTCCTTGTGGCGGACGTACTCCCCCTCCTCGTAGTGCTCCCGCCCGTAGCGAAACACGGTCATAGCGAAATTGTACACCCGTTTGACCTGGATCACATCGAGGGCAGAGAGCGCGAAGAGGCTGAAATCTTGGTCGGCTACAATCCCCTACGGATGAAACCACCAGGACCCGGAAGGACGATGAGCGAAATATCTCCGCTCCAGCGGAACGTCGCGAGCTGCATGGAGGAGACCGGGATCGAAGACACTGTCCTCGCCATCAGAAGATGGGTGCAGTAGTGGTCGAAGGTTTGCGTGGACGCGTGGCTCTGGTTACGGGTGCGAGCCGGCGCAGGGGGATAGGGGCGGCGATCTGCCGCGCGCTCGCCGAAGAGGGAGCGAATGTTTTCTTCACTCACTGGACTCCCTTCGACCGGACGCAGCCCGTGGGGGAGGATCCCGAGTTCCCGGCCGCGCTCCAGGAGGAGTTGCGCGGTATGGGCGTCAGGGCCGAGGACATGGAGATGGACCTCTCCCTCCCCGATTCCCCCGAGAAGCTCCTCGACGCGGTGACGGAGCGGCTCGGTCCGCCCTCCATCCTTGTCAACAACGCTGCGTACTCCACTCGCGACGGCTTCGAGAACCTGGACGCCGAGACGCTCGACGCGCACTACGCCGTGAACTTGCGGGCGACGGCGCTGCTCAGCGTCGGGTTCGCGCGGCGCTTCCCGGGCGGGCCGGGCGGAAGGATCATCAACCTCACCTCGGGGCAGTCGCTCGGGCCGATGCTCGAAGAGCTGGCTTACGCTGCGACCAAAGGTGCCATCGAGGCTTTCACCGTCACGCTCGCGGCGGAGGTTGGGCACAAGGGCATCACCGTGAACGCCGTGGACCCCGGCCCCACGGACACCGGCTGGATGACAGAGGAACTCGAGCGGGAGCTCGAGCCGAAGTTCTCGCTCGGCGGTATCGGGGAGCCGGAGGATGCGGCGCGGCTCGTGGCGTTCCTGGCCGGCGACGAGGCGCGCTGGATCACGGGCCAGATCATCCACTCAGAGGGCGGCTTCCTGCGTCGATGAGCGCCGGGACCCTCGAAGCCGCGTGGTCACGGTGGGACGGACCGGGACTCGAGCATCTGCGCCTGCGCGTTGGAGAAGGCGGCATCGAGGCCGACGGAGTAGTCGTCGGCGAGGAAGGCGGCACCTGCTTCAGGGCGCGCTACGTGATCAGATGCGACCAGCACTGGAGGACACGGGAGTTGATCCTGGACCCGCTCGACGGAAGCGACCCGCTGCACCTCAGTTCCGACGGAGAAGGCGACTGGCGCGACGCCTCGGAAAGCGCACTCCCGGAGCTACGGGGTTGCATCGACGTGGACCTCTCGGTAACGCCATTCACGAACACCCTGCCCATCCGGCGCCTCGACCTGAGAGAGGGGGAGTCCTCGGATATTGCCGTCGTCTACGTGAACGTCCCGGTGATGGAGCTGGGCACGTCGAGGCAAGCGTACACGTGTCTCGAGCGCGGCCCCGGCAGCGGTCTCTACAGGTACGAAGACAGAGGCATATTCCAGGGGTTTACGGCCGATCTGCCGGTTGACGAAAACGGGCTCGTGCTCGACTATCCGGGAATCTTCCGGCGAATATCCTAGAATACGACGATGGAACCCGCCGGCCCGTTCTGGAAGCTCTCGCAGCGCCGCCAGAAGAGGTTGCTCGACGACTTCGACCCCGAGCTGGACGCCCCGGTCAAGGGACCGCTCTTCCCGCGCCCGGTCTTCCTGACCCTGCTCGCCATCTTCTGCGTCGCGGTCATGCTCGCCGTGGACTGGTTCGGGCTCTTGCTCCTCAACGCAGAGGGCGTTCGCTTGCAGATGGGATCCCTGAACACGCTGCGCGTCACGGCCGCTCTCATGGCCGGTATAGCGCTGCCCTCGGTCCTGCTCATGATCCACTACCGCCGCCTCTACTCCTACGTCTCCGACGAGAACGTCTTCTTCGCCATAACCTTTTCGCTCTCCTTCATGTTGGGATTGCCATGCGGTGTTGTGGGATTGTTCGGCTGAATCCATAGACTGTATTGCCGTAGTTAGTCTGTAGAGGTGGGCGACTTGGGTGTGGGTCACCTGAACTATTTGAAATATCGTTAAGCGTTGTAAAGCTCGTTTACATAGGGGTTGTACCCGAGAGCTAGGAAGAGTACGGTTTTTGGTGGTCAAATCCGGTGCCCGTATCTTAGGTGATAGGTGGGAAAGGGAAAGGAGGATATGGGCACCGGTACAGCCCATTGTACAGCCCATAGAACAAGTTTGCGTTGGAAAGTATTAAATCTATATAACAATTGGCATCGGTTGCTGCCGATGCACGTCGTTGCTACGTACACTCAAGACATGACTAACGAGGATTCGGCACTAGATGAGATTCAGGACAGCACACGCGAAGCGGGGCAACGGCTCAGAGCATCGCTCAACCTCATGCGCTCTCGAGGTATGCTGGACGACAGCAACTTTCGTGAGCTAGCTACGCGGTTGAGTACGGCTCTAGCTATGACCGAGGCTGCGTACCTTGAAGCGAGAAGGCGTAGGGAGATGTAGCTGTACCGGTTGGGATGCACCTTGGTTCACCAACCTGGACACCTGGGTGCTGGAATAGAGCCCGCGCCGTTGCCGCCGAAGATCGAAGAAGAGCTCCACGCCCGCCACCCGACCGCTGCTGCCATGCGAGCAGGGCTCTCTCCTGGCCGGTTAGCCGCCAGTGCTCCGGTTTCGGCCGTCCTCGGGATCGTCGCGCAGGCCGTGCCTCTTATGCCAGCTCGCGAGCGACTCGTCCGGGTACTCCGGGAAGCGACGCTCGTTAGGACCCGATGGGACCTCGCACCACGGCGCGGCGTAGTCGAGCATCATATGGTCGCGCTCGGGGGGCTTCGGCAGCGGGGTGTCTACGGCGGAGGCGAAGGGGTGCACCAGCTCCGGCCAGTTCGGGTCGTAGACCCAGAGCGCCGTGCCACACGAACCGCAGAAGTTACGTTCCACCTCGCTTATAGGGACCCCTTCCGTAGCCTCACGGTCGTAGAGCTTGGCGTTGTAGACGCGGAGGTTCTGCTCGCCCTCGACCTCGAGGGTGTCCGCAAGCGCACCGAGGTTTATGGCGTATCCGCCCCCTCCCGCTGTCTTGCGGCAGATGGAGCAGTAGCAGTACATGAACGGGTAGGGTTCCGGGGACTCGACACGGAACCTGACGGCTCCACAATGGCAGCTGCCTTCGAGTAGCATGGACCTACTTTCCGCCTTCGAGCCCCTTCTGGAAGGCGGTCCAGGCGAGGGTGGCGCACTTGATGCGGGAGGGGTACTGGATCACACCCTTCAGGGCTGCCAGATCGTCCATCTCTGGGAACTCTTCCTCGCCGACCATCATGGCTTTGAAGTGGGAGATCTCCGCCTCCGCCTCCTCGCGGCTCTTCCCCATCAGCCGTTCGGTCATCATCGAGGCCGAGGCCTGAGAGATGGAGCAGCCGCGTCCAGCGAACTTCACGTCGGCGAGCCTGTCCCCTTCGAAGACGCGCATACACCGTCACCTCGTCGCCGCAGAGAGGGTTGAGGAGGTGCTCCTCGAGGTCGGCGTTCTGCAGCTCGCCCCGGTTCCGAGGGCGCTGGTAAGTGGTCCATGATGACCTGGGTGTAGAGCTCGCGCATCATGGCTTTGCCCCGCTGAACGCAGCGAAGAACTCGCGTGCGCGCACCAGCGCCTCGACGAGCGCGTCCACTTCCTCTGCGGTGTTGTACAGGTAGAAGCTTGCCCGCGCCGTAGCCGCGACGCCGAGGCGCCGCATCAGGGGCTGGGCGCAGTGGTGTCCGCTCCTTATAGCGACGCCCTCCTCGTCCAGGAGCTGCGAGAGGTCGTGCGGGTGCACGTCCGGCACGGAGAAGGAGACGAGCCCGGTCCGCTCCTCCTCGGGACCGTACAGGGTGATGCCTTCGATCTCCGAGAGCCGCCGGTAGGCGTACTCTGCGAGCCTCCTCTCGTGCTCCCTGACGTTCTCCAGGCCCAGATCGTCGAGGTAATCCACGGCGGCGCCAAGGCCCACGGCCTGCGCGACGTTCATGGTTCCGGCCTCGAACTTGTAGGGCAGGTCGTTCCAGGTGGAGTGATCGAGATAGACCTCCCGGATCATCTCCCCCCCGCCCAGGAACGGGTCCATCTCCTCCAGTATCTCTGGACGGCCCCAGAGCACCCCGACGCCCGTGGGCCCGAGCATCTTGTGCCCGCTGCACGCGAAGAAGTCGCAGCCCAGAGCTGCCTCACGTCAACCGGCAGGTGCGGCGCGCTCTGCGCCCCGTCTACCAGCATGAGAGCGTCGGTTCTCGTGCGCCAGCTCCGCCAACCTCTCGACCGGGTTTATGGTGGCGAGCACGTTCGAGGCGTGGATGCAGCCGACGAGCTTGGTCTCCGGGCCGATCAGGCGTTCCGCTTCCTCCATGTCCAGCGTGCCGTCATCCTGGATGGGAATGAAGCGCAGCGTCGCGCCGGTCGCCCGCGCGGCGAGCTGCCAGGGGACGAGGTTCGAGTGGTGCTCGGCCTCGGTGAGGACCACCTCGTCGCCTTCGCGCAAGAACTTGCGGCCCCAGGCGTGGGCGACGAGGTTTATGGACTCGGTCGTGCCGCGGGTGAAGATCAGGGCTCTCTCGTCCGGCGCGCCGATGAAACGGGCTACCTTCCGCCGCGACTCTTCGTAAGCCGCTGTCGCCTCTTCTGCGAGGCGGTGGACGCCGCGGTGGATGTTGGCGTTGCGCCGTTCGTAGAAGTCGGTGAGAGCGTCAAGCACTCTGCCGCGGTTTCTGGGAGGTCGCGGCGTTGTCCAGGTAGACGAGCCTCTTCCCGTTCACCTCACGCTCGAGGATGGGAAAGTCGTGCCGGATCTTCTCCACGTCGTACATCCTCTACCCCCTGCGGCGCCTCCTGCCCATGGTCGGGCTGACCTTCGCCTCGCTGAGAGCCACGTAGACGTCGTCGCCTTCAACTTTTACGTCGTGCGTGGGGACGGGTCTTATGGCCGGTAGGGTTAGCGCCTTCCCTGTCGTCACGTCGAACCTGGCGCCGTGGCGGGGGCACTTTATCTGGGAGCCGATCAGCTCTCCCTGGTCCAGCGGCCCGGCGTCGTGGGTGCAGACGTCCTCGATAGCGTAAAACTCGCCGTCCACGTTGCAGAGGGCCACTCTGTGACCTTCCACCTCGTAGACGCCCACCTCGCCGGGCGCGACATCCCCGGTCTTCGCTGTCTTGTGGAACTCGGCCATCTACGCCACCCGTTCCTCGAAGCCGAGCCCGATCTTGGCCTCTATCGCCCGGTCCAGCTTCTCCTTGAGGCCGGGCAAGGGGATGCGGCTAGTGACCTCGCCGAAGAAGCCGAAGACAACGAGCTTCTCGGCCTCCGGCCTGGGGATGCCGCGGCTCATCAGGTAGAAGAGATCCGTGGCGTCCACCTGCCCGGTGGTCGATCCGTGGGAGCACTTGACGTCGTCGGCCATGATCTCCAGGTTCGGCAGAGAGACCGCCATCGCCTCGTCAGTACCGAGTATGAGGTTCCGGTTCGTCTGGTAGGCGTCCGTCTTCTGCGCCCCCGGCTCGACCCGGATGAGACCGGAAAATACCGCGAGCGACTCGTCCCTCAAGGCGCCCTTGTAGAGCAGGTCAGAGTGTGCGTTCGGCGCCAGATGGTCCTGCAAGGTGTGGTGGTCGAGGACCTGGTTCGAGTCGGCGAAGTAGAGCCCCAGCATCTCCGAGTCGCTCCCCGGCGCCGCGAGCCCCGCCTCGACGTTCGTGCGGCTCAGCTCGGAGCCCAACGAGACCACGAGACTGTTTATGACGGCGTCCCTCCCCGTCGAGGAGCGGATGGTGTTGAAGTGCCATACGTTGCGCGCCCAGTTCTGCAAAGAGACGTAGTGCACGTTCGCGCCCTGCCCGACGAAGAGCTCGACCGCGCCGTTGGACAGGGCGGGCTCCTCGCCGCCGGCCGAGGCGTACTCGTCTATGTACGTGAGCGTGGCACCCTCCTCGACCACGACGAGGGTGCGCGGCATTATAGAGCCCGTGACGTCCAGCCAGCGGTAGCTCTGGATCGGAACCTCCACGTCAACCCCGCGCGGCACGTAAAGGAACGACCCGCCGCTGAAGGCCGCCGCGCTTAAGGCCGCGAACTTGTCGTAGCTCTCGGGCACCAGCTCGAAGAGGCGCTCCCTGACCAGGTCCTCGTGCTCCCTGAGAGCGGTGTGCAGGTCGGTGAAGACGACGCCTTTCTGCTTCAACTCTTCATCCACACGAACGAAGGTCGTCTCGGAGTTGTGCTGGACGAGCAGGGCCGAGTTCGCCTCGCCCTCCTTTATGAGCCGCTGGACGGCGTCGGGGAGGTCACCCTCCCGCGTCACGTCGGGGCTCGGGGAGTAAGGGAGGAAGTCCTCCACCCTCACGTCGGAGATGTCCGTGTAGCGCCACGCTTCGTCGCGGAGCGTGGGCATCGGCATCTCCTCGAAGACGCGCCACGCCTCCAGACGCTTCTCGGTGAGCCACGCGGGCTCGTCCTTGAATGCCGAGAGCGCCTTTACGGTCTCGGCGCTAACTCCCTTGCTCTTCAGAACCTCCGGCACGCCGTTCGTGCTCATATATCACCCTTCTCTAGCCTCGAAAAAGGGGCGGACTCGTGAGAGCCCGCCCCGCCAAACCTCTGCTCTGCAACTACCGGTGGTAAGAACCTAGCCGACCGAGCCCTCCATCTCGAGCTGTATCAGGCGGTTCAGCTCTATGGCGTACTCGAGCGGGAGCTCCTTGGCGATGGGCTCGATGAAGCCGTTGACGACCATCGCCATAGCCTCCTCCTCGGAGAGGCCGCGGCTCATGAGGTAGAAGAGCTGGTCCTCGCCGACCTTGGAGACCGTAGCCTCGTGCTCGGTCGTGACCTTCTTCTCCTCGATCTCGATGTACGGGTAGGTGTCCGTCCGCGCCTTCTCATCGAGCAGCAACGCGTCGCACTCGACCCGGCTCTTCGAGCCCTCCGCGCCCTCATGCACCTTCAGGAGGCCGCGGTAGGTGCTCCGCCCTGTCCCCCTTGAGATGGACTTGGAGGTGATGCGCGAAGAGGTGTTGGGGGCCGCGTGCACCACTTTGCCGCCCGCATCCTGGTGCTGCCCGTCGCCGGCGTAGGCGACGGAGAGGATCTCACCTCGCGCCCCCTCGCCCATGAGGTAGACGGCAGGGTACTTCATGGTGAGCTTGGACCCGAGGTTACCGTCGACCCACTCGACGGTGGCGTTCTCCTCGGCCACGGCCCTCTTGGTGACCAGGTTGTAGGTGTTGTGCGACCAGTTCTGGATCGTCGAGTACCGGATGCGGGCGTTGGGCTTCGCTATGAGCTCGACGACCGCCGAGTGGAGCGAGTTCGTGGTGTACGTCGGGGCGGTGCAGCCCTCGATGTAGTGCACGTACGCGCCCTCGTCGGCGATGATGAGCGTCCTCTCGAACTGGCCCATGTTCTCCGCGTTGATGCGGAAGTACGCCTGCAGCGGGATGTCGACGTGGACCCCCGGCGGGACGTAGACGAACGAGCCCCCGGACCACACCGCGGAGTTCAGCGCCGCGAACTTGTTGTCGTCGGGCGGGATGATGGTGCCGAAGTACTCGCGCACCAGGTCCTCGTGCTCGCGCAGGCCGCCATCCATGTCCAGGAAGACTACGCCGCGTTCTCCCACTCCTCCTTAAGCGAGTGGTAGACGACCTCGGACTCGTACTGGGCGCCCACGCCGGCCAGGATGTCGCGCTCCGCCTGCGGGATGCCGAGCTTGTCGAAGGTGTTCTTGATGTCGGGGGCACGTCGTCCCACGAGCGGCCCTGGTTCTCCATCGGGCGTATGTAGTAGTAGATGTCGTCGAAGTTCAACTCGCTGAGGTCGCCGCCCCAGGTGGGGGTGGGCCTCTCGAGGAAAGCCTCGAGCGCGTTCAGACGGAACTCGAGCATCCACTCGGGCTCGTTCTTGTGCTTGGAGATCATGGCCACGATCTCCGGGTCTATGCCCTTCCTCGGGGTCTTGAAGAAGTACTCCTCGGGGTCCCGGAAACCGTACTTGTAGGTGTCGAGCCCGAGCTCCTGGATTGATTTGTCTTCGGGCATTCCTTCTCCTCCTGTTGCTCCGCTAGCGCTGGGCGCCGGCGCCGAACTCCTGGCGCACCCAGTCGTAGCCCTTGTCCTCGAGCTGCTGGGCGAGCTCCTTGCCGCCCGAGGTGACTATCCGGCCGTCGAGCATGACGTGCACCCGATCCGGCTCGATGTACCTGAGTATCCTCTGGTAGTGCGTGATGATGACCGCGCTGAACTCCGGCCCGCGCACCTCGTTCACACCCCTGGCGACGACCTGCAACGCGTCGATGTCCAGCCCCGAGTCGGTCTCGTCCATGATGGCGAGCTTGGGGTCGAGCATGAGCATCTGCAGGATCTCGTTGCGCTTCTTCTCGCCACCCGAGAAGCCCTCGTTGAGATACCTCTCGGCGAACTTGGGGTCCATCTGCATGACGGCCATCTTCTCCTGCAGGAGCCTGTACATCTCCATGGGAGAGAGCTCCTCCTCTCGCACCGAGTTGACCGCGGTGCGCAGGAAGTTGGCCACCGAGACGCCGGGTACCTCGCTCGGATACTGGAACGCGAGGAACATCCCCAGCTTGGCCCGCTCGTCGGGCTCGAGCTCGAGAACGTCCTCCCCCTCGAAGGTGACCGTACCCTCGGTCACTTCGTACCTGGGATGCCCCAAGAGCACGTTCGCGAACGTGCTCTTCCCCGAGCCGTTCGGGCCCATGATCGCGTGGATCTCACCCTTGCCGACCTCGAGATCCAAACCCTTCACGATCTCGTTGCCGTCGATCTCAACCCGCAGATTCTCTATCTTTAGCATCAAACCCCTGCCACTGACCTGTACGAGACTTTGTTACTAAGCAAACCTATTTAACCATACCATTATACCCCCAACAACGCAGGCGAAACAGAAGTAAGAACTTTTCCTGAAATCCGGCAAAATCATTATTTTTAGGCGCATTTCGATTTCCGAAGCCACCACCACAGCGCCAAGCTGCGAGCCGTTGTCATCAGTGACCCTCCGGGGGGAGCTTGTAACATTAAGGGACCCCGGAATGCGGTTTTGTTGGGAATCGTTCCCTATAAGAGGGTAGTCAGGGGCGTTCGAAGAAGGCCTCTAGATAGAGATTCCCGTGCTCACGCTAGGTTACGCGAAGTTACGAAGCCGGGTCTCACCGGACTCGAGTTCGCCTCGCGGGTCAGCGTTGCGGTGCAGGTAGCCGAGGGCCAGTATCTTCCCGTCTACGGGCACAGGCGCGACGCTCGTGATCCAACCGACCTGCCTGCCGCTCTGCGCGATTTCAGCGCCTGGCCCGGGAGGTGTGCCCTCCACTAAGAAGCGATGGAGCTCCCTGTTCGGGTGGCCGCGGTAGTGCATCCGGGCGACGGTCTCCTGTCCCGGGTAGCAACCCTTCTCGAAGCTTACTGCCCGCTCCAGGATGCCGGCCTCGGCCGGGAAGTTCTCGGGCGTGATGTCCGATCCGAACCGGGGAACGCCGGCTTCGATGCGCGCGGCCTCGTATGCATCGAGGCCCGCCGCGACCGCCCCCCGTTCGCGGAGATGGTTTCGAGCCGCCTCCAGAGCGTCGCTCGGACCGAGGAGGTCGTAGCCGCCGACGGGCAAAGCGACGCCCGCGGTTAGCAGGTCCGCGCCGTTCAGAGACACCACGGCGCTCTCGTGCTCGGCGAGGTCGGGCGTTTCGAGGAGGTCCCCTGCCCGGGGCCCGTAGAGGCCGAGGACGCCCCAGGACGCGTCGGAGAGGTCTTCGAGTCCCACGCGGTAGAAGGGAGCGTAGCGGCCTAGCAGCTCCTTCGCCGCAGTGGCTCCCTCTGGCTCGACCGTGATCAGGACGTCTTCACCGCTCTTCATGACGCGCAGGTCGGCCTGAATGCGGCCCTTCGGGTTGAGGAGCAGAGCGTAGACGCCGAGGCGGTCTTCTTCGGGCACCTGGTTGGTGAGGACGGCGTTCAGCATCTCCACGGCCTTCTTCCCGGAGAGCCGCAAGATCTTCCTGTATGAGAGGTCCACAAGGGCCGCGCCCTCCCTGAGGGCGGCGTGCTCATCGGAGACTGAACCGTCCGAGGAGCGGGTATACACCGCCTCGCCGGCGTCCGGGCGATCACGAAGCTGAGAAGGTCTCGGATCTTCCATGCCGGTATTTTAAGCCATGATGTTGAGGAGGGCGCAGATGGCGAGGTTCGTGGTGCTCGACGTAGACGGCACGCTGATGGACACCAACTACCTGCACACCGAGGCGTGGGCGCGGGCGTTCGAGGAGGTCGGGCACCGGATACCGAGAGCCCGGCTCCACAAGCAGATCGGGAAGGGCTCGAGCCTTTTGATCCGCGAGTTCGTCGAAGACGAGGAGACGGAGGAGAGAATCGACGAGCTGCACAGCGAGATCTACGCGGAGCTGCAGGAGTACGGCCACCCGCTACCGGGGGCGAAGGAGCTGATCTCCTCCCTGCGCGAGCGGGGCTACGAGGTATGGTTCGTCACGAGCGCCAAGGACGAGGAGCTCGAGCACCACATCCAAGAGCTCGAGGCGGAAGGCAGGATCTCCGGCGTCGTCAACTCCAGCGCCGTCGAGAACCCGAAGCCCGCCCCCGACATCTTCGAGCAGGCGCTGCAGAGGGCAGGCGCCTCGCCGGACGAGACAGTCGCCGTTGGAGACGCCGTCTGGGACGTCGAGGCGGCGGACGCGGCCGGCATCCGCACTGTCGCCGTCCTGACGGGCGGGGCGTTCAGCCGGCAAGAGCTCGAGGAAGCCGGCGCAGTCGCTGTCTACGAGGACTGCGCCGAGCTGCTCGACTCGAGTTTCCCGGAGTAGGTTGATCGGCGCGTGCAGGCCGCCCGGTTTTGTAATAGAGTGCGCATCGCTGTCTGAAAGAGGGCCGACTTTGATAGGTCGGCCCAGGAAAGAAAGGCGGGCGCAAGCGCATGGCCCAGGGAACAGTGAAGTGGTTCAACGACGAGAAGGGCTACGGCTTTATCTCCCCGGACGACGGGGGTGAGGACCTCTTCGTCCACTACTCCGGCATAGAGGGCGACGGGTTCAGGACGCTCGATGAAGGCGTCCGCGTAACGTTCGAGAAAACTCAGGGCAAGAAGGGTATGCAAGCCGTAAACGTCAATCCCGCCTGAAACAGGAGCAGAGCTGGTGATGTGGGCCGGGTGTCTCGCCCGGCCTTCTTATTGCGCGGATCCAAACCTCGCGAAGGCGTACCTGGCGTCCGAGTAGACTACGGGCAGCGGGAGGCCAGTCTTCTGCGCGAGCCGGGCGGCGTCGGAGTACTCCGGGGCGAAGACGAAGTCCTCCCCGTCCAGGCTCCCGACCTTGATCCGGCACCTCCCGTAGGGCAGCTCGACCTCGACGACGCGCCGTTCGGCGACGCTGCGCCCGACGCGGTGGTGCCGCACGCCCAGAGCGCCGGTCTCGCGCATGAGGAGCCGCGCCATGCCCTCCCGGGCGCCGGACCGGACGAGCGCGCAGATCTTGTAGGCTCCGCGGCCACGTTTCATTACTATGGGCTCGAGCCAGGCGTCGAGGGCTCCGGCCGCGAGGAGACGCTCGACCGCCGCTCCGAGGAACTCCCCAGGCGCGTCGTCCACGTTCGCTTCGAGGAGCTCGACCTCAGCCGGCGAGCCCTCCAGCTCCCCGACCACCGCGCGCAGCAGGTTCGGGGCGTTGTCCAGGCGTATTCTTCCTGCCCCGTAGCCTACCTCTCGCAGCTCCATCGGCGGGGCCGCGTCCGAGAAACTCCCGCCGGTAAGAGCGCTCATGAGGGCCGCTCCGGTCGGGGTGGTAGTCTCGTGCGGCTCCTCCACCCAGCGCACCCGCGACCCTTTGAGGACCTCGAGCGTCGCGGGACCGGGAGCGGGGAGGGGGCCATGGGCTGACCCGACGACGCCGGTGCCCATCGGAAGGGGCCCGCAGCTGACCGTCTCCGCGCCGAGGAGCTCGAGCGCCACGCAGCTGCCCACCACGTCGACGATGGAGTCCACGGCGCCGACCTCATGGAAGGTTACATCCTCGGGGTCCCGGTCGTGGACCGCGCCCTCCGCCACTGCCAGGAGCCGGAAGGCCTCCAGAGCCCGCGCGGATACCCGCTCGGGTAGGCCAGCTCCGTCTACGAGGTCACGTACGTCTTTGAAAGTGCGGTGGGCGTGTTGCTCCGGATGGGTAACCTTTGCCCGCAGCGCCGCGACGCCGCTTATCTCGACCCGCTCTGTCGCGAGGTCGAAGGCGACGCCGAGGTTGTGGAGAGAGCTCGTGATCTCGCGCAGCGGCGCTCCCGCCGCGACGAGGCTCGCGAGTGTCATGTCGCCGGCCGCGCCGCCCACGGGCTGAAAGTGGACGTGGGTCAAGTCGCTCGCCGCGGGACGCGCCCGAGGGGCCTCGATCTACTCCTGTCGCCCGTTGGAGATCTTACGCGCCGCCATGAGGGTGGCGGTGAGGGCCATGGCGAGCAGTATCAGAGGCCGCGGATCGCTCCTGACGGCGTCGGTGATGGCGGAAGGGTTCCTCTTCCTGCGGGCCTCGCCGACGGCGTTGGCCTGGCGCCTGGCCGAGTCGATCAGGCTCCGCCCCGCGCGGGTAACGGCCCCCTTTACGCGGTCCCTGAGCTTTGTGCTGACCTGCTTGCCGACGACCTTTGGGTCGACGTGCTGGCGAAGGTCCCGCACGTCCCGGGCCATGCGCGCCCGGATCTCGAACATCTCTCGCTCTATGCGCTCCGGTGTCTCGCTCACGACCTGAACTGCCCCTTCAACCAGTTAATGTTCTGCTGGAGGGCCCGTATCGTCCGGTGCGGCACAGGGTCCATACTCCGGAGTATGTTGGCGCCCGCCCCCGCCAGTATACCGCCGATCAGAAGCAGTACGCCAGAGATGATGAGCGCCGAGAGCCATAGCGAGAGGAAGAGGTTGAGCACGTACACCCCGGTCAGAGAGATGAAGATTAGGAAGACAAGCATGAACACGGCCCCGACGGCGAGAAGACCCGCCGCTATGCCGCCCTGCCTGGCCACCGGCGCGAGCTCCGTTTTCGCCAGCTCGACCTGCTTGTCGACCAGCTCCTGAAGCTGGGGCTTGAGAGACTCTATGATCTCCTTGATGCTCCGGTCCGAGGGCTCGGGACCCTCCCTTAACTCCCTGCTGAACTCCGCGACCCGCTCTCGCCCGTCCATCTCCCACGCTCCTTTCTGCCAGTGGTACGTAAACTCGCGGCTCTGGCCTTAGTTACCCTTGCCTAGCCCCAGATAATCTCCCGTCCGACCTCCCTGGCGCCTAGTAGCCAACATAGCATAAAGCACGCGAGGCTCTCCCGTGATGTACCATGTATTGAGGCGAGCAAGATCCTTGAGGGGAAGGAGTCGTTTTGAAGCTGTACCTGGCGCTCGGCATTGCCTCCGGTGATGTGGCCGCTTTCGTGGGTGCGGGAGGCAAGTCGAGCGCTATGCTCACCGTCGCCGACGAGCTCGCCCAAGCCGGTATGAACGTCCTCGTAGCCCCGACCACCAAGATGCTCGTGAGCGAAGCCCAGAGGGTCGGCCCGCTGGTCACCTCGGAGGACGCCGGCGAACTGCGCATGAAGGCCAAGGAAGCCCTCTCAAACGCGGCCTCGGGGGTCGTGGTCGGCAGCGGGTTGCTCTCCAAAAGCCGCGTCGGCGGCGTGGAGCCAGCCGACATATCTTCCCTCGCCCCGCTCGCCGACGTGGTGCTGGTCGAGGCCGACGGGTCGCGGCGGCGCCTGATCAAAGGCACAGCCGATCACGAGCCCGTCTTGCCTGACGCCGCGACGCTCGTCGTCGCCGTCGGGAGCATCCGCGCCTTCGGCGCACCCGTAGACCAGGAACACGTCCACCGCCCCGAGCTCTTCTCCAGGCTGACCGGCGTCGGCGCCGGCCAGAGCATAACCGCTCGCGCCTTCGCCCAGGCCATCGCTAAGGGCTCCCTCCGTAACGTCCCGGATAACGCGCGTACCGCCGCACTCATTACCGGCGTCAAGCCCGGCAAGAGCATGGCCGACGCCTCCGTCATCACCCGCGAACTCTGGCGTTTCGGCGTCAAAAAGGTAGTGCTCACCTCCATCCCCGACGAGCCAACGAGCCGAGTCTGGCTCCCGTAGACGACTCGCGGATCTTCAGCTCCTGAATCGACAGCCGCAGCAGCACTCCGTATTATTGTGTTATAAATATGCGACAACAAAACCAAGGAGGTGAGGGCTGTAGGAGTTTGGGTCGACGTCGACTCGCGCGGTGGGGTTCCGATCTACGTCCAGATCGTGGATCAGGTACGGCACGCGATCGAGGTTGGGGGCTTGAGAGCCGGGGAGCGGTTGCCGACCGTTCGCCGGCTGGCTGAAGACCTCGAGATAGCGCCCAACACGATCGTCAGGGCTTACAACGAGCTGCAGCGCATGGGGTACGTCGTAAGCCGGCCCGGAGTTGGGACGGTGGTAGCGGAGGGTATCGAGGAGGTCGCTCGTGAGCGAAGGGTCGAGGAGATCTTCGAGCGTCTGCGTGTACTGGTACGCGACGCGGCTGCCCTCGGGATAAGCGAGGACGAGCTGTGGGCCAGCCTGGACGCGGAGTTCGAGCGCATAGCTCGGGATAATATCTAGGAGCTTTGGGAAAGCACAGAGACGTAATCCGCCCGTCGCCGCGCCTTCCGCGCGCGGACGCTGGTGCCGACGGGCGCTTCGCGCCAAGCCCTACGGGACCGCTCCACGTCGGGAACCTGCGGACCGCTCTCCTAGCCTGGCTCTTCGCCCGTACTGCGGGCGCGCGTTTTCTCGTGCGGGTCGAGGACCTCGACCGCTCGCGCGTCCGGGTAGGAATGGAAGAGGCGCAGCTTGCGGACTTGCGGGCCCTTGGGCTGGACTGGGACGGACCCGTCGCGCGCCAGTCCGAGCGGCTGGCGCTGTACGAGGAAGCGATAGCCGGACTCGACGACGAGGGGCTCCTCTACCCCTGCTATTGCACGCGGGCGGAGATCCGGGCCTCGGTCTCGGCGCCGCACGGTATCTCCGCCGCCGACCGGTACTCCGGAACCTGCCGCGAGTTGACGGCAAGAGAGCGTGCCGAGAAGGAGGCATCGGGCCGTCCGCCCGCCCTGCGGCTGCGTGCGGAGAACGTCCGCGTGTCGTTCGAGGATCGTCTGCTTGGACCCTACGAGGGGGAGGTAGACGACTTCGTCGTGAGGCGCAACGACGGCGCCCCCGCCTACCAGCTCGCCGTCGTGGTGGACGACGCGATGCAGGACATAGACGAGGTGGTGCGGGGGGCAGATCTCCTGGACTCGACGCCGCGCCAGATCCAACTCCATCGGGTGCTCGGCCTTCCCTCGCCCGGGTACGCCCACGTGCCGCTCGTGCTCGGACCCGACGGAAGGCGGTTGGCCAAGCGGCATGGGGCGGTGACGCTCGCCGATAGAGAGGCCCTCGGCGAGTGCCCGCGAGAAGTCCTCGCCTGGATGGCTCGCTCGCTCGGACTCGCGGCGGCAGGCGAGAGCCCGGCTCTCGCCGACCTGCTCGCGCGCTTCGATCCTGCTCGGCTGCCGCTCGATCCGACGGTCTGGTCGCCCGCTGAGTGAGCTGTGCGCTTCGGCGAACGCTGTAGACTGAGAAATCCGCGTGGAAGGGAGTCAGAGATGAGCGTGGTCCACAGGTTCGAAGGTCTCGAGGAAGCGGTGCGGGAAGGCTTCGGCGAGAAGATCGTCGCGCTCAGGCGCGACATCCACAGGGAGCCCGAGCTCGGCTTCGACACGCGAGAAGACGGCGGAGAAGGTGCTCGATGCTCTAGATGGTCTACCCCTCGATATACAGACCGGCGTGGCCGAGAACGGGATCGTGGCTACCTTGAAAGGCGAGAGAGACGGTCCGACGGTGGGGTTGAGGGCGGACATTGACGCGCTGCCGATCCACGAGGCGACGGGGTTGCCGTTCGCCTCGCAGACAGCCGGCAAGATGCACGCCTGCGGCCACGACGGGCACACTAGCATGCTGGTGGGTTGCGCTCACGCCCTCTCGGGGATGCGCGAGAGGTTGAGCGGCAACGTCAGGTTCTTCTTCCAGCCGGCCGAGGAGGGCGGGGGTGGGGGCAAGGTCATGGTCGAGGAGGGGTTCGCCGACGGCGTATCGTCCGTCTTCGCGCTGCACCTGTGGCCCGGGTTGCCGTTTGGGACGGCGGCGACGAAGGCTGGTCCGATCATGGCCGCCGCCGACGCCTTCGAGATGACGGTGAGGGGCGACGGCGGGCACGGCGCCATGCCGCACCTCACGGCGGACGCCATCGCTATGGCCGCCCAGATAGTGACGGCGTTGCAGACCGTGGTCTCCAGGCAGGTCGACCCGGTCGAGCCCGCGGTGTTGACGATAGGGGAGATCGGGGCCGGATCCGCCTTCAACATCATCCCAGGGACGGCGCGCCTCGGAGGGACGGTCCGCACGCTGAACGAGGACCTTAGGCGCACCATGCCGGAGAGGATCGAGCAGCTCGCCCGCGGCGTCGCGCAGGGGATGCGCGGAGACGTAGAGCTCGACTACGAGTTCTCGTACCCCGTGACCATGAACGACGGGGACGCGGCGAGGAGGGCTCTGGGCGTAGCCAGGGACCTCTTCGGTGAGGAGAACACCCTAGAGCTCCCGAACCCCTCGATGGGCGCAGAGGACTTCGCCTACTTCCTGCAGAAGATCCCCGGCGCCTTCATCTGGCTCGGCGTCGGAGAGGACGTCTCGGGCCTCCACACCCCGACCTTCGCCTTCGACGAGGAGATCCTGCCCCTCGGATCTGCGCTCCTCACCGCGCTCGCGCTGGAGTCGCTGTCTTAGGGTGAAGAGCTGCCCGGAGAAGAAGCTCCCGCAGGTTGACCCGACGGGCAAGCTCAGCTCCCCGGCGGGTTGAGGAGGAATCCGAAAGCCTCTTCTGGGCTGGTCAGGAGGAGAAGTATAAGGAGCACGGCGGCGAGTGGTATCAGGGCGCCTGCGGCGGCCCTTCCCCAGCTGGCGTGGATGGTCTCTTTGATGGCGACGGTGGCGACGAAAGCGCCGTAGGGTATAGCGAGGAGGGGTGCGTAGGGGATCCAGAGCACGGCTCCTATTCCGCTGGCATAGGCCAGAGCCCGGAAGACAGGGCCGAAGCTGCGGCGCGAGGGCGCGCCATCGAGGACGACGAGCACGAGGACGGTGAGCCCGGCTACGAGGAGCGGCGCGAGCACGAGGGCGACGACGAGCCCGAGGAAGGGCGCGTAGATGAGGGCGAAGTTGAACTCGCGGAGCCAGACGGCCTGAAGCGCGGCCTCGAGGAGCAAATTCAGGTAGAGGACGATCGAGGCGAAGATCGCCGGCCTGAAGAACCCGCCCCCGGGATCCAGCCGCTCGAAGAAGCGGCGCGGGGCGAACCAGACCCCCTTCAAAGTACCCCAGAAGTTCTCAGGGGAGGCGCCGACGGGCTGGTGCCGCCGCCGGAACACTAGGAGCCTTCCTTGTTCTCCGGGCGACCTTCGTCCTGGCTGGGGGTCTCGCGCATGACCTGGCCCACACTCGTCTCGAGGGTAAGCTCGCGGGTGTCCTCGGGCGGGAGGTTCGCGGTTATGGCGCCCGTCTCGACGAAGATCCTGCCGCTCCCGGAGAAGCGCCCCGAGAGGGTCACGCTCCCGGCCTCGACGCTGGCCTCCAGGGTGCCGACGATGAGGTCTCGCAGCGCGACGTCGCCCGAGCCCACCTCCAGTTCGACCTGCCCCGTCTCGGTACTGACGTCGTCGATGACGACGTCGCCTTGGGGGGCGGCGACCGTCACGTCGCTGCCGGCTTTCCTCACCGTAACGTCGCCGGCCTCGGCCAGGACCTTCAATTCGCCGGAGAGCCCACTCACCTCGACGTCTCCGGCGCCGGACTCGACCTCCACGGCGCCGCCCGCCGGAACTTTAAGCGCGTAGTCAGCCCCTGTGCCCCGGCCCCCGTCGGTCTCGAGGACGAAGGTCGAGTCCTGGCGGGAGAGGTCCACCGGCACCTCGGAGGCCGCTCTCTTGGCCGCAGCCGGGTCGGGGCCCATGGCGTACTTGGTCACCTCATACTCGACGGAGTCGAGCCCATCGACGCCCTCTACCCGCACCTGGCCTGCGGCGTTGGTGAGGCGCACGCGCGGCTCCGGCCCTGAGTCTATGGAGTCCCGTGCGACGCTGGTGCCCGAGAGGCTATCGCCCAGGGACCTCCAAAGGAGCAGGCCCGCCACCGCGAGGAGCGCCAGGAGCAGAGCGGCGAAGAGCAGGAGCAGGGGGGAGAGGCGGGACCGGCCGTCTCGCAGCGCACCACTCGCCGGGGAAGAGGCGCCGGGCGTCTCCCCCGGCTCGCGGCGCGGCTCTCCTCCACCCCCGAGGCTCACCCGGAGCGCGCGGGACGCGGAGGGTCCATCACGGCCCCGCGCGGCCGTAGACGTCGTCGATGCGGACTATGTCGTCCTCGTCGAACTCGCCGAAGGAGATCTCGAGCACCCGCGCCTCCCTCTCTCCGACCGAAGAGAGCCTGTGCACCGTCTCCCTGGGGATGAAGAGCTTCTCACCCGGCTCGGGGTGAAGTACCTCTCCGTCCAGCTCGACGCGAGCGCCCGCGTCGAGCACCACCCACAGCTCGTCGCGCTTGTGGTGGTACTGGCGCGACAGGACGCCGCCGGGGACGACCGTTATGACCTTGACCGTGGAGGTCAAATTGTGGGTGTACTGCTCGAAGTTGCCCCAGGGCCTCTCTACCTTGACCGAAGGCGGCCGTTGATCCAATCCCAACCCCCTAACTCGTGCGCGGGGCAAGTTTAGACTATCTGTTCCCTGTTGTGGAGAGCCCCCCTTCTGGCAATCTGCTACGCTCTTGCCGATATCTAAGAGAGGAGGGACCGATGCCTAGGCTCGAGGTCGAGGGGGCGGGGACTTTCGACATAGAAGATGGCAAGAGGCTGGTGCTTGCGATCGAGGAGGACGCTGGGGTGGACATCCTGCACCGCTGCGGCTCGTATGCAAGGTGCACCACCTGCCGCATCGAATACCTCGAAGGCGAGCCCGAGAAAATGACGAAGGCGGAGGTCGAGGTGCTCGAGAGCCGGGATCTGCTCGGGCAGGTCAGGCTCTCGTGCCAGGCTTTGTGCGACCACGACATGAAGGTGCGAGTCCTGATGACCGTGAGCTCTACTGGCCTCGACGGCCCCGGTCCGAAGCCGGAGCGCCACATCACACCCGAGCCCGAATGGGTGGACAAACCGTACTGAAACGACATGGGTAGTGGCTCGCCACTACCCATAGCGATTTAGTGCTCCGGGTCATTCTCGAAGCTCTGCAGCACCTCCTGGAAGGCTTTCGGCTGGACCTAGGCCTGCCCGTATTCCTCCCACACGACGATGACGACGAAAGCCAGCAGCACGGCGTAGGCGGCCCCGTAGATGAAGCCGGCGACGTTGTTGTGCGCCTGGTGCCCGCTGCGGGCACCAGGCGCTGGCCCAGTATCAGTCCCGCGACCCCCGCGAGGACGGGCACAAAGACCGTCAGTGGGCCAGCCTCTCTATCTCGCTTCCAGGCGCGCACAAGATACATCTCGAGGTGCCGCCCGGACAAACCTCTTCTCAGGAAAGCTCGGGGATGACCTCCCTGGCGAAGCGCTCGACCATCTCGGGCTCGTAGGCGACGCGCGGCATGTAGGCGATGAAGTAGTTGACCCCCGCCTCGACCTTCGGGCGCAGCTGCTCGACTATCTCCTCCGCCGTGCCGACCATGAACTGGTTCGAGTACTTGTCGTAGCTAATCTCGCCGCGGGCGAGGGCCGTGGCCTCCACGGGGTCGTCTCCCTCTTCGAGCAGGAAGACGTTTATGGAGGTGGAGCGCGTGATCTCCTCGTAGTCGCGCCCCAGATCCTCGCAGTGCCCGCGCAGCACGCCGAACTTGTGCCTTAGCCTCTTGGGGTCGCCGTTGACGTTGCAGGCGTCACCCCAGCGGGCGACGAGCCTCAACGTAACCTTCTCGCCGCTGCCTCCGATCCAGAACGGCGGGTGGGGCGACTGTAAGCCCCTGGGCTCGTTTATGGGTTTGTCTATCTGGTAGAACTCGCCTTTGAAGACGACGTCGTCCTCGGTCCACATGCGGTGGATGATCTCGCAACCTTCCTTGAACATCCGCATCCGCACGGGGACCTCGGGGAAGCCGTAGCCGTAGGCGCGCCACTCGTGCTCGTACCAGCCGGCGCCCAGGCCGAAGAGGAGCCGCCCGTTGCTCATCACGTCTACGGCTGAGGACATCTTGGCCAGGAGCGCGGGGTTGCGGTAGCCGTTGCAGGTGACCATCTGTCCGATCTTGATCTCTTGCGTGTCGCGGCTCAGGCCGGCTGTGATCGTCCAGCACTCGAAGGTGGTCTCACGGGTAGGCTCCGGGACGGTGTGGAAGTGGTCGTAGACCCAGATAGAATCGTAGGCGCCGGTCCCCTCGGCGACCTTCGCCACCCGTGTCATCGCTTCGTACTGTTCAAAGGGGTCTTCTATCTCGACCAGGTCCATCCGCCACCCCTGCGGGACGAAGACGCCGAAGTCAACCGCCATTGAGTACCTCCTTGGAAGGATCGTGCTCGCTATGCGGATCTATACCCGGATTCGTATCCCGCAATCGAAGTACCGGCGTTCAGCCCTTCGAGAGCATCCTCCGCCCGTCGGCGTTGCGGGCGACTACGAAGAGCAGGTCCGATAGCCGGTTTACGGCTCTGAGGGCGTACGGATGCTCCGTTTCGTAGCCGGCCGCGACCAGGCTCCGCTCCGAGCGCCTGACGACGGTGCGGGCGACGTCGAGGAGAGCGCCGAGCCGGCTCTCGCCGGGGACGACGAACTCCCTGGGGATCTCCGTTTTCCCCCGCCACTCCTCGAGGGCTTCTTCCACGAACCTCAGGTCCTCCTCTCCCACGGCGTTCGACTCCTTGGGCATCGCCACGTCGCCCATGACGCGGTAGAGGAGCCGCTGCAGCCGGAGCAGTAGTTCGCCGATGTCGCCATCGGCTTCGGCGCGGGCGAGGCCGAGGAAGGAGCTCGCCTCGTCCACGTCTCCAAGCACGATGATGCGCGGGTCGTTCTTGCCCATCCGGCCCGACCCTAGCAGGGTCGTGGTCCCGTCGTCGCCGCGACCGGTCGAGACCGGCGGGTTGCTCTCGCCCATCGTGCTCTCCTCGTCTCTATATAGAGGTCTCCGGCACGGTAGCGCGGAAAGGGCGTCCTCGCAAGCATCCGCTGAAGGTAAGACGTGCCTTTCGTTGAAGGGAGAGGTGAGGGTCGAAGAGGCGGTAACTAACCTGCAGTAGGAGCTAATCAAGATCGTCGAACAGGCTGGTTGAGAGAGCCTGTAACCCCGCGGACGGTTCCAACCGACGACACTCCGACCCGTAGGTTAGAATCTGCGGGCCATGAAGGTACGCGTAGGATTTCCCCTCGGCACCGAAGGTTCCCTCGGACGGGCGGCCGCGGTCGCCGCCAGCCATCGCACTTATCGGGTGGAGGGGATGAACGGCGCGGCGCGGGTCCTTGTCGAGCTGGACCTGCCCGACGACTGGCGTCTCCTCGATGACTTTTCCGGGCTGTTGCGCGGCGAGGAGCGGGCGGAGTACGCTGCGGACGGGATCACCCTTTCGGGCGAAGAATTGTTCGACGGTGTGCGTTGCTTCTTGCGCAAGCAGCGCTCAGGGGCTTCGGCGAGGGACTGGTGCACGCCGGGCAAGCTCGCGGACAAGCAACTCTTCCCCTGCAAGCAGATCCATCTCTACGACAACGACCACCTCACGGACAACTCCTGGTACGACTTCGGGAAGATGGGCGATGACGGCACTTATCTGGTGGACAAAGAGGGCATCACCGAGCGCGTCCTCTCGGACCTCGGCCCGTGCGTCAGGTGCCCCATCCTCGACCTCGACACGACGGCGGAGATCGTCGCCCGCCTCCCCGAGAAGATAGAGCCGGGCAAGGACGCCGGCTGGCGCTACAAGGAGGACGGGCCGCTGGCGAGTTGGGCAGTAGTCAAGACGCGCGACGGTCGCAAACTTAAAGAGACAGTGTCGCACGAAGAACGAGAGAGCCTGATCGAGCGCCTCGCACGCAGCGTGCGCAACGGTGGGGCAGGGGTCGCGGTGGCTGGCGGCATGGCCTCGGGCACGCGCAACGTTCCGGCCACCCGCTACGAGGACGTGGGCGGGATGCACGAGACGATAGCTCTGGTCCGCGAGGCGGTCGAGCTTCCCATAACCCACCCGGAGATCTTCCAGAAGCTCAACATCAGGCCGCACAAGGGCATCCTTTTCTACGGCCCGCCGGGGACGGGCAAGACGCTCCTGGCGCGCGCGGTCGCGCACGAGAGCGGGGCGCACTTCATAGCAGTCGCGGGGCCTGAGATACTCAACAAGTACTGGGGCCAGAGCGAGGCCAGACTCCGCTCCATCTTCAACGAGGCGCGGTCCAAGGCGCCCGCGATCGTGCTCTTCGACGAGATAGACTCCTTCGCCTCCTCGCGCGACATGATGAGCGAGAGCTTCGAGGCGACCCTCGTCTCCCAGCTCCTCTCCCTCATGGACGGCATGATCGACCTCGGGCGTGTCTGCGTCATCGCGACCACGAACCGCCCCGCTGCCCTCGACCCCGCTCTCCGGCGCCCGGGGCGCTTCGACCACGAGATCGAGATCGGGCTCCCCGACGCCGAAGCGCGACTGCATATACTGAATATCCACACCCGCGACATGCCTACAGACCCCGACCTAGACTTGCAGCACATCGTTCAGCACACCGGCAGCTACTCGGGCGCGGACCTCGAGGCGCTGTGCCGCGAGGCCGCCCTGGCGTGCATGCGCCGCACGATCAACCTGAGCGACTTCGAGCGGCGCATCGCGCCCCACCAGCTCTCGGCCCTCTCCGTCACCACCTACGACTTCCGCACCGCCATGAAGCGCGTGGGGCCCAGTATCCGCCGCTAAAGGGCTTGCGCGCATTTCAGCTCTTTGCTTTATGGGGCGCGGCTTCTCCAGAATTCGCTGCAAGGATCGATCACCTCGAGAAGGGGTGTAGACCGCCCGAAGCACGGTCCCGGCTTCGGGCAGCCGACGGTAGACAGCTCTCGACCAGGTTCGCATCGCGTCTTCTTGGAAACGCCTTATGCAGGGGTGATAGCCACGGATACCCCCCAGACATGGGTGCTTCTACCCACAGACAAGCTCCCCAATATTGAAGAGAACTTGTGAAGAGATGTGAAGTTATGTTAAGGTGGGTAACATAGTTGGCCCGGACTGCGCCCCTCAGGCCTGAGGAAAGCGAGGAGCGCGGCTTGGAGAGAGGGGGTACGGGCGCGTAGGTGAGAAGCTAGAGTTTTATCGGCAGGACGTCGGAACGTGATCCACGAGGAGGTAATGAGTTGAGGAAGGTAATGCTGTTAGCAGCGGTCATGGCCATGGTTCTGGCCGCCGCCGCCCCGGCTTTCGCGCAGGCGACGGCCGTTGGTGGCAGCGTCCAGTACGTGGACTGTGACCAGATCCAGGCTGCGGCCACGGGTCAGTACAATGCCAACAACCAGCAGGACCTCGCCGGCATCGCGCAGGAGCTCGGCGTTGACCAGAACCAGGTGCTCGCTTGCTTCAGGAGCCTCGCTGCTGGCCGTGACGTGAACATCAACACCGCTTCGGCTTCGGCGATGACTGTGACCGCTAAGGCGACTTCGACCGCTAAGGCTGGCGGCGGCGGTGGCGGTGGCGGCTCCGCTTCGGCGGCTTCGGCGGCTGGCGGCGCGCTCCCGAGCACGGGTGGTGCATCGCTGTTGGCGCTTGGCGCTGGTGCCCTGCTAGTGGCCGGTGGTCTTCTGGCCCGCAGGATCGTTCGGTAGTAACTAACCGAGCAGCGCACTAGAAGAAGCGGGTCCCTTCGGGGGCCCGCTTTTTCGTGCCCGCGGCTGACGGCCATATCTCGCTTGCCAGGGCCAAAGGAGCATGGCCCTGGAGGCCCTCTCCGCCCACCCGGACGTCAGAAATTCACCGACTGGGTGCGCGACAAGCCCCATAGTCGGGTCCGATCTCGCCAACCTTCTACGCGGGACGGTGCCTGAGTAGCACCCGTGTCCGCGCGGGCTCGTCGGGCTAGAATCAGGCCTGGTCACCGGTCTGGGAGGAGTGTCTTGGAGGTACGCGGGTATCGGGCGGGGGACGAGGCATCGCTGGCGCGCCTTGGTGCGGGCGCGTTCGGGGAGAACGGCGGCTATTGGAAGGAGTACTACAAGCCGGGAGGGAACGGCCGTGTCGAGCTCGAACTCGTGCGTCTCATCGAAGAGGATGGGGACGTCAGGGCGAGCGCGGCGGTATTGCCGCTTGAGGTCTTCGTGGACGGCCGGCCTGTCCCTATGGGGGGAATCGCGGCCGTCGCGACGGACCCGGCGTACCGTCGGCGGGGTTTCGCCGGTGAGCTCATGCGCGACGTCCTGCGGACGATGCGCGAGCGAGAGATGCACCTCTCTTTGCTCCAACCCTTCGCACAGGTCTTCTACCGGGCGTACGGGTGGGAGCTCGCTACCGAGACGATCGCCCACACCCTCAAACCTACCGACCTCCCGACGAGCAGCGAGCAGAGACGCGTCCGGGCTTACAGGGAGGGGGACCTGCCCGAGATGATGGACCTCCTTGAGGGTGAGGCGGCCAGGCGTTCCTGCTGCGTGCGCCGGAGCGAGGGGCGGTGGCGAAACCTGGTCTCCCGCAAGGACTGGCAGGCAGCCGTCTACGAGCGTGAAGGACAGCTGGAGGGATACATCCTCTACGGGATGTCCGACTGGAGGGACCGCAAGCCACGGCGCACGCTCTCGGTCCGGGAGCTCGTGTGGAGCACGGTGGGTGCGTGGCGGGCCCTGATCTCCTTCCTCGCGGCCCAGGACCCGCTGGTCTTCGAGATCAAATACAGCACCCCCCGCGGCGAACCCCTCCACCCTTACCTGCGCAACTCCTACGTCACGGCCGAGATAGTGCCGAAGTTCATGCTGCGCCTGGTAGACGTCGAGGGCGCATTGAGCTACCTGAGCCGCACCCCGGAAGCCCCGCTGGTACTGGAGGTCTCCGACGACGTCATCCCGGAGAACGCCGGCTCCTACACAGTCGGAAACGGAGAGGTCGTGCGCGGGGAGGAGGCGGAGGAACGCGTCTCGCTCGATGTGCGCCAGCTCGCGCAGCTCTACGCCGGGTATCTTCCGGCTGGCCAGCTCGCCCGCCACGGTCTCGTAGAGCCGGGCTCGCCGGAGGCGCTGGAGCTTCTGGAGGCGTTATTCCCGGTGGACGACCCGTGGGTCTATCCGCCGGATCATTTCTAGCAATTCAGCACGCCGCCTCCCTCCGGGAGGCAGCTTCTCAGCACGCTCCGGCTTCGCCGTCGCTCGTCAGCACGCGCGCTTCGCGTTCCTTGTCAGCACGCTTCGGGCCTTTAAAAAGGCCCTCGCTTGTCAGCTTTCTCTGCCGTTGGGCTCCTACTCGGGCAGCGCTTCGCGAGAAGGCTTCCCGGCAGAATCATTCGCCAGGCGCCGGAGAGCAGTGAACTGCGGTACCCTGCTGACAAGCTGAAATGCTGACGAGCGACGGCTGGAAGCCGGAGCGTGCTGAGAGCCTGCGAAGCAGGCGTGCTGAAATGCTAAAAAGGAGGCATCCATGGAGACTACGGGCACGGTCGGGTACGCGGCAATGTTCGAGCAGTTCCATCCCACCGACCTTCTCCGCTGGAGCAAGGTCGCTGAGGAGAGCGGCTTTACCTCGGTCATGGCCTCGGACCACTTCCACCCCTGGACGCCCGAGCAGGGCCAGAGCGCCTTCGTGTGGTCCTGGCTAGGAGCTCTAGGCGCCACAACGAGTATGCGCTTCGGCACCGGGGTGACGCCGCCGGGGTTCCGCTACCACCCGGCCATAATCGCCCAAGCCGCGGCGACGCTCGAGGCGATGTACCCTGGGCGATTCTGGTTGGGTCTCGGGGCCGGGGAGGCGCTGAACGAGCACATCGTAGGCGAGTACTGGCCCGAGGCTCCGACGAGGTTGCGCATCCTGATGGAGGCTATCGAGGTGATCCGGCGCCTCTTCAGCGGCAAGGTTGTCAAGTACTCCGGGGAGCACATAAAGCTGGAGAGCGCGCGGCTCTACACGATGCCCGAGACGCCGCCGCCCATCTACGTAGCGACCGCTGGCCCGATCCAGAGCAAGAGGACTGGCAGGTACTGCGACGGGATCATCACCGTCGGGGCGGCGGACGAGAAGATAAGGACCCTGATGCAGAAGTTCGAGGAGGGCGCCCGCGAGGAGGGCAAGGACCCGTCGGCTATGCCGCGCATGATCCAGCTCCACGTCTCCTGGGCCGAAGACCAGCGGCAGGCCGAGGAGCAGGCCGTGAAGGAGTGGCCCAACGGCGGGATGCCGTTCCCCAAGGCAGACATCCGCAACCCGGAGGACTTCGCGGCGATGGCGAAGCAGGTCTCCATCGAGCACTTCAAGAACCGCGTCCTCACCTCCGCCGACCTGGACGAGCACCTCGAGCACGTCCAGCACTACGTGGACCTTGGCTTCGACGAGGTCTACGTCCACAACGTCGGGCGCAACCAGGAGGAGTTCATCAGGGCCTACGGGGAGCGCGTCATCCCCAAGCTCCGCTGGCCGGGCTGAACCCGTTTACAACAACTCTTTGCTTTGCTTATACTGACTCTCGAGGAAAGGGAGGCGACGACGGAGAGTCGGAGAGGTATCTCGCGGCCTGTATACGGTCGTGTCACCCGGGAACAAAGAGGTTCGGTGGCGGGTGGAATCTAGGAGTAAAGACTTTGGGTGCTTTCTACAGGAGTGACCGTCGTAACCGCAGGCGGCAGCTTTCGGACGTGGAGGTGAAGGTATGAACCCTGAGGAGCTTCTGGCCAGGCACAAGGCCACGTTGCCGTCGTGGATGCCGCTCTACTACGAGAGACCCATGGAGCTGGAGCGCGGCGAGGGGTTCAGGGTCTGGGACTCCGAGGGTAATGAGTACCTGGATTTCTTCGGGGGAATCGTCACGGCCATAAGTGGGCACAACGTGCCCGAGATAACCGGGGCCATAAAGGGGCAGGTAGAGAAGATCCTGCACACCTCGACGCTGTACCTGATCGAGAACCAGGTCCGCCTCGCCGAGAAGCTCATAGAGCTCGCTCCGATCTCGGGTGAGAAGAAGGCGTTTTTTACCGTGAGCGGGAGCGAGGCGAACGAGGCTGCGCTCCTCTTCGCCACGCGCTACCGGAACTCGAGCGAGGTCATAGCCCTGAGGTCTTCCTACCACGGCCGCTCGTTCGCGACGATGGGCATAACGGGCCAGAGCACCTGGAGCCCGACCTCCCGCTCCGCGCTGGACGTGGCATACGCTCAGAACCCCTACCCCTTGCGCTGCGGGTTCTGCAAGCACGAGGGCAGGTGCAACCTGCGCTGCGCGGACGACGTGCGAGCGGTCATAGAGGAGGAGACCACGGGCAACGTCGCCGCTTTCATCGCCGAGCCCATACAGGGGGTGGGCGGGTTCATCGAGGCGCCGCCGGGCTACTTCGAGCGGGTAAAGGAGATCCTGGACGAGCGGGGCGTACTCCTGATCGCCGACGAGGTCCAGACAGGCTTCGGGCGCACCGGCTCCCACTTCTGGGGCATCGAGGCCTTCGACGTCGAGCCCGACCTCGTCGTGATGGCGAAGGGTATCGGCAACGGGCTCGCCATCGGCGGCGTCGTGGGCCGGGCCGAGGTCGTCGAGTCCGTCAGCCCCCACCTCCACCTCTCGACGTTCGGCGGGAACCCGGTCTCTACTACGGGCGCCCTTGCGAACCTTAACTACATCCTGGACAACGACCTCCAGAGCAACGCCCGTGAGGTCGGCGGCCACCTCAAGGAACGCCTCCTGAAGATGGCCGAGAACCGCCCTGTCGTCGGCGAGGTGCGCGGGCGCGGCCTGATGCTCGCCCTCGAGCTCGTCGGCGAGGGTCTAACACCCGACCCGCAGGCCGCCAATCGTTTCCTCGAGGCGTGCCGGACGCGCGGCCTGCTCGTCGGCAAGGGCGGCCTCAAGGCGAACACGATCCGGATCTCACCGCCGCTCACGATAACTCGTGAGGCGGCCGACGAGGCGGCGGATATCCTGGAGGAGGCGCTCGCCGAGGTCGTCACGACGGAGAGGGTGGGCTGATGCAAACTCAAGACGTGGACTCCCGCCGCGCCGTAGACGAGCTGAAGGAGCTCGCCGAGCTGACCGGCGGCCCGGACGGCGCCCGCAGGGTGGCCTGGACCGACGAGTGGGTCAGGGCGCGTGAATGGCTCACGGGCAAGCTCGAGGAGATAGAGGGCGTCGAGGTCGAGCGCGACGAGGCGGGGAACATCTGGGCCACCGCCCCCGGCGACTCCGAGAAGGCCGTCCTCCTCGGCGGGCACATAGACTCGGTTCCCAACGGCGGCTGGCTCGACGGCGCCCTGAATATCGTCGGGGCGCTCGAGGTCTTGAGGGTGCTCGCTCCCCAGCAGCGTCCCGTAACGTTGAGGCTCGTGGACTGGGCGGACGAGGAGGGGGCGCGCTTCGGACGGAGCCTGTTTGGGTCCAGCGCCACTGCCGGCACCCTCGAGCCGGATGACGTGCGAAACCTCAAGGACCGTGACGGCGTCGCGCTCCCCGACGCCCTGCGGGAGCACGGCGTGGACCTCGACAGGATGAACGAGTCGAAAAGGCAGCTCGATAACGCCGCGGCGTATCTAGAGCTGCACATCGAGCAGGGGCCGGTTCTCGAACGCATGGACTACCCGCTCGGCGTGGTGCTCGGGACCTTCGGGGTCGAGCGGCACGCCGTCCGCTTCACCGGGCAACACGCCCACTCCGGCTCGACGCCCATGGACGTCAGGCGCGACGCCTTTATCGCGGCGGCGCGCTCGGCCGTAGAGTTCCGCGACGACGCGAAGCGCCGGGACGACGTGCGCGCCACGACGGGCTTCGTCAACGTGAGTCCCGCCATCGTCACGGCTTTCAACGGCTGGTGCGAGATGTCGCTCGACCAGCGGGCGCTCGACCCCATCGAGCTCGCCAACATGCTCGACGTCGCGCAGGGAGCGACGGAGGAGATCGCGCAGCAGGAGGGCGTCTCGGTCGAGTGGGAGAGGCTGTGGCGCATAGAGCCCATCCTGTTCGACGACGAGCTCATCAGGCTCGCCGAGGAGGCCGTCAACGAGGTCGCCGGGAAGTCCCACCGGCTGCCCAGCGGACCGTTGCACGACGCGGCGTCCATGGCGCCGCTAATGCCGACGGTCATGCTCTTCGTCAAGAGCTTGAGAGGCTTGAGCCACACCAAGGACGAGGACACGCCGGAGGAGGACATCGAGCTGTCGGTGCGGGCGTTGCACCGGCTCGCGGTGAAGACCATAGATTGGGCGGCGAGCAGGTAGAGAGAAAGGGGAGAAGAGTTGGAGCGGGAAGAGTTCAGGGATCTCGGGGTGCGCGACGAGACCGAGCTGGAGCGGATAAAGTCCGAGGTCAGGGATTCGAGCCTGTACAACGAGGACCTCGCGCCGACAGGACCCGAGGAGCGCACGTGGACTACCTACAACATCGCGGCGCTCTGGGTCGGTATGGCCATAGTCATAACGACCTACAGTCTGGCCTCCGGTCTCATGGCGGCCGGGATGAACTGGTGGCAGGCGCTCCTGACCATCTCTCTGGGCAATATCCTCGTCCTGATCCCGATGCTCCTCAACGCCCACGCCGGAACCAAGTACGGTGTCCCTTTCCCGGTCTTCGTTCGCGCCTCTTTCGGGGTGCGCGGAGCCAACTTCGCCGCCATGGCCCGTGCTCTTGTGGCCTGCGGCTGGTTCGGTATCCAGACCTGGATCGGGGGCCTCGCCACCGACGCCCTCATGACGGCTGTCTGGAATGGCTGGGCGAACGTGCCCGGGCACTCCTTCATAACCTTCTTCATCTTCTGGGCTATACAGCTCGTCATCATCCTGCGGGGCGTCGAGGGCGTCAAATGGTTCGAGGCCTACGCGGCGCCGCTGTTGCTCGCAGGCAGCATCGCCTTGCTCATCTGGGGCTTCACCGCGGGCGGGGGCGTAGCGAACGTGTTCGCGAAGTCGGCGGAGTTGCAGGCGGGGCAGGCCCCGTTCTGGGTGATCTTCTGGCCCGCGCTCGCGGCGAACGTGGGGTACTGGATCACGCTCTCCCTCAACATCCCGGACTTCACCCGCTACGCGCAGAGCCAGCGTTCCCAGGTCATTGGGTCAGGTCCTTGGCCTCCCCCTGACGATGACCGCGTTTAGCTTCATCGGGATCGCGGTAACGGCGGCGACCATCGTCGTCTACGGCGAGGCGATCTGGGACCCGGTCGTGCTCGTCACCAAGCTCGCCGGAGGACTCCCGCTCATCCTGATCCTCGCCATGATAATCATCGTGATAGCCCAGATATCGACGAACATGGCGGCGAACGTCGTCTCCCCCTCGTTCGACTTCTCGAACCTGGCGCCGAAGTACATCTCGTTCAGGACAGGCGGCATCATCACCGCTATCCTCGGCATAATCTCGTTCCCGTGGGTGCTCTTCAATACCGTCGGCGCTTACATCTTCACCTGGCTCGTGGGCTACGGGAGCCTCCTCGGGGCCATCGGGGCGGTCATGATCGCGGACTACTGGATCCTGCGCCGCCGTCAACTCAGCCTCCCCGACCTCTACAAGCACGACGGCCGCTACGCCTACTCCGGCGGCTGGAACTGGAGGGCCATTGCTGCGGTCTTGATCGGCGTGATCCCTGTCCTGCCCGGCTTCTTCAAGGCCGCCACTACCCCCGGCTTCGCCGGCGTCTTCCAGAGCCCGACGTTCATCGAGGGGCTCTACAACTACGGCCTGTTCTTCACGTTCTTCGTCGCGGGGCTGGCGTACCTGCTGCTGAACATGATCCCCGGCCTAGCCCCGCAGCCGCGCCGGGAGCCGGAGGCCACGTAGGAGAGTTAGCCGATGCCCGACCCAACCACGTTCGGACTCTTCGTTGTCGCCGCGCTCGCGCTGTTGCTCGTGCCGGGTCCGGCGGTGCTCTACGTCGTCGCCCGAAGCGTGGATCAGGGCCGTCCGGCCGGCCTGGCCTCCGTCCTCGGGGTGGGCGCCGGCAGCCTCGTGCATATCGCTTTCGCCGCCGTCGGGCTCTCGGCCTTGCTGGCATCGTCGGCGGCCGCCTTCAGCGTGGTGAAGTGGCTGGGCGCCGGGTACCTGATCTGGCTCGGCCTGCAGCGTCTCCTGGCCCGGGATGAGGAGGAAGGCCCTGTAGCGGTCGAGCCGGAACGCCTCTCGCGCATCTTCTTGCAGGGCGTAGTCGTGAACGTGCTGAACCCGAAGACCGCGCTGTTCTTCCTGGCGTTCCTGCCCCAGTTCGTGGATCCGGCGCGGGGTGCTGCCTGGACGCAGATTGTCGTGCTCGGCTCAACGTTCGTCGCCATCGGGTTGTGTACCGACAGCTCCTACGCGCTGCTCGGCGGCACGGCCGGAGACTGGCTGAGACGGAGAAGTCAGGGAGCGAGCTTCCAGCGGATGAGACGGTACATACCCGGCGGGGTCTACATAGCCCTCGGCGCGGCCACTGCGGTCTCGGGGAAGAACTGAGGGAGGCGACATGAACTCAGGGAAGTTCGACCGCTGGGTCGAAGCCTACGGCCGGGCCTGGGAGACGAAGGACCCCGAGGCAGCGGCGGACCTGTTCGTCGAAGGCGCGACCTACCAGGAGACGCCATTCGACGAGCCGATGAGAGGCCGCGCGGAGATCACGGAGTACTGGTCCAGCGCCACAGGCTCACAGGATGAGATCCGCTTCTCCTACGAGATCCTCGCGGCGTCGGCGGGAGAAGGCATCGCCCACTGGGGCGCGAATTTCGTGAGGCTGGCAACCGGAACCCCTGTCAAGATCGACGGCGTCTTGCTCGCGAAGCTGGACGCGGATGGACGCTGCACCGAGTTCCGCGAGTGGTGGCACTCGCAGTAGTAGAAAAGGAGCGAGTATGGACTTCGGCGTAACCCTGCAGACCGATCCGCCAGCCTGGCGCGTCGTCGAGCTGGCCCGCAAGGCGGAGGCTCTGGGCTTCACCTACGCCTGGACCTTCGACTCGCACATCCTCTGGCAGGAGCCCTACGTCATCTACTCGCAGATCCTCTCCGCGACAGAGAGTATGATCGTGGGTCCCCTAGTCACCAACCCCGCCACCCGCGACCCCTCCGTAACGGCGTCGACCTTCGCCACCCTCAACGACATGTTCGGGAACCGCACTATCTGCGGCATCGGGCGCGGCGACTCGGCACAGAGGGTCCTGGGAAGAAAACCGACCAGGCTCGCCGAGGTCGAAGAAGCGATGCACGTCATCAAAGAGCTAGCCGAAGGCAGAGAGATAGACTACGACGGAACCAAGGTCCGCATCCCGTGGGTGAGGAACGGCAAGCTGGACGTGTGGATGGCTGGTTACGGTCCGAAGGCGCTCAGCACCATAGGGCGCAAGGCCGACGGCTTCATCCTGCAGCTGGCGGACCCCGTGATCCTCGAGTGGACCATGCGCCACGTCAACGACGCCGCCACCGAAGCGGGCCGAGACCCCGATGGCGTAAAGGTCTGCGTCGCCGCTCCCGCCTACGTCGGAGACAATTTAGCCCACCAGCGCGACCAGTGCCGGTGGTTCGGTGGCATGGTCGGCAACCACGTCGCCGACCTCGTCTCCCGCTACGGCGAGGACGGCGAGGTCCCGCACGCTCTTACCGACTACATAAGAGCCCGCGAGGGCTACGACTACAGCCACCACGGCAAGGCGGACAACGTCTCGACCAACTTCGTCCCGGACAACATAGTGGACCGCTTTTGCGTGCTCGGCACCGTCGAGGACCACGTAGCGAAGCTAAACGAACTCAAAGAACTCGGCGTGGACCAGTTCAACATCTACCTCATGCACGACGCGATGGAGGAGACGCTTCAGGCTTACGGGGAGGAGATCATACCGGCGCTGGAGGCGAGGTCCGCAGTGTAGGTGCTCGAAGCGCCTGTTAGAGATCTTCCGACGGGATGGAGCTATCTATAGCGTCCCTGTGACCTGCACAATTAGCGGCGCATCCATAGGCCCAGCTCGACATTGACTGATTTCTTGGCCATAAGGCTCGTCCTCCGAAGTCCAACTTGAATCTTATCCTGGCGTGGCGGCCTGGAATCGCTTCTCGAATTACTCATGTAGCTCCCAGGGGTGGCATCAGATAGCGCTTGTAGAATATCCTTCGCAAGATGAGGAGGGCGGACGTATAGCGAAGCCGGCGGTCAGCATCAGGGACCTGGCATACACTTACAGAGGGCAGAACGAGCCCGCGCTGGACGGGGTGAGCCTGGATGTGGCGCAGGGCGAGTTCGTAGTCATCATGGGGCACTCGGGGGCGGGGAAGAGTACCTTGTGTACCTCGCTGAACGCCCTGATCCCCCACTTCTTCCGCGGCAGGATGCGGGGGGAGGTCCTCATCGAAGGACGCTCCACACGCGAAGGAAAGGTCGGCGAGTTCGCGAAAGAGGTGGGGCTCGTCTTCCAGGACTTCGAGGCCCAGCTCTTCTCGACCAACGTGGCCCTCGAGGTAGCCTTCGGGCCGGAGAACTTCCAGGTCGAGCGCGAGGAGATGGTCCGGCGCGTGAAGAGCGTGCTCTCGCAGGTGCGTCTCGAAGGGTTCGAGGACCGCCAGCCCGCCACGCTCTCGGGCGGCCAGAAGCAGAGGTTGGCAATAGCCTCGGTGCTGGCGATGGAGCCGCGCATCCTGTGCCTGGACGAGCCGACGACGGACCTGGACCCTATCGGGAAGCTCGGCATATTCGAGATCGCAGAGGACCTCAAGGACCGCGACGACGTGACGCTCATCGTCGTCGAGCACGAGACCGAAGAGACCCTGGACGCCGACCGTATCATCGTTTTGCGCGACGGCAGGATCGTGGCCGACCGCCCAGCCCGCGAGGTCCTGCGGGACGTGAAGCTCCTCGAAAAATCCAGCGTCATGCCGCTCGGGGTGGCGCGCTTCTTTCATACGATGGGATTGTGGGAAGCGCAACTGCCGCTGACGCCGGAGGAAGGAATAAAAGAGTTCAAGAAGCGGGGCTGGCGGGTGAGCACCGAGCGCCACCGCGAGCTGGTCGAGTCGGACGAGGAGAGGGAACAGGGCTACGGCGAGCCGCTCATCGAGGTCGAGGGCCTCTCGCACCGCTACCCGAACGGCGTCGTGGCGCTGGAGGGGGTGGACCTGAGCGTGCGGCGGGGCGAGTTCCTCGCCGTCCTCGGCCAGAACGGCTCGGGGAAGACCACCCTGGTGAAGCACTTCAACGGGCTACTGGAGCCAACTGAGGGCTCGGTGCGGGTGGAGGGTGAGGAGACGGCGAAGCAGGGAATACAGCTGCTCGGGCAGCGGGTTGGCTACGTCTTCCAGAACCCGGACCACCAGATCTTCTCGGACACCGTCTTCGACGAGGTCGCCTTCGGCCCGAAGGTGCGGGGCTTCGAAGAAGACGAGATCAGGGAGCGGGTCTCCGAGGCGCTCGCCGCTGTCGGGCTGGAGGGACGCGGGGAGGAGGACCCGTTCGGGCTGACCAAAGGCGAGCGCCAGCGGGTCGCGGTCGCCTCGGTGCTCGCTGTGAGGCCGGAGGTCCTGATCCTGGACGAGCCGACCACCGGCCTCGACTACGCCGAGCAGAGGAGCATGATGGACCTGGTCAGGCGCCTGAACGAAGCGGGCTCCACCATAATCGCCGTCACCCATACCATGTGGGTAGTCGCCGAGTACGCCCACCGCGCCGCCGTGATGAAGGAAGGGAGGATGGCGCTCTACGGTACCGTGCGCGAGATCTTCGCGCGCGAGGAGGAGCTGAGAAACGCTTCTTTGCGGCCGCCCCACATCGTCTCTCTGGGCAACTCTCTGGGGCACACGGTGCTCTCGGTGGAGGAGATGCTGCGGGTAACGGAGGGAGGATAGTGGACCCGTTTCTGTATCTGGACCGGGATACGTGGGTACACCGGCTCGACCCGCGGACCAAGATGTTGTTGTTGATCGGGGCGTTCGTGCTCGCTTTCCTGTTCGTCAACCCGCTCTACGGGCTCGTCGTGCTCGCGATGGTGCTGGCATTCGGGTATGCGGCGAAGTCGCTTGTGAACCTCAAGAGGATCTGGTTCATCCTCCTCATGATCGCGGTGATGACCGTCATCCTGTGGACCCTCTTCGGCAGCGGCGAGACTCCGCTGTTCTGGCTGGTCGAGCGGGAGGCGTTGCTGTATGGCATCGGGGCCGCGCTGCGCATAGACATCATGATCGTAGCGGGCATGATCTTCCTCTCCACCACCCGCAACGAGGAGATAGCGACCGGGCTCGTCAAGCTCGGCATCCCGTACCGCTTCGCCTTCGCCGTATCGACCGCGTTGCGGCTCGTCCCGACGATAGCCGCGACGGGCGCGACGATAGGGCAGGCCCAGCGCTCGCGCGGGCTCGACCTGGAGTCCGGAAACCTCATCCAGCGAATCAGAAAGAACACGCCTTTGCTTATCCCGGTCTTCGTCTCGACGATCCGCTCGACCAACGTCTTCAGCATGGCGCTCGAGTCGAAGGGCTTCGGGGCGAGCCCGCAGCGCACATACTTCCTCAAGATCGAGCTGACGCGCCGCGACGTGCTGGTTCTGGTATCGTTCGCGGCGCTTCTGGTAGCAGCGCTGGCGCTGCGGTTCGCGGGCTACGGCGGCGTGGAGGGGTTCAGCAGATAAAGTCATCAGGCATCAGGTATGAGGAAGACCAATAACCTGAGACCTGCCGACCGAAGGGAGGAAAGGTGAAAGAGGTCTTCACGATGTGGCGGCACACGCAGATGGTGGTGCTCGTAGCATTGAGCGCGGCGATCTACGCGGCGGTTCTCATACCGTTCAAGGGGTTCACGATCATCCCTGGCTTCACGGAGGTCCGTCCCGCCAACGTCTTCCCTTTCGTCTTCGGGCTATTGTTCGGCCCTGCAGGCGCGTGGGGCGCGGCGATAGGGAACCTGATCGGGGACTTCTTCGGGACGCTGGGACCGGGGAGCATCGCCGGATTCATCGGCAACTTCTATCTCGGCTTCCTGCCGTACAAGATGTGGCACACTTTCTTCCGCAGGGACGAGAACATGGAGCAGAACGTGAACTCCGGCAAGAAGCTCGCCGTCTACGTCGCCATAACGATACTGGCCTCCGCCATCTGCGCGCTCTGGATCGCCTGGTTCAACGACCTGATCGGCTTCGTGCCTTTCGCGGCGCTCGGCGCGATCATCACCGTGAACAACGCCATAGCAGGGATCGTGCTGGGACCCATACTGCTCCTCGTCCTCTACCCGCGGGTGAAGCGCTGGGGCCTGCTCTGGACCGAGATCATGCTCCCCGAGGAAGTTTCGGCCTCGCGTTTCCAATTGCTCGGTAACATCCTTATGTGGGTCGGCGGCCTCGGCGGCCTGATCGTGGGTCTCGCCCTGGGTCTCGGGGTCTACGATCAGGGGCTGGCTGCCGCCGGATTCGTCCCCGGGACCGGGAGTACGGGCGGGCTGGTAATAGGGATTGGCCTTCTCCCCCTTCCTGATCCTCATCATCGTCGCCAGCTTCCTGCTAGGCGGACGGGAGCAGGTGGAGGCAGCCCAGGAAGAGCTCGCGGCGGACATCCCCGCGAGGTAGGAGGGAGCGAGATGCAGAGCGAGTCGCTGGTCCGGGACCCCGGCCTCGCGCCGGACGGGCACAGGAAGATCGACTGGGCCGCCCGCCACTCACCGGTTCTGAACAGAGTGCGCGATACGTACCTCAAAGACGGCACCTTCGAGGGCCTCGGCGTGGGGGTCGCCCTTCCCATAGAGGCGAAGACAGCCTACCTGACGGTCGTGCTCGCCGAGGCCGGAGCCGAGGTCGCAGTCGCGAGCCCCGGTCCTTTCTTCGTCCAGGACGACGTGGCCGCCGCTCTGGCCGAGCGTGGCGTCACGGTCTACGCCTCATCGGCGAGTCCGCCTGAAGAGGCGGACAGGGAGCTGGAGCGGGTGCTCGACACGGCGGCGGGCGACCGCGAGGCGGTTCTCATAGACGACAGGGCGGGGTTGGTAAGGCTCGCCCACACCACGAGGCGCAACCTGCTGGGAAACATACGCGGGGCGTCGGAGGAGACGACGAGTGGTGTCGCTAAGTTCAGGGCGATGGAGAACGAGGGGATACTCGAGTTCCCCGTCATCGCCGCAAACGACGCGCGGTGCAAGTACCGCTTCGACAACCGCTACGGCACAGGGCAGTCGACGATCACGGCCATAATGCAGAACACGAACCTGATGGTCGGCGGAAAACGCGTCGTGGTTCTCGGCTACGGCTGGTGCGGCAAGGGCATCGCCCGCTACGCCGCAGGCCTCGGAGCCAGAGTCACAGTCTCCGAGGTTGACCCTGTTCTCGGCCTGGAGGCCTACGCCGACGGGTTCGACGTGCTGCCGGCTCTCGACGCTGCCGAGATAGGCGAAGTATTCATAACGGCGACAGGGAGCACTGACGTGCTCACCGCCGCGCACTTCGAGCGGATGCGGGACGGCGCGATACTGGCTAACGCCGGAGGGGTGGACGTGGAGATAGACGTGGAAGGTTTGAGAAGAGCTTCCTCAGATGTCCGCGAGGTGCGTCGCAACGTCGAGGAGTTCGCGATGGCAGACGGCCGGAAGCTGCACCTGATCGGGCGCGGCATGGTCGTGAACCTGACGGCGGGCGACGGGCATCCCGTGGAGATCATGGACCTGACCTTCGCGGTCCAGGCGCTCTGCGCCCACCATCTCGCGAATAACAGCCGGACCATGGAGAACAGGGTTCACCTCCTCCCGAACGAGATAGACGACGAGGTCGCCCGCATGAAGCTGGACGCCGTGGGCATGGGCGTGGACTCCCTGACCCCGGAGCAGGAGGGGTTCCTGGCGAGCTGGCGCGAGTGAGCCGCCAGGAGTAGTTACATGCAACTACTCCACGACCCTCACCAGGTAGCCCTCGCTGGGCGGCGCGTAGTAGAAGCCCGCGTTCCGGGCGCCGAGAGCGGTGTTGACGATGATCGCGCCTCCGTGGTAGTCGAGCACCTCGGAGGTGTCGGTGAACTCTACGGAGGCGACGTCGTAGCCGGCGAAGCGGGCCTTGAGGTCGCGGGTGATGAGGGTGAAGTCCTCCCGGCCGCGCGAGCGGGTGTCCACGATTAGCTGCGCGGACCGGGCGCCGTCAGCCTCGGTCGAGGTCTCCTCGAGCAACTCGTAGCCTGGCACCTCTTCGGGCCGCTCGAAGCTCCCAACCCGGACGCTCGCGAGCACCTCGGAAGCCTCCCGTCTCCCCTCATCGAAGAGCCCGGGCGCCGGGCGCACATCGGGCGTCTCGAGCGCGCTGACGGGTCCTTCACCGGCCCGCCACACGAGAACGGTGGCGAGCGCGGCGAAGAGGAGGAGAGTCGCCCCGCGGAGCATGGCCTTGCTCCGGAGGGGTGATCTCAGAAGGATAGCTTAGCCGGAGAAGAAGCCGGTCGTGTCCCAGATCATGAAGACGCCCTGGCTCGTCGGGTCGGCCGCGACGCTAATCAGCTTCCAGCTGTGGGTAGCGTGCTCGTTGATCGCCTCCTGCAGCGCGACCAGCGCGGCGCCCTCCCCGCCCGGCAGCGGGACGTACTCGGCGAAGTAGCGTTCGGGCTCCGGCTTGCCGTGGGCTTCTCTCTCTCGCTCGGCCATCGACCGACCTCCTGTGTCCGCTGCGGATAGCTGGCTCCAATAATAACTTTCCAGGGCCGTGTGTGCGAGTTCGAGCCGCCGCGTTTCGCCGGCTCCGGGTGTGAAAGGACGAACCATCCGGCTTGCACGATGTATTAAAATAAGAAAAGTTGGAGATTTATATAGAAGTATACAAGAGGAGTGTTTGATGTCCGAAACGTACGACGTTGTGATCGTGGGCTCCGGCCCGGCGGGGTACACGGCGGCCCTGTACGCCGCTCGGGCGAACCTCGACGTGCTGGTGTTCCAGGGTTTCGAGGTCGGCGGGCAGCTCATGCTCACCTCTGACGTGGAGAACTACCCTGGCTACAGGGACGGCGTGATGGGTCCTGAGATGATGGACGACTTCGAGGCGCAGGCGGCCCGCTTCGGGGCGGAGATGCGCCACGAGAACGTCGAGAGGGTGGACTTCTCCGAGCGCCCGTTCAAGCTCTGGGCCGAGGGCGAGGAGGAGCCTATTCTAGCCAGGTCCGTCATCATCGCCACGGGGGCCAAGGCCAGGTGGCTCGGGCTCCCCGGGGAGAGCCGTCTCATGGGCCGCGGGGTTAGCGGCTGCGCCACCTGCGACGGCTTCTTCTTCAAGGACAAGCGCGTCGCGGTCGTCGGGGGCGGGGACACGGCGATGGAGGAGGCGCTCTTCCTCACCAAGTTCGCCGACGAGGTGCTCTTGATCCACCGCCGCGACGAGTTCCGGGCGTCCAAGATCATGCTCGAGAGGGCGCGCAAGAACCCCAAGATCACCTTCCTCACCGACACTGTGATCCAGGACGTCCTTGGCGAGAACTCGGTCGAAGGGATAAAGACGAAGAACCTGAAGACGGAAGAGGAGCGCGAGATCGAGGTTGAGGGCTTCTTCGCGGCCATCGGCCACGCCCCGGCGACCGGCCTCTTCAAGGACCAGGTCGAGATGGACAAGGGCGGCTACATTCTCCAGAAGGAGCACACCATGACGAGCGTGCCTGGCGTCTTCGCCGCCGGCGACGTCTCGGACAAGCGCTACCGCCAGGCCGTCACTGCCGCCGGCGACGGCTCCCGCGCAGCCATCGACGCCGAGCGCTGGCTCGAGGAGCAGGGCGAGGCCGAAGGGGCGGAAGACCCTGCCGTCTGGTTGGCCGCGAAGGACAAGGACGCGGCGAGCCTGTAAGGCTTTAAGCCCGCGCGTAACCCACGCCTCGGGCGCCGGGGTTACTTGCCGCTCTTCAGGTAGCTCTCGAACTCGCTCCAGGGGAGGGTGTTTATGACGTTCTCCTTCTCTACCCACGCGCGGCGAGCCTGGGAGACGCCGAACTTCGCGAAGCTCAGAGCCGTCTCGTCGTGGGCGTCGGTGTCTATGGTGATACGGACGCCGGCGTTTATGGCTTCCCTCATGTAGGGGACGGAGAGGTCGAGGCGGTCGACGTAGGCGTTGTGCTCCAGGGCCGTGTTCGTGGCGGCGGCCTCTCTTATGAGGTGCGAGACGTCCACTTCGTATGGGTCGCGGCGGTTCAGGATGCGGCCTGTCGGGTGGCCGATGGTGCGGACGTAAGGGTTGTTCATCGCCCTGATTATGCGCTCCGTCATCGCCTCCTCACCGACGTTGAACGACGTGTGGACCGAGGCGACGACGAAGTCCAGCTCGGCGAGCAGGGCGTCCTCGTAGTCGAGGGAGCCGTCCCTGAGTATGTCCACCTCTGAGCCGTTGAGGAGGTGTATCTCGCCGTACTTCTCGTCTGCTCTCCTCACCGCCTCGATCTTCGCCTTCAGGCGCTCCGGGGAGAGGCCGTTCGCCACCCTGAGGCTCTGCGAGTGGTCGGAGATGACAAGGTACTCGTAGCCGCGCTCGATCGCGGCCTCCGCCATGCTCTCTATGGTCCCCTTGCCGTCCGACCAGTTCGTGTGCACGTGCAGGTCGCCGCGCAGGTCGGAGACCTCGATGAGATCGGGCAGCTCGCCTCTCTCGGCGGCCTCGATCTCCCCCGTGTCCTCCCTTAGCTCCGGCGGGATGTACGGCAGCCCGAGCCGCCCGTACAGCTCCTCCTCGGTAGCTACGGGCTCGTAATTGCCTGTCCCTTCCTCCGCCAGACCGTACTCCGAGATGTTTATGCCCATCTTCACGGCCCGCTCGCGCAGGGCGATGTTGTGGGCCTGGCCACCGGTGAAGTGGTGCAGGAGCGAGCCGAACGCCTCGGGCTCGACTATCCGGAGGTCTATCTCGACCCCGTCGCGCACGATATAGACCTTCTTCGGCCCATGGGCGAGGACCTCGTCGGCGAACGGGGCGCCGGCGAAGGCGTCGGCGAGCGACCCCTGGTCCGTGCTCGCTGCCACGACGTCAAGGTCGCCTATGGTCTCCTTCTTGCGCCTGAGGGAGCCCGCGACCTCGGCTTCGACCGTGGAAGGATGTGAGCGAACGAACTCGAGCATCTCCTCTCCCAGAGCGGTCGCCGTGTCGAGCAGCATGCGGCGCTCCTGGGCGTTGTAGGTGCGGGCGGCGCGCAGGATCTTCTCAGCGCTCTTCTTCCCGAAGCCCTTGAGGGAGGAGATCTGGCCCTCCTCGAGCCCGGCGAGCTCCTCGACGCTCTCGACGCCGAGCTCCTTCCAGAGGGTGTGGACCGTACGCGGCCCCACCCCCGGGAGGTGTGTCATCTCGACCAGGCCGGACGGTATCTCCGCGAGCAGGTCGGCGAGGATCTGGGGCGTGCGGTCCTCGGCGAGGTCCCGGATCACCTCCGCCGTCGTCGGGCCTACGTGGGGCAGCTGCGTGAGGTCCTCGACCTCCGTTACCGGGCGGCCCAGAGCCCCCACGGACTCGGCGGCCCGCTGGTAGCCAAGGTAGCGGTAGTACTCCTCGCCCTTGATCTGCATGAGGGTCGCTATATCCTCGAGGGCGCGGACTATCTCTCCGTTTCGCAACTCGCCTCCTAGCTCGTAGGACGAAATCGGTCCCAACACTAGTTTACCGCTCCGCGCCGCAGTTCCATCCCATGATAATGCTCCGGCCCTTCGCTCGTGTCCCGTGTAGAATCGGGCACCATGCCGGGCTCGGACATAGAGGCGGTCGTCTTCGACCTCGACGGGGTGATCGTTGACTCCGAGCATGTCTGGGACGCCGCACGCGAGTCTCTGGCGCGCGAGCGCGGCGGACGCTGGCACGAGGGCGCGCAGCAGGACATGATGGGGATGAGCTCCGTCGAGTGGTCGCGCTACATGCACGACGTTATAGGCCTGAAGGACCCTCCCGAGGAGATCTCGGCCGAGGTCGTCAGGCGCCTCGAGGCTACCTACCGCGAGGAGCTGCCGCTGATAGACGGAGCTACCGAAGCTGTCGCCCGCCTCGCCGAACGCTGGCCGCTGGCGGTCGCCTCCTCGTCGAACCGCCCCATAATCGACCTGGTCCTCGGGCTCTCAGGACTTGACCGGTACTTCCGGGCGACGGTCTCCTCCGAGGAGGTGCCGCGCGGCAAGCCCGACCCCGACGTCTACCTCGAGGCCGCCCGGCGCCTCGGCGCCGACCCGGAGAGGAGCGCCGCCGTGGAGGACTCCGGCAACGGAATCCTCTCGGCCAGGGCCGCGGGCATGCGCGTCGTGGCGATCCCCAACCCGCGCTTCCCGCCCGGCGAGGAGGCGCTCGCCACGGCGGACGTCGTCATCCCGTCCATCGGCGAGCTCACGCCGGACGTCGTGGAAGGGAGCGAGCTCCCGCGCCGGTGAGGCGGCGCGGTTCGGACATCTAGATCTGCACGACGGCGAGCGCCGCCAGTCCGCCCGGCGTGCGGGAGACTTCATCCCAGGTAGCCCCCGCGTCGGGGCTGCGCAGGATCTCGCCGTCCCCGAAGCCGGCGAACAGGGCGCCGGACGTCCCCGGGTCGGCGGCGAGGGCGTAGGGGAACTCCCTCAGGCCCTCCAGGAGAGGCTCCCACCGTCCACCGTCCCTGCGGCGGTAGATCGCCGCGTCCGAGAAGCCGCGCCCGTGCGCCAGATAAGGGCCGGGGGCAGCCGAGGTGTAGATGAGAGAGGGGTTCTCCGAGTCCACGGCCAGTCCCCAGACGTAGTGGAGCCCCATCCCGTCGTCGGCTGCGCGCCAGCTATCGCCGAAGTTCCCGCTCTCGGCGAACCCGCCACCGCCCGCTTCGTAGAGCGCCTCGGGGGATGAGGGGTGCGCGGCCAGAGAGTGGCAGTCGGCGTAGGCGCCGGGCCGCTGATCCTGCCAGGTCTCCCCTCCGTCCGGGCTCCTCAGGATCCCGCCGAGCTCGATGCCGGCCACCACGAGCTTGGGGTCTGTATGGGAGAGCGAGATCGCGCGCACGTGCGAGGTCCAGGGGCGCGGCGGGAAGCTCCACGTTGGCGCGGATGGGAGGTTCCTCAAGCCCTCCAGCTCCCTCCAGGAAGCTCCACCGTCGCGGCTGACGAACAGAGCGCTCGGCTCCGTGCCGGCGTACAGCGCCCCATCAGCGGGGGAGACCGCCACGGCCGTGACCCTCGGGTGCTCGACGCCAGAAAGAGCCTCCCAGCTCCTTCCACCATCGGTACTCTTGAACAGACCCTCGTCCGTGGTGCCGACGTAGAGGGTGTCGGGATCGTTGGGGTCTACCGCCACGCACCGCGCGCCGCGTCCCTCCAGCGTCCGCTCGACCCTGCCGTTCTCCACTACAGTCACGGCGCTGTCCGCGGCCGCGTACAGCCTGATCATACCTGGCCACCTCTCTCGATATCGCTTCTCTCTACGGTTACGAGTATGCGGTAGGGATGTTTCCAGAACAAGCGGCTGTCGCGCGCGAGCGGATAGAATGCTTCCCATGCTCAAGACGGTGCTCGAGGCTCGCGCGGAGATGTTTCGGTAGATAGCGGACCGTCTGACGCTCGCGGCGGCCGTCTGGCTGGCCGCCGGGCTCGCGTTCTCGGCGTTCGTGGTGTGGGCATTCGCGGAGCTGGCCGACGAGGTGGTCGAGGGGGATAGCCGCCGGTTCGACCGGGCCGTGCTGCTCTGGATCCACTCCAACCTCCCCGGGTGGCTCGACGGCCCGATGCGCCTCGTCACTGCTCTGGGCTACTACTGGGTCGTGATCCCGCTCCTCGCTGTTACGGTTCTCGCCTTTTACCGCAAAGGCTGGAAGCTCTCCGCCATCCTGCTTGTCGTTTCGACCTCGGGGAGCATAGTGCTGACGACCTTACTCAAGGCGATGTTCGAGCGGTCGCGTCCCGACCTCTTCGACTCGGGGTACACCGCCTCGTTCTACTCGTTTCCGAGCGGCCACGCCACGCTCGCGGTCGGGTTCTACGGGACGCTCACCCTGCTCCTCGCCTATCGGTTGCGCGGCTATGCGCGGTGGCTCGTGGCGGCCTGCGGCGTCTCGCTCGTGCTCCTGATCGGATTCAGCAGGCTCTACCTCGGGGTGCACTACCCGACGGACGTGCTGGCCGGATACCTCGCCGCCCTCTTGTGGCTGGTCTTCGTCGGGGTCGCGTACGCGTCCTGGCTCTCGGTCCGTGGCCTGAGGGCCGCGGAGACGCGCCGCGAGTAGCGCCGGAGTCCGGGGTGGTGGAAAACACCTCCCCGAGGTGTTAGCTTCTCCGCGTGCTCGAGACCATCCTGCATCCGCTCGTGGAGTTCGTGACCAGGACCATCGGAGCCTACGGCGTGCCCGCGGTCTTCGTGCTCATGCTGCTCGAGAGCATGGGCATCCTGATCCCCTCCGAGGCGATCTCACCCTTCGCCGGCTACCTGGTCTCCGAGGGCAAGATGACGCTGTTCGAGGCTGTGGCCGCCGGGGTCCTCGGTAACCTGGTCGGCTCCTGGATCGCGTACTTTATCGGGCTGTGGGGCGGGCGCGAGCTGTGGTTCCATTACGGGCGCTACGTCGGGGTGCGCGAGCACCACCTCCACCTCGCGGAGAAGTGGTTCGAAAGGTACGGGGAGTTCACGGTCTTTATCTCGCGCTGTTTGCCCGTTGTGCGCACCTTCATCTCCTTCCCCGCGGGGACGGCGAGGATGAACTTCGCCAGGTTCACCCTCTTCACCCTGCTCGGATGCCTCCCCTGGGTCTTCACGCTCACCTACTTCGGGTACGTCCTGGGTGAGAACTGGGAGACCATCGGGGACTATCTCCACTACCTGGACTACGCCGTCGCGCTCGCGTTCGTGGTGGGGGCCGTCTACCTGATCTGGCGCTGGCGTAGCTCCCGCTCCTCCAGAGCTTAGGGGAAACGTGGACATCCTGGAGTCGTTGGTCCTGGGGCTCGCGGGCCTTTTCGGCGGCGTTCTAGCGGGCCTGTTCGGCGTCGGCGGGGGCACCGTCTTCGTGCCGGCCCTGGTCTACGGCGCGGGTTGGAGCATCAGCGAGGCCGTCGCCGCCAGCCTTGTCGTCATCGTCTTCAGCGCTCTCTCGGGCACGCTGCGGAGCATGCGCAGCGAGGTCCCCGTAGACTGGAAGGCGGCTATTCTCCTGTCGCTGACGGTGGCGCCGTCTTCCCTGATCGGGGTCGCGGCGAGCCACTTCTTCTCGGATACGCTCACGCAACTGGTGTTCGCAGGCTTCCTCCTCGCGCTCGCCTATCCCACGGCGCGATCGGGCAAGCGGTACCGCGAAGGCCCAAGAGGCTCCTCGGGCTCCCACCTGGCCGTAGCGCTCCTCGGGGGGATCGCCGCGGGAGCCCTGGCCGGGCTAATAGGCATCGGCGGGGCGGTGCTGACGGTTCCGCTGTTGTTCTTCGGCTTCGGGCTGAACCCCAAGACGGCTATCTCCACGAGCCTGGTCGTCACACTCTCCGTCGGCATCGTGGGTGCCGCCGGCTACATTGCTGCCGGCTTCGACCGGCTCTCCGGCCTTCCGCCTCTGATCGTGGGGTCCATGATCGGGGCCTGGCCAGGGGTGCGTTTGAGGGAGCGTCTCCCCGAGACCGTCCTGCAACGCGCCTTCGCCGCCTACATGATCGTCGTGGCGGTCCTGATGATCTTCGACGCCGCGAAGCCGACGTAGGTTGGTCTCGGTAAAAATTCTTGCGGCGTTATCCGTCCTAGTGCGTTATCCTTAGTCTCCATGTCCGAGAAGCCGTCCTACGGGGAGCAGTTCGATACCACCATCAGCCGCCGCTCGCGCCGGGAGCGACGCAAAAACGCCTCCAAAAAGAGCGGGGGCGGCGTGCTCGAGTTCCTCATCATCCTGCTCGTCTCGTTCGTACTCGTCTTCGGCTTCGTCCGCCCCTTCGTTGTCGAGGCCTTCTGGATACCCTCGGCGAGCATGGTGCCGACGCTCAAGTACGGCGATCGTGTCCTCGTCAACAAGTTCATCTACCGCTTCACCGAGCCCCAGCGTGGGGACATCATCGTCTTCAAGAGCGTCGAAGGCGACGGCCAGGACCTCATAAAGCGCGTGGTCGGCGTGCCAGGGGACGAGATCGCCGTCCGGGGGGGCAAACTGTTCGTGAACGGCGAGCCCCAGAAAGAGCCCTACGTCAACAAGAAGTATCCAGACAGGAGCTTCTATGCCCCCACCACCGTCCCGAAGGACCACGTCTTCGCCATGGGGGACAACCGCGCGAACTCGCAGGACTCCAGGATCTTCGGCCCGGTCCCGGAGAAGAACATAGAGGGCGAGGCGTTCTTGCGCTTCTGGCCGCCAGACAGGATCGGCAGTCTGCTCTGAACAGCCCGCTACGCCCGGCTTCGCCAGGCTCCGCTTCTCAGCAATTCAGCTCATTGACCGGGATGTTACCCCGCGGCGAAGCGTCTACCCGCGCGAGGTCTCCTCTATCTCGACGCGCTCGATCGCATCGCCCGGCTCGGGGTCTTGCTGCGGGTCGCGCTCCCGGATGGCGTTCAAGACCTCCATCCCCTCGACGACCTCTCCGAAGACGGCGTGCCGGTCGTCGAGCCACGGCGTCGCCACGTGCGTGATGAAGAACTGCGAGCCGCCGGTGTTCGGTCCCCGGTTGGCCATCGAGAGCATACCCGGTCTGTCGTGCCTCAAGTCCGGGTGGAACTCATCCGGGATGATGTAGCCGGGGCCGCCTGTCCCCGTGCCGGTCGGGTCCCCGCCCTGCGCCATGAAGCCCTCTATTACGCGGTGGAAGGTGGTCCCGTCGAAGTAGCCCTCACGCGCCAGGAAGACGAAGTTGTTGACCGTCTCCGGCGCCTCCTCGGCGAAGAGCTTGATCCTTATCGTGCCCTTCTCGGTGAAAAGGGTGGCGTGATAATCCTTGTCGGGGTCGAGCGCCATCTCCGGCGGTCGGTCGTAAGCTCTGTCGGTCATCGGTGCCTCCAAGGTCGTCTCTCGGGAGCGTCCATGCTAACAGCCCGATCTCTTGGAAGGTAGTAAAGAGGCGACCGATACGGGCTAGGTGAGGAGAAACAGCAACGCTGCGAACGCCGCCAGCACCACCACCGACCAGTTGAAGACAGCTCCGCTGAAGGTGGCTCCGCCGTCGCGGCGGGTAAGGGCGAGATAGGATACTCCGCTCCCGACCAGCACAACTGCCGCTACGGCGATCATGGCCGTGATGGCTCCCCCCAACCCCTGCATGACCTCCACGACGACCAGGATGAGTAATACCGCCGCGAGCGCCAGCATCGGCGGCCAGCTGATTCCATCTCGCCTCTCGTGGAGCTGGTATTGCGGCGCTGGCTGGGGCGCTGGCCGTGGTGCCGGTTGTGGCGACGTCGGTATCCGTGACGTCGGCACATCGGTATCGTCGGTCTCGGGCGTGGGCGCGTGAGCAGCTCCGCGGACCGGCCTTCCACAGTTCGAGCAGAACCTGGCGTCCGGCTCCAGCCTGTTCCCGCAGTTGCTACAGTACCTGGGCGCCACCGTCTCCTCCCGTATTCGCCTCCTTCCGAGCACATCTTACACGTCCTGATCCAGAGATCCCCCGCACCGGAGACACGCCCTACACCAATTCTCGAAAGGATCTATCCATGCAAGAACTAGAGAGCGGCTACGCCACATAAGACAAACAAGCTGAAATGCTGACAAGCGAGGGCCTCTAAGGGCCCGAGCGTGCTGACAAGCGACGCCCGGAAGGGCGAGCGTGCTGACAAGCGGAGGCGAAGCCGGAGCGTGCTGAGAAGTCCCCGAAGGGGACGTGCTTTTTAAAGCGCGTAGTCGCCGGTGTGGGCTTCCTCGAGATAGCGGGCGAGAAGGTCTATGGCGGCCTGTACGTCGCGCTCGCTCACCATCTCGTTAGGGGTGTGGGTATAGCGGCAGGGGACAGAGATCGTGATCGCGGGTATTCCTCCGTGCAGGCGCTGGACACCCGCGGCGTCGGTTCCGCCGAAGGGCAATATCTCCGTCTGGTGCGGGATGCCCTCGCGCTCGGCTATCCTCTGGAGGTGCTCGAGGAGCCTGGGGTGTGAGATGGAGTAGGAGTCCATTATCTTGAGCGCGACTCCCTTGCCGAGCTCGGTGATCCTACCCTCCTCCTCCGTGCCGGGTATGTCCACCGCGAGCGTTATGTCGAGCGCGATCACGACCGTCGGCGCGAGCGCCCACCCGCTGGCCTCGGCGCCCCTCAGGCCAACCTCCTCCTGCGAGGTCGCGACCGCGTGTATGGTCGCCTCGTGGTCCCCGAGGGCGCGCAGCGCCTCCAGCATGACGAAGACGCCGACGCGGTCGTCCATCGCCTTGCCGAGGTAGTTGCCCCCGACCTTCTCCAGCGTCCGGTCCATCGTTGCGTAGTCGCCGACGCGTACGGCCTCCTTGACCTCGTCGGCCGGCATGCCGAGGTCCACGAAGAACTGCTCGACCTTGGGGACCTTCCGGTCTCCCTCCTGCTGCAGGTGCGGAGGCTTGCGCGTGGGCTGCAGGGCGCCGCGCAGCGAGGCGCCGCTCGCCGTCGTGACGATGACACGCTGCGAGACCATGTTCGCCGGATCGTGGCCGCCCAGAGGCTGGAGCCGGATGAAACCTTTGTCGTCGATGTGTCTGACGAGGAAGCCGATCTCATCCATGTGCGCCGCGACCATCACTCGCACGTCGTCGCGCCCGCGTTTCGTGCCGATGACGCTGCCCAGGGCATCGGTGTGGACCTCGTCCGTCAGATCCTCGAGCTCCTCGCGGGCGATCTCGCGCTGTCTGTCCTCCCGCCCCGGTACGCCGGGCGTCTCGCTGAGTCGCTTGAATAGTGCCTCGTTGAGTCCACGTACTCTCCCTCTTTCCGCAGGTACTCCAGGGAGCCTAACAACGGCGCGACAGCGCGTCAAAGCGCCGGCCAAGATCTCGCCGGTGATCAAAGGTAACGGGGCCGGGCGCTTGCCCGGTCCCGTCGTGCCGCAAACCGAACCGGAGGAAAGGATAGTTGGCCGCGATGAATCGAGGACTGCCGATTCAGGTTTTCAGGAGATTTCTTACGAAGCAGCTTGGGCTACTCCGTAGCCTCTTGCTTCTGGTGCGCCGCGAGCATCCTGGCCGAGAGGTAGAGGCTCAGACCGAAGTAGTAGCACAGGTAGAGAACCGAGAAGCCCAGGATAACGGGGTCCGGCTCGGGCATCTCGACGAGGATGACGGCGTAGCTTACGAGCCAGAGCGTCGTGAGCGTGAGCGAGAGCTTGCGGAAGGCGATGGTGCGCGTAGGGTAGACGTAGCGGATGGGAACGAAGACCAGCAGCGAGCAGACGACGAGCACCGCGGCGAGGGCGCCAGGGCCTGGCTCGAAGACTATGGCGTAGAAGGCTACGACGTTGAAGTAGCTCGGGAAGCCGTAGAAGAAGTGGTCGTCGGTCTTGGCGTCCACCCGGCAGAACTGGTAGCTAGAGGCTAACAGAGGCAGAGCGGCGAAGACTACCCCGGCATTACCATCGGGCAGATAGCCCCCGCTCCAGAGGAGGACCATCGGCGCGAAGACGTAGGTCATGTAGTCCACGATGTTGTCCAGGAGCGCGCCGTCGAAGAAGGGCAGCGCCTCGCTCACCCTGAGGCGGCGGGCGAGGAGGCCGTCGGTGCTGTCGATGATGAGCGACGCGAGCATAAGCCACAACGCCTTCACCGCCTCCCCCTGGAAGGCTGCGACCAGGATCAGGAGCGCGAGAACGGCCCCGCTAGCCGTGTAGAGGTGCACGGCCACGGCCCTTAGCCTGAACCAGGGAGGATCCGCGTTCTCCAGACCCGTCTCTTCGATGCTAACGTCTTCCATCCGGCCTCGCTGATTCTCCTCTCAGTCCCGGAACACAATAATAACAGCATGGGACATCCTCCATTTGTGTCCCAACGCGCATTTGGTGCTCAACCGGTCTCGGGACGCGCCTCGAGGAAGCGAATTCGGTTTATAGCCGCCGCCACCTCGTGCGCCCGCGGCAGGCTCAACTCCCCTGGATGCCCCCTGAACTTGCCGAGGGAGTCGAGGCCCCTCTCCGCTATTGAGCCCAGCGCCTCCTCGACTACCTCCTTCACGCGGCGGCTCTCGCCCGCGGCGGCGAACTCGCCTATGACACGGGCGATAGCCTCGGTCTGTCCTGCCTCGGCGAGCTGCTCGAGGTAGGAGAGATCGACCCGCTCGCGGCCCAGCTCGATAGTATGAAGACCCCTGCCGCGGGCCGTCTCGCGCCTGCCGCGCCGCAGGTCTATCGAGGACGCCCGGACGCGGCGGCCTCTCGGCGGGCGTATGTCTTTGTCTCCGACGGGGGCGCGGGGCGGGAACTTCGATGTGACCTCGCGGGCTCGCGGCGTGGCTTCGGAGGGCTCGTAGTCCTCCATCAGGATCACACGGTCCGCGACGTCGAGGTAGTCGCCTACGCCGCCGACCACGACGACCGTCGAGACGCCAAGAGTGCGGTGCAGCGGGCGTACCAGGTCAATAAAAGGAGTGATGGGCTCTTTCCTGACCAGCTCGCGCATCCGCTCGTCCCGGATCATGAAGTTCGTAGCGCTCGTGTCCTCGTCCACCAGGAAGAGAGAGGTCCCGACCTCGAGCGCCTCGGCGATGTTCGCCGCCTGCGAGGTCGACCCTGAGGCGTTCGGGGTCGAGAACTTCTGCGTGGACCTTCCGCCCGGCAACTCCCCGATCATGGCCGAGATGTCCACCCCAGCTACGCTGCGACCGTCCTCGGCCCTGATCTTGACCGCGTCGGCCCGCGCCACCACATATTCCCGGCCGTCTCCCGCCACGTGGTCGTAGACTCCCCAGGAGAGCGCGGAGAGCAGCGTGCTCTTCCCGTGGAAGCCGCCTCCCGCGACGAGCGTTACGCCTTCGGGAATCCCCATCCCGACTATCTCGCCGCGGTTCGGCAGCTCCACCGGGACCCGTAGCTCCTCAGGACTCTCGAACGGCACCGCGCCTTCTCTCAACGGCCTGTCGCTCGCCCCGCTCTCGCGCGGCAAGATCGATCCGTCGGCCACGAAGGCGACGAGCCCGAGCTCCGGGAGCCGCCGCCGCAGGTGATCCGCATCCTCCACCGTCTCGACGTGGAGCCGGGCACGGTCAACGTCAACCCCACCCGGAACGAGCGACCGGCGTACGACCTCGGGCAGCTCCTCCAGGAGCACCGTCCGGGCGGCGCGGGCGTCCACCGTGCGTCCGCGCGCCGGGAGCCCGACCGCCATTCGTGCCTCTACGTATCGGGGTGAGACAACCATCGAGGAGCGCGACACGACGACCTGGGAGGGCCGCTGTATCTCCACGCGCCCGCTCCCACCTGAGCCCCGATTTCCACGAACCACTCCGCGGATGGCCGCGTCTACGGCCCGTGTGAGGAAGTCCTCGAAGGCGACCCGGCGCACGGCGTTCTCGAACAGGCCGGGATCGAAGGAGTTCTCCTTGGTCCGGACCCGGATAAGCGAAGGCGGGGCGAACGGGTCGCGCTGCACCCTGTCTATAAACAGGGTGAAACTTCCGAGGTCGTGGTTGCCGGAGAGGTCCTTGTAGGCGCCGTAGCCCTTGCGGTCTATGCGGTCGAGCGTTGCCTGGAGGCGTTGCAAATGTCTCTCTATCCCTGGTGGTATACGTCTCTGCGGTGTCCGATTTGGAGTATCGTTATCGTATGTAAGCCGTCATTCCTGACCCACTATGTAACAGGCTCCCATCAGTTCGCCTCCTTGAGCCTGTAGAGCGGTTTGTCGGAGCGGCCAGCTTCGCTCTTTACTACCTCTATGCGTCCCTCGGCCTCGAGCTCGTCGAGGGCGTGCCGGATCCTGCGCTTGTCGTCGCCCAGGATCCTGTGCCAGTCCGTTGTCGAGTAGAGGACGCCCTGGGGTATGGCTCTCAGGACCTCGAGGATCTTCCCTCTGGTTTCCTTCACTAATCCAGGCCCATCCTGGCCTGGGCATCGTGCAGGGTGGAGGAGGCCACCGCGCGCGCCCGCTCAGCGCCGGCTTCGAGGATCCCGTCGAGCTGGCGCGGGTCGTCGAGCAGCTCGAGCGCCCGTTCGCGGATGGGGGAGAGCGCCTCCACGAGGACCTCCGCGAGGTCCCTCTTGAAGTCGCCGTAGCCCTTTCCGCGGTACATCTCCTCGATCTCGGTAACGGTCTTGCCGGTCAGGGCGGCGTAGATCTCGAGAAGGTTCGTAATGGCCGGCTTGTCCGGGCTCGCGACGATCTCCGCGCCCGAGTCGGTCCTGGCGCGCCGGATCTTGCGCCGGATCGTGTCAGGGTCGTCGAGCAGCGCTATGTAGCTCGCCGGTACGGACGAGCTCTTGCTCATCTTCTTCGCCGGGTCGTCGAGCGCCATGATCCTCGCTCCGGTGTCCAGGATCAGGGGCTCGGGCACGACGAAGGTCTCCCCGTACATCCCGTTGAACCTCCTCGCCAGCGTCCTCGAGAGCTCAAGGTGCTGGCGCTGGTCCTCCCCTACGGGCACCAGGTGGGTCCCGTAGAGCAGGATGTCCGCGGCCTGCAGGACGGGATAGGCGTAGAGCCCGACGCTCGCGGCATCGGCCCCGCCCTTGCTCGCCTTGTCCTTGAACTGCGTCATGCGCGAGAGCTCACCCATTCTGGCTATACAGTTGAGGAGCCAGGCGAGCTCGGCGTGCGCCGAGACGCGGCTCTGGCGGAAGATCACCGACCTCTCGGGGTCGAGGCCGACCGCGAGGAAGACGGCCGCCAGCTCCCTGACGTTGTGCCTGAGCACCTTCGGGTCCTGAGGGACCGTGATGGCGTGCAGGTCCACGATGCAGTAGTAGCAGTCGTACTCGTCCTGTATGGACACCCAGTTCTTGAGAGCACCCAGGTAAGTCCCCAGGTGCGGTGTGCCGCTCGGCTGGATGCCGCTGAATACCCGCCGTTTCGTCTCCATGAAACCCATTCTAACGGACGCGCTGTGGATGGCGAACCGTACGCTCGCCGGCAGATCACTTTGTGAAAGAATCAACATTGAAGGTTCGGCGGGTTGGATTAAACTCCTGTGCGACCCGGAGGGGAGTATCCTTCGAGGCTCCATCGACATTACGGCGAGAGCCCGGTGGAGCACGTCCTGCGCACGGGCGGGAGAGACTTCCGGCTTGTAGTTAGGCGAGCCGAAGGAGTCTCGAGTGGCAGGCACCCGCGCACCGGCCGAATCACGGCCCGTCTTCAGTTCTCTTCCCCGAGCTGGCCCTTACCGTGGACAGGGCTGGGGCATGAACGTGCCCAAGGGCTTCTTTATCGGGATGGTTCTCAGAGAGGGGAAGGGATGGCGTTGCTGACGATAGTCGAGTTCGTTGTTGCGCTGGTCGCGATCCTTATCGGAGCGGCCTTTTTCACGAACGCGGTCGAGATCCTCGGATCCCGGCTGGGGATGGGACAGGGGGCCGTGGGAAGCCTGCTCGCGGCCGTCGGGACCGCGCTGCCGGAGAGCATGATCGCGATAGTGGCCATCCTCGAGCCCGTCGTCTCCGGCGGGGACCCGGAGGGGGGCGCCGAGATAGGGGTCGGGGCGATCCTGGGCGCGCCGTTCATGCTGGCGACCCTCGCCCTCTTCGTCATCGGCGCCTCGGCGCTGGCCTTCGCGCGGCGCCGGCCCCAGGGCGCGACGCTGGGCGCGGACGGCGCGACGATCAGGCGCGACATAAGGTACTTCCTGGTTTTCTTCGCTCTTGCGGCGGCGGTGGGGCTGGTGCCGCTGCCGCTCTGGTTGAAGGCGGTCGTGGCGGGGCTGCTGGTCGTCGGCTACGCACGATACGTCCGGTTGACCCTGGCATCCGGCGGGCAACTGGAAGACGTGCCAGAGACGCTGCTGGCTCTCCCTCGGAGGCAGAACCCGCCGCTTCTCGCCGTCAACGCTCAGGTGCTGGCGAGCCTCGGCGTAATCATCGCAGGGGCGCACTTCTTTGTGGACGCCGTGGAGCACGCGGCGGAGGGGCTGGGGTTGCCGGCGGGCTTGATCGCGCTCGTCCTCGCGCCGCTCGCCACCGAGCTGCCGGAGAAGTTCAACTCCATTTTCTGGATCAGGGACGGCAAAGATACGCTCGCTCTGGGCAATATAACGGGGGCGATGCTATTCCAGAGCACTATCCCGGTCTCCTTCGGAATCCTCTTCACCCCCTGGAACCTGGAATTTTTGAGCCTCTTCGCCACGGTACTGGCCCTCGCTTCCGGAGCACTTGTGTACCTCGCGCTCGAGCGCTCGGGGAAGCTCGGAGCGGGGCTCCTGATGGTCTGTGGGCTCTTCTACCTGGCGTTCGTCGTGGGGGTGGTGCTGGTAATCGCCTGATCCACCCGCGCGGCCGCATCGTGTCGAAGGCGCTCGGGGAGCGTATCCGGCGGTCCCAGGACCTGGACCACTGGGCCTCGTTCCAGAGCTCCTTCGCCGCGCTGACGGGCCTGATACAGCGCGTCGCCTCCCGGGAGAAGGGAGACCCCCCAGCCTCAACTGGCGCCTGACCCACGAGAGCCCCTGGTTCGAGAACCACGTCGCGACCCTGCAACTCGACGGCAGCAGCGCCCACATCACCTTCGAAGAGGCCGTAACAGACGACTCCAGAGACCCCGGCCTCCGGAAGTTATTCGCTCGCCGCCTCACCTGACTCCTTCGGCTACAGAACCCTCTTGACACCGGAGAGGTATGCAGTTATAGTCGTACTCGACTAAACGAGATCGACTAGGAGTAGATCGTGGCGTTGAAGAGGAAGGTATCGAACCCGCTGGCTTTGGCGGTGATGGCGCTTCTTTACGAGCGGCCGATGCACCCTTATGAGATGGTCTCTGTGATGCGTGAGCGGGGCAAGCACGAGTCGGTACGGCTCAGGTACAGCTCGCTCTATTCAGTGGTGGAGGCGCTGGTGCGGGAAGGTTTGATCTCCCCGCGCGAGACGGTACGTGAGGGGCGGCGGCCGGAGCGGACCGTCTACGAGCTGACCGACGCGGGCCGCGTCGAGTTCCTGGGCTGGCTGCGCGAGCTCTTGAGTGTTCCGGCGAAAGAGTACACGCAGTTCGCCGCCGGGCTCTCCTTTCTGCCGGCGCTTCCCCCCGACGAGGCGGCCGAGTTGCTGGACGGGCGGGTGCGTCGCCTCGAGGAAGAGGTGGGGGAGATGAGGTCCGTTCTGGATTCTGTCATGGAGGAGGGTCTGCCCCGGCTCTTCCTCATCGAGAGCGAGCACGAGTTGACCTTGCGCGAGGCCGAGCTCAGGTGGGTCCGTGAGCTCGCCCGCGAAATCTCGGGCGGGACGCTGGGCGGGATGGCCGAGTGGGAGGGCTTCCACGCGGATCGCGACGCGGAGGAAACGAGAAAGGAGGAGAGCGGTGTCTGAGGAGGTCGGGTTGCCGGTGGAGGAGCGGGGTTTCGTGCTCAAGCGGTTCCCGCGCGAGGTGCCGCACGGGATCCAGTTCTTCCGGCACCTGTATGGTGTGTCGGGCGAGCCGGAGGAGTTCGCAACACTGGCGCCGCGGTGCCCCGTGTTCCGCGTCGAGGGAGCGTACCGATGATCTGAGACAAGCGATGACCCCCGGCGGGTGTTGCAGCACCGCGTTCCGGGGGTCGGATCCCGAGTAGCAGGCTCCGTGGAGCGAAACCCGCCATCCAGGTACGCGCCTCTAAGGATAGCAGGTCGAGCTCCGCGGATGATATCCCGATCTAGAAGGAGCATTGACCAATGTCTATCCGATCCTACGGCGGCGAGGAAGCCGCGAATACTGCCGATGAGAGTGCCGTACGCGCCCTCTACCAGCAGTTGATGGATGGCTGGAACAAGGGCAGCGGGGACGCCTTCGCCGCCGCTTTCACTGAGGACGGCGACCTCGTCGCATTCGACGGCACCCACTTCGAGGGGCGCGAGGAGATCGCCCCCTTCCACCAGCAACTCTTCGACAAGTGGCTCAAGGGGTCACGCCTGGTAGGGGAAGTCAAGGACGTACGGTTCCTGGGCCCTGATGTGGCGGTGATGCACGCGGTGGGCTCGACGGTGATGCGAGGCAAGAGCGAAGCCTTCGCCGGAGCGGGACTCGATCCAGACGCTGGTGGCCGTGCGTGAGGCAGGCGAGTGGCGCCTGGCCGCCTTCCAGAACACGCGCGTACGGCCGATGGGCCCCAACCTGGTCGCGTTCGTGATCTGGTCGCTCACAGACCTGTTGTGGAAGGTGCTCGCGCCCAGGCGGAAGGACAACGCGAGCTCGAAAGGAGGACGACCATGACGCGCAAGAAGGCCCTGATCATCGGCGGCGGCATCGCCGGCCCGGTGACCGCTATGGCGCTGCAGCGCGCCGGTATCGACCCGGTCGTCTACGAGGCCTACGGCACCGGCGCGGGTCTCGACGCCGGTGCGTTCCTCACCGTCGCCGTCAACGGCCTGGACGCCCTGCGCACCCTCGACGCCCACGAGCCGGTGCTGGCCGCCGGCTTCCCCACCAGGAGCATCGAGTTCTTCAGCGGCACCGGCAGGCGCCTCGGTGAAGTCCCCATCGGCGGGACGCTACCGGACGGCACGGTCACCCACACCATCAAGCGCGCCGACCTGTACCGGGTTCTGCACGACGAGGCGACCCGCCGCGGCGTCCCTATCGAACACAACAGGCGGCTGGTCGACGCCGAGAGTACGCCGGACGGAAGCGTCGTGGCCCGCTTCGAAGATGGCACCGAGGCTGCCGGTGACCTGCTGATCGGCGCCGACGGCATCCACTCGCGAACTCGCCGGATCATCGACCCGACCACGCCCGAGCCCCGCTACACCGGTCTGGGCAACATCGGTGGATTTACCCGCAACACTTCGGTCGACACCAGACGGGGCATCTACACGATGGTCTTCGGCAAGCGCGCGTTCTTCGGCTACACGGTCAGCCCCTCCGGCGAGATCTGGTGGTTCGCCAACCCGCCCAGCGCCAGAGAACTCACCAGGGCAGAACTGGCGGCCAGCACCGAGGAGTGGAAACGGCGGCTGATCGACCTGTTCGTCGATGACGCCACTCCGGCCGTGGAGATCATTCGCGCCACCGCGGGCGAGCTCGCCGGCACGAATCAATACGACATGCCGTCGGTGCCGACCTGGCACAGGGGGCCGATGGTCATCGTGGGCGACGCAGCGCATGCCACCTCGCCCTCCTCCGGGCAGGGCGCCTCGATGGCTATCGAGGACGCCGTCGTGCTCGCGAAATGCCTGCGCGACCTGCCGGACGTCTCACGGGCGTTCGCCGCCTACGAACAGCTCCGCCGCGAGCGCGTGGAACGCGTCGTCGCGCAGGGGGCGCGGTCCAGCAGCGGCAAAGCCGCCGGGCCCATCGCCAGGGTGCTGCGTGACCTCATGCTGCCCGTGTTCCTCAAGCGTGCCGCCGGCAGCGGCCAGACATCCCTCGCCTGGGTGTACGGCTACCACGTCGACTGGGACGAGAAGGTGGCAGCCTGAGACAGCTCATCGGGGCGGAGTCCCACTGTGACGCCCGCCCCGGTTTCTCGTGGAAGGAGCAAGCTATGAACGGAGCAAAGGACTACACCGTCCCGCTCGGCTCGATAACGCAAGGTCGTCTGCAGTTCACGCGCGGCGCCGCCAACGTCACCCTCCGCGTAGATTCCTCGATGGGGGACCTCTACCGCGCCCGCTTCGACGGACCGCCGCCGGAAGTCCACGCACAGGACGGCGCCGTGACCATCCGGTACCCTCGTACCTTCCACCCCTTCGACTGGCGCAAGCGTGCTGCGGAGGTCACGCTCAACCCGGCGATCCCGTGGCAGATCGAGTTCCACGGCGGCCTGTCCAGGCTCGACGCCGATCTGAGCGTACTCGAGCTCGGATCGTTCGAGGTCACCGGTGGCGCCAGCGGGGTCGCGGTGACCCTCCCTCGCCCTTCGGGCACCGTTTCGGTTCGCGTCTCCGGCGGCGCCAGCGACGTGAGCATCCACCGCCCCGAAGGCGTCGCGGCGCGGATCAGGGTGGGACGCGGCGTCAGCAAGCTCGCTTTCGACGAGCAGCGCTTCGGCGCCATCGGCGGAGAGACGCGCCTGCAGACAAACGACTACGACGGCGCGACCGACCGCTACGACGTGGAGGTAACCGGCGGAGCCAGCAAGCTCTCCATAGACACCCGATGACCAGTAGTGCCTGCTACTCTTTAAGAGGGCCGGGCGTACGCTCTCTTCGAGGAGATTCGGAGTTCCTCCCCCGGATCAGCGAGCTTCACCGCGAATGGGTCCCTAAGCCCCTCGTAGAGTCTCTGAGCGAGCAGAAACTTGCGGTCCTCCCCCTGCTCGCCTCCGGCCGCCGAAGGCATGACGATGCACCTCGGATACGAGGGGGTGACCACGCCTTTCGAAGCCGGCGCAAAGACGGGCAACAGTCCCGAGTGATCCCCCGCATGCCGCGGCGGATGGTTACGAGCCCAGAGCGTCCTCTATCTCCCGCGCCGCCGCCACGACCGGCCCCGCCAACCGCTCGCCGGGGTGCTCCCCGAGGCGTGAGACGGGGCCGCTCGCGCACACCGCCGCCCTCAAAGCCCCACCGGTGCCGAAGACCGGCGCGCTCACGCTCGCCACCCCCGCCTCCCGCTCGGCGACGCTCTCCGCCCATCCCCGCCTCCTGACCTCCGCCGTACCCGAGCTGGCTAACCCCTCCCCATCCTCGGACCACGCGAGGAGGACTCTTCCTCCCGAGCCGCGGTCAAGCGGCAGCACCGCGCCGACAGGAACGATGTCTTTCAAGCCCCCGCCCGTCCGCTCTACAGCGGCCACGCACACCCGGAGATCTCCCTCCCTCACGTAGAGCTGCGTGCTCTCCCCGGTCTCGTCCCTGAGAGCTGCGAGCACAGGCCGGGCCGCCTCGATGAGATCCAGGTCCATAACCCTGCTCCCCCATCCCAGGAGCCGCGCGCCGAGCGAGTACCTCCCCCCACTCCGCCCTACCAGACGGTGCGCCTCCAGCGCCGATAATAGCCGGTGCGCCGTCGGACGCGATAACCCGGTCCCACCTACCACCTCCGCCAGCGTCGCCGGACCACCCTCCGAAAGGAAGGAGAGGATCACCACCGACTTGTCCAACACCCCAACCCTACTCGCTCCCATGCTCTTGCTCTCCGCGGAAGACACTTCTATACTGTCCATATAGTAGACATTTTGTCTCATATAGTGAGACAAAGCAAGAAGGGTGGGGAGCTTGCCGCTCGAATGGGACGCATCCGAGTACGAGGCGGTCTCTGGACCGCAGACGGGCTGGGGCGCTGACTTTATAGGGGTCTTCCTGGAGCGCCGAGGCTTGAGGGGGGACGAGGCCGCCATCGACGTGGGGTGCGGGACGGGCAGGGTAACGGAGCATCTTTTGCGGAATTTGCCGAACGGGACGGTGCTGGCCGTGGACGCTTCGGAGGACATGGTAGAGGCGGCGAGGAGGCGTTTCGCGGGTGACCCGCGGGTGCGCGTCGAGTGGCGCGACGTTTTGCGGCTTGAGGTAGAAGAGCCGGTGGATGTGATCTTCTCTACCGCAACCTTCCACTGGATCATGGACCACGAGCGTCTCTTCGACCGTCTCGCGAAGCTCCTGAAGCCGGGGGGCAGGCTGGTGGCCCAGTGCGGCGGCACCGGCAACATCTCCCGGACGCTGGCCGTCACGAAGCAGGTCGTGACCGAGGAGAGGTTCAGGGACGCCTTCGCCGGCTGGGAAGAGGGCTGGAACTTCGTCGGTCCCGAGGCGACGAAGGCCCGCCTGGAGGCCGCGGGGTTCGAGGAGGTCGAAACCTGGCTGCACGAGGAGTTCACGGAGTTCGCTTCGGTGAGCGCGCTGGCCCGCTTCCTTAGAACGGTCGTGCTGAAATACCACCTGTCGTTCCTGCCGGTTGGGAAGTGGGACTCCTTCGCTCACGCGGTGGCCGAGCGGCTGGCGGAAGAATGGTCCCTGGTCGTGGATTACGTCAGGTTGAACATGCTAGCGACCCGGTCGGGGAGCGCGTGAGGTCGGTCGAGGCCGTCGTCATCGGCGCGGGCGTGATCGGAGCCAGCGTCGCCTATCACCTTGCGGCGAGGGGATGCGGCCCGGTACTCGTGCTGGAGCGAGATCTGGCTCCGGGGCAGGGCAGCACGAGAAGAGCAACGGGCGGGTTCCGCGCCCAGTTCGGCTCCGAGATAAACGTGCGGCTCTCGCTACTCTCGCGCGAGAAGCTCGTGCGCTTCGAGGAGGAGCTCGGCGTGGACCCCGGCTACCGCCGGTGCGGGTACCTATTCCTCGCGAGCGACGAGGCGCAACTCGACGCGCTGCGAGGGGCGCGAAGCGTCCAGAGGGCGTCTGGGCTCGAGGACGCGAGGGAGGTGGGGCCTGAGGAGGTAGGGGACATCAACCCCGCGGTCCGTGCCGAGGGGCTCATCGGTGGCGTGTTCGGACCTACGGACGGCTTTCTCAGGCCGATGGAGGTCCTGCGCGGCTACGTCGAGGGCGCACAGCGGCTCGGCGTGCGGTTCGAGTACGGCGTGGAGTGCGCGGGTTTCGAGCTGGATGGGCCGGGGCGTATCGCTACGGTGCGCACGCCTGACGGCGACGTCGCCGCGGGGTCCGTCGTAAACGCCGCGGGACCCTGGGCGGGTTCCCTGGCGAGGCACGCGGGGCTAGAGGTGCCCGTCGAGCCGCTGCGCAGGCAGGTGGCGGTGACAGGGCCGTTCGACGAGCTGCCCGAGGACATGCCGATGACAATATTCGTGGAAGACGGGTTCCACCTGCGCGTCCGCGACGGCCGCGTCCTGCTTCTGCTGCCGGACGAGCCCGACGCCGCCGACCCCTTCGACCAGAGCGTCGAGGACGCGTGGATCGGGGCTGTCTTGGGGACGGCGCGGGAGCGCGTGCCGTGCCTGGAGGAAGCCTCCATCGACCGGGCGAAGTGCTGGGCCGGCCTCTACGAGATGTCCCCTGACGGCCATGCGCTGCTCGGGAGGGTCGAGGAGATAGACAATCTGTACCTGGCAAATGGATCTTCAGGACACGGGGTGATGCACGCCCCGGCGCTCGGCCAGCTTCTCGCCGAGATCATGCTGGACGGTGCGGCGAGCACGCTCGACGCGCACGCCCTGCGCCCTTCCCGCTTCGCCGAGGGCGAGCCCAACCTCGCTCCTACGCTGCTATGAAATACACTGACCGTTCAGAAGGAGGCGGCATGGAAGACCCGAAGACGTTCGTAGAGAGGGTGTGAGGTTGAGTATCGAGGCTCTGTTCGATGATGCGGCGGCCGGCTACGACCGGGCGCGAAGGCAGCTGGTCCCCGGGCTGGACGGCTTCTACGGGGCCGCGCTGGAGAGCGTGCCTTTCGGGCGGGACGCGGAGATCCGGGTCCTCGACCTGGGGGCAGGGACGGGGCTCCTGAGCTCGATGGTAGCCGAGAGGTTCCCGCGCTCGCGGGTAACGCTCGTCGACCTCTCGGTGGAGATGCTCAGGGTGGCGCGGCGGCGACTGTCTGAGGGTAACGGGCGCTTCGAGTTCCGCAACATGGACTACGCGCGCAAGCCATTGCCTGAAGGGTACGACCTCGTCGTCTCTGCGCTCTCGATCCACCACCTCACGCACGGCGACAAGAAGGAGCTGTTCCAGAAGATATTCGGCTCACTCTCCGGTGGCGGCTACTTCGTCAACGCGGACCAGGTACACGGCGAGACGCCCGAAGAGGAGGCGGTCTATCGCGAGTGGTGGCTTCGGCGCGTGCGCGAGGCGGGGGTGACGGAGGGCGATCTCAGCGCGGCCCTCGCCCGCATGAGGGCTGACAGGAACGCCACCCTGCAGGCGCAGCTGGAGTGGCTCGCCGAGACCGGCTTCGAGGCGGTCCGCTGCGCGTACACGGACCACAGGTTCGCGGTCTACGGTGGCCGCAAAGGAAAGGATAGAGATGGATAGACCCAGGACGCTCGTAGAGAAGGTGTGGGAGCGGCACGTGGTGCGCAGCGCCGAGGGGGAGCCGGATCTCCTCTACGTAGACCTCCACCTCGTGCACGAGGTGACGAGCCCTCAGGCTTTCGAAGGGCTCCGGCTCGCGGGACGCCAGGTGCGGCGCCCGGACCTCACGCTCGCGACCATGGACCACAACGTCCCCACGACCGACGTGGGGCTGCCGGTAAAGGACAGGGTCTCCGCGAAGCAGATGGAGGCTCTCAGGAACAACTGCGAGGAGTTCGGCATACAGCTCCACCCGTGGGGCGCTCTGGGGCAGGGCATCGTCCACATCATCGGGCCGGAGATGGGCCTGACCCAGCCCGGGCTCGTGATCGTCTGCGGCGACTCCCACACCGCGACCCACGGCGCGTTCGGCGCGCTCGCGTTCGGCATCGGCACCAGCGAGGTCGAGCACGTCCTCGCAACCCAGACGCTGCCCCAGAGCAGGGCGAAGACGATGGCCGTGACGGTCGAGGGTGAGCTGCCCGCCGAAGTCACCGCCAAGGACCTCATGCTCGGCATCCTGAACCGCATCGGGACCGGCGGCGGGGTCGGCCACGTCATCGAGTACAGGGGCGAGGCGGTGCGCTCTCTCTCGATGGAGGGCCGCATGACGGTCTGCAACATGTCCATCGAGGGCGGAGCGCGCGCCGGCCTCGTCGCGCCCGACGAGACCACCTTCGAGTATCTGGAAGGCAGGGAGTACGCCCCGAAGGGTGAAGAGTGGGAAAGGGCCGTCGAGTACTGGCGCACGCTCCCGACGGACGAGGGCGCGGCCTTCGACAAGGAGGTCGTCATACGGGCAGAGGACCTCGTCCCCTACGTCTCGTGGGGGACGACGCCGGCGCAGACCGTCCCGCTCGACGGGGAGGTGCCCGAGCCCAAGAACGACGGTCACGTGCGGGCCTTGAGGTACATGGACCTGAAGCCTGGAACCCCCATCAGGGAGATCGAGGTCGACACCGTCTTCCTCGGCTCGTGCACCAACGCCCGTATCGAGGACTTGAGAGCGGCCGCCCGCGTCCTCGAAGGACAGAAGGTCAAGGAGGGCATCCGCGCGCTCGTCGTCCCCGGCTCCATGCGCGTCAAGAAGCAGGCCGAGGAGGAGGGGTTAGATGAGGTCTTCACCAGCGCCGGCTTCGAGTGGCGCAATGCCGGCTGCTCGATGTGCCTCGGCATGAACCCGGACATTCTGCAGCCGGGCGAGCGCTGCGCCTCGACATCCAACCGCAACTTCGAAGGACGCCAGGGCAAGGGTGGTAGAACCCACCTGGTGAGCCCGGTCGTAGCGGCGGCGACAGCGGTCATGGGCCGCTTCGCCTCGCCCTCCGAGCTCGGCGTCCCCGTGGAGGTGAGCTAGGTGGATCCCGTAAAGAAGGTCGAGGGGAAGGCGCTGCCGCTCGGCTGGGAGGACGTGGACACGGACCAGATCGTGCCCAGCGACGCCCTCAAGCGCATAGAGCGGACCGGCTTTGGCCAGTTCCTGTTCTCCCAGTGGAGGGAGGACCCTGACTTCGTGATGAACACACCCGAGCACGAGGGCGCCGTCGTGCTGATAGCCGGGCAGAACTTCGGCTGCGGCTCGAGCCGGGAACACGCGCCGTGGGCGATACAGGACTACGGCTTCGGAGCTGTCATTGCCCCATCCTTCGCCGACATCTTCAAGAACAACTGCGCCAAGATAGGGCTTCTAGCGGTAGAGCTGCCCGAAGAGGCGGTACAGAAGCTACTCGACACCGTTCGCGAAGACCCGGAGGCCGGGATCTCCGTGGACCTCGAAGGGCGCGTCGTGAAGGGACCCGGCTTCGAAGAGCCCTTCGCCTTCGACAACTTCGCCCGTTACCGGCTCCTCAACGGCCTCGACGATATCGGGCTGACTCTGACGCATGAGGACGAGCTGGAAGAGTTCGAGAGGTCGCGCCCGGGCTACCTACCGAAAGTGCTGTAGCCTCAGGATAGTTTTCGACTGGATCCGCCACTCTGAGAGTGGCTGGTCTCCGGCAGGCTAGCTTCATGCCGCGCGCTTCTGCGGTTCCATCGCTTCACGCTGACGGTGCGCTGGTGCTGCGCCCTGTGGTGCGACCGGCGATCCGGTGAGGTGTTTCGAGGTGACGAAGAACCTGGTGCATAATCGAGCAGAGATGAGGTTCATGATCGCACCCGGACACGGCGGCTTGCGGTGAGCTGGATGCCCGCGGCCCTGCGTCCGCTGCGGCACCGCGACTTCCGCCTGCTGTGGACGGGCCTTGCGGTCTCGCTCATCGGCAGCGGCCTGTGGCTGGTCGCGCTGGCCTGGCAGGTGATCGAGCTCGGCGGCGGTCCCACGGAGCTCTCGCTCGTCACCGCCCTGTACAGCGTCGGCCTGCTCGCGTTCGTGCTGGTCGGAGGGATCGCCGCCGACCGGCTGCCGCAGCGGCTCGTCATGCTCGCCGCCGACCTGGTGCGCGCGGCTGTCCTCCTGGTACTCGGTTGGCTCTCGCTCACCGGCGACCTACGGATATGGCACCTCGCCGCGGGCGGGCTGGTGGTCGGCGCCGGGGAAGCGTTCTTCATCCCCTCCTACACCGCGATCTTGCCGCATCTCCTTCCCGAGAGCGAGTTGCTCGCGGCCAACGGCCTCGAGGGAACGCTGAGACCTCTCGCACAGCAGGCGACCGGACCGGTCCTTGGAGGCGTCGCGGTAGCCGCGCTCTCGCCGGGCGTCGCGATCCTCACCGGCGGGTTGACGTACCTGGTCTCCGCCGGCTGCCTGCTGGCAATGAACGTCCGGCCAGCGAAGGGCGCGCCCACGGCTCCACGGTTTGGCGTCGGTCTTCGCCGACCTGCGGGAGGGCTTCGGCTACGTGCGGAGGACGAGCTGGCTGTGGGCGACGCTCCTTTTCGCGCTGGCCCTCGTGCTGTTCATCGTCGGGCCCCTGGAGGTGCTCCTGCCCTTCGCGATCCGTGACAACCTCGGCGGTGGGGCCGAGGACTACGGCCTGGCGCTCGCCGCTTTCGGGGTCGGCGGCGCGGCCGGGGCGCTCGCGATCTCCTCCCGGCGGCTGCCGCGCCGCTACCTGACCGTGATGATCCTGATGTGGGGCCTGGGCTCCCTCCCGTTCGCCGTCGTCGGGGTGGCGGAGGCTTTGTGGGTGATGTTCGCGGCCCTGTTCGTCGTCGGCGCAACCTACTCCGCCGCGATGGTGATCTGGGGCACCCTCCTCCAGCGCCGGGTGCCCGACGGCCTGCGCGGCCGCGTCTCGAGCCTCGACTTCTTCGTGTCCCTGGCCCTGATGCCGGTCTCGATGGCGATAGCCGGCCCGGCCGGGGCCGCATTCGGGCTCGCCGCCGTCTTCCTGGTCGCAGGGTTCGTACCCGTGCTCCTGGCGGCCGCGGCGATCCTGGTCCCGCGGCTCGATCGCGACGAACTCGCGCATCCGCTCGATCACCCGGTCCAGGACCATCCTGCAACGGGAGATCCCTCTGCAAGCGGTCCGTCTGCACGGTAACCTCTTCGAGCCTGGTGCCGGCTTCAAGACCTGGATGGGCTTCCTCAGGGTCGCGTGCGGACCCTGCGGGCATAGAGTTGGGCTATGCCCTTCGAGGCCAGCAGGCGTGCCCACTCTTTTTCGAGCTCGACGGCTATCTCGCTGGGGATCTCGACGCCGCCGGTTCGCGCGTCCCAGGGGCCGCCTGCCAGAGGGTCCTCCTTCAGTACGGAGCGTGGAAGTATCTGCTCGGAGTCGGAGTCGAGCAGTACATCCAGGCGGATGGGGACGTAGAGGGCCAGCTTGCCTTTCCTCGCCTCTTCCTGGTCCCAGTGCTCCTGTTGGTAGACCTCCGACGTGGCCCAACCGGAAGCGAAGATGCCGCGCCGCTCGCCGCTCCCGTGCCCCTGGCGCATCATGAACACGCGGTCTCCGGCGGTTATCTTCCGGTTGCGGCCACAGCTCCACGAGGTCGCGTAGAAGCCGTGGTCTCTGACGTCTTCTATACAATCTCGCAGGTCTTCCCACTTGTAAGCCTTCTCAGGGTTGAAGGTGAGCAGGTAAGCCGGCGCGTGGTCCTTCTCCGGCGGGGGGTCCGGCTCCGTGTATCTCTCGACGCCGAGGATACGGTCGATCTCGTCTTCCAGCTCCGTGAGCGCGTCCGGGGCGGCCGGGTCTCCGTGGTAATGGTCTACGCGCTTGGAGCTCCCGTCTTCGTACTCGATCGAGGTCAGGCAGCCCGGGGCGTCGGTAAATTCGCGACTGGTGTATGCGTCTTCCAGGCGGGAGTAGTTTGCCTTCTCGAAAGCCTCTGCCAGGCGTTGCAGTCTCCTCCGGGATATCTTCCAGATGCGCGCGCCCGGTTTATCGACGTGGGCTTCCCCGAAATACCTCACCTCTCCCGTTCCGAGGACCGTGACCGTGTAGACCGGGCACGGACCGTAGCAGGGAGTACGTTTCAGAGTGATTTTCCTTACCGTCGAAGTCATAGATCCAGCTCTCCCAGGTCCCGAAAATTATACGGGAACGCATCCCTGAGCCGCCCGGCTTTGCCCCGTCAGCGGACCGGCGATACGATTACTGCTCGTTGCTGCCTGGAGACAGGAGGACCCGCGTGCCGGAAGTCGCGATCATGATCGAGGGCCAGGACGGGCTCGACTGGCCCCGCTGGCAACGGCTGGCGCGGACGGTCGAGGACTCCGGTTACGCCGCGCTCCACCGCTCGGACCACTTCACGAACCCGACAGGCCCCGTCCTGCACGCGCTGGAGCTGTGGTCTTCGCTCACCTGGCTCGCGGACAATACCGACCGCATAGAGTTCGGTCCGCTCGTCTCTCCGGTCTCGTTCAGGCACCCCGTCATCACCGCCTGGACGGCGAGCAGCGTGGACAGTCTCGCCGGCGGACGCCTGCGGCTCGGCATCGGCGCGGGCTGGCAGGAGCGGGAGCACGAGGCTCACGGCTTCGAGTTGCTCGAGACCGAACTCCGGTTCGCTCGCTTCGAAGAGGCTCTGGAGGTCATAACCCTGCTCCTGCGCAACGACGAGCCAGTCTCGTTCGACGGCGAGTTCTACTGGCTGCGCGACGCCGTGCTGATGCCGCGTTCCCCGCGGCCGGGCGGACCGCCGATAGTCATCGGCGGCAACGGCCCGCGGCGCACCCTGCCACTGGCTGCCCGCTACGCCGACGAGTGGAACGCCGTCCTCATAACCCCCGAGCGGTTCGCGGAGCTGAGTTCCCGCCTCGACGAGCTGTTGCGAGAGGCCGGGCGCCCGCCCGAAGCGGTGCTCCGGACGCTGATGACGCGGGCAATATTCGGGCGCACTACCGCCGACGTCGAGCGCAAGCTCGCCGGGCGGCAGGCGGAGGAGCTGCGCGACCGGGGCATCGTCGTCGGCACGGGGCCCGAGTTCGCGGAGCAGCTCGCCCGGCTGGACGAGGCCGGGGTGCAGCGGGTGATGCTGCAGTGGCTGGAGACAGACGACATAGACGGTCTGGAGGCGATGGCCGAGTTCGTCCTGCCGCGCTGAGGGCGCTCCGCCGCGACAGGATCAGAGCCGGGGGATAGAATGGGGGTATGGCGTCGCGCGCGACACTCGTAGGGTTCAACCACGTCGCCCTCGAGGTAGGTGACCTCGAGGAGGCCCTGGAGTTCTTCGGACGCCTCTTCGAGGTGAAGCTGCGCGGGCGCGGCCCCGGCATGGCGTTCGTAGACGCCGGGGACCAGTTCATCGCCCTCTTCGAGGGGCAGACCCGGCAACCCGACGAACACCGCCACGTCGGGTTGGTGGTTGACGACAGGCGGCCGGTGAGGCGGGCGCTCAGAGAGATGGGCGTGGAGGTCCTGCCCGGCAGGGGCCTCGACTTCCTCGATCCGTGGGGCAACCGCTGGCAGGTCTTGGACTACTCCGAGATCCAGTTCACCAAAGCTCCAAACGTGCTGAGCGGTATGGGTCTCGGCAGCCTGGGGAAGAGCGAGAGCGCGCTGGAGGAACTGCGCAAGAAGGGCCTGGCTCCGGGCTAGGGGCTCTCTATGGGCGGCGTGAGGTCCGAGATAGAGGAGATCGTCGACCGCGAGACGAGGGCCTGGGATACCGGGGACGTGGACCTCCTGCTCACCGTGTTCCACCCTGACATGGTCTGGCCCTGGCCGAAGACCGTAAGATCACACGACCCGATGGACTGGGTCCTCGAGTGGGGCAGGTACGACCCCGAGAGGTGGGGGAGGGGTTGGCAGGAGCTGTTCGACACGCACGAGCTCGTCCGCAACGAGCGCGAGATCCGGAAGATCGAGGTGTCCGAGGAGGGCGACGGGGCTTTCGCCGTGGTCGACATAGACACCGTGTGGCGTGACCCGAGCGGCAACGATAGCCGCTGGAAGGGTCGGGTGTGCAAGGTGTACTCGAAGGTCGGCGGTGAGTGGAAGATGACCATGCACACGGGGGTGCTCGAATACCGGTAGGAGCCCCGAGCGAAGCCCGGGTGAGGTAGTGTAGAGGCGCGTGGGCATCGCAGGGGACATAGCGCTCATACTCGTGGCTGCCCTCCTCGGCGGGCTCGTCGCCCGGCGGCTCGGGCTGCCCCTGGTCCTTGGCTACATCCTGGCCGGTGTCGCGGTCGGGCCAAACACGGGTGGACCGACCGTCAGCTCGGTCCACGACATCGAGCTGCTCGCGGAGATCGGGGTGGCGCTGCTCCTGTTCACCATCGGGCTGCACTTCTCGCTGGACGAGCTAGCCCCTGTGCGCCGCGTCGCTCTCTTCGGGACAGCGGCGCAGATGGCGCTCACCATAGCCTTCGGCTACGGGTTGGGGCGGCTGCTCGGCTTCGGATGGCAGGAGGCGGCATGGTTCGGGGCGCTGCTCTCGCTCTCCAGCACCGCCGTAGTCCTCAAGTCACTCTCGGAGCAAGGCGTGATGGGAACACTGTCCAGCCGGGTCATTATCGGGATGCTCGTCGCGCAGGACCTTGCTGTTGTGCCCCTCATAATAGTGCTGCCGGAGCTAGGAAGTCTGGGCCAGGGTCTCTCCGAGCTCGGCGTCGCGGCGCTGCGGGCCGCCGCCTTCGTCGGGGTGATGTTGGTGTTCGGGAGGCGGGTCCTGCCGTGGCTAATGGCCCGTGTGGCCGCCTGGAACTCGCGCGAGCTGTTCCTGATCTCCGTCGTCGCCATAGGGCTCGGGGTGGGTTACGCGACCTACCTCTTCGGCCTCTCGTTCGCCTTCGGCGCTTTCGTGGCCGGGCTTGTGCTCAGCCAGTCGGACTACAGCCACCAGGCGCTCGCCGACGTGGAGCCCTTGAGGGACGTCTTCGCGATGCTTTTCTTCGTTTCGGTAGGGATGCTCCTCGACCCGGCTTTCCTCATCCAGAACGCGGGGACCGTGGCGCTGGTGGTCGCGCTCGTCTTTGCGGTCAAGGGGCTCGTGTTCGCTGGCGTGGTGCGGGCGTTCGGGTACGGGAACATCATCCCGTTCGCGGTGGGGCTCGGGCTCTTCCAGGTCGGGGAGTTCTCGTTCGTGATCGCGCGCGTCGGCGTGGAGGAGGAGGCCATCTCCCAGAGCAGTTACTCCATAGTGCTGAGTACGGCGGTGATCACGATGTCCCTGACCCCATTCGCCATGCGCCTGGCGCCGCTCCTCTACGGCCGCTGGCGCGAGCGGTTTCCCAAGGAGGCGATGAGCACCTTCAACCTGCCCGAGCGGGGCCTCGGGGACCACGTGGTCATAGCGGGCTACGGAAGGGTCGGCTCCTTCGTGGCCAGGCTGCTCGCGCGCCTGGATCAGCCGTTCGTCGTCGTAGATCCGAACCCCGCTCGGGCCGACGAAGCGAGGGACTCAGGCTACCCCGTAGTCTACGGCGACGCGGGAGCCGAGCCGGTGCTCGAGGCCGCCGGGGTGAGGCGGGCGCGGCTGGTGATCGTCACTGTGCCTGACCCCGTAGGGGCGCGCCTGGTGGTCGAGCGCGCACGCTCCATCAACCCTAACGTGCACGTCGTCGCCCGCACCACGACGGTGGAGCAACTGGAGGAGTTGGGGCGGCTCGGGGTCTACGAGGCCGTGCACCCCGAGTCGGAGGCGGGGCTGGAGCTCGGGCGCCAGGCCCTCTCGCACCTCGGCGTGCCGGCCGGGGACATCCAACGGTTCGCCGACAAGGTGCGCCGCGAGCTGTACGCTCCGATCACCCGCCAGGGGACGGAGGGCGACCTCCTCGCGCAACTCGAGCGGGCCTCGCGGCAGATCGAGACCGAGTGGGTCAGGCTGCCCGAGAACAGCCCGCTAGAGGGGCGCACGATCGGGGATCTCGGGGTGCGCACCCAGACCGGCGCCTCGATCGTGGCGATAGTGCGCGACGACCTCGTGCTGGCCGGACCCGGACCCGACGTCGGCTTCGAATCCGGCGACCTGGTAGGGGTTCTCGGTACCCGGGATCAGCGCGCCGCCTTCGTGGCACTGACCTAGCATGGCCACGCGCCAGCGTTACCTGTCCGTCGGTTCAGGGTAACTACCGAACGTCCTGCAGACGGGTCGAGATGTCTCTCCCGGATCAGAAGGAGATCTTATGAGTGCGAAACTCGGAGACGTGGCGGCTGCGGTGGGCAAGGGGTTGTTCGCCGCCGCCACGGGCGTCGCCTACTCCCTGCTCGACCAGAAATAGGCCTCGCCGCCGGCACAAGGACGCCGGTAGTGGATATAGCCAATCTGGGATCGCCAAAGATCACCCATCTCGGCGATGCGCCTGCGTTTCGCCGCCAACGTGACGCGCCCTCCATTCTCCACGGCGGCCGGGTGAGGGTTCACCTGACTTTGTGAGCGTGTGATCCGGGCCGCGAACGCAGCCGTATATTGGATCATACGTTATCCGCGAAGGTAGGGAGAGATTATGCGTAAGTACGTTGCTCTGGTTCTGCTGGCCGCACTGGCCACGCTCGTCTTCGCACCGGCCGCGATGGCACAACAGATGGATGACGACAACATGGGTAACGACGACGACATGATGATGGAAGACGATCAGATGATGCAGGACGACATGATGTCCAGCGCCTCTGCGAGCGCCATGTCTTCGGCTTCGGCCAGCCCGATGTCAAGCGCGAGCGCCATGGAAGACGAGATGAGCGCCAGCGCGATGATGAGCGCCTCGGCCAGCTCGCTCCCCAAGACCGGCGGCACGCCGCTGCTGCCCCTGCTGTCCGCTGCCCTTCTGGCAGTCATGGTTGTCTCCGGGATCGTGGCCGCAAGGCTGGTGCGCAGCAACTCCTGATCTGCCCACGACGCCCGAGTGGGGCGACTCTCCGTTCGCCGCGGGCCGGGGTCTTGATCCCGGCCTTTTCTTTTCTCAGGGACGGGGGCTCCGGCCTCTTTTGCGCTATCCTACGCTGGTGGCTCCTGATCGAGCGCGGGGAGGTGTGGTGGGCAGACCGCTGTTGACCGTGGCCGTGGTATTGCTCCTCGCCGTGGTCCTGGGCGCAACTGGTCTGCTGGACGACGTGGCGGACATAGTGGTGCAAATACTCCGGATCGTGTTCGACCTGCTCGTCGCCTTGATAAACCTCTTCGTGCGCCTCATAGAGATGCTCGTCGGCTGGCTGAGGAGCGTGGGGTAGATCCGGCGAAGCTATCCCGAACATGGCGGCCATCACCCATTTGGGGTATGTATCTGCGGGCGTTGAAAACAACGCTGTCGCCAAATTAGAGTCGGTGACCCTGCACTCTTCGACGGTCGAGTGGAAACACGAGGGTGGCGCACCCTGGGGAGGGTATAGTGGTCCACGATAGTACCGCAGGCGTCAGGGGGCTGGAGATGAGTGAAGCTAGGGTCGATCGCGCATCGTACTCGGACGGTGCTGCTTTCATCGACGGACGGTTCGTGCCCGTGGGCGAGGCGCGCATTCCGATCCTCGACTGGGGGTTATTGCGTTCGGACGCGACCTACGACGTGGCCCACGTCTGGCGGGGAAGCTTCTTCAGGCTCGAGGACCACTTGAGTCGATTCGAGCGTGGGATGGAGAGGCTGCGCATGAGGGTGCCGTACGGGCGCGCGGAGATACGGGAGATCCTTACGGAATGCGTCCGCCTGAGCGGCCTGCGCGAGGCCTACGTCGAGGTAGTGTGCACCCGCGGCGTCCCGCCGCCCGGCTCGCGCGACCCGCGCGAGTGCGAGAACAGGCTCTACGCGTTCGCCGTGCCGTTCGTCTGGATCTCCGACCCCGAGAAGCAAGAGCAGGGGCTCGACGCCGTGATCGGGCGCGTGCAACGCATCCAGCCCGAGGCCGTCGACCCCACGGTCAAGAACTACCACTGGCTGGACCTGGTGGCCGGGCTCTACGAAGCCTACGACCGCGGCGGGGAGACGGTGGTCCTCACGGACAGCGAGGACAACGTCGTCGAAGGCCCGGGCTTCAACGTCTTCGCTGTGAGAGACGGCAATATCTCCACGCCGTCGCGGGGCGTCCTCGAGGGCATCACCCGCAGGACCGTCATCGAGCTGGCGTCCGAGCGCGGCATTCCGCTCGGAGCCAGGGCGGTCCCCGCGGCCGAGGTGAGGGCGGCCGACGAGGTCTTCGTCACCAGCACGGCGGGTGGGATCATGCCGGTAACGAAAGTGGACGGCGCACCCGTAGGCGACGGCGCGCCAGGCCCCGTTACCCTGCGCCTGCGCGACGCCTACTGGGAGCTGCACAGGGACCCCCGCTTCGTCACGCCCGTCCGATACTATTAAACTCACGGTCGAGAATGTACATGCTACGGAAGGAGTCACATGGCGACGATACCGCAGCAGGGCCAGCAGCTACCCGACGTCGAGTTCGTCACCGAGGGCGGAGAGAAGCTCTCGGCCGGGGACCTCGAGGGTGAGAAGACCGTTCTGTACTTCTATCCGAAGGATGACACCCCGGGCTGCACCAAGGAGGCGTGCGCGTTCAGGGACCGCATGCCCGACTACGAGCGGGCGGACATCCGGGTCTACGGCGTCTCGCTCGACTCCCCCGAGTCGCACCGGCGCTTCCGCGAGAAGTACAACCTGAACTTCCCGCTCCTCACCGACGAGGACGGCCGCGCGGCGGACGCTCTCGGAGTGTTGCGCGAGAGCGGGAAGTCGGCGAACCGCGTCACCTTTCTGCTAGATCCCGATGGAAGGATCGCCAGGGTCTACCCTGAGGTCTCCCCCGAGACGCACGCGGACGAGATCCTCGAGGACGCCGCCTCGCTATGAGCCCCGCGTTTCGGGGCTTGGGGGAGAGGGTAAGCACCACTCCCAGATGTGGGCGTGGAGCAGGAGGCTGAGGTGAGCGTCGAGGAGCGCGGGGATCGATTCCGGGAGTTGGAAGAAGCGTACAGGGATTACACGGTCTATGACCAGCACTACGAGCGGGTAGGTAGGGTGGACGACCTGTTCGTAGACGAGAACGACCAGCCCGAGTACATCGGCGTGAAGACAGGCTTGCTTGGGATGAAGTCCACCCTAATCCCGATGGGGATAGCCAGGGTAAACGACAGGCGAAAGCTCATAGAAGTCGCCGCGGACAGGCAAACGATCACGGAAGGCCCGGCCTTCGACGACGACGAGGAGATCACGCGCGACCACGAGGCCAGGATCTACGGCTACTACGGCCTGCATCATCCCGGCTTCCAGGAAGGAACCGGCGGTTACGGCGACTACTACGCCTCCGAGATCGAAGGACGGACCGGCGATGACCTGGCCGGAGCGGTGGACACCGAGTACGGTCAGCGCAGGGAAGAGTCGCTCGAGGACTCCAGGCAGGGAACGTCCACAGGCGAGCCGGCTCCGGATCATCCGGACACGACCCGTGACAGCGCCGGCGAGCAAGGTGGAGTGAGGGTGTACAAACGGGTCAGGACCGGCGGCTAGCAAAAGCCGCGCGGGTGCCACCGAGGCACAGCCCTCCTCGAAACGATCGATCTCCGCCTCGAGAGACCTGTCCTCGGGCCTCCACTCACCGCTCTAGAACGTCAGCGCCCTGTCTGCCTCGGCGACGAGCCTCGCCACGTCAGTCGGGGCTGCCCACCTGCCGTTGATCGCGTCCCGCAGGCTCTCCTCGTCTTCGGCGGCCCCACGGGCGCGAAACAGCCGTTCATCGTGGCGCCGTTCTCCGTGGGCGGCAATTCGCTGGCCACGCACGGTGACGACATCTGTATCACTGACTTCAACAACCGCAGCATCTGGTGCTACGACATCGCCACCGAGACCTTCACCAAGGTTCCCATCTCCAATCTGGGCCCGTCCGACGTTACCGTCGATGCAGACGGGATGGTCTGGTTCGCTGACCAGGTACTGGTCGAACCTGCGGAGATCCACTCCTCGGGCATTCCTTCTCCGTCCGCTATTATTAACGCGAGGGTACAGTTGTAGCGGGATAAGCAGGGTTCAAGGAGCGGCGGTAGCTGGAGCGGTCCGGCCATCATGGATAGATCAGCGTGAAGGTTCTGAATCCGAGGGCGATCCTGAACGCGCTGGCAATGCTCATCGCCGCAGGAGGCGCCGCGATGCTCGTCCCGGCGGCCTACTCGCTGCTGGTGGCTCCGGACGACGCCTGGCTCTTCTGGCTGCCCGGGGTGGTGGCCCTGGCCTTCGGCGCGGTCCTCTACTCCCTCACGCACGGGCATTCGGGCAGCTACGTCTCGAGGCAGAGCATGTTTCTCATGGTGGTCGTCAGCTGGTTGGGCGTGGTGTTCGTCGGTGCCGCACCTTTCCTCCTCTCCGGCGTCATGGGACCTGTGGATGCCTTCTTCAACTCCATGGCCGGCTTCACGACCACAGGAGCCGCGACCGTCACGCCTGAGGAGCTCTCGCCCGCCTTGCTGCTCTGGCGCAGCTTGAGCCAGTGGATAGGGGGTATAGGGGTCATCGTGCTGTTCGTGGCGGTCGCGCCGCTTGCGGGGTTTGGTGCCACCCAGCTCTACACCGCCGAGGCCGCGACGCCGGTGCAGGAGCGGGTGACCCCGCGGATCCGGGATACGGTCAAGGTGCTTGCCTTCGTCTACGGCGGGCTGACGCTTGGGGGAATAGTCATCCTGCACCTCGCGGGGATGGGAACGTTCGACGCGGTCAACTACGCGCTCTCGACAGTCTCGACGGGGGGGTACTCGACCACCTCCGGCTCCGTAGCCGCCTTCGACTCCTGGGCCATCGAGCTGGCGATCACGGCGGGGATGGTGCTGGCGGGCACCAACTTCGCCATCTACTACACGGCGGCCAGACGCGGGCTGGGGCGCGCCGTCGGCAACGCGGAGCTCCTTACCTTCTTCGGGGTGATCCTCGTAAGCACCATCCTGATAACAGCCGATCTTTATGCCTCCGACTACCGCGCCCCGCCGACCGTCGCCTTCCGGGAAGCGCTGTTCCAGAGCGCCAGCCTGACTACCGGATCAGGGTTCGGCTCGGCTGAGTGGAACGCCTGGCCCTCGTTCTCCCAGACGCTGCTCGTGTTGGTCATGGCAGTGGGCGGCTGCGCCGGCTCGACGGCGGGCGGGATCAAGGCAGTCCGGGCCTACCTGCTGGCGCGCCACGCCGGACAGGAGATGTTCCGCATGGTCCACCCGCGGGCCGTCACCCCCCTCGTCCTGGGCGACCGGGTGCTACCCGAGCGGCTGCGGGTGGGGGTTCTCGGCTTCTTCTTCGTGTACGTGGCGACCCTGGCTGTCGGCACCCTGCTCATCGCGTTACATCAGGTCCCCTTAGGGGAGGCTTTCGGCTCGGTCTTCGCGTCGATCAACATATCGGGCACGTTTCCTGGTCCGGCCGGAACCCCGCAGTTCTACGCCGAGCTGCCCGCCACGGCCAAGACCACTCTCGCAGTCTTCATGCTCCTGGGACGCCTCGAGCTCTTTACGGTCCTGGTCCTGCTCACCCCGGCTTTCTGGCGAACCTAGTCCAACTCCTAATGGTTGCCGCCAGACGTCGTATCATTGGCCCATGATCGTGGACAACGCCATCTACGTGGACGGGCGCAGGGTGGCCGAGCCCTCCTCTCTCCAGGAGACTTACGAGGCCTGCCGCGAACAGCGCGGGCTGGCGTGGATCGGGCTCCACGAGCCCACCGAGGAAGAGTTCTCCTCCGTGGCCCAGGAGTTCGGGCTGCACCCGCTAGCCGTGGAGGACGCCGTCAAGGCGCACCAGCGGCCCAAGATCGAGCACTACGACGAGACGCTGTTCGTCGTGCTCAGGCCAGCCCGCTACATCGACGAGAGCGAGGCTGTCGAGTTCGGTGAGGTACACGTCTTCGTTGGGGAGGACTTCGTGCTCACGGTTCGCCACGGCAAGGCGTCCGAGCTCGGGAAGGTGCGCAAACGGCTCGAAGGCGAGCCCGACCTCTTGCGGCTGGGGCCTGAGACGATCCTCTACGCGGTCATGGACCGGGTGGTGGACGACTACGGCCCCGTGGTGGTGGGCCTGGAGAACGACATAGACGAGATCGAGACGGAGGTCTTCTCGGGCAACGCGGGCGTCTCGAGGCGCATCTACGAGCTCTCCCGCGAGGTCATCCAGTTCCAGAGGGCCACCCAGCCGCTCCCCGGCATACTCGGGGACGTTATCGGCGGCGCAGAGAGCCCCGAGTTACAAAGATACCTGCGCGACGTGCAGGACCACGCCCTGCGGGTCACCGAGCAGGTCGCGAGCTTTCGCGAGCTGTTGCAGAACATCCTGAGCGTGAACCTGACCCTGCTGGGCCTCTCCCAGAACGAGGAGGTCAAGGCCCTAACCGAAGCCAGCATAGCCCAGAACGACGAGGTGAAGAAGATCAGCGCCTGGGCCGCGATCCTGTTCGCCCCTACGCTGGTCGGCACCGTCTACGGGATGAACTTCCAACAAATGCCGGAGCTGCACTGGGCGCTCGGGTACCCACTGGCTCTGCTGATGATGCTGCTGGTATCCCTCTCACTCTACGCCGTCTTCAAGCACCGCGGCTGGCTCTAGCTAATCCGCCAGGAGACGGGTGAGCCGCAGGTGGACGCCCTCGTCCTCGTCGGTAACGTAGAAGAAGCGGCCATCCTCGGTTATGGCTATGCCTTCGACGCGGGGCAGATCCGGGAACTCGCGGACGAACTCTCCGTTCAGGGCGCCGGAGTGGTCCTCGGGCGGTAGCGTGGAGCGGAAGTGGGTCGCCACCGTGTTCTGGCCGCCGGGATAGTCCTGGATGAGGACGCTGTACCTGTCGCGGCTGTCGACGTTGCCGGTAACGACGTGGAGCTCCTCACCTCGCTCGGTCGAGAGTATGGCGAGGTCGCGCACGCCGGCGATGTCGCCCTCGCGGCCGACGGCGTCCACGACCCAGAAGCCGCGCACCTCGGGTATAGAGTCGCCCGGCTCCAGGAGGCGGTCTATGCCTTCCAGCTCGACGAGGACGGGGTAACCCTCGGCGGAGACGGGGAAGCGGAGACCAAGCAGGAGCGTGCCGCTCTCGCGGAAGGCGGCGCCCTCGATGTTGATCGGGTAGTCGTCCTCGCGCACGAGACCGGCCCACCTCTTGTTCTGGATGCGCTCGATAGTCGCCTCGATCAAGGCTCTGCGGGAGTTCGGTCCGAGCGGGACCAGGCCGGGACCACCGCTATTCAGGGCGTCGTTGATCAGGCGGTGCAGCAGGAAGCCATCGCGCGCGATCTCCATCTCCATCGCGGGGTCTCGCGTCGCGTGCCCGACCTCGTCCTACTACGATACGCCCTCCCGAAGGTTCCACCCAGAGGTGGGCCGGAGCCGGATCAGGTGCGGTTAACCGCCATGTGTCTCGCTCACCACGCGATGAGCGGCAAAATTTCTGGATCGGTCCCGCCGAAGCGGTTTCGATCCGCTACTCCCGGGGAAGATAGGCCTCGGGAAAGGCCCTCGTGGAAAAGGGAAGGGGTGAAAAGATGCTCGCGGCGGTCACCGACGGGCTTCTCAGCGGCCTCGAGATGCAGGCCGAGATGAGCGAACTCCTGGAAGAGCTCTACTACGAGAGCTTGACGTAGACGCCAGAAAGGCCGGATCCCCGAAGGGCTCCGGCCCGATAGTCTGTAAAGGTATAGGGGCTGTTCGCGAACAGCCCCTACTCGTCCCAGGCTTCGACGTTGACCTGGCGCACTATCTTGCCGTCGCGCAACTCGAGCGTCTCGGCGCCCAGAACATGCGTTCCATCCGGGTACTCGCACGCCTCGAAGAACGCGATACGGTTGTCACCGACGACCTCGTTCTCGACGCTGTGCGTCATCTCCCTGCTGAAGATGTCGCGAAAATATTTGGAGATCTCTTCCTTCCCGCTCAGCACGTGCGGAGAACTCGGGGTAGTGTTCTTGTTGATAGTGCGTAGCTCCGCGTCGTCGGCGTAGAAGCCGATGAGCATCTCAGCGTCGCGCTCCTCGATGGCCCGGCGCAGGGTCTCGAAATCCAGACTTCCCGGTGCTTGCGTCGCCACGTCTCCTCCTGTCCGCCGCTTCCAATTCTTGATACCACGGTATCAACGAGACATTGTAGCCCCTCTCGCCTCCGCCGTGAACGGGATGGGGACAGATTACCTACGGAATTCGTGAGTGCGTCGCAATGTATCAGAGCATCATCACAATAGGATACGTCTGCGCAGCGCTGGTCGGCCCCTGATCACTTCAGCCCTTCGCTCGGGTGGAGTACCCTTGCCATACTCCTCCACGGCGGCAGGCTCTGTTCCCCGGGAGCTGTCAGATTGTTTCGGGTTCATTCCGGATTCATCATCGCCCAGTACCTTCGATACCGTTGCAGCACCAGACAAGGGGTACACGTTTGGATCTATCCGGAGGAGGCATCCGCACCAGGTACGAAAAGGCTCTGAAGCGCTGCGCCGATCAAATCGACTGGTACAGAGAGGCACGCCGGACCGGCCCGGTTCCTCTACAGGCTGTTCCAGACCGCGGCTGTGGTCCTGGCGCGCCTCACCCCCGTCTTGAGCCTCTGGCACCTCGGACCTTACTCATCCGTCTTGTCGGAGACGGCGAACACCCCCCTCACCATTGGACGGGGCGTAGGGTCGGACCGACTATATGGCCAGCGTGACCGTTCTCCTCGTCCTCGTGGACGTCGTGGCTGAAATGCGCCGCGTACCAGATCACCACGTCCTGGTTGGCGACGCTTTCCCCGTTGACGAAGCGATTGATGGCGATAGGAGCGTTCGCCTGTGGGTCACCAGCCTGGCTCGGGGCTGCGGAGATGCCGTCGTCGACCTGGCCTGGGTTGAACCGCAGGACCCACACGTCTCCACGCGCGAAGGCGTCCGCGACGTTGTCGTTCGCCCCCGGGATCAGATCGTAGGCGTCGCCGGTCTGGGGGTTCCTGATCTGCCACCTCCGGCTCAGGTCTGGCCGCTTGCGACGCCTGGCCTCGAACTGGAACGTGTGCCAGTTGTCCGGCGGGAAGATCGGCGGGGAGTTGAACTCGCGCACCTCGTTGTTCGCGCCGCCGATGTCGAAGTCGAATCTCCAGTAGACGTGGTGGTGGTGGACGTTGCAGACGCACGTGTCTTGCACGGCGTCGAACCCGAAGCGCGGGCGGATGGTCCCGTTGTCGTGAAATCGCCAACGACTCACATAACGGTACCAACCCGCCTGCAGCTCGCAGACCAGGACCGTCTCACGCCCCTGGCGGTATATCGCGGTGCCCCGGAAGTTCCCCTGGTCAGTACCGGTCTCGAGGACGGTCTGCGCGGGGGTCTGGGACCGGCGTATGCCAGGGGCGACGTTCGTCCCGTCCGCCTGGATAAAGCTCTCCTCGAACAGCCAGTCGCGGAAGGGTCCGCAGGCGTCCGCGTCGTACTGAACGTTGAGGACCGGGGCGTGGGCTTCGAAGAGCACGAGCTTGCCGCGGTACATCACGTTCCTGAGCTCGACGCCGGAGGCGTTCGTTCCCTGGGAGGCGGACGGCCTGACCACGAGGAAGCTCCAGAGCGGGGTCCCGTCGGCCGCGGTGGTGTTGACCTGGAACTGGCCGGCGAGACCCCTGGGGGTGGGCGGCTGGTTGGCGTTGGGCGGGCCACAGGTCTCGGCGGCGGCCAGCGCCAGCGCGGGAGCCCTATCCTCGAACCGCGACACCGTCCGGTCGATCATGTTCGCGCCGACGATCTCGTGGCGCGCCCCGCGCTCCCGGGGCATAAGCCCGACCGCGAGCGTGCGCTGCACGCGGCCGTCAGGGAGCTCCGCCTCGACGAGGGGCGGCATGGGGCGGTAGGGCGCCAGGCGCTCCTCGCGGATGGCGGGACCGAGGTCCTCGTCCTCGAGCAGGACCTCGACGGCCTCGTCGAACTCATCTCTAGTAGGTATGGGCTGGTAACCCGCCTGCGAGACCTCCATCGAACCCCGGATGTCGTCGAGGCGTCCGTTGGCCAGCACCACCCGGTTGTTGGTGTAGTCGTAGATCGTGGCGCGGTAACGGTCCGGGGGTGCCGGCTCGTCCGGCTTGCCTTCGACCTCGGCATCGAGCAGCCGGACGGAGAGCAGCCTGTGCCGCGTCCCGTCCAGGTACTCCTGGACAGAAGGGTGGTCCAGCACGGCCTCCGACACCTCCTCGTTGACCTCGGGCCCGGGGCCGAAAGGCTCGATCTCTATCCGCACGTCGCCTTGCTCGTTTTCGCTCATGGCAGGCCTCTCCCTTGCTGATGTGTCCCTACTCGCCGCTGGTCGCCGCTACCGTAAGACTATCGGAACCCTGTCGAGGTGGAGGTCCTCGCCCGAGCCGCTGGCGCTCTCCTCTCGAAGGCTTCCACGACACCCAGGCGCTGGTTCGGCCCGCGGTCGAACAATTGTAGGATCAGCGAAGTATGTGATATGCAGCCTCCAGGGACCGCAACAAGGGACGCCGCACTAAGGGGGAACCGTCTACACTACGACCACTGGGTGTGTGGCCTGTCCTGCTCCTCGCCGTCCACCTCGAGATCGACCTTCTCGTTGAAGAAGGCCAGGAGCCCCTCTATCTTGGCGGCCTCGGGTATCGGCTCAGGGTAGTACCACACCAGGTCCTTGACTTTCTCTCCCCCGGCCTCGACCGAGTAGTACGATGCGACTCCCTTGTATGGGCACTGCGTATTCTTCTCGCTCGTGAGGAGTACCTCCTGGCGCACGTCCTCTAGAGGCATGTAGTAGCGTGGTGGCAGCCCTGTCTCGAACAGGATCGTTGGTCTGTCCGTCTCCGCGACGACCTCGCCGTTGACCTTTACCCTGACGTGCCGGGAGCTCTTCAGGACATCTACCCGGTGGTAGGGATCTCGGGCGTGGACGAAGACCTCTTCGTCTTCTTCATACCAATGATCCATCTTGCGCCAATAGAATGCCAGGTAACCGGCGATCGGCGGGCAGGAATCAATCGGCTCAGGATAGCCCCACACGGCGTTCTCGGCTACACGCTCGCCCACCCTCACGGACCAGTGCGAGGCGTCGCCCTTGAAGGGGCAATGCGTCGTGTGAGCGCTCTCCTCCAGGAGGTCCATCCGGACGTCCTCTATCGGGAAGTAGTAGACGGGCAGCAGGCCGGCCTCGTGCATGAGCTTTACGCGTTTGCTTTCTGCGATGGTTTCTCCGTCGAACTCGACCCGCACCCGCCGCGGGGAATCCTCGAAGTACAGCACGTGGTTCCTAGGCGCCCGCACTTCGCCATTGAAAGCACCTCTGCTCTGGTCGCCGAAGGGCCCGGTCCCGATCGTCAGGGTCATAGCGTATCTCCTCTCTTGCCGGTCCCGATCTGAGATCCGGCCAGCCCACATTTTCCGATGCATATAGTACATGCGCCGAACCCAGGTACCGAGCGCGTCATAGCTCCACAGGCGGGCCGCGTCCAGCCGGCTGCGGAACACGTCCTCCGAGCTGTAGGGAGGTTGCGTCATGTTTCGCTCCTTGCCATGGCGAGTGAGTATATGCCAGAACTCGCGCGACGCCGTCCTCTGGATAAAAGATGCCCGCGCTCTGTATACTTCCTTGGTGATGTGGGCGGCCGGTTCGGCGATGGCGCCGGGAGTGGTGGGGGGATGCCTTGGGGGCGAAGAATCGAGCAACCAGAAAGACGAGAAAGAAGTTCAGGCGTCTCTTGCTGCTTGCGTTCGTCCTGACGGCTGCTCTGGCAGTCGCGAAGTGGTCGTGGATCGACGCCCAGGCGCGTGCAGTGGTCGCGCTCTCGCCGCTCCTCGAGACGCCGGTCCTTACGCCGGCCGTCGAGGCCGTGACAGGCGAGCCGCGATTCGCGGACACCATCGTCGCCGGGAACCCGGCGCTCGTCGTCAGGCCGCGGGGGGAGGGACCGTGGCCCGCGATCTTCTTCGTCAACGGCGTGGTCACGGAGGGCCGGAAGCTGCCCGAGGTGCGCAAGCTGGCGGAGGGGCTGGCCAGGGCGGGGTACCTGGTAGTCGTACCGGACCTCCCGGGGCTGAGGCGGGGTGAGATCCGGCCCGAGACCGTGCACGAGACGCTCGAGGTGGCCCGGACGATCTCCGAGCGGCCGGACGCGCGCGACGGGACGGTCGGCCTGGTAGGGGTCTCCACCGGCGCTACCCTCTCCCTACTCGCCGCCGGAGACGGAGAGGTCGCACAGAGGGTCTCGGTCGTCGCCGGCGTGGCTCCCTACACCGATGTGAGGACGGTCCTCAGCACCGCCACGACAGGCCACTACCACGGCGCAGACGGGGAGATGGTCCCCTACGAGGTAGATCCCTTCCTCGCCGGAGCCATCACGCAGTCCCTGGTCTCCACGTTGCCGCCGAGCAGGGACCGGGACGTGCTCCTCGACGAGCTGGAGGAGGTCGACCGGTTGCGGCCCGAGTTCCTCGACGAGCTGCGCGGGATGGGGTCGGATGCGAGCAGCGTCGCCGAGCTGCTCGAGAACAGGGACCCGGATCGCTTCGACGACCTCTACGCGGGTCTGCCCGAGGAGGTGCGCGCGAAGATGGAGGAGCTCTCGCCGCTCGCGGGCGGCGCACACGTGAACGTACCCGTCGAGATGGTCTCCGGTCCTCACGACAAGTACTTCCCCCTCTCGGAGACGCACGCGGTCGTGCGTATCGCGCCGCAGGCCCGCGTGACCGTCAGCGAGGCGCTCGAGCACGCGGAGCTCGACTCCTCGGTGCGCCACCTCCCGGCGCTTCTCCTCATGGACGGCTTCGTGGTCCGCTCGCTGCGCCAGGCGCGTCTGTAGGGGCGCTTCGCGTAGTAGGGCGCTTCCCGAAGCGCCCCTCCTAGAGGCGCGCCAGGGACCGGTACAGGAGCTCGAAGAACCCCTCCCTGTCCAGCGCCACCCCGACCTCGGCGTTGGGAGGTCTGCCCGTGACGCCGTAGAAGTCGCAGACGGTCTCGCCGCGGGTCAACTCGCTCTCGCACTCGACCTCGACCCGCATCGGGCGCGTCTCGAGCAATGCCGGCTCCATCACAGCGGCGACCGCCACCGCGTCGTGCAGCGGCGGGGCGTCGAACCCGTAGATGCGCTCGTAGGTCGCTGCGAAGAACTCGAGTAGCTCGGCGACCACGCTGCCGTGCCGGCCCAGCGAGCGCAGGCTCTCCCTCTCCGGAGGACCGGCGCCCGCCCGGTGTGTCACGTCGAGGCCGCTCATGGTTATCGGTAAGCCTGACTCGAAGACCTCGCGGGCGGCCTCGGGGTCTACGTAGACATTGAACTCCGCGGCGGGCGTAGTGTTGCCGAGCCCGATGCTACCTCCCATGAGGGAGATACGGGCCACGCGCTCCTTGAGCTCCGGGTGCTCTCGGAGAAAGAGGGCGACGTTCGTGAGCGGAGCGACGGGCACGAGGGTCACCGGCTCCGGGGCTGTTCTCAGGGTGTCGGCGATAAGCTCCACCGCGCCGCGTTCGTCGGGCGCGAAGAAGGAGTCTGGAATCTCCGGCCCATCCAGCCCGCTCTCGCCGTGGATTTCCTCGGCAGTGTGCAGCGGGCGGTAGAGGGGAGAGGATGCTCCGGCGGCTACCGGCACCTCGGGGCGACCGATCAGGGACAATATGCGCAGCGCGTTGCGCGTGGTCTTCTCGAGCGGCACGTTCCCCGCGACCGTGGTCACGGCCAGGAGCTCCAGGTCCGGAGCGCCGCAAGCGAGCATGATCGCTACGGCGTCGTCGTGCCCCGGGTCCACGTCCAGTATCACCGGCGTCGGCCTTGCCTGCTCTCGTCCTGCGGTCATCTCCGTAAGCTATCCTTTCCTCGGGCCGATGCACTGGCCAGCATCTGCGGATTTGCTTCGACGGTTCAGGCTTCTGAAGCGAGTCGCACGGTCAACCTGTTCATCAAGATGAGACGGCCCAGCCAGGGGTACGCGAAGGAAAATTGTTCGCTGTCATCACTCCTCCCACATGCGGCTTACAAGGGATGATGCCACCCGATGAGACCCAACGCACCTGGCCAGCCTCGTGCACCGACCGCGTGGATGATGGGCGTTCTCGGAAGCTTGCTCACCGCTCGCTTCGTAACGCTTGCCGTAACGCTTGGGAGACGGTCGCCCTGTAGAGTGGTGTCGTGACAGAAGGGACGAAGGAGCAAGGTAGAGGAGTAGGTGGGACGAGCACCCGAGCCGCCGCCTGGCTCGCCTGGTCGCTTGTGGCGCTATCCCTGGCGCTGCTTCTGGGCGGGATCGCGTTGTCTCGCGCGGCCAGCTCCACCGTTCCGGATCTCCCGTTCGGCGGCGAGACGGACGATGGTAGCGTAATCGCCAACCTGGTTACGCTGCTCCCCTTCTCGGTCGTGGGCGCCATCATCGCTTCCCGCCAGCCCCGCAACGCCATAGGTTGGCTCTTCTGCAGCGTAGGCGTGACGATAGGCCTCAACTCCTTCGCGGGGGACTACGCCGAGTTCTGGCTCGCGAGCGGTTTCGGACCAGATAGCCTCGGCGAGACGGCGGCGTGGCTCAGTTCGTGGTTGTGGATCCTCCTAGTTTATATCCCCACGAGCTTCCTGCTGCTGTTGTTCCCCGATGGTCGCCTACTCTCACCTCGCTGGCGGCATGTGGCCTGGGGCGTCGCGCTTGGGACCGCCGGCGGCGTGGTGGGCTACGCGCTGAGGGCCGGTCCGCTCGTAGACTTCCCACACATCGCGAACCCCTACGGCGTCGATGGCCCCGTTGTCGGGGTGGTGGGAGTCGCAGGCAGCATCGTGGCCGCTGGCTCCATGGTGGTATCCGCTGTCTCGCTCATCGTTCGGCTCAGGCGCTCCGGGAGCGTAGAGCGCCAGCAGATCAAGTGGCTCGCTTACGGGGGCGCGGTGATGGTCGGCATCCTCGGTGCGGGTGGCCTGATCACCCTCTGGAGCGTGCCGGCCAGTATCGTGGTCATGTCCGTCTCCTTGCTCGGGTTGCCGGTCTTCACGGGCATCGCGATCGTGAGGCATCGCCTCTACGACATAGACCTCCTCATCAACCGTACCCTCGTCTACGGCGCGCTCACAGCGATGCTGGTCCTGGTCTACCTCTGCGGCGTGGTCTTTTTGCAGTACCTCTTCAGGACGCTTGCAGGAGGGGAGTCGCAGCTCGCGATAGTGGCATCCACGCTGGCCATCGCAGCCCTCTTCGAGCCGCTGCGCCGCCGGGTGCAGGAGTTCATAGACCGCCGCTTCTACCGCCGCAAGTACGACGCGAGAAAGACCCTCGAAGCCTTCTCGACGAAGCTGCGCGACGAGACGAACCTGGGGACGCTGAACGACGACCTCGTGGGGGTGGTGCGAGACACCATGCAACCCGCCTACGCCTCGCTCTGGCTGCGCCCCGAGACAGGTGCGAAGGGCGAGGAGGGGTAACGTCGCCCGACTCCTCACCTCCACGGTGGGCCTGCTGATCTGGCTTACTCGCCGCCAAAGCGTAGCCCTGGTGGACCGTAGAGGACCCAGAAGTAGTACGCTGCCAGCCCGAATCCGATAATTACGACGACCGCGCTGGTGGCGTCGGCGACTACCGGTGGGACCACGAGGGCCAACAGTGGGAACGTAATCAGCCCGCCACCACCCGCCATCGAGTTGATCAGGCCGGCCGCGACCGCGGCCACGAAGAATTGGATGTGGGTCTCCATGCCACTCTAGCCTCTCTTCAGCCGATGTGCCAAGCGACAATGATCTCACCCGGATGAGCCCGGAGCATCTCCCGTGTGCCTGTTTTCGGCCCTTGTTCACCCAACGGCGTAGAAGTAGACGCATTGGCGGAAGTCCGGCATGACCGCCTCGAACCGAGACGCCTTTGCGCCGTTTCGTGGTTCGGGCCATAATGTCCTGTCCGGATGAACGAGCTGACGTGGAATCATCGGTACTCGCGAGCGAACGGTATAGAGGTCCACTACGTCCGCCACGGCAGAGGGATGCCTCTAGTCTTGCTGCACGGCTGGCCGGAGTTCTGGTATGTCTACCGCAAGAACGTCCCCGCGTTAGCCGGGCGCTTCGACGTCATCGTCCCCGACCTGCGGGGCTTCGGCGAGTCCGAGAAGCCCGGGCTGCCCGACCCTCCGAGCGACCTACTCGACGTCCTGGTGGAGGACCTGAAGGGGCTTATGGACGCTTTAGGCATCGGGCGCTTCGGCCTGGTGAGCCACGACGTGGGCTCCTACGTCGCCCAGGCCTTCGCCAGAAAGTACCCGGGGAGACTACTTGGCCTGTTCTTCTTCCACTGCGTCTACCCGGGCATAGGGAAGCGCTGGCTGGATCCCGACAGCGTCAAGGAGATCTGGTACCAGTCCTTCAACCAGCAGCCCTGGGCAGCCTCGCTGGTCGGCAGGGACAGGACGACCTGCATGACCTACTTCAGGCACTTCCTCGACCACTGGGCGGGCCGGCCGGGACTCTTCGATGAGGACCTCGACGCCTGGGTGGACAACTTCATGAAGCCCGGAAACCTTCAGGGAGGCTTCAACTGGTACATCGGGATAGACGAGGCCAGAACCGGGCTGTGGCGCCACGGGGCGCCACAGCTCCCGAAGATCGAGGTGCCTGCGCGCTTTTTCTGGGGCGAGGAGGACCCCCTGGTCAAGATCGCCTGGGCCGACAGGCTCGGTGAGTTCTTCTCCGACTACTCCTTCGCCGCCGCCGAGGGTGCGGGACATTTCGTCCACTACGAAAAGCCAGAGGCGGCCAACCGCGAGATCGCCGGGTTCTTCTCGACCTTCGAGTCAAGCGGGTGAACTACCATGCATACGCCCTTCGCGCCGGATGCCCAGGACGCTGCTTTGCCTAGATGGATGAGAGACGCAGAGCTGCGAAGCCCTGATCAGATTTTCAGTGCTGACGGACGGAGGTTCTCGCCGTAGAATAGCTCCATGTTAGGACGCTACGCCGAGCTCAAAGCCCAGCTTCCTCAAGGCACGATCCTCTTCTACCAGGTCGGGCACCTTCTTCGAGACCTTCGAGGAGGACGCGAAGACCATTTCGCAGGAGCTCTCCATCCGGCTTACGAGCCGCGAGGCCGCGGGCGAGGGCAGGGTCCCGCTCGCCGGGGTGCCTGGCCACGCTCTGCAGGAGCACTCGCGGCGCTGCTCAGGAAGGGGTACTCCGTCGCCGATAGCAGAGCAGCGGCCGCACCCGACCCGACCCAAGCAGTTCACGCGCGAGGTCTCGCGCGTCCTCACGCCAGGGACCGTGATCGAGGACAACGTCCTCTCCGCCGGACACGCGAACTACCTGGCCGCCGTTCGACGTCCGCGACGGGATGGCTGGCGTCGCGGTCGTCGAGGCTTCGACAGGCGAGTTCACCGGGCACGGAGGTGCCCGAGGAGGACCTCGCGGCTGAGCTCGAGCGGTGGTCGCCCAGAGAGATGGTAGTCCCCGAGCGCACCGCCGCCGAGGATCTGCCGAAGGTTCGTGCCGCCATGAGTTCCGCTCCGCGCTGGACCTTCGAGCCTTCGGCAGGAGAGCGGGCGCTGAAGCGCCACTTCGGGGTCTCTGGCCTCAAGGGATACGGGCTGTACGGGCAGGCCGGCTCTCGTCGGGGCCGCGGGGGCTCTGATCCAGTACCTCGCCTCGATGCGCGGCGGCAGCCCGCCCGAGCAGGTGGTCAACTTCCGGCCATACGACCCCGGCTCGGGGATGGTCCTGGACTCGGCCACGCGGCGCAACCTCGGCCTCGAGGAGCTCAGTCGAGACGATAGACCGGACCCGCACCCCGATGGGCCAGCGCGCTCTCAGGCGCTGGCTGGAGCGGCCCCTGCTCGAGGCGGACCGCATCAAGCCAGCGCCTCGAGGCCGTGGACGCGCTCGCCGGGACTACATGCTGCGCGAGGATGTCCGCGAGCATCTGGGACGCATCCCCGACATCGAGCGCATCGCCACGCGCATCGTGAGGCTCTCGGCCTCGCCCAACGATCTGCTCTCGCTCAAGGGAGCGCTGGAGGAGATCGGACCCCTCAAGGAGATCGCTGGCGCCGGCTGCTGCGCGTTCGCTCGCTGCTCTCGCGCGTGCCTCGGGGCGATGGAGGAGCCGCCCGGGGTGAGGGAGCTCATCGCGGCGGCGATCTCCGAGGAGGAGCGGTGAGATCATACGCCCCGGCTACTCGCGAGAGCTGGACGAGGCGCGCGAGTTCCGCGACGGCGCCCACGACTGGCTGACCCGCTTCGAGACCGAGGAGCGCTTGAAGACGGGCTTGAAGACCCTGAAGGTGGGCTACAGGGACGGCGAGGGCTACTTTATCGAGGTGGCGGGCAAGGAGACGAGCGCGGTCCGCCGAACGCTACCAGCACCGCAAGGCGCTCAAGCACAACGCCCGCTACGTCACGGTGGAGCTCAAGGAGCACGAGTCGAGGATGCTCGGCGCCCGCGACGAGGTCGAGCGCATCGAGCGCAGGCATCCTCGCCGAGATACGCGCGGCCGTCAAGGAGGCGGCTCCGGAGCTTGCAGAAGGTCTCGCGCGCCGTTGCCGTCGTGGATGTGATCTCCTCCTTCGCCGCCGCCGCGACCGAGCTGCGCTACTGCCGCCCCGAGGTGACCGAAGAACGCGGGCATCCGCGTCATCGCGGGACGCCACCCGGTCGTCGAGCACAACCGGAGATCCCTTCGTCCCCAACGACGCCGAGGTGAGCGGGGACTCGCGGCTCCAGATCATCACCGGCCCCAACATGGCCGGCAAGTCCGTCTATCTGCGGCAGGTCGCCCTCATAGCGCTGCTGGCCCAGACCGGCTCCTACGTCCCCGCCGACGAGGCGGCGCTCGGCGTCGTCGACCGCATCTTCACCGGGTAGGCGCCGAGGACCGGCTCGCGAGCGGGGAGTCCACCTTCATGGTCGAGATGACCGAGGCGGCGAGCATCTTGAACAGCGCGACCGAGCGCAGCCTGGTGATCCTGGACGAGGTAGGACGGGGAACCTCGACCTACGACGGTATGAGCCTCGCGTGGGCGATCGCGGAGTACCTGCACGACGACGTGCAGGCCCTCACCCTCTTCGCCACCCACTACCACGAGTTGACACGGCTCGCGGAGATGTTGCCCTGGCTGCCGCAACTACAAAGCTATCGTCGAGGAGATAGGCGGCGAGATCGTGTTCCTGCACCGCATCGAGGCGGGCGCCGAGTCGTCCTCCTACGGCGTCCACGTCGCGCGTCTCGCCGGGCTTCCGCGCCAGGTCACGGACAGGGCCGGCGAGATCCTCACCCGCCTCGAATCCGAGGGCGTCAAGGACTTCGCCGGGTAGCGCCGTGAAGCTCTTCCCCCAGCTCGTCGCCGAGGAGGTGGTCGGGTACGGGGGAAGGGTACGGGTCCTTGCGCCCGAGGTGGCGCACAGGATCGCCGCCGGGGAGGTCATCGAGCGCCCGGCCTCGGCTGTCAAGGAGCTGATCGAGAACTCCCTGGACGCCGGGGCATGCCGCGTAGAGGTCGAGATAGAGGGACGGTGGGGTGGCCCTGATCCGGGTTAGCGACGACGGCTCAGGGATGTCACCGGAGGACGCGGCGAGGGCGGTCGGGCGAGCACGCCACGAGCAAGATCCGGACCGCCGACGACCTGGCCAGCGTGGATCTCTCTGGGCTTCCGCGGCGAGGCCCTCCACGCCATCGGCGCCGTCTCCTACGCTCACCCTCACGACCCGCGAGCGCGGCAACGAGCCCTGGGCACCCGCGTGCGGCGTCTTCGCCGGGAAGATGGTCGAGTCCGCACCCGCCTGCCCACCCGCCGGGGACGACGGTCGAGGTGCGCAACCTGTTCCTGAACCTGCCGGTGCGCAGGGGGTTTCCTAGGCACCGAGAGAGCCGAGGCCAACGCCGTATCCGACGGTCGTCGAGTCGCTCGCGCTCAGCCGTCCCGGGGTTGGGTTCTCCCTGCGCTCGGAGGGGCGCGGGGTCCTCGTGTTGCCGGCCGCCGCCGACCTGCGGGAGCGCATCTCGCAGGTGCACGGCCTCGCGCTCGCCCGCGAGCCTCGTAGCCCTCGAGGACCCCGTAGTGTGGGGGTTCGTCAGCCCTATCTCGGTGAGCTTCCCGACGCGGCGCTACACTGCACGTGGCGGTAAACGGCAGGGTCGTTGAGGCGGACTCCTTCGCGCCCGCGGTCTCCAGGGCCTACGCTGACCTCCTGCCCAAGGGCCGCCACCCAGCGGCTTTTTTGCGCCTGGAGCTCGGTCCCGGCGAGGTGGACGTCAACGTCCATCCGGCCAAGAGCGCGGTGCGGCTGCGGGGCGGCCGCTCTGCCTACCCTCTGGTGGTCGGCACGATCCGGGCCGCGCTAGCCCCGGAGAGGGATGGTGGTGGCTTGGCGTCGCCGGAGGGAGAGCCACCGAGCTCGCCCCCATCGGGCAGTTCGCAGGCAGGTGCATAATCGCCCAGGAGGGAGAGGAGCTCCTCATCCTCGACCAGCACGGAGCGCACGAGCGCATCCTGTACGAGAGGCTGCTCGAAGAACCCCAGAGCCGAGCCCGTGGCGCTGCCGGCCCCGTCGTCGTCCTCCTCCCCGAGGACCTTGCCCCCGAGGCGTGGAACTTCGAGGCCGAGCTGAGCTCTCTGGGCTTCGAGTTCGAGCCGTTCGGCGAGGGGGCCGTGCGCCTCATCAAAGTGCCCGAGACGGTTATCGGACGCGGAGGCGGCGCTCCTGGCGGCGCTGGACGCGCTTGCAGGGGGCGAGGACCTCGCGAAGGCTCTCGCCTGCAAGGGATCGACCAGGTTCGGAGAGAGCCTCTCCCGGGAGGAGATGGAGGGACTCTTGACGGAGTGGTCGCTAACTGAATTTAAGGAGGTTTGTCCTCACGGCCGCCCGATAGTCAAGCGGGTCAGGCTAGCTGACCTGCTGCGCGAGTTCGGCAGGGTCTAGTAGCGACGCCTGGCTCGCTAGCCTACCATGCCAGAGTTGGTTTGCTGATGAAGGGTAGGGTAAAGCAGGCAACTCGGTTGTGCGGTGGCGTCTTGTTAGTCCCCGGGAAAGGTTCTTGTATGTTCGCTTGTTAGCATTTTCGGCAGTACATAGATCCAAATTCCCGAAGATGAGCAATTTTCTTCATGTTTTCGTTCCCCATCTCGATCACAATGCCGGGAAGGGAAAAGTGGGTGGCCCTACTAATAATAAAGGCGGTGCTTCATGAAGAGAGTATTGTCTCTGTTGGTCGTGGTTGGGCTGATGGTCTTGCTGTTCGCCCCGGTAGCCACCGCGCAGTACTACGGAGGAGGAGGCGGAGGAAGCACGGCCAGCGCCACCGCTATGTCAACCGCCACTCCTACCGCGAGCGCGACTGCGAGCGCAACGGCTACCGCAACGACCAGCGCAACGGCTACCGCCAGCGCGCTGCCCAAGAGCGGTGGACCGCCGCTGGTTGGGACGGTCACGTTGTTGGCCAGCCTGGCGCTGATATCCTCCGGCGTCGGGGCGCTGCTTCTCTTGCGGCGCAGCGTCTCCTGATGCGTTAGAGTAGCAAACGCCCTTTAAAAGCTAGCCCACCTTTCCTGGGCTGAGGTCGGTTATTGTAGCGACCTCAGCCCTCTTTCTATTTGGCCAACTTGGGAAGATTCCATTTCTCTATGTCGGTACGACACAACCTCGACCGGGGTGAGGGGATGCATGATCGTACCCGCGACGTCCTACGTTACGAGGTCCACTACTGGCCAACGAGCCTACACGGGGGCTCGAAGATGGCTGATTTTTCGGCGAATGCTCTCGACGGTAAGGGCACAGTAGTGCACGTAATCGCGTACGGACAGTAAGCGGTCTGGCGAAGGTTCGGCGCCGGGCACTGCCTACGTTAGCGATAGCAAGGAACCGTCGATGAATCGAGCTTGAAGGCCAAAGTCGAGTCTGCTCTGTGTGCGGGTTCAATCGCCAATGAAGAGGTTTATCACCAGGGCCAGGATCGAGGTGTTAAGAAGAACGAGAGAATCTGATGCCCAAGAACTGCTCGGCGTATCGTTCGGTCTGTTACATTCACGTCAGAGACGGCAAAGCTCACAGCGATGGTGAACGCGAAGTAGGCGAAGTCGAGTTGATCTGGATCTTGCTCGCTTGGGAAGTCAAGCCCTCCGGCCGACTCTTCGGATCGATAGTACTGGTAAGCGTAGTGGAGTGCAAAGGAGGTGTGAAGTACCCCCCACGCCGAGATAACTCCTAAGGCGGCCATGAATGCCACAGAGACGCCTCTTAGTTTCCAGTTGCGTACATCGGGCACCAGCTGATAGCTAGCGCCATACTCACCAGGCTTACGAAGACGATGAAAAACAGAGAGCTCGTCCGGCTAACCAAGAACAGAGCTCGCAATACTCTCAATATCACCGAGCGCAGTATGGAAAGATGAGGATGAGGTGGAATTCGCTGGTCTCGGGAGCCTGGGTTGGTGACTTTACAAGCATTTAAGCCAGGAAGCCCAAAATGGTGTGTGAGCGGTAGCGCAGGCTACATAAAGCAGCCTAGAAGGCTGCTAACCTGGCTGACCTGGGAAAGGAGCGCCGTTGGAGCTAGAGAGAGGAGGAACAGCGGGCGAGAACTCATGCTTTCTGCAACAAGGGGAGTGCATCAGTGCCGCTTGCCGAGATAGGCGTCATCGAACAAAACGATACAGAAAGGAGACAATGACGTGAGTGACAACCCTGTGTTCCTGTACGTGGGCGAATACGACTCTGTGGAGGACGCCAAGGCCGACCTCGAGGAGCTCAAGGAGCTCCACCGCGAGGACGTCGTTGGCACCTACGACGCTGCTGTGATTACCAAAAACGAGGAAGGCAAGGTCAAGATAGTAGACAAGATAGAGAAGCCAACCCAGCACGGCGGATGGGCAGGCTTGGCAGTCGGTGCGGCACTTGGCCTGATCTTCCCGCCTGGTGTCCTGGTAACCGGGCTGGTAGGAGCAGGAGCAGGAGCGCTCATCGGCCACCTCGAGGGGGGGATGTCTCGCTCGGACCTCAAGGAGGTAGGCGAGTCGCTAGAGAGGAGCGAGGCGGCGTTGATAGTGGTAGGAGAGGCTACCATAGAGCGGGCTGTTGAAGAGGCGACCAGGCGGGCCAAGAAGGAGATGAAGAAGGAGGTCAGGGCGGACGCCAGGGAGATGGACCGAGCGATCGATGCGATGTAACACCTGAGGCTGGCGGACCGATCGTCAAGCAGGTCAGCGAGGCTGACCCGCCGCGCGAGTTCGGGAGGATCTGACACCAACGAGACCCGGGCATCCCCGGGTCTCTTAAGACTCCGTCTCAGGTCTTCTCTGCCGGGCTCATTGGTCGGGCTCTCTGGAACGTCCTGGCGCCGTACACCTCTTTAGATGAGGCTCACGGACCTGCCGCGAGAGTTTGGCAGCGCCTGGTTTATCCGGGAGCCCGGCTCGCTATGTACCGTCGAGAAACGCGGGACCGCGGATCAGGTCAGCGATGCCGGGTCCTCTCTCTACCCGGTTGGCGAGCGTGAGCTTCTCGCCGCACTCGCACTCGAAGGCGTCGCGTCCCTCCGCGTACCAGTCGCTCTCGCGGCCGAGCAGGACCAGCCGCTCGCCGCAACCGCAGCCCAGGACGATCCGTTCCGAAGTCTCGATCTCCAGGGACCGCCGCATGTGATTTTCCCTCTCTCGCTGGCCCGTTGCAGCATAACTCTCGCATGCCAGGACCCCGCGCACAACGTAAACCTCGCTGAAGTTGATGGTGGTTATGCTTCAGGCATAAAAAACTTGTGCTCCCTGAACGTAAGCTTGAAGTTCACGGTCGGTGGTACGAAAAAGAGGTGAGCGAGCCCGGCTCGCGGGGTCATTCCGCGCACCTTGCCGCCGTCGGTAGTTGCGTCCTCTTCTCTGGCTGCATCGGGCGCGATGCACCTGCGGGTGGTTCTGTAAACTGTGTGAGGGATCATAGGCTTACGAGAGGGGCTGCGACGCCATGTTTAGAAGCGAAGCGGATGTCGCCGCGGGTAGCAGGGGCGCCCGAAGGCCGGATCTCGGCGGGCGCTCCACGGTCTACGGGACGAAGGGTGCGGTGGCGTGCGAGCATCCCAGCGCGGCGCTGGCTGGCATCAGGGTGCTCGACGCCGGGGGGACCGCCGCCGATGCCTGCGTCGCGATGGCCGCCTGCATGGCCGTCCTCGCCCCGATGGCCACGGGCATGGGCGGTGACGCATTTCTCCTCTTCTACGAGGCGGAGACGGGTTCGGTGCTCGGGGCCAACGGCTCCGGCCGCGCGCCCAAGGCAGCCACCCTAGAGAAGCTGCAGGAGAGAGGCGTCACCGAGATGCCCGAGCGTGGCGGGCTCACTATCACGGTCCCCGGCGCCGTCCGGCTCTGGGAGGACGCCGTGGCTTCTCTGGGCACCCTGCCGCTCGCGCGGCTGCTCGAGCCCGCCTGGGAGCTGGCCGAGAACGGCTACCCCGTCTCCGAGGTCTTCGCCCGTTACTGGGAAGTCGGCGAGGACCTTCTGCTCAAGAACGAGGCCGCCTCTCGCGCTCTCTTGCTGGATGGCAGGGCGCCGAGGCCGGGGGAGATCTTCCAGCAGCCGGACCTGGCTGCGACCCTCTCCGCCGTCGCCGAGGGCGGGGCCGACGCGTTCTACAACGGGGAGATAGCCAGAAGCATTGCCCGCGCTGCGCAGGAGGCGGGCGGGTACCTGAGTGAAGAGGACCTCGCCGAGCACGAGTCCACGTGGGTGGAGCCCATCTCGACAGACTACCGCGGGGTGCTGGTCTACGAAATACCGCCCCCGGGACAGGGCGTCGCCGCCCTCGAGATGCTCAACATCCTCGAGGGGTTCGAGATGGGCGATCTCGACCCGGTTGGCGCGGACCGCATCCACCTCGAGGTAGAGGCGAAGAAGCTGGCCTACCGCGATCTGTACGAGGAGATTGGCGATCCGGAGTTCTGGCGCCACGCGGAAGTCCCGACCGGGCGTCTGATCTCCAGGGAGTATGCAGCGAAGCTGCGCGAGCGCATATCGCCGGATCTCGCCTCGGGTAGGGGCCCGGAGCCGGCGCTCGGCGAGGACACGACCTATCTGTGCGCGGTGGACGCTGGGGGCAACGGGTGCTCGTTCATAAACAGCCTCTACATGGGGTTCGGCAGCGGCGTGGTAGCAGAGGGCACCGGGGTCTGCCTCCAGAACCGGGGCAACTCCTTCAGGCACCACCCCGACCACCCGAACTGCCTCGAGCCAGGCAAGCGCCCGATGCACACGATCATCCCCGGCCTCGCCACGAGCTCCGCTACCGGCGCCCTCTGGGCCACCTTCGGGGTGATGGGCGGCCCGATGCAGCCCCAGGGCCACGCGCAGTTACTGTCGAACCTGATAGACCATGACATGAGTCCCCAGGACGCCGTGGACCATCCCCGCCACTTCCACGCGGGCGACACCCTCCTCGTCGAGGGCCGCGTGCCCGAGCGGGAGGTCGCGAGGCTGCGGAGCAAGGGTCACGACGTCGAGGTGGGGGCGGACTACGTGATCCCCACGGGCGGCGCCCAGCTCATCCGCGTCCTCGAAAGCGGCGTGCGCGCGTGCGGCAGCGACCCACGCAAGGACGGCTGCGCGCTGGCGCAGTAGGAGACGTGTCCGTGCTCGAAGGGAGTCCGGCCCGGAGGGTCGCGGTCGCCGGGGTGGTCGGGGCTCTTTATGTAGTTTTGAGCCTCGCGGTAGCGCCCTTCGCCTTCGGGCCGCTGCAGTTCCGGCTCGGCGAGGTCTCTGAAACCTCTGGTGATCAAGTACCCGGAGACCATCCCCGCCTTCGCGGTGGGGGTGGGGATAGTGAACCTGTTCAGCCCGCTGGCCGGCGCGCTGGAGCTCGTCCTGATGCCAGCCGTGAACCTGCTAGGCGGTGCGCTCTGCTGGCTCGTGGCGCGCCGGCTCGGGGGTACGATCGGGACCTACGTGGCCAGCCTTCTCTTCGCGCTCATCATCGCCGCCGGCGTCGGGACGGTGTTGCACTTCGCCGCCGGGCTGCCGTACCTGCCGTCCTTCGCCTCGGTCGCCGTCTCGGAGACGGTCCTGCTCTTCATTGGAAACACCCTTCTCGTGCGGCGGGTCTAGCTGGACGTCGTTATAGAATGGGATCATGAGCATCCCCGGACCCGAGTCGTCGTTACTTTCGGGTAGATAGGCGAGGGGCGTTGGGGCGCTGATGAACGAGATCGAGTCGCTCATCTTCCTGCTCGGGGCCGCGGCGTTGCTCGCGCAGCTGGCCCGGGTGCTGAAGGTACCCTACCCGATCCTGCTAGTCCTCGGAGGCCTCGGCATCGGCTTCGTGCCGGGGCTGCCCGTCGTCCAGATCGCCCCCGAGGTCATCTTTATTGTCTTTCTGCCTCCGCTCCTCAACGCGGCGGCCTTCTTCTCCTCGCCGCTCGACCTGCGCGCGCACCTCAGGCCGATAGTCCTGCTCGCCATAGGACTCGTCCTCCTCACCACCGTCGCGGTTGCCGCCGTCGCCCACTTCGTCGCCGGCCTGCCGTGGGCGGCGGCCTTCGTCCTCGGGGCGATCCTCGCGCCAACCGATCCGGTGGCCGCCGAGGCGATCTTCCGCCGCCTGGGAGTGCCGGAGCGCGTGGGCACCGTAGTAAGCGGCGAGAGCCTCATAAACGACGGCACCGCGCTCGTGGCCTTCCGCGTGGCTCTGGCCGCCCTGGGCGGCGGCGCGTTCTCGATCTGGGAGGCCGGCTTGAACTTCGTTCTCGTCGGCGGGGGTGGGATCGTGGTCGGCCTCGTCCTCGCGTGGGTGATCCTGCCTCTGTGGGGCCGGCTGAGGGAGCCCTCGATCATGATCACCTTCTCCGTCCTGATCCCCTACGGAGTCTACATCCTCGCCGAGGAGGTCCTGCACGTCTCGGGCATCCTGGCCGTGGTCACCTACGGCCTCTACCAGGGCTGGAGGGCCCCGAGGCTCTTCCCGGACGCCTCCACGCGCATCCAGACGCTCTCCTTCTGGGGCGTCCTGATCTTCGTGCTGGAGGCGCTGCTCTTCATCCTGGTCGGCCAGCAACTCCCCTCCATCCTCGGGAACCTCGGGGAGTACTCTCTGGCACAGGTCCTCCTCTACTCCGTCATCGTCTACGCCGTGGTCCTGGGCGCGCGCTTCGCATGGTTCTTCACCACGCCCTACCTCCATCCTGTCTTCGACAGGCTCCTGCGCAACAGGTACCTGCGCGCCCCCTGGCAGGAGCGGCTGGTTATGAGCTGGAGCGGGATGCGGGGCGCGGTGTCTCTGGCGGCGGCCCTCGCCGTGCCAGTGGCCATCGAAGGGGAGCGCTTCGATGTACGGGACCTGATCCTCTTCATCACCTTCGCCGTGATCCTCGCTACGCTCGTCGTGCAGGGGCTGACGCTGGGACCGCTAATCAGGGCGTTGCGCCTGAAGGACGAAGGGAACCAGGGCACGCTCATGGAGCTCAGGGCCCGCCTCGAAGGAGCCCGCGCCGCCCTCGAGCGGCTTGCCCGGCTCTGCGACGACGAGCGGGTCCCACAAGACGCACAGGAGCAGATGCGCGATCACTACGAAGGCCGCATCCGGCGCTACGAGGCCGGTATCGAGGCGGGCGGCGCCACCGAGGAGTACGCTCAGAGCTCCGAGGCCTGGCGCAACTGGCGGCGAGACCTGATCGGAGCCGAGAGAGAGGCCATCCTCTCGTTGCGCGATAGCGGCGATATCAGCCCCGAGGTCATGCGCCGCATCGAGCGCGACCTGGACCTCGAGGAGTCCCGGATCGGCGGCTGACGGAAGCATCCGCGTGGTCCGACCATTGTGCCAGAGGCGCAGATAATGTCTAATGTATCGAGGGAAATCTTGAGTGTAGGGGAGGGGACCGATGGCTGACGTTGCAGAGGGACGCCGGGCGGAGACGGAGGCTCCGAGGACATTCGGGAGCCGGCTGCGGATGGTGGGGCCGGGCCTGATCATGGCGGCGACCGGCGTGGGTGCCGGGGACATGGTCTCCTCGCTGAATGCCGGCACGGTGTACGGCACGATCTTTCTCTGGGCCATCCTCGTCGGGGCGCTCATCAAGTTCTACCTCACCGAGGGGATCGGACGCTGGTACATGGCGACCGGCTATACCATCCTCAAGGGCTGGCGCTCCCTCGGGCGCTTCGTCAGCGGCTTCTTCGTGATCTACCTCCTGATCCTGACCTTCGTCTTCGGGGCGGCGGCCATATCTGCCTCCGCGCTCGCGTTCACCGCGATGTTCCCGATCCTGCCGCTGTGGGGCTGGGCCGTGCTACACGGCATCTTCGGCTTCGCGGTCTGTATCACCGGCCGCTACAAACTCTTCGAGCGGATCATGGAGTTCTTCGTCGCGCTGATGTTCGTGACCATTGTCGGCCTGGCGATCCTGCTCGCCCCAAACCTCGGAGAGCTTGCCCGCGGGATCGTGCCGACGGAGTTCCCCCAGGGGTCCCTGCTCTCCGTCCTCGCTCTGATCGGCGGGGTGGGCGCCACCTTCACCCTCGCCTCCTACAACTACTGGGTGCGCGAGCGCGACTGGAGTTCTCCTTCCTGGATCCCGATGATGCGCCTGGACCTGATCGTCGGCTACGTCCTGACCGCCCTGTTCATGGTGGCGATGCTGGTCGTCGGGGCGGAGATCCTCTTCGCCAGCGGCGAGAGTATCAGCAGCGAGGAGGGGCTCGTGGCGCTCGCCGATCCTTTGCAAGAGCGTTTCGGCCTCGTCGCTCGTTGGCTCTTCCTCATAGGCTTCTGGGCCGCCGCGACCAGCTCGATAGTCGGGGCCTGGAACGGCTCGGCATACCTCTTCGCCGACTCGGTACGGACCTCCCGCGACGTGCCGGACGAGAGAGCCGAGGAGTACCTCTCCGAGAAGAGCATCTACTTCCGGGCGATGCTGGTCTGGATCAGCTTCCCCCCCATGCTCCTGCTCTTCTTCGGCGAGCCCGTGCTCCTGATCATCGTCTACGCCGCCATGGGCGCCCTGTTCCTGCCCTTCCTCGCCATAACACTCCTCTGGCTCCTGAACTCCAGCCGCGTAGCTCCTGAGCACCGCAACGGGATAGTCTCGAATATCATCCTCGTCGTCTCGGTGCTGCTCTTCATCTTCCTCGGCGTGCAGGAGGTCATGGGTAGCTTCTGACATAACCCGCAAGGGGTATGCGGCAGGGGAGCGGACCGTATACCCCCTTCTCTTAACAAAATTTAACACCGTCTTAACGACATCTTCGAAATAACAGGTTCCGCGAGCGCCGGGTGCGGGTAGTATGTTCGTCAACGTTTCCGGGCTGCTTCGCTCCCGGTCCTCGACTGGAGCGTGGCCTGTAACGCTTCTACCGCGACGTTCTGTCGCACCTTATTACGGTTAAGTAGTGCTTTGTTACTTTGAGTAAACGTCAGAGGAAGGTGAGTAACTATGCGCAGGTCTGCGGGCTCTACGATAGATCCGGCCGTGTTCTGGGTCTCTTTAGGCATCTCCATGCTCTTCGTGGTGTGGGGCGTGTTCTTCACGGACAGCCTCTCGGCCGTAGCTTCGGCTGTTTTGGGGTTCCTCATAGACACATTAGGTTGGGTCTTCATACTGGCTACGTTTGCGTTCTTGATCTTCGTGGGCTTCCTGGCTTTTTCGCGATACGGCAGGATCAAGCTCGGCAACGACGACGATGAGCCCGAGTTCAGGACGTCGTCCTGGGTTGCGATGATGTTCAGCGTGGGGATGGGAATAGGGCTCATGTTCTATGGGGTGGCCGAGCCGATCTCCCACTTCTCCGCTCCACCGCACGGGCTGGCGAAGGCCAACACGGAGGAGGCCGCCAGGCTGGCGATGGAGTACTCCTACTTCCACTGGGCGCTGCACCCGTGGGCGATCTACGCCGTTGTCGGACTGTCGCTGGCCTACTTCACCTTCCGCAAGGGGAAGAAGAACCTCATAAGCTCCGCGTTCTATCCGATACTGGGTGACAGGGTAGATGGTCCAGTGGGCAAGGCGATAGACACTCTGGCGATCTTCGCCACCCTGTTCGGAACGGCTACTTCTCTAGGGCTCGGGGCGTTGCAGATCAACGGCGGGCTCAACTACCTGTGGAGTGCCATCCCGAACAGCACCGGCTGGGCGATCGGGATAATCGTGGTCATGACGGTGCTGTTCATCCTCTCTGCGGTGTCCGGGGTACACCGTGGGATCCAGTGGCTAAGCAACATCAACATGGTTCTGGCCGTGCTGCTCGTGGTCTTCCTGGTCATCGTGGGCCCGACGGTCTTCATCCTCAACACCTTCACCGAGTCGATCGGCGGCTACTTCAGCACCCTCGTCCCGATGAGCTTCAGGACGGCCGCTTTCGGCGACGCCGACTGGCTGGCGGCCTGGACGATCTTCTACTGGGCGTGGTGGATCTCCTGGACGCCCTTCGTCGGGACGTTTATAGCCAGGATCTCCAGGGGTCGGACCATAAGGGAGTTCGTCCTCGGGGTGCTCGTCGCTCCCAGCGTCGTCACCTTCGTGTGGTTCGCGGTCTTCGGAGGGACGGCCATAAGCCTGGAGCTCTCGGGCTCCGCCGGCATCGTGGACGCTGTCTCTGAGAGCCCGGCCGTGGCGCTCTTCGCCACCCTGAACGAGTTCCCGCTGGCCGGGATCACGTCGCTACTGGCGATCCTGCTGGTTGCCATCTTCTTTATCAGCGGGGCTGACGCCGGAGCGGTCGTGATGGGCATGCTCTCTTCCCGCGGAACCCTGGAGCCCAGCAAGGCGGTGGTAGCCATCTGGGGCGCTCTGGCCGGAGCCGCGGCGGCGGTATGCCTGCTCTCCGGCGGTCTCGAGGGGTTGCAGCAGGCGGCCATCATCTCCGCTGCGCCGTTCGTACTGGTCATGATCTGCATGTGCTACTCGCTCTTCAAAGAGCTGCGCGCGGAGAGGGTCGCTCGTCCCGCGCCGGAGCCGGAGCGTGCGGCGGGCCGCATAACGGGAGCGCCCGCGCCCCAGCAGAGCAGCAGCCTGGAGCGCGAAACCGGTGGATAGCGAAGCGAGCACACGACAGACGGATCTGTGCCTGCACGAGCTCTTCGAGGAACAGGCGCGGCGTTCCCCGTCGGCGCCTGCCATAGAGGATACGCGCACCCGGCTCACCTACGAGGAGCTCGACCGGAGGGCGGACCTCCTCGCCTCCTACCTCAGGGAGGCCGGGGTCCGTCCCGGCGAGCTCGTTGGCGTCTACATGGAGCGGCGCATTGAGTACGTCGTCGCGTGCCTCGCGGCCCTCAAAGCGGGGGGCGCATACCTCATCCTGGAGCTGGCCTACCCGCCCCCGCTGCTACATGACGTAATCGCGGACGCCGGGCCAAGGGTAGTCCTGACGCAGGAGCGTTACGCGCAGAACCTGAGGGAAGATACGGCACGCCTCTGTATGGACGAGGGGTGGGAAGAGGAGATCGAGGCCCCGGAGAGCGAGGATCTGCCCTCCGTTGGTCAAGAGAGCCTGGCTTTCGTGTCGTACTCGTCGGGGACCACGGGCAAGCCGAAGGGCATCGCGAACTCTCACAGGGCGGCGGTTCGCTCGTATGTGTGGCGCTTCGGGCTCAGCGACTACGGTGAGGGGGACAGGGTGGGGTGCAACGTCTTCTTCATCTGGGAGATGCTGCGGCCGCTGCTGCGCGGCGCGACCACCGTGGTCATTCCCGACGACGTCATCTACGATCCTGGTGCCCTTATCCGCTTCATGGAAGAGTACGGGATCTCCGAGACACTCATAACCCCGTCCCTGCTCGAGACGGTGCTCGACGCGAGCGGAGTGGACCTCGCAGAGAGATTGTCTTCCCTCAGGGTTCTGTGGCTCAACGGCGAGGTGGTAACCCGCACCCTGGCGCGGCGCGCCCTGAGCCTGCTCCCCGAGACCCGCGTGCTCAACGTGTACAGTTGCAGCGAGACGCACGAGGTGGCCGCCGGCGACCTGCGGGAGCTCGCCGAGAGCCCCCATTCGACGTACTGTCCCGTGGGGCGGCCGATGGACCCGGACCGCCTCTACATCCTCGACGATGAGGTGAGCAAGGTGCCTGAAGGAGAGACAGGGGAGCTCTTCGTCGGCGGCGACTGCCTCGCGCGCGGCTACGTCAACCTGCCGGAGAAGACGGAGGAGAGCTTCCCCGCCGATCCCTTCTCTCCGGTCGACGGGGCCAGGATGTACCGCACAGGGGACAGGGCGCGGATCCTGCCCGACGGCGGCCTCGAGATCCTGGGCCGCACGGACTTCATGGTGAAGATCCGGGGCTACAGCGTCGAGCTGGGAGCGGTGGAGGCCGCGATCGAGGACAACCTCGCGGTCAGGGCCTGCGTCGTGGTCGCCGATGGCGAAGAGGGAGCGGACAAGCGCCTCGTCGCCTATCTGGTCCCCGCTTCTGAAGACGAGCGCGGAGAGCGCTACGCCGGATGGAACCTCGACCCGAAGACGGGACGAAGCGCGGAGATCCGGCGCCGCTTGCAGGAGAGCCTCCCGCACTACGCCATACCCGCGACCTTCGTGGAGGTAGAGGCGCTCCCGCTGCACGACGTCTCCGGCAAGGTGGACCGCCAGCGGCTGCCCGAGCCCCCCGAGCGCGTTACCAGGGCCCCCGAACCGGATGAGCCGGTCCGCAAGCTCTCGGCGGACGCGCCCCGGTCCGAGAAGGAGGATCTCCTCGCGCGGGCCTGGGAGGACGTCCTTCGCCTGGAGCGGGGCGAGGTGCGGCGCGACGACAACTTCTTCGACCTCGGCGGACACTCCCTCGTCGCGGCGCAGCTCTCGAGCCGCGTCGAGGAGGCTTTCGGCGTGCACGTCTCGATGGGTGCCTTCCTCGAAGACCCAACGATCGAGGGGCTGTGCGAAAGGATCGAAGCTCTCCAGCGCGACGGAGACGAAGGGCCGTCGCGCCCGGACCTGCGCGCCGAGGCGGTCCTTGACCCGGACATAGCTCCGGAGGGAGAGGGCGGTCCCACCTCCCTGCGCGACGCCCGCGGCGTCTTCCTTACCGGCGCGACCGGCTTTCTGGGGGCGTTCCTCCTCGACGAGCTGATCCGGCGGACGGAGGCCGAGGTCCACTGCCTCGTGCGTCCTCGCGAAGACTCCGATCCCATGACTCCCATCCGCGACAACCTGCGGCGCTACGGCCTGGCCAGCTCCGAGGAGGAGCTTCATCGCGTCGACCCTGTGGCGGGCGACCTCGGGGAGCCATTGTTCGGCATGACGCGGGAGGCTTTCAGCGAGCTGGCGCGCGAGGTAGACGTGGTGATCCACGCCGGCGCCGTCGTAAACCTGGTCTATCCCTACCAGGCGCTCGCGCCGGCAAACGTGGGCGGGACCCGGGAGGTCCTGCGCCTGGCATGCCTGCGCGGGGCCAGGCCGGTGCACTTCGTCTCGACGAACGGGATCTTCCCTCCCGGCGAACGGTTGTGGATGGAGGACGCCGACCTCGACGCCCTGGCTGACGCTCGCGAGGACGGCTATGGGCAGTCCAAGTGGGTCGCGGAGAAGCTGGTGTGGGAGGCCGCCGGGCGCGGGCTGCCGGTCCGCGTGTACCGCCCGGGGAACATCTCGGGTCACAGCGCCACAGGCGCATCCAACCCCAGGGACTTCCTCGGCGCGCTCATCGCCGGGTCGCTTCGCGCCGGGTCGGCGCCCGAGATCGAAGGCTGGCGCATGGAGATGACCCCCGTGGACTTCGTCGCCAGGACGGTCTGCCAACTCGCCGACGAGCCGGGCGCCCCCGGACACGTGTTCCACCTCGCCAACCCGGACCCCGTACCGGCCTCGGAGGTCTTCTCGTGGCTCGCGGAGCTGGGCTACGAGATCGAGCGTCTCCCTTACCACGAGTGGTTGGAGGCGCGGCGCGAAATGTCGCAGCACGACGACGACGTCGTCGTCGGCGGCGTACTGGGCGGAGCGGCAGCCGGGGAGCACGAGATCCGGGACGGCAATACCTACGACGACCGCAACACGCGGCGGGCTCTTGCAGGCAGTGGCATAGAGCGTCCCGCTATCGACGCCGCGCTGTTCGGGAGATACGCGCGGTACTTCGCCGAGCAGGGTTGGGCCCGGACTCCCCCGGCGCTCTCCGGCGGACGCCGAACCCCTGCGTGACCGGCGAGTCCTTGCAAGACAGGGTCGGGGTGGTGACCGGGGCCTCGAGCGGTATCGGTGCGGCCGTGGCGGCGCCCTCGCCCGCGAGGGCGCGCTCGCCGCGCGCCGGAACGACGCCCTCCACGAAGTGCAGGCCGGGCTTGAAGGCGGCGCGAGGAGCCTGATCTTCCCCGCCGACGTCACCGACCGCGCTCGGGTGGGATCTCTGATCTCGCGCACGGAAGAGGAACTCGGTCCCGTGGACGTCCTCGTAAACTGCGCTGGCGTCATGTACTACACCCTGGTGTAGGTTCTGTTTTACGCACTCCGGCGTCTTTCCCGAGCATTCCGGTGATCTCTAGCGGGCTATTAGCGCATGCGGTTACCCGAACCCTGAGCATCTTGTAAAGCTGGTGGCGCTCTTCTGCCGTGAGGGTGTCCAAAGCCTGCGGTGCCATCTGCGCGTACGCTTCGAGCACGGCGTCCTTGTCCCGCTCCAATTCTTCGAGGTGCCGCTTGTGTTGCTTGAGGTTTTCTAGTTCCTTCTCTGCCGTCTGTCGGGTTTCCTCCAATTCCGCCAGCTTCCCTCGTAGCTCATCTATCGTAATGAGTCCTTCGGCGGCCAGGTCCTGAAAGCCCGAACGTTTACGGTCTGCTTCGGAGAGCTTGTGAAGCCATGTTTCGGCCTCCATTTGCGGATCGCCGCGCATACTTTGCCGCTCTTGCTCTATCATTCTCTCCAGGTCAGCCCGTAGCTGCTCTGGGTCTCTCATTAGATCGGATACGACCCCCCAGACGATCTCCTCGACCTCTTCCGCTCGGTAGTACTTCTTGTGGCAGCATGCGTCAGCGCCCTCTATTTGGCGCTTCGGGCACCGGTAGTGGTGGTAATACTTCGAGGCGTTGCTGTCCCTCCGGCGTCGACACGTCGTCATCCTCCTGCCGCAGTTGCCACACCACATGATCCCGCCAGACAGCTCCCAGAACCTGTGGCCCGCAGACGAAGCCTTGCGATTGTCGGCTATGGCTTCCCTTGCCGCCTCTACCAACTCTCGTGGCAAACCAGAGTCGATCACAGGGATGCCTATCCACTACTCACGTGGCTTCTTCGTTGCTCCGCGTAGGCTGCGGTAACGCTTGCCACCGGGGCCTACCTCTACCACCTGCTTCACCGATGTTCGGTGCCGACCGTACCAAGATATGCCGTAGTTATCCTCCGGATTCAGAGTGGCTGCCACGTTTTGGCCTACCAGCTCTCGTACTTCCTCGAAAGTATGTGGTTTATAGCAATCATCGAGGATGATGTCGCGAAGGGTCTTCGCACTCCACCATTGGCCACCGTTTGGTGTTGGTACCCCTTCCTGCTCGAAGACACGCTTGACGGTGCGTATCGCGAGGCCCTCTACACCGACCATCTCGAAGACGCGCCGTACGACCGCCAGGGTCTCTTTGTTTACTACATAACCGTCCCGGTCCTTGTTGAAATAAAAGCCGAAGGTTGCCATTCGGCCCGCTACAATCTTGCCCTATTTGGCCTTCCTCAGTTTGCCTCTCCGGGTTCTCTCAGCTGTCTTTGCTCGCTCAAACTTCGCCAGTTGGTCGAGTATGCCGTCGGTAAGTTCGCCCTCCGGACTCTCGTCGCCTCTGTCACTCAGCGCCCGGAGCTTGGTGCCGTATTCCTCGAACTCTCGCCGAAGGAGGTAGTGGTAGGCTGGCTCCCTGGTTAAGCGATCCCGGTCCTGTGCCACAACCACCGATACACCGCCGGCGGCCACCATGTCCCTCACACGATCCATGCCGGGGCGCTCCAAGCTCGCCGCGCTCTGTCCGGGGTCCATGAACCTCCTCTAGGATCTCGTACCCTTCACGCTCGCAGTAGGCACGCAGGGCTTCTAGCTGCTGTGCGAGGGAGTAGCCGCTTCTTGCTTGCTCGTCTGTGGAGACACGGGCGTAGAGGATGGCCCGCTTGGGGCTGTGGCAGTTGGTGGTAGACATTGTCAGCTCTATCTTTAGGAGGTCTACAGGCTTTACGCCGAGAACGTCGGCTAGCCTCTTTAGCGTGGCAGGGTTCGCGCCACCACCTTGCTCAATCTTCCAGATTGCGGTCTGTGAGACGCCTGAAAGATGAGCCAGTCGGTTCTGGCTGAGTCCTTGATTGATCCTCAGCTCGACCAGCTTCTCCACGTTGACCTCCATGAGTAGACATCTTACGGGATTATTATAATTCATAAGTTGTAAAAAGTTATTACAAGAGGTAGAATATTGTAGTAATTCGCGCCACTACTGAGGGCGGAGGAGAGAAGTGAGCTCCCTAGTGCATGATCAGGTGACATTTTCGGTAACAGACAGATGCTCGTAATGCGGACAGTCAAAGGCAGCACAGACGCGATCCGCCAGCTCGTGGGCCCCGAGCAGGCCGTCGGCTTCCATCACCCTCCGTTTGCCGTGTATCCACTTCGGCTCGATCGGATTGAGCCACGGGCTCTTTTTCGGCAACAAGCAGCTTATGATCCTCACCCCTTCTCCACTCCTTTTGACCTGTCGGTTGTGGGAGGCGATCCACTCTCTGACCTCTTTGGAGGTGTGCCAGCTGGCGTTGTCCCAGACAAGGAGCCACACCTTCTTACCAGCCGCTTCGAGTCCTTCGCAGCACCACGAAAGGAACCGCGTCGTTATACCGCTCACCGGGCGACCATCCACAAAACGCAACCACACCTCCTCGAACTCCGGCACATAAAGCCCATAGCAGGAGATGGCCTTAGGATCAGGATCGTCTTTGGCGACCGACTGCTGGATGAGACGCATGGGCTCACCCGCTTCGCCCAACTATTGAGGGAGGGCCAAGCCAGCCGGCTCCACCAGGTTTCGTCCTCGAAACCTATCACCCAGGGTCGGGATTGTTGTGCGCGAGGCAGATCAGCCGGTCGCGCCGCCTTTTTTTCTTTGGTACTCGGGGTCGGGGCTGGTGATCCAGCGCTTGGCTCGCTCCCAGCGCACCCCCATTCGTGCCAAGGTAGCCCGGATAGTCTCGCCGCTTACGCGCTCTTTTGTAAGGGTAAGGCCTTCTTCGAAGCTGACCTCGGCGGCCGTACTCCAGAGTCCACAGGCTGCTTTGCTTGCCGAATTCGCGAGGGCTTTTGGTGCAACAACTCCCGCAAGGCCTCGGCCCCCCGCTCGGGATCGAAGGCCCGATGAATCGTATGAGGACGCTTGGAGCCTCGCTGAAGCGCCTCCGGGAGCCCCCGTTCGTTGAAGGTGTGGATGGCGTTGCGAGCGGTTTGGGGGTTGCACCCGAGGCTTGTGGCGATCTGGTAGGCGTTCTCGCCCCTGTCGCTGGCGAGCAGGATTTGACACCGACGGAGGACGAATGCATCGGACGAACGCAGCCCCGCCTCCAGGGCCTCGCGCTCGGCGTCGCTCAAGGGACGCACGAAGATCGGTCTTTTCATAACCCAGAGGATAAATCATCAACTACCGTCTCATCTGGACATGCACTAGGGACTTCCTGCAGAAGGCTTCCCATGTGCACATCCTCATGCTCGACAACCAGAACGCTTTGAAGGAGGGGGCAGTGGACACTTTATGCCGCCTTGTGACCGGCGAAGCTGACTCGAAGAGGAGGCTCTACAGCGACGAGGATGACTTCATCTTCGAGATGAAGCGGGCGATCCTTCTCAACGGGATCAACGCTCCCGCTGATCGTGGGAATGTCCTGGACAGGTGTCTGGCTGTGGAACTCGAGCGCGTCGGGGAGACCGAGAGGAGGACAGAAGAGGAGATCTGGGAGGACTTCAGGCAGGAGCACCCCAGGCTTCTTGGTGCCGTCTTCGACGCGCTGAGTGCAGCCCTGAGGATCAAGCCGGACATCTCCCTTCCGCGCAAGCCGCGCATGGCTGATTGGGCCTTCTACGCTGCCGCTCTCTACGAGGGGCAGGGGTGGGGATCGGACCTCTTCTTGAGGGACTGGGACGAGGTTGTGAGTCGGCAGAACCAGGCGACCTTCGAGGGCTCACCCGTGGCCCAGACGATCGTAGCCTTCATGGAAGAAAACGAGGAGGCAAGGTCTCCAAGCTCCATAACATACTCAAGGACGTATCCAATGCCCGCGGGTTGAACGTGGAACTTGATCGTAACTGGCCCAAGACGCCTCGAACGCTATGGAATAAGATCCGTGAGGTCCAGCCCTTCCTCGAGTCCGCGGGGATAAGGGCCGAGCGTGACTCCAGTCGCAGGAGGGGCACCAAGATCATACTCACGAGCATGAACGCGACAGGTATATAAGACGAGAGGAGGAGTAACGCCATCCCCTGTGGCGATAATGGTGGCTATATAGCCATGGATTGGTGGTACATCGCCACCGATACCGCCACCGGTAATTCCGCGGGGGGGGGATTCCCCAAAATGGTGGCGGTGTGGCGATAAATTATCCCTATCGTAGCCTCGTACTAAATGAAAAAGAGAGTAATAGAGTATAAACAAGGTAGATAGGGAGGTATCCCTACGATGCCGAATAATCATTGCCACATCGCCACCGCCCCCCTCCCCCCACAAGTTCTGGGAAGGTAGGGTGGTCGCCCAGAGGAGAGGAGTCTGTGGAGGACAGTACTACAGTCATATGCCTGCACCCTACGAGCTTGTGATGGCGTCCACTTCGAAAGTCGAGGCCCACACACGGCCCCAACCGTGGCTTGAGTACCCGGTTACACTGGATTACTCTCGAAATTAGAGTTCTATCTACTATCTAGGCGAGCTGGGGGTGGGGTTAGATCCGTTCTTGCGCCAGGACTCTGCGGTTGCGTAGTTGGAGGTGATGTCCTTTGTGGAGGCCGGCACACGCCTCAGGTCGGCAACGTGCTTTATGGCCTCGCCAAGCTCGCCGTTGGTGATCATCTGCTCGAGTTCGTAGTCGGGAGAGCACTCCTTGGGGAGGAGCATCACAACCGCCCAACCGATCTCTCCGCGCCTGATCCTGCGGTCTATCTCGTATGAGTTGTCCATGTGCCTGACAGCACCCTCGAGGTCTCCCGAGTCAACAAGCTCGCTTACGTACTCCAACAGGCTGATATCAATCGTCCTCCTTCACGAAACGTCCTCGCTCGTCCCTGGCCTTTGGGTGGATGGCTGACATCCTCTCGGCCCAGGGTATGAACCTGTGGTGGTCCAGGTTGATACAGTCCTTGTGGCCACACAGGCTCACTGGGTAGCCCGATCTGCCACGGACATCTGCCTGGATCCTTACCGGTGAGTAGGCCCCGTAGTGGGTCTTGTAGACCAGCTTGCCCCTGGCATAGCTGCCGCACCACCTGAAGCATGGTGTCCCCACGTTACGCATCACCTCGGTGATCACGCCGATGGCCCTGGGCTTCCCCCGGTAAGACGGACACTCTAGAGTGGGGACGACGAGTCCCCCGAAAGGAGTCCGAGTGCCGGGACCAACGCCGCACTATCCACCGGAATTCAAGAAGGAAGCAGTCAGACTCTATCGATCTTCGGGCAAGTCGATCCCGAAGATGGCAGAGGAACTCGGTATTGCCAGCGAGTCCCTCAGGAGGTGGATCAGGCAAGCAGAGGTAGACGAAGGCGAGCGCGAAGGACTGACTACCGAAGAGCGGGAGGAGTTGGGCAGGCTCCGACGAGAGGTCAGGGTCCTCAAACAAGAGCGAGAGTTTCTGAAAAAAGCTGCCGTCTTCTTCGCGAAGGAGGAAGGGACTCGGTGAGCTCCTGCTACGGGCTCATCGAGGCGGAGAGGACGAGCTTTCCCGTCCCGCTCATGTGCAGGATGCTGGGCGTTTCGAGAAGCGGCTACTACGGGTGGAGGGACCGGCCGTCTTCGGCGAGGAGCCGAGCGGATGCCGCCCTCGCCGAGAGGATTCGAGAGATCCATCGGCGCAGCAGGGAGACTTATGGCTCTCCGAGGGTGCATGCCAAGTTGAGGGCGCTCGGGACCTGTTGTGGCCGCAAACGGGTCGAGAGGCTCATGCGGCAAGAAGGATTGCGGGGCTGCATGCGTGGTAGGAGGAGATGCACCACCCGCCGGGGCAAGAGGGCCGCTCCTGCCGAGGACCTCGTGAAGAGGGACTTCCGGGCCACGCAGATGGACAGGATCTGGGGGGCAGACATCACCTACGTTTCCACCGATGAAGGCTTCCTGTA
>CAWFVR010000025.1:0-78057 GCA_963819315.1 uncultured Rubrobacteraceae bacterium
CCGCCTCAAGTATGTGGAGATCACCGAGAAGCACGTCGACACCCAGGCGGCTGCCTTGTTGAATCGACGGGTCTTGCGGAAGCATGGGGTCGTGCCGTTGAGGGTCGAGGAGGGACGGCTGGTGGTGGCGACGAGCAAGCCCACCAACTTCTACATGATCGAGGACCTGGCGATGCTCTCAGGTTATCCGATTACGCCCGTGGTTGCCGTCGAGGAGGACATAGAGCGGGTTCTGAACAGGGTGTTCACTATCAAGCAAGAGGTGTCGGAGCTGTTCGAGGATGGTGCCGGGCCGGCCGTCGAGGAGCAGCCCGAGCTGGACCTCGGGGTGGAGGCCGCCCCGCCGAGAAGCCGATAATACGGCTGGTGACCTCCCTACTGCAGCAGGCGGTTACCGAGGGGGCATCGGACATCCACATCGAGCCTCGCCCTAGGGAGCTGATGGTCCGCTTCAGGGTGGACGGCGTCTTGAGGGAGGCAATGTCCGTGCCTCCCAAGCTGCGGCCGGCATGACGTCGCGGCTCAAGCTCTCGGGGAACTGAACATCGCGGAGAGGCGGGTGCCCCAGGACGGGCGCTTCTCCGTCAAGCTCAACAAGCAGAAGATAGACTTCAGGGTCGCCTCGCTGCCCACGGCCTACGGCGAGAAGGTCGTGCTCAGGCTGCTCGACGTGGCCGCCGTGGAGCCGGATCTGAAGAAACTGGGCTTTGTCGCAGAGGGACTACGAGCGCTACGAGGCCGTCTTCCGCAGGCCTTACGGTGCCATCCTGGTTACGGGGCCGACCGGCTCGGGCAAGTCCACGACGCTCTACGCCACCCTCCGCGAGCTCAACTCCCCGGAGAAGAACATCATAACCGTCGAGGACCCGGTCGAGTACAAGGTGCGCGGGCCTGAACCAGGTCCAGGTCAACCCCAAGGCGGGCCTGACCTTCGCCTCGGGCCTGAGGAGCATCCTGCGCGCCGACCCCGACGTGGTGATGATAGGCGAGATACGCGACATGGAGACGGCCAAGATCAGCGTCGAGGCCGCTCTGACGGGGCACCTGGTCCTGGCCACGCTGCACACCAACGACGCCCCCGGCGGCCCTGAGCCGCCTGACCGACATGGGCGTGGAGCCCTACCTCACCTCCTCGGCGGTGGATTGCGTTATCGCCCAGAGGCTCGTCAGGAAGCTCTGCGAGCGGTGCAAGGAGCCGGTCGAGATCGAACGCGAGATCCTGGAAGGGATGGAGTTCCCGTTCGCGTTCGCCCGGATGAGGAGTTGCGCTTCCACAAGGCCGTGGGCTGCCGCCGGTGCGGCGGGAGCGGTTACCGGGGGAGGACCGGCGATCTACGAGCTGATGGTCGATAAGCGACGAGATCCGGAAGATGATCACTGCTGCGGTCCTCGGTCGACCGGTGAGATCAGCCGCGTCGCCGAGAGCCAGGGGAATGGTGCGCCTGAGGGACGACGGCTCTGCTGAAGGCCGCCAGGGGCATAACGACCATCGAAGAAGCGCTAAAGACATTGTAGACCGCGTCGATGATGCCGGAGATGAAGCATGATACATTTCCGGAGATCTCGTGGTGGACACCGGAGGATAAAGATGAACGAGAGCGGCCTGGGCGACTACCTACTCGAGACCGTAAGCACTGGGGGCGAGCGACCTGCACGTTACGGCGGGCCTGCCGCCCATGGTGCGGATCAGCGGCAAGGTCCAGCCGCTGGATTATCCCCCCCTGACGTCCAACGCGACGCGCGACATGATCTACGACGTCCTCTCCAACGACCAGCGCCAGCGCCTGGAGAACGAGTGGGAGCTCGACTTCAGCTACTCGCTGCCCCACAGCGCCCGCTTCAGGGTCAACGTCTACTTCCAGAAGGGTGCGCCTGGGCGCGGCTTTCCGGACCGTCCCGAGCGAGATAAGGAGCATCAGGAGCTCGGGCTGCCTGAGGCCGTTGCAGGACCTTACCGAGAAGCCGCGCGGGCTCGTCCTGGTCACGGGACCGACGGGCAGCGGCAAATCGACCTCGCTCGCCGCGATGATCGACAAGATCAACAGGACCAGGCACGAGCACATCATGAGCGTGGAGGACCCCATAGAGTTCCTGCACGACCCACAAGAAGTGCATCGTCAACCAGCGCGAGGTCAACCAGGACACCAAGAGCTTCGCCCAGGCCCTCAAGCACGTCTTGAGGCAGGACCCCGACGTGATACTCGTCGGCGAGATGCGCGACCTCGAGACCATCTCGCTCGCCGTGACGGCGGCGGAGACGGGCCACCTCGTCTTCGGGACGCTCCACACCCAGGACGCCCCGCAGACCATAGACAGGGTCATAGACGTCTTCCCGCCGCACCAGCAGCACCAGATCCGGGCGCAGCTCGCCAACGCCCTGCAGGGCATCATCACCCAGACGCTGATCCCCACCACGACGGCAACGGACGGGTCGTGGCCTGCGAGGTGCTGATGCCGACCCCGGGCGTGAGGAACCTCATCAGGGAGGGGAAGAACCACCAGATCTACTCCGCCATGCAGACCGGCGGCAAGTTCGGGATGCAGACCATGGATGCGGCGCTCGTAGACCTGGTGCGGCGCGGGCGCATCTCGCGCGAGGAGGCCGAGAAGCGCTCCAGCAACCCCGACGAGCTCATGCGCCTCGCCGGCGGCTCGCTCGCCGCCGCAAACGGCAGGCCGCACGGCCTACGGGAGGAGATAGCGGATGGCGCTCTACACCTACAGGGCCCTTGACCAGGCAGGGCGAGATCGTCCAGGACAAGATGGAAGGGTCGGGCACGATGGCCGTGGCCCACGAGCTCCGCCAGCAGGGGCTCATGGTCATAGACGTAAAAGAGCAGAGCGTCGCCCAGAAGGATATTCTCGCGCCCTTCAAGGGGATCAGGCTGGGCGACCTCGTCGTCTTTTCCCGCCAGCTCGCGACCATGATCAACGCCGGCCTCCCCATCGTGCGGGCGCTCTACGTCCTCTCCGAGCAGACCGAGAACCCCAAGCTCAAGGACGTGGTCGTCGCAGGTACGCAAGGACGTGGAGGCCGGCCTCTCCCTCTCCGAGGCCCTGGAGAAGCACCCCGAGGTCTTCTCCCGCCTCTACGTCGAGATGGTGAAGGCCGGCGAGATCGGGGGTATCCTCGACGGCGTGCTGCTGCGCATCGCCGACCAGTTGGAGAGGGATCAGGACCTCAGGCGCAAGATCAGGAGCGCGATGACCTACCCCGTCGTGGTGCTGGTCCTGGCGATCCTGGCCGCCTCCTTCATGCTCATCTTTATCGTCCCCGTCTTCGCCAGGATGTTCCAGGACCTCGGGGGGACGCTCCCGCTGCCGACCCGGATTTGCATGCTCCTCTCCAACATCCTGACCAGCTTCTGGGGTGTCCTCGTGTACGCTGGCGATGGGCGCCGGCGTGTACCTGTTCTTCCGCTGGAAGAAGACCGAGAGCGGCAGGAAGGTGTGGGGCCGGGTCGTGCTCAGGATACCGGCCAAGATCGGGGACGTTGTGCAGAAGGTCGTCCTCGCCCGCTTCGCGCGCACCCTCGGCACCCTGAGCGCGGCCGGCGTACCGATCCTGCAGGCGATAGAGATAACGGCCACCTCCTCGGGCAACTGGGTGGTGGAGAACGCCCTCCTCAAGAGCAGGGACGCCATCCGCGAGGGAATCCCGATCTACAAGCCGCTCGAAGAAGAGCCCGTCTTCCCGCCGATGGTGACGCGCATGATCGCCGTCGGCGAGGAGACGGGGACATAGACGGGATGCTGGCAAGATAGCGGAGTTCTACGAGTCCGAGGTCGACGCCGCCGTAAAGGCGCTGACCTCGATCATCGAGCCGATGATGATCGTGGTCGTCGGCGGCATAGTCGGCTTCATCGTAATCTCGATGTACCTGCCGATGTTCAAGATCTTCGAGCTGGTCAAGTAGCGAACACGTTCCGCCGTTCTCCGCTGCTCTTTTCTGTAGAATTACCCGGCGTTGGCTTCTACGCGAGGAGGCACCACGGTTGGCGTTCTGGGGTGAGCTCGGCGACAGGGTGGTGGGCGCGCCCTCCATACTCTCGGCCGACTTCGCCAACCTCGCCGAAGAGGTGCGCCGCGCGCAGGCGGGCGGCGCGGAGCTGGTCCACTTCGACGCGATGGACAACCACTTCGTCCCTAACCTGACGATCGGCCCCGTCGTCGCCGCCTCGCTCGTCGAGGTCGTGGACCTCCCCGTGGACGCGCACCTCATGGTGGACAACCCGGACAACCTGATCCAACCGTTCATAGAGGCCGGGGTGGCGAGCATCTCCGTGCAACCGGAGGTGGTCACGCACCTGCACAGGACCCTGGAGCTGATCCGGGGCGGCGGCTGCGAGGCCGGCGCAGCCCTGAACCCGACCACCCCGCCGGAGCTGATCGAGTGGGCGCTGCCCTACCTGGACTACGTGCTCGTCATGAGCGTCAACCCCGGCTTCGGCGGGCAGACGTTCATACCCGAGATGGTCGAGAAGGTGCGCCGCGTGAAGGAGATGACCGACCTCCCCGTCCAGGTGGACGGCGGCATCACAGCCGAGACGGCACCCCTCATGGTCGAAGCGGGAGCGCAGGTCCTCGTGGCCGGCTCCGCCGTCTACAAAGGCGACCCCGCAACCGAGATGCGACGCATCATCGAGGCCGGACGCCGCGCGTTATAAGCACGGCGCCGTTGGCGCCTTGTCAGCACACTCCAGCCTTCGTCTGGCCTCGCCGACTTTCTCAGCACGCCTCCGGCCTTGTCAGCACGCTTCGCTTCACTTGTCAGCACGCCGCCTTTGGCTCCGCCAGGCGGCTTCTCAGCAAAAAAGCAAGGGGGATGCGACATGATGCTTCCCCGCGCTAGTCCAAGGATATACCCAAAAGTGTCTCTCCAAGCGTGACCGGGCAAGAGCCCAACGGCAGAGAAAGCTGAAATGCTGACAAGCGAGGGCCGCAGGCCGAGCATGCTGACAAGGCGCCGACGGCGCCGTGCTGACAAGCCTGCGAAGCGGCGTGCTGACAAGCCTTCCTTGTGAGAATATCGGCAGTGTGGTATAGGTTCGTTCGTAACTTTCGGGGGCGGGTGGAATTCCCGCACCGGCGGTGAGCCTGGGTAGGGAGAGCGATGAGCGATACCCCCGGAGAGCCCGCGACCCTCTCGGATAAGCCGGGAGGTTGAGCCGGTGAGATTCCGGCGCCGACGGTTAGAGTCCGGATGGGAGAAAGGAAGAGTTGGAACGGGATTCTTTCATGGATCTCGCCCGCAGCCTGGCCGAGCGCGGGCGCTACACTGTGGCCCCCAATCCGCTCGTGGGCGCGGTCGTGGCGCGCGACGGCACCGTGATAAGCGAGGGGTGGCACGCCAGGGCTGGCACGGATCACGCCGAGGTGGCTGCGCTCAAAAGCGCAGGGGAGAGGGCGCGCGGCGCCACCATGTACGTCACCATGGAGCCGTGCAACCACCACGGGCGCACGCCGCCCTGCACCGACGCCGTGCTGCGGGCTGGCATCTCCCGCGTCGTCATGGGGCACCTGGACCCGGACCCGAGGATGCGGGGCAGGAGCGCCGAGATGCTGCGGCGCGCCGGGGTCGAGGTCGAGCTGCTAGACGACCCCGCCTTCGAGTGGCAGAACGAGCAGTTCTCCCACCACATGCGCACGGGGCGTCCGTTCGTTCACCTCAAGCTGGCAGCCACGCTGGACGGCAGGATCGCCGCCGCAGGCGGCGACAGCAGGTGGGTTACGGGTGAAGCCGCGAGGCTGCGCGCCCACCAGCTTCGCGCCGAGGCCGGGGCCGTCCTTGTCGGAGCCGGCACGGTGCGCGCGGACGACCCGCAACTCACCGCCCGCGACCTCCCCGAGGAGCCGCCCCCCATCACGCGCGTGGTCCTGGATCCCCGCCTCACGATCGGCGCCGAAAGCCGCCTGGTCAAGACTGCGGCGGAGGGTCCCGTTCTGATCTTCGCGGATGCGGAAGTCCTGGAGGATGTCCTGGACGGCCGCGAGCTCGAGGCACCTGGCGTCGAGGTCGTGGGCGCGCCCACGACTCCGTCTCCTGGAGGCCTGGATCTCCGCTTCGTCCTCGACGAGCTGGGACGGCGCGGGATCCGGGGCGTCCTGGTCGAGGGGGGTGGCGAGACCGCCGCCCGGTTCGTGGAGGCCGGCCTCGCAGACAAGCTCACCCTGTTCTACGCGCCCAAGTTCGTCGGCTCGGGAGGGGTGCCGATGATAGGTGCCCTTCGCGTAACGAAGATGGCCGAGGCGCTCGAGTTCTCTGTCTCGGACGTGGAGACGGTAGGAGAGGACGTCGCCGTGACGCTGTACCCTGACCCGTGAGGAGGACCGTGTTCACCGGGCTGGTTGAAGAGGTGGGGCGCGTCTCGGGGCTCGAAGCGGGCGAGATGTTCCGCCTGAGGCTCTCCGCGAGCCGGACCGTCGAAGACACGCGCGTGGGCGACAGCGTGTCGGTGAACGGCGTGTGCCTGACGGTGAACGAGCTCGACGGTGAGACGCTGGTCTTCAACGCCATGCCCGAGACGCTGCGGCGCAGCGCTCTGGGTAGTCTCGCCGAGGGGAGCGCGGTCAACCTGGAGCGGGCGATGAGCCCGGCGGACAGGTTCGGCGGGCACATCGTTCAGGGGCACGTGGACGGGGTAGGGGAGGTTCGCGACGTTCGGCGCGAGGGCGGAGCGGAGATCTGGGAGTTTGGAGCGCCGGAGGCCGTGCTGCGCTACGTCGTCGAGAAGGGGAGCATCTGCGTAGACGGCATTAGCCTGACGGTGGTCTCCGTGCGGGACACCTCGTTTACCGTCTCTATCCTTCCCCAGACCCGCGCGAACACGAATTTGAAGGAGCTTGGGGTGGGTGACAGGGTCAACCTGGAGGCAGACGTCGTGGCGAAATACGTGGAGCGGCTCCTTGGGCCGCGCCGGGCAGGAGATCTGGAGAGGAATCTGGAGAGGAGCGTCGAAGATGCCGTTTAGCCAAATAGAAGAGATCATCGAGGACATCAAGGCGGGGAAGATGGTCATCGTCTGCGACGACGAGGACCGCGAGAACGAGGGCGACCTGACCATGGCCGCCGAGCTCGTGACCCCCGAGGACATCAACTTCATGGCGACCCACGGCAGGGGGCTCATCTGCCTCCCGATGGCCGAGGAGATGCTGGATCGCCTGGAGATCCCGCAGATGATCACCCACAACTCCTCCCGCATGGGCACCGCCTTCACGGTCTCCATCGAGGCCAAGGACGGCGTCTCCACAGGCATCTCGGCCGCCGACCGGGCGCACACCTGCAGGGTGGCCGTGGACGCAGCCACGGACCCCGAGGACCTGGTCATGCCTGGCCACGTCTTCCCCTTGCGGGCCCGCCCCGGAGGCGTCCTGCAGCGCGCCGGCCAGACGGAGGCGGCCGTGGACCTCTCGCGGATGGCTGGCCTCAAGCCGGCAGGCGTAATCTGCGAGATCATGAAGGTAGACGGCACGATGGCCCGGGTGCCTGACCTCGAGAAGTTCTCCGCGGAGCACGGCGTCAAGATGGTCACGGTGGCCCAGATCATCGAGTACCGCCGCACCTACGAGACGCTGGTGAAGTGCGCCGTCGAGACGAAGCTGCCCACGCCTTTTGGCGAGTTCAGGCTCAGGGCCTACGAGAACGAGATAGACGACCTGACCCACCTGGCGATCATCATGGGCGAGCCAGAGGGCAAGGACGAGGTGCTGGTCCGGGTCCACTCGGCTTGCCTAACAGGCGACGCTCTCCACTCGCTGCGCTGCGACTGCGGCTCCCAGCTCGAGGCGGCGATGGAACGCGTGGCCGCCGAGGGCGAGGGGGTCATCGTCTACATGCAGCAGGAGGGCAGGGGCATCGGCCTCCTCAACAAGATGAAGGCCTACCACCTCCAGGACGAGGGGCTCGACACCGTCGAGGCGAACCAGAGGCTCGGCCTCGCCCCTGACCTGCGGGATTACGGGATAGGGGCCCAGATCCTCAAGGAGCTTGGGCTGCGCCGGATCCGCTTCATGACCAACAACCTCACCAAGGTAGTGGGGCTGCAGGGGTTCGGGCTCGAGATCGTCGAGCGCGTGCCGATAGAGATCCCGCCCAACGGGCACAACGAGCGCTACCTCAAGACCAAGCGCGAGAAGCTAAACCACGTCTTCGAGAAGTTCTAGGGAGCCGAAGTGGAGTCCAGAGACGGGGCGAACCACATCGAGGGCAACCTCTCGGCAGCGGGAAAGTCGTTCGGGGTCGTAGCCTCCCGCTTCAACGACTTCATAGTCCGGCGCCTGTTGGATGGGGCTCTGGACGCGATACGGCGCCACGGGGGCGACCCTGGCTCGGTAGACGTAGTCTGGGTCCCCGGCTCCTTCGAGATACCCGTTGCCGCGAAGCGGCTGGCCCTCTCCGGGCGCTACGACGCCATCATATGCCTCGGCGCCGTCATCCGGGGCGCCACGGCCCACTTCGACTACGTCGCAAACGGGGCCGCGAGCGGCATCTCCTCCGTTGCGCTAGAGGCGAACCTGCCAGTAATCTTCGGCGTAATCACGACCGAGACCATAGAGCAGGCGATAGAGCGCGCCGGCACGAAGCTCGCCAACAAAGGCTTCGAGGCGGCCGTCACAGCGATCGAGATGGCCGACCTGATGCCACGAATTGCAGCACGCTCCGGCTGACGCCGCTTGTCAGCACGCCTGCCTTCGCAGGCTTGTCAGCACGGCGCCTGGCTTCGCCAGACGCCTTGTCAGCACGCTCGGGCCTTTAGAAGGCCCTCGCTTGTCAGCTTTTCAGTTTCTTGGTGTGGCGCAGCTTGGTTATGAAGGTCGAGAGCATTCGCTTGACCTCGCTCACTTCTTGCAAGAGTTCCTGGTAATGCTTGGCGCTAAGGTAGCCGAGGTCGCGTGCGAGGAGCAAATGGTACTCGAGCTCGCTGGTCGAGCCCATCGAGATGAGCATGAAGCGGGCAAGCTCAGCTTCACCGCTCCTCCCACAACCCTCGGCTATGTTGGCAGGGATCGAGGCACAGCAACGACGCAGTTGGGCGGTAAGCCCAAACGTTTCTTCGCTAGGAAAGCTGCCAGTAGCGTCATAGACATCCAGGACGAGGCGGTGGCTTCTCTCCCAAACTTTCAGATCCTTGAAGTTCCTCACACAGAGCAAGTTATCGGCACGCCAGCCTCCCCTGATTAGCTCAATTCCTGACAGCGCCTGACAAGGGCGCGTGCAAAGGCCGGCGAGCGTGCTGACAAGCGAGGCGTCAGCCGGAGCGTGCTGACAAGCGAAGCCCTACAAGGGCGAAGCGTGCTGCTCTTCCGGCGGAGACGAGACTTCGGCCTTCTGAACCTTGAAGCCCTTGAGGCACGAGGTGCAGATCCACTCGCGCCTGGTCGAATTGCCTTCCTGGATGCGGACCTTTTGCAGATTGGGGTTCCAGCGGCGGCGCGTCGCCCGCAGAGAGTGGCTCCGGGCGTTGCCGAAGCTTGGCTTCTTACCGCACGAATAACAGACTTTGGCCACGATATAATTCTCCTGTGCTAGGATACCGGTCGAATTTGGGGACCCGCGCGGCTCTTGCGCCGTCGGCGAGTATCGGGAGGAGATTGTACCAGATTCTCGGGCTATACACGGCCCGCGGGGCTTGAGGGCTCCAGCGAGGCCGCGCGCCGGGAGAGCGGATTCGGAGCGCAGTCTGAGAGGTCCGATGCGATGACGGTAACGATGGAGCCCCTGGTGGCCGCGGCGCACGCGGCGCTCGAGGCCAAGGTCGCCAGAATCAACGCGCTCAACGTCTATCCTGTCCCTGATGGCGACACGGGAACCAACATGCTCCTCACCCTGGAGTCCATCCTCAAGGAGGCCTCAGGACAGGACGTACGAAGGGCTCGAGGAGGCCACGAAGGCGGGCGCGCGGGCCGCGCTCATGGGGGCGAGGGGTAACTCGGGGGTCATCCTGTCGCAGATGATCCGGGGCGGTTGCGAGGTGCTTGGGGATAGTGATTCTCTGAGCGCCGAGACCTTGGCGGCCGCGCTCGAAGGGGCTTGCGAGCGGGCCTACGCTTCGGTTCGCAACCCCGTAGAGGGGACCATGCTCACCGTCATGCGGGACGCCGCGCGCGCGGCGCTCGAAGTGGAAGATGCCGATATACAGGCCGTGATCCGGGCCGCGGCCCGCGAGGCTCACGCTTCGGTTCGCCGCACCCCCGAGCTGCTCGAGGTCCTGCGCGAGGCCGGGGTGGTGGACGCGGGGGGTCTGGGTGTGGCCGTGATCCTCGACGGCCTTCACGCCTTCGTCACGGGACAGGAGGTCGAGGTGCCGGAAGAGGAGGGAGGCGTCCCCGACCTGGAGGCGATCCACGCCGAGGAAGAGCCCTGGGGTTACTGCACCGAGTTCGTCGTGACCGGGTTCTCCGGGGACGCGCGCGAGTTCGAGGAGCGCATCCAGTCCTCCGGCAAGAGCGTGCTCGTGGTCTCCGACGAAGACCTCGTCAAGGTCCACCTGCACACCCAGGACCCGGGCGATGCCCTATCTTACGGGGGGCGGTTCGGCCGGCTCTCCGGCGTAAAGGTCGATGATATGGAGGACCAGGTGCGGTCCAGGGGTGATGGCTCCGGCGCTGCCGAGCGGAATGCCGAGCAGAAGGATCTCGGCGTGGTGGCGGCGAGCCGGGGCGAGGGTAGCCGCAAGCTCTTCGAGCGGATGGGCGCGGTGGTGATCGAGGGTGGACAGGGCGAGAACCCGAGCGCCGCCGACTTCGCCAGGGCCGTACAGAAGACGGGCGCGCGCTCCGTGATCCTGCTTCCCAACAACAAGAACATCGTGCCCACGGCGGAGCAGGTGCACGAGCTCGTGGATGACGTGGAGGTCCACGTCGTGGGCACGATGAGCATGGCGGCGGGGCTCGCCGCGATGGTAGGCTTCGACCCCGAGGGGGAGGCCGGGGAGGTTCTCGAGGAGATGCGTGAGATCACCGCGGGCCTGCGTTGCGCTGAGGTGACGCGGGCTGTCCGCGAGGCCTCGATCGACGGTCACAAAGTGCCGGAGGGCGCATATATCGGCCTCCTTGACGGAGAGCTGGTAGCCGTGGAGGACGGCGTGGAGGACGCGGCGATCAAGCTAGCCGAGAGGATGCTGGAGGACGGTGTGGACATCGTGACGCTGCTCCGGGGCTACGGGATGGACCAGAACTCAGCCGAGAGGGTGGCCGAGGGGATAAAGCACCTGGACGGCGAGGTGGACGTGGAGATCAAAGACGGCGGGCAGCCGCTGTACCCGCTGCAGATGGTGGCCGAGTAGTGACTACCGCGGTGGTCACGGACTCCACGACGAGCCTGGCGCCCGGCGTGCTCGAGCGCCCGGACTTCAGGATGGTGCCGCTCACCTTCCACTTCGGCCCTGAGCAGACCTACCGCGACAAGATAGATATGTCCAACGAGGAGTTCTACGAGAGGCTGTACGCCGCAGACGAGTTCCCGACCACATCCCAGCCCGCGCCGGGGAGCTTCGTCGAGGCGTTCGAGGCGCTGGAAGCCTACGACCACATCCTCGTGCTCACCGTCTCCCGAAAGTTCAGCGGAACCTACGACTCCGCCGTCTCCGCGGCGGGTATGGTGGACCGGCCCGTAGAGGTGCTCGACACGAGGAGCGCCGAGATGGGGTCGGGTTTGATCCTCAGGGAGGCGCTGCGCGTCGTGGACGAGGGCGGGGACTTCAAGGACGTGCGGCGCGCGGCGGAGACCGCTATAGGGCGCGCCAACCTCCTGTTCGCCGTGGGCACCCTGGAGTACCTCGCGAAGAGCGGGCGTCTGGGGCGGGCGCAGCGCCTCGTTGGAGCCGCCCTCGACATCCGGCCCGTCCTGCGGGTCGAGGAAGGCGAGGTCGTCCCCCACAAACGGACGCGCGGCCGCAAGCGCCAGATGGCGGCGATAGTCGAGGAGGTCAGGCCAGCCGTCGAGGCAGGCCGGCAGCTTTACTTCGGGCACGTCGCGGCCCCCGAGCTCCTCTCCGAGCTGGCCGACCAGCTCGGGGTGGAAGAGCAGCTTGTTTCGGAAATAGGCGGGGTCGTCGGTTCCCACGTCGGGCCGGGGGCGTATGGCGTGGCCCACCTCTAGCGTCGAGGCGGCCTACACGCCGCAGCAGAGGACGACGCTGCCTGACCTGCGCTCGCGTCCCGTCACAGAGCTACCAGGCGTCGGCCCGCGGATACAGGCGGCCCTCGGGGAGCTCGGCGTGAGCTCGCTGGCGGACATGATCTCCCACTATCCCTCGCGCCACGAGGACCTCTCGAACGTCAAGAGGATCTCCGATCTGCGCGTTGGCGAGAAGGCCACGGTGGTCGCCCGCGTCGTGAGCACGCGCCCGGTGGGCAGGCCGGTGCGCGGGCGCTCGCCCGGCTTCTCCGCCCAGCTCTACGACGGCACCGGGTACCTGCCGGCGACGGTCTGGGGCCGGGGCTGGCTCCTGAACCAGCTGCTGCCCGATACCAGGGTCGTCGTCTCGGGAGAGGTTCAGCGGCGCTACGGGATTCAGATCGTCGCGAAGAGCATCGAGGTGATCGAGGACGACCCGGACGGGGAGAACGGCCCGCACGCCGGCCGGTTCGTGCCCGTATACCCCGTCAACAAGGGCATACAGGCCAGGAGGATGCGGACGCTCATCCACCGCGCCCTCGACGCGGCGGGCCGCGTCCTCGACCCGCTGCCCGTCAGAGGTCCTGCTCAGGCACAACCTCCCGAATCTGCACGACGCTATCCACGAGGTCCACTTCCCTACTGACAGGGCGCGCCTTGCGGCCGCAACGCGGCGTCTGATCTTCCACGAGCTCTTCCTGATCCAGACCGGACTCGCCGCCCGTAAAGCGCGCCTCGAGGCGACCGAAGTAGGCGCCAGACACCAGGGAGACGGAAGGCTGGTGAACCCCTTTTTCAAGGAGCTGCCTTTCGGGCTCACGGCCGCGCAGGAGCGGGTTGTCGGGGAAGTCCTCGCCGACATGCGCTCTGACAAGCCGATGCGCCGCCTCTTGCAGGGCGACGTGGGCAGCGGCAAGACGGTCGTCGCCGTGGCCGCGCTGCTCACCGCCGTCGAGGCCGGGGGACAGGGCGCCATCATGGCTCCAACGGAGGTCCTCGCAGACCAACACTTCCTCTCGGTATCGCGCTCTCTGGCTCACCTCCCGGTCAAAGTCGCGCTCCTCACCGGCTCGCTGAGCGCCACCGAGCGCCGCGCGACGCTCGATGCCATAAAGAGCGGGGAGGCGGATGTCGTGGTCGGGACCCACGCGCTCATACAGAAGGGTGTGGAGTTCGACGACCTCTCCATCGTGGTGGTGGACGAGCAGCACCGCTTCGGCGTTGGCCAGAGGACCACGTTCAAGGAGAAGGGGCGGACGAGGCCGGATACGCTCATCATGACGGCTACCCCCATACCGAGGACGCTCTCTTTGACGCTCTACGGGGACCTGGAGGTCTCGATCATCGACGAGCTACCACCCGGCCGCAAGCCGGTCGAGACCCGGCTCGTGGGCCTGGCCGAACGTCACGAGGCCTACGACGCGGTGCGGCGCGAGCTCGACGCGGGCCGGCAGGCCTACGTGATCTGCCCGCTCGTCGAAGAGTCGGAGGCGCTCGAGGACGTGCGCGCAGCGGAGGAGCTGCACGAGGAGCTCGAGGCGGAGATCTTCCCCGACAGGCGTGTCGGGCTCCTGCACGGCAGGATGAAGGCGGCGGACAAGCGCGACGTCATGGCTGCATTCCGGGAGGGGGAGATCGAAGTCCTCGTAGCCACGGTCGTCGTCGAGGTCGGCGTGGACGTGCCGAACGCGAGCGCCATCGTGATCGAAGGCTCCGAACGCTTCGGCCTCTCGCAGCTCCACCAGCTGCGTGGACGCGTAATCCGGGGCACTCACCCGCCGAAGTGCTTCCTCGTAGCTGACCCGAGGACGCAAGATGCGGAGCAGCGCCTCGAGGCTCTGACCCGCTACCAGGACGGCTTCAAGCTCTCGGAGGTGGACCTCGCGATCCGGGGCGAGGGCACGCTCTTCGGGAGCCGCCAGAGCGGCATGCCCGACCTCAAGGTCGCGAAGCTATTGCGAGACATGGATGTCCTGATCGAGGCCCGCCGCGAAGCCTTCGCCCTGGTCGCCGGTGATCCCACGCTCAAAAGAGAGGACCACAGGCCCTTGAGACGCGAGGTGAAGGACCTTCTCGGAGCGGACGTGGACTGGCTCTTTCGCGAGTGAGGGTCATCGCCGGTACGGCGCGCGGGACGCGGCTCGCACCGGTCCCCAGAGGCGTGCGCCCGACCTCCGACCGCGTGCGCGAGAGCGTCTTCAACTCACTGGGCCAGTTCTTCGAAGGCGACGTCCTCGACCTGTACGCGGGGACCGGCGCCCTTGGCATCGAGGCGTTGAGCCGCGGGAGCGAGAGGGGAGTGTTCGTCGAGAAAGACCGCCGCGCTCTGGGGACCATCAGGGAGAACCTGCGGCGCGCGAAGGTTGCCGATAGGGCTGAGGTCGTGGCGGGTGACGTGGGGCGGGTGTTGGATCGGATGCTTACAGACGAACGACAATTCAATTTGATATTCGCCGACCCGCCGTATAGAATCGCGGCGACGGAGGTCGGGGGCTTGATATCCCGGCTTGGCGCCCTGCTCACGCCCGAGGGCCGGGTTGTGATCGAGAGCGGCGAAGCTCCGGCGGCGGGTATGAATGCGAAGAAGGGGGTTACGCGCCGTTACGGCGGCACGTACGTGACGATACTTGAGCGGTCGGAGATCACAATGATCGTGGCGGTCTGTCCCGGGAGCTTCGACCCCGTTACGACAGGGCACCTCGATATCATCCGGCGGGCGTCGAAGATATTCGACCACGTCGTGGTGGCCGTTGGGGCAAACCTGCGCAAGAAGTCGCGTCTTCCGGCGGTCGAGCGGGCGCGGCTCATAGAGAAGGTCACCGCGGAGATGGAGAACGTCTCGGTCGAAGTGATGGATGGTCTGCTCGTGAACTTCGCCAGGGAGCAGGACGCGCAGGTCATAGTCAAGGGCCTGAGGGCGGTCTCCGACTTCGAGTCGGAGTTCGAGCAGGCGCAGCTCAACCGGACGATGTATCCTGAGCTCGAGACGGTGTTCATAATGGCCTCTGCGGAGCACAGCTTCCTCTCCTCGAGCGCGGTGCGCGAGATAGCCTCGCTCGGTGGAGAGGTGCGCGGGCTCGTGCCAGACGCCATACTGGAGTCCGTGCGCGAGATATATTCGAGGCCGGACGGTAATATATAGGGATTGTAGGCGAAGGATAGGTTTGTAGGATGGACGTACTGGTGCTGATAGACAGGTTGGAGGAGCTGGTAGAGGAAGCGAGGAGCTTCCCCGGCTTCGGCAACACGGCCATGATCGACCGGGACGCCGCCTTCGACATCATAGACCAGATGCGCCAGACGATTCCAGAGGAGCTCAAGCAGGCGCGCTGGATCGTGAAGGAGCGTCAGGCGATGCTCGACGAGGCGCGCAGCGAGAGCGACCGGATCATCCGCGGCGCCCAGGACGAGGCCGAGAAGATCACCTCCGAGGAGGAGGTGCTCAAGCGGGCGGAGAAGCGCAGCTCGGAGATCATGGAGGACGCCCGCCGCCGGGAGCGCGAGATCCGGCTCGGCGCCGAGGATTACGCTGACGAGGTGCTCGCCAACCTCGAGGACAACCTGGGCAAGCTCCTCGAAGCGGTCCAGCGCGGACGCAACAAGCTGCAAGGCGTCCAGGAAGAGTAACCGATGAGCGAGCGGATATCCCTCAGGCGCTCCGGCGCCGAGGTCGGGTCGCTCCACGAAGAGCACGCGACCTTCGACGTCGAGCCATTCGACCTCTACGGACGCCACCACGAGGTCACCGAAGCCGAAGCCGACGTCGCCGTCACCCGCCTCTCGGTGGGCCTCCACCTGGACCTCTCGGTCCGCGCCACCGTGCGGACGACGTGCGACCGCACGCTGGAGCCGACGGACCTGCAGCTCGAGTTCGGCGAGTCAGAGTTCCTCGCGGGCCCTAACGACAGCGAGCTCTCGATCCAGGACTGGACCCTCGACCTGGCAGATTACACCCGGCGCGCCCTCCCGAGCGAGGTGCCGATGCAGGTGTTCCGTCCCGGCACCGAGCCCGTGGAGCCCTCGGGAGACGAAGACGAGATCGACCCGCGGTGGAGAGGCCTCGGCGGGCTCTTCGCCTCGAAGTTCTAGGACCTGACTAACAACAGGAGGTAACACGATGGCCGTACCGAAGAAGAAGACTTCCCACGCGCGCAGGAACCAGCGCAGGGCGCACCACGCGATGGGACAGCCGAACCTGGTGGCCTGCCCCAACTGCGGCGAGCCGCACAGGCCCCACAGAGTCTGCCCCAACTGCGGCTTCTACAAGGGCCGCACCGCCGTCGCCGTAGAACCTACCTAGTATCCCGCCAAGCCGCCGAAGGTTCCACTAAGGTCCCGATGCGCATCGCGGTAGACGCCCTCGGCGGTGACAGGGCGCCGCGCGAGGTGGTCGCCGGAGCTCTTGCGGCCGCGAGGAAGCTGCCGCAAGACGAGATCCTCCTCGTCGGAGACGAGACGCTCGTCAAACCCGAGGTAGGCGCGGACGCGCCTGCCAACCTCTCCCTGCGCGACTCGGGCGGCCCTGTCGGGATGGGCGAAGAAGCCGCATCGGCCCTCAGAGCGAAGCCGGACGCCAGCGTGGCCGTCGCCGCCGCTCTGGTGCGCGATGGCGAGGCCGACGCGTTCTTCTCCGCGGGGAACACGGGCGCCACCGTCGCCGCTTCTCTGCTCCGGATAGGGCGCCTCGAAGGCTGCCGCAGGCCGGCCATCGCGACGGTCCTGCCCCGAGCTCGCCCGTCCTGTTGCTCGATGCCGGGGCGACCGTGATGTGCCGGCCGCAGGATCTGCTGAATTTCGCTATCCTTGGCAGCGTGTTCGCGCAACGCTACTTCGACCTCGACGGCGATGTCCGCGTGGGGCTCATAAACGTCGGCGAAGAGCCTGGCAAGGGGAACGACCTCGCCAGGGAGGCGTACCGGCTCATGAGCGAGTCGCCAGGCTTCCACTTCGCCGGTAACGTCGAAGGCCGGGACATCGGTAGCGGCGTAGCCGACGTGCTCGTCACGGACGGCTTCACCGGCAACGTAGTCCTCAAGACAGCCGAGGGTGTGGCGCGCGAGATCCTCGGCATGCTCCGCTCCGCCATGACCGCCGACGCCGTAGGCAAGATCGCCGCCGGGATACTGCGCCCCAGGCTCGTTAGCGTGAGAGACCGCGTTGACCCGGAGAACTACGGGGGATCATTCCTCCTCGGCGTGCGGGGGCAGGTCGTGATCGGGCACGGCAACTCGGGTGCCCGCGCAGTCGAGAACGCTCTCCTCGGCATCTCCCGCACCGGCGCGGGTCTCACCGAAGCACTCCAGGGCGCGCTCACCGCGGCGCACGCTGCGGCTGGAGACGCCCCGTGAACGGCCGCCCCGGCGGCAAGATAGTCGGCGTCGGCAGGGCTTTAGGCAGCCGGGTCGTGACCAACCGCGACCTGGAGGCCACCCTCGACACTACCGAAGATTGGATCTCCACGCGCACCGGCATCTCCGAGCGCCGCTTCGTGGGCGAAAACGAGGATTGCTCGACGCTCGCCATCGAGGCCTCGAAGAAGGCGCTGGAGCATGCCGGGGTAGCGGGAGACTCCGTTGACCTCATCGTCTGCGCCACCTCGACAGCGCCCGAGTCTATGCCCTCGGTCGCCTGTCTGGTAGGCGAGGGGATCGGAGCCCCTGGCGTCGGCGCCATGGACCTGGCGGCTGCCTGCACCGGCTTCTCCTACGCGGCCTCCGTCGCCGACTCCATGCTCGCAAGCGGCGCCGCCGGCCGCGTACTCCTGATCGGCGCCGACGCAATGAGCACCATAGTGGATCAGAAGGACCGCTCGACAGCCGTGCTCTTCGGCGATGGCGCAGGCGCCGTCGTCCTCGACGCGAGCGAGGATTCATCCGGTTTCGTCGACCACATCCTCGGCGCCGACGGCAGCATGGCTTCCCTCGGCCGCGCCGGCCACCCTGGCGACGATAACAAGCTCTACCAGAACGGCCGTGAAGTCTTCAAGTTCGCCGTTCGTATCCTGCCCGAGATGTTCGAGAAACTCCTCGCCCGTAACTCCATCTCCCCCGAAGAGGTCCAGTACATAATCCCCCATCAAGCCAATGCACGCATAATACAGGCGGCGGCGAGAAAGATGGCGGTACCGGAGGAGAAGATCGTGGTGAACCTGGACCGTTTCGGCAACACCTCGGCGGCGAGCATTCCGCTTTCGTACCCGGACATCTACGAGAAGCTGGAGCCGGGCAGGTACATAGTCACGGTTGGTTTCGGCTTCGGGCTTACGTGGGCGGCCAATTTGTACAGGATCTAGAAGCATGAAGAGTCGGGACATCCGGCGCGCCATCGTGTTCCCGGGCCAGGGGAGTGGAGGCGGCGAGGGTTCGGGTGAGGTAAGGGAGGCGGTGCGGGCGTACGTCAGGGATGGCGCGGACGCCGTATCAGCTCTCGGTCTTCGCGAGCTCGGTAGATCTCCTGTACAGGTTGCGCGAGGCGGGCGTCGAGGCAGATGTGGTGGCCGGGCATTCGCTTGGCGAGTACGCCGCGGCGCACGCCGCGGGGTCTTTAGGGCTCGAGGACGCGGTGCGGGTCGTGGCGGAGAGGGACCGGCTCATGAACGAGGCCGCCGCGGAGAACCCTGGTGGGATGGTCGCCCTGATAGGGGCCGACCCCATGGAGGTCATCCAGGCCGTCGAAGAGGAGGAGGACGGCGTCGTCGTGGCGGCCAACTTCAACACACCGCGGCAGACGGTCATCTCCGGCGAGAAAGGAGCGCTTCAGGGCGTAGCGGAGATGGTGCGTGGGCGCAAGGTGGAGCTAGACGTCGCGGGGGCTTTCCATTCGCCGCTCATGCTGGAGGCCTCGAGGGCGATGAACGCGATGCTGGCGGAGGTCGCGCTGCGGGACCCGGAGATCCCGATGGTCGAGGCGTCGGACGGTGGGGTGCTGGCGACGGCGGGCGACGTTCGGCTCGCGCTGAGCAACCAGATGCTCTCGCCGGTGCGCTGGGTGGCGGTGATAGAGAGGTTCGCAAGCCTTGGGGTGGGCGAGATCTTCGAGGCTGGCGAGGATGGGACGCTGACCCGGATGTTGCGCGACTTCAGGCGCAAGGACATCGAGGGTCGCACGGCGAGGGAGGTGCTTGCGTGAAGGTGCCGCTGGGGGCGGCGGAGATTCGGGAAGCTCATCCCGCACCGCTACCCTTTCTTGCTGGTTGACAGAATCGTCGAGCTCGAGCCGGGGGTCAGGGCCGTCGGGATAAAGAACGTGACCCAGAACGAGCCGTTCTTCCAGGGGCACTTCCCCGATTATCCGGTCATGCCGGGCGTCCTCATCATAGAGGCGATGGCGCAGGTCGGGGCGGTAGGCGTCATGGCGGGCGGGGAGCACAAGGAGAAGCTCGCGCTGTTTGCCGGGATAGACGGCGTGAGGTTCCGCCGGCAGGTGGTGCCCGGCGACGTTCTGACCCTGGAGGTGGAGATAGATCGCCTCAAGGGGCGGGTCGGGCGGGGCACGGGCCGTGCCGCGGTCGGCGGCGAGCGGGTCTGCGAGGCCCAGCTCATGTTCGCCTTCGCAGAGAGGGGAGAGGTCGAGTGATCGAGGACGGACGTGTGGCCGTCGTTACCGGCGGCACGCGCGGCATCGGCAGGACGATAGCCTTGCGGCTCGCGGCGGAGGGCGCCAACGTGGCCGTCTCCTACCGGTCGAACGACGAGGCTGCCGAGGAGACCGCCGCCTCGGTGCGCGCGGAGGGCGTGAAGTGTGAGGTCTTCAAGGGGGACGTGGCTTCGCCAGGGGACGTGCAGGCGCTCTTCAAGGGCGTGAGCGATATATTCGGGCGGGTGGACATACTAGTCAACAACGCCGGGATAACCAGGGACAACCTGATGATGCGGATGAAAGAGGACGAGTTCTTCGAGGTGCTCAGGACCAACCTCGGGGGTACCTATCTTTGCACGCGTGCTGCTTTGAGGCCGATGCTCAGGGCACGATGGGGCAGGATCGTCAACGTGAGCTCCGTCGTCGGGCTCGTCGGGAACGCCGGGCAGGCCAACTATGCGGCTTCGAAAGCCGGGATCATCGGGTTCACCAAGAGCGTCGCGAGGGAGGTCGCGCAGCGCGGGATCACGGCCAACACTGTTGCCCCGGGATACGTGGAGACGGAGCTGACCGGGAGTTTGCCCGAGGAGGTGAAGGACCAGATCCGGAACCAGGTCCCGATGGGACGCTTCGGAGAGGCCGTGGAGGTCGCGGAAGTTGTGGCGTTCCTGGCGGGCGAAGGAGCCGGTTACGTCACGGGCCAGACCATAGCCGTCGACGGCGGTATGACTATGCAGTAAGACGTTTAGCGGGTACACTACGCGCTGTGCCCGCTTGGGGTAAATGGGCTTGTCGTAAATGGGTGAGAGGAGAGGGGCTTGGATCGCGAAGAGATACTGGGCAAGATCCAGGAGATAACCGCCGACCGGTTGGGTGTGGACGAGAGCGACGTGACGCCTGACGCGTCGTTTCGGGAGGACCTCGAGGCGGACTCCCTCGATCTGGTCGAGCTCATCATGGAGCTCGAAGAGCAGTTCGGAATGGAGATACCCGACGAAGAGGCCGAGAAGATCACTACGGTCGAAGAAGCAGTGGATTACGTGCAGGAGCACCAGACGGCGTGACCGAGGAGGGGGCGAACGGCAACGGCTACGCGCTGATCACCGGCGCAGGGGCCGTGACGCCTCTGGGCGCCGGGGTCGAGAACTTCTGGGATGCGGCGCTGCACGCCAAGAGCGGGATCGGAGAGATCACGCTCTTCGACTCGTCGCCTTTCCCCTCCCAGATCGCGGGTGAGTGCTCGGACTTCGACCCCACCGACTTCATGAGCAAGAAGGCGGCCAGGAGGATGGACCGCTTCGCTCAGTTAGGTATCGCCGCCGGACTGGAAGCCGCAGAGAGCGCTGGGATAGCGGACGTCGTGCGCGAGAGACCCGAGCGGGTCGCGATCGTGATGGGCAGCGGCATCGGCGGGCTCTCGACCTGGGAGCGCGAATACCGGGTCCTGAACGAGCGGGGACCGGGGAGGGTGAGCCCGTTCCTGATCACGATGATGGTCCCGAACATGGCAGCGGGCCAGCTCGCCATCATGCTCGGCGCCACGGGCCCGAGCCAGTGCCCCGTTCTGGCGTGCGCCACAGGTGCCGAGGCGATAGCCGAAGGGCTGGAGCTGATCCGGCGCGGCGACGCCGACGTCGTCATAGCAGGCTCCTCGGAAGCCCCGATCACACCCCTGAGCATGGCCGGCTTCTGCGCGATTCGGGCCGTCAGCAGGCGCAACGACGACCCTCACGGCGCGAGCCGCCCCTTCGACAAGGACCGCGACGGCTTCGTGATGAGCGAGGGCGCGGGCGCCCTCATCCTCGAGAGCCCTGAACACGCCGAGCGGCGCGGCGCCGACGCGGTAGCCGCCGTTTCCGGTTACGGTCGCACGACCGACGCATACCACGTGACCGCCCCCGACGAGGAGGGCCGCGGCGTCGAGCGGGCGATGCGGCTGGCCCTCGAAGACTCCGGCCTCACGGCCGAAGACGTCGGGCACGTCAACGCCCACGCCACGGCGACCCCCACCGGCGACGGCCCTGAGACGAAGGCGATCTCCAGGGTCATGCCCCACGCGCTGGTCTCCGGCACCAAATCCATGACGGGCCACTCCTTCGGCGCGGTCGGCGCTACCGAGGGCATTATGTGCGCTCTCGCCATAAAGAACGAGGTGGTCCCTCCGACCATCAACCTGGAGAACCTCGCCGAGGACTGCGAGGAACTGAGCTACGTGGGTGGGGAATCTCAGGAGGCCCCGAACCTCAAAGCGGCCATCTCGAACTCGATGGGCTTCGGCGGGCATAACGTCGTGGTAGCATTCTCGAAGGTGTAGAATAGAGAACGAAGTGTCTATAAAAGACCTGATAACTGTTCTACCGGAGCCTTTAAAGCAGCGCTCGCTCACCCACCCGAGCGTAGCAGACCCCTACGATTCCAACGGCCGGCTGGAGTTCCTCGGGGACTCGGTCCTCAACAGCAGGGTGGCCGAGCTTGTCTTCCACGGCTACCCCGAGCTTCTGGAGGGGGATCTCACGCGCATCGGGGCCCACCTGGTCCGCAAGACGTTCCTGGCCACCGTCGGCCGGGCAGAGGGACTCGAGGAGATTATCGAGAGCTCCGTCATAAACGACTCGGTTATCGCGGACACGGTCGAGGCGATAATCGGGGCCGCCTACCTCATAGATAGAGACCTGGTTGTTCGCACCATAGATGAGATCTTCAACCCCTCCGAAGTGGACACAGACGAGCTGCGCGACTGGAAGACCCTGCTTCAGGAGACGCTCCAGGCCGACGGCCTGAGGCCGACCTATCGCGTGATCTCGAAGCAGGGGCCGGCGCACCGGCCCAGATTTATCTCCGGGGTCTCCGCTGACGGCCGCGAGGTGACCACCGGCGAGGGCAGCTCGATCAAAGAGAGCGAACAGGCCGCCGCACGCGCAGCGCTAGAGATCCTGGGCATCCGCCCCGTCCCACGCTCCGCCGTCGAAGTACACGTCGGCGCGTAAATAGCACGCTCCTCCCTGACGGTCGGAGGCTTGTCAGCACGCCCTGCTGTCGCCTCCGCTTGTCAGCACGCTTCGGCCCTTTTAGGGCCTCGCTCTCAGCACGCCGCCTTTGGCTTCGCCAGGCGGCTTGTCAGCTAGAAAGCAAGGAGGACGCGACATGGTGCTTCCCTGCGCCAGTCCAAGGATATACCCAAAGAGTGTCTCTCCAAGCGTGACCGGGTATGAGCCGAGCGGCAGAGAAAGCTGAAATGCTGAGAAGCGAGGGCCTTCTAAAGGCCCGAGCGTGCTGACAAGGCGTCTGGCGAAGCCAGGCGCCGTGCTGACAAGCCTGACAAAGCAGGCGTGCTGACTTGCGTGCTTTTTGCACGCAAGTTACGTAGAATGCGTCTCAGTGCTCTCGGGGATCTATATCAAGGGCTTCAAGACTTTTGCCAGGCCGGTCAGGATGCCGTTGGAGGGCGGCGTTACAACTATAGTAGGGCCGAACGGCTCGGGAAAGAGCAACATCACAGACGCCGTGCTCTTCGCGCTCGGGGAGCAGAGTGCGGCCGTTTTACGGGCCGCTGCGATGAGCGAGTTGATCTTCTCGGGCTCCGAGACGCTGCCGCCCGCCGCCGCCGCCGAGGTTACGCTCGTCCTGGACAATGCCTCGGGCGAGATCTCACTGCCGTACCGGGAGGTCTCGCTCACCCGCCGCATCTCGCGCGCCGGAGACACGGAGTACAGGATCAACGGCACCCGCGCGCGCCTGCAGGACGTCCGAGCGGTCGCAGGTGAGGCTGGTATCGGACGCCACAGCATCCTGCGGCAGGGAGCCGTTGACGCCATAGTCGCGGGCGGCGCCGCAGCCTGCCGCCTCGCACTCGAGGAGGCAGCGGGCCTGGGCGTCTACCGGCGACGCCGCCTCTCTGCGAGCCGCCGCCTGGAGAAGGCCGCATCCCGGCTGGAGCAGACCCGCCAGCTCGAGTCAGAGCTCGAGAGCCAGTTGCGGAGGATGGAGAGGGAGGCCGCTGCCGCCCGCGAGTACAGGGACATCGAGGCGCGCTACCGCGAGCTCTCCCTGGCGCACCTCTACCGGATCGCCACCCGCGACCTCGAAGGGCTCGAGCGGCGGTTGGAGGAAGCAAGATCCCGCGCCGCAGAGCTCTCGGCCCGCGGGGAGTCGCTGCGCGAAGAGGAAGAGACCCTGGCTCGCCGCTCCGCCCAGCTGGAAGGAAAGCTGCGCGAGACGGATGGCGTCCTGGAGGGCCTCGAAGATGGCGCCGAAGACTTGCGGAGCGAGTCGTTGCGCGCTGACAGGAACCTGTTCCGCCTGGAAGCCGGGCGCGAGGGCGAACGGCGGCGTTCCGTCTCCCGTCTCGAGGAGGAGCTTGGCAGGGTCTCTCGCGCTCTGGTGAGCCTGGAGGCGCGGATCGTGGACCTCGAGGCCGAGCACGGGACCAGTAGCGAGGAGGCGGCCGGGCGAAATCGGGCCGCGACGCAGGCCCGGCAGCGAGCGGCTGAAGCCGAGAAGCAGAGGTCCAGGCTCGCCGCCGACCTGGAGGTCCTTCGTGGGCGGCTCGCCCGCACCGCGCCGGAAGAAGGCGATCGCAGCGCCTTGGGAGACGATGAGCTCGGGAGTCTTGCGAGTGTGGCGGATAGCCTCGAGCGCTCGTTGGAAGGAGACCTCGCCTCGAGGCTCGGGGGATTGCGGGAGCGGCTTGGTGATCGCCTCTCGCTCGTGGAGGCGCACGCCGAGGAGGCCGACAGGCGCCGCGGCGCGCTGGCGGCGGCGATCGGCCGCGCGGAGTCGAGGGTCAGGGCGTTGCGTCAGTCCGCGCCAGGAGGCGCAGGGACCAGGCTGTACGAGGTGATCCGGGCTCGCCCCGGCTACGAGGCGGCCGTCGAAGCCGCCCTCGGCGAGTTCGGGGCGGGCGTGCTCGCCCGGGACGTCGACGAGGGAATGAGGATCCTCTCCAGCACCGAGCGCGTAGCCGTCCGCCTCGACGCCGTAAGGGTCGAAGAGGGCGAGGTCCTACCCGGCAAGCCTCTCGCCGACTGCGTGGAGGTTGTCGATAAACGCTACGCGGAGGCCGTAGAAAGGCTCCTCGGCGGCATCTACGTCACGGAGGAGCCCAGGGCTAGCGCCCCGGCAAACGGTTACGTGACCGTAACCCGGGAGGGGCTGCGCCTGACACGCACGAGCGTCAGCCTCAGGCCAGGCGGCGCCGGATTCGCACGCGAAGCCCGCCTGGCGCGCGAGGCCGAGCGCCTGGACGCGCTCGAGAAAGGACCGGGCGAGATGCTCTACGATCTGCGGGAGAGCGTCTCGGACGCCTCCCGGCGCATCGAGCGGCGCGCTGCCAGGGCGCAAAGTATATCCACGCTCGCAGAGCGCTCCCTGCGTGTCCGTGCCCTGCTAGCCCGCGAGACCCGGCGTCGCTGCGCGGCAGCCGAACAGTTCCGGAGGGATCTCCTCGCACGGCGGGAGTTGCGGGAAACCTTCTCCGCAGAGGCGCTCGAGAAGCAGGAGAGCCTTGGATCGGCCGAAGCGGCCTCAGCCGCCGCGGAGAGCGAGGTAGCAGCGGCCACACGGGCGGCCTCCGCAGCCGACGCTGCCGCTGAGGAGTCGGGCCGGAGGCTGAAAGAAGCGCGAACCGCTCTCTCCGAAGGCAGGGACCGCCGCGACCGGATCTCCCGCCGGCTCGCTCGCGCGAGGGAGATCTCGGGCCGGGACACCCACGGCGCAGCGCAGGTCGCCCGGCGCGCGGCGCACGCCTCAGGACTGCTCACCACTTCCGTCCGCGAACGCCGCAACGCGCTGCGCGCCGTGAGATCCCGGACCTCGGACGCCCACCGCCGCTCTTCCGCCGAGCAGACCGACCTGGCCCGGCAGGCAGCGGCCCTCGCAGGCGACCTCGCGGCCGCCCGCTCGGTCGTCGAACGCCTCGACAGAAGACCTGCTCCGCACCCAGGCCCAGGCCGCCGAAGCCGCAGACGAGATGGAGAGCGAATGGGGCGCCACCCTCGAGGCCGCCCGGCGCGAGGCCGAGCGCCACCCGCCCGACACCGCCGAAGAGCGGGGCCGCCTGGCGCGCAAACTCAAACGTTTCGGCGACGTCAACCTCCTCGCCCTCTCCCAGGAGCAAGAGCTGCGCGAGCGCCACCAGCTCATCGCCAGCCAGCGCGCCGACGCCGACGCCGCGGCTACCGAACTTAACCGCATAATACTCTCTATAGACCGGGAGATCGAGGCTCGATTCTCGGAGACTTTCGGGCGGGTTCGGGGAGCGTTTGGGGAGATGGTCCCGCGGATGATGGAGGGTGCTTCGGGGGTCCTGGAGCTCTCTGAGGAAGGTGTGGAGGTCGGGCTGCGGCTCGGTCGGCGGGGGTGGAAGCCGTTGCGGGTGTTATCCGGGGGAGAGCGGGCGCTGCTCGCGCTTTCGTTCCTCTTCAGCGTCTTCCTGAGCCGTCCTGGCGGGGATTCGGGGGCGTTCTGTGTGCTCGACGAGGCGGAGGCGGCGCTCGACGATCTCAACCTGGCGCGTTTCCTCGCTGTGGTAGACTCTCACAGGGCCAGCGGCCAGTATCTGCTGGTGACCCACCAGAAGCGGACGATGGCCGCGGCGGACGTGCTCTATGGCGTCGTCCAGGACGCCGCCGGGGCCACCACTGTTGTATCGAAGCGCATGCAGGGAGAGTAGAGAAGCAGTTCATGGCGCGCTCGTGGCGTAATTTTTTCAAGCGGGATGGAGAAGAGCCGGCGGAGTCCGGCGTAGCGACGCGGACCGAGGCCCCCGACAATAACGGAGGTGCTCCCTCCGGGAGTACTCCCTTTGGGGACGAGGTGCCGGCGGCTGAAGAGGTGCTGGCCGAGCGGAGGGAGCCCGAGGTCGCCGAAGCTCCGGTGGAGGAGGCCGAGCCCGGCGAGGTCGAGGAGGCGCTCCCGGAACCGGGTGTGGTCGAGGAAGCGCCGGATGCCGAGGCCGCGGCGGAGGCGGCGGAGGCGGCGGAGGCACAGGAGGCTGGCGGCTGGTTCGGGCGGCTTCGCGGCGGGCTAAGGAAGAGCCGGGAGACCGTCGTCGGGCAGCTCAACGCGGCTGTGGCGGAGTTTCGGGACGCTGAGGACGAGGAGTTCTGGGAGAGGGTCGAGGAGATCCTCATCGCCTCCGACGTCGGGGTTACGACCACGTCCAAGCTCGTGCGGGAGCTCGAGCAGGAGGCTATGGAGAGGAACCTCACGAGTGGTGAGGAGCTCAGGGCGCTGCTCATAGAGCACGCGACGAGGATGCTCGAGGGACCTGTGGAGCTCGACGTCTCGCACGATCCCACCGTGATCCTCATGGTCGGCGTGAACGGCACGGGGAAGACGACCACGATCGGCAAGCTGGTCAAATTTTTGCCGGGCAAGGCGATGCTCGCCGCCGGGGACACCTTTCGGGCGGCGGCCATAGAGCAGCTCCAGCGGTGGGGCGAGAGGACGGGAGCGCAGGTAGTAGCAAGGGAGCGCGGCGCGGACGCGGCGGCTGTTGCGCACGACGCGCTCGAAGCGGCAAAACGAGATGGAGTGGACGTTCTGCTCGTCGACACGGCCGGGCGGCTGCACACCAAGGTCAACCTGATGGCCGAGCTGGACAAGGTCAGGCGCGTGATCTCGCGCCAGCTCCCCGGGGCGCCGCACGAGGTCCTGCTCACCGTGGACGCCACAACGGGCCAGAACGGACTCAGGCAGGCCATGATGTTCAACGAGGTCGCGGGGGTGACGGGCGTCATCCTGACCAAGCTCGACGGAACGGCCAAAGGCGGTATAGCGCTCGCCATAGCCAACGAGATCGGGGTTCCCATAAAGCTGATCTCGGTCGGCGAGAAGGCCGAGGATTTGCACCCGTTCGACGCCCGCGAGTTCGCCGAAGCTTTGTTTGGAGACCTCTAGCATGTTCGACACGTTAGGAGAGAGGCTGAACACCGCGCTCGACGGGGTGCGCGGTAGCGGGAACCTCACCGAGGACCAGGTAAAGAAGGTAACGCGCGAGATACGGCTCGCATTGCTCGAGGCCGACGTCAACTACTCGGTAGTCAAGGAGTTCGTCGGCAACGTGAGGGAGAGAGCGACCGGGGCCGAGGTCTCGAAGGCGCTCAGCCCGGGCCAGCAGGTCGTCAAGATCGTCAACGAGGAGCTGGCAAGCCTCATGGGCGGCACGGCCCACAAGCTGTCTTTCGCCGGCCGGCCACCGACCGTCGTGATGCTCGCGGGCCTCAACGGGCACGGCAAGACGACGGTTGCGGGCAAGCTGGCGCTGTTCGTGCGCAAGCTCGGCAAGAACCCGTATCTCGTGGCTTGCGACACATACCGGCCGGCAGCGATTGACCAGCTGCAGCAGATCGGGCGCGAGCTCGGGGTCCCTGTGTACGCCGAGGGCATCGAGCCGGCGCCGGAAGAGATCGCCGAGCGCGGCATCAAGGCCGCCAGGGACGCCGGCTACGATTTCGTCATCGTTGACACGGCGGGCCGGCAGGTCGTAGACGTGGAGATGATGGAGGAGCTCAAGAGGGTGCGAAAGGCATCGAAGCCGCACTCCGTTCTTCTGGTGCTCGACGTGGTGACAGGCCAGAACGCGGTCGAGGTCGCGCAGGCGTTCCAGGAGTACGCGGACTTCGACGGGATGGTCCTCACCAAGCTCGACGGCGACGCGAGGGGTGGGGCGGCCCTCTCGGTGGTCTCGGTCACGGGGCGTCCTGTCCGCTTCGCCTCCGAGGGCGAGAAGATGAGCGAGTTCGACTACTTCTACCCTGACCGGATGGCAGGGCGCATCCTCGGTATGGGCGATGTCCTCACGCTGATCGAGAAGGCCGAGCAGCAGATGGACCGCGAGGAGGCCCAGGCTGACGCCAGGCGGCTCATGTCCGGGAAGTTCACCTTCGAGGACTTCCTGAAGCAGATGCAGATGCTCAAGAAGATGGGTCCTCTCTCGGGGCTTCTAGGCATGATCCCGGGTATGGGCAAGCAGCTGCAGGGCGCGCAGATCGACGATAGGATGCTTGGCAGGGTCGAGGCGATGGTGACGTCGATGACCGCCCGCGAGCGGCAGAACCCCAAGCTCTTGCAAAACCAGAGCAGGGTGCGTAGGATCGCCCGCGGCTCAGGGACGACCCCGCAGGATGTCCAGAAGCTCATAAAGCAGTTCAACGAGATGCAGAAGATGCTGCGGCAGATGGGCAAGGGCGGCGGAATGCCCCGCATGCCGGGCCTGCCCGGAGGCCTGCGCGGACACAGGTAAGCTTACACCTACGAGAGGAGAGAAGATGGCGGTAAAGATCAGGCTGGCGAGGCACGGTGCGAAAGGCGCGCCATTCTACAGGATAGTGGTCGCGGACTCCAGGAGCCCGCGCGACGGCCGGTTCATAGACCGGATCGGGACCTACAACCCGCGCACGGAGCCGTCGGACATCAAGGTGGACGCGGACAAGGCGCGCCAGTGGATCGACAAGGGGGCCCAGCCCACGGACCAGGTCCGGAAGTTGTTGAAGGTCTCCGGGGTCCTTTAAGGACGCGGCGTGGGACAGCTCGAAGAGCTCGTGCTCGTCCTGGCGCGATCGCTAGTCGACGAGCCGGACAAGGTCGAGGTCTCTGGTACCGAGACCGACTCGCGCGTGGACCTGGAGCTCAGGGTGGCTCAGGATGACATGGGCAAGATCATCGGCCGCCAGGGACGCACGATACGGGCGATCCGGACGGTCGCCAAGGCCGCCTCTGTCAAGCTGGGCAAAAAGGTCACCGTGGAGGTCCCGGACTAGGGGCGTGGAGCCCTCCGATCCGGTGGTGATCGGTCACGTGGTCGCGCCCCATGGCAGGCGCGGGACCCTGAGAGTGCGCGCCACCGGCTCCGGCAGGCACCTGCGAGAAGGCGCCGAGCCGTTCATCGCCGGCCGCCGCAGGCGCATCTCCCTGGTACGCCAGACCCCTAAAGGTTTCCTGGTGGATCTCGAAGACGTTGGGGACCGCTCAGGGGCGGCCGCCTTGCGGGGAGAAGCGCTCGTTCTCGACCGCTCCGAGCTCGATGCGCCCGCGGAGGACGAGGTCTACGTGGACGACCTGATCGGGCTGACCGCCGTCGGCGAGGCCGGCGAGGTGTTCGGGACCGTGCAGGAGACGTTCGAGACCCCGGCCCACGAAGTCCTGGTCGTGCGCGAGGAGAAAGACGCCCCGGCGCGTTACGTGCCCTTCACCCGCGAGCACGTGCCGCACCTGGATCTCCCCTCCGGCCGCATCATCATCCGTCCGCCGGAAGGCTGATGCCGTGAAGTCCATCGACGTGTTCTGCGTTTTCCCATCGGTATTAGATGCCGCTCTGAGCGTCGGTGTCGTCGGCAAGGCGATCGAGCGTGGTGCCGTCGGCTACCGCAGCTTCGACCTCAAGGAGCACGCTCCCGGCGGCCGCATAGACGACATGCCCTTCGGTGGCGGAGCGGGGATGGTGGTCCGCGTGGACGTCGTCGCCAGGGCGCTCGAGGCGGTGTATGGAGTCCCCGCGAGGGAAGTCAAAGAGAAGCGGCGCGTCGTCCTCACGGAGGCCTGGGGGCGTCCTATCGACCAGCGCTACGTCAACGAGGTCGCTGTAGGGCCGGACCTCACGATCATCTGCGGCCGCTACGGCGGCGTGGACGAGCGGGTGCGCGAAGTCCTCGCGACGGAGACGGTCTCGATAGGCGACTTCGTATTGTCAGGAGGGGAGATCGTGGCGGCAGCGCTCGCTGACGCCGCCATCAGGCGTCTCGAAGGCGTGCTCGGGAACAGGGATAGCCTGCTCGGGGAGTCGTTCTCGGGAGAAGGCGTGATCGGGCCTCCGCAGTACACCCGCCCCGCCGACTGGAACGGTACTCCGGTCCCCGACGTGCTCCTTTCCGGCGACCACGCGAAGATAAAGGCCTGGCGGGAAGAACAGGCACGCCTGAGAGCCTCTCAAAGAGACCTCTAGAAATTAATAGCGTCCAGGATGCGCGGGCACTCGCGAGATCTGCTTCGGGAGATGCGCCATGGCCCGACCTTGCGAGATGGAGAGGCGGTCTTCGGCATGCTATTATCCGGCAATCACGAGAAGTTCCGCGCCCCGCGCCAGCGCGCCTCGCGAGAGAGTAGGGTGCGGGCGACCGGAGGAAGGTCTTCTTGGCCTTCAGGTTATCCACCCACGAGAGGAGCAGCATGATAACGAGCGAGAATTTGCAGCAGAGGGACGTCACGTTCAAGCCGGGTGACACGGTACGGGTGCACTACCGCGTCATTGAGGGCAACCGCGAACGAATACAGGTGTTCGAGGGCCTGGTCATAGCCCGCAAGGGCGGGGGCGTCAACGAGACGTTCACGGTCAGGAAGAACTCGTTCGGGGTCGCCGTGGAGAGGATCTTCCCCCTCCATTCGCCCAAGATAGCGAAGATAGAGGTAGTCTCCAGGGGCGCGGTGCGTCGCGCCAAGCTCTACTACATCAGGGACAAGGTCGGCCGCAAGGCGAGGGTCAAGAAGGCCAAGAAGTAGAGAAGAGCGGTGGCCGCGACCCGCTCGAGGAACGGCTCCCGCAAGGAAACCTCCCTCTACGCCTTCGACGCCGCGTGGGTGGCCGAACGCAGCCCGCCGCTGGCCGGGGCCGACGAGGCGGGCCGGGGCGCCCTCGCGGGGCCGCTCGTGGCCGCCGCTGTGGTCCTCGGAGAAGGTGAGATCTCCGGCCTAAACGACTCCAAAGCCCTGAGCGCGAACGTCCGCGAGAGCCTCTTCGTCGAGGTGCTGCGCCGCGCCGAAGCCGCCTCTGTCGTAGCCTTCCCGGCCTGGTGGATAGATGAGTTCGGCGTCGGTCCGGCCAACAGGGAGGCGCTCCGCCGGGCCATCGTCTCGCTCGAGCCCCACGCCGGATGCGGCCTCGCCGACGGCAACCTGGCGCTCGGCCCCGAGATAGAGTGCCTGCCCAGGGCGGACGGTACGAGCGCAGCCGTCGCAGCGGCGAGCGTGGTCGCAAAGGTCTTGCGCGACGATGCGATGCGCGCCCTCGCCAGCGAGCATGCAGGATACGGCTTCGAGAGGAACTGCGGCTACGGGACGCCCGAGCACCGGCTCGCGCTCGCCCAGCTAGGTCCCTGCCGGGTCCATCGCCTGAGCTACGCCGGAGTCAGCCCCTGAACAATCGTTCCGCCGGCACGTGGGGAGAGGAGCTCGCGCTGCGTTACCTCACCCAGAAGGGCTACGAGCTCGTCGAGCGCAACTACCGCACCCGCTTCGGCGAGATAGACCTGATACTGCGCTACGGCAATACCATCGTCTTTACCGAGGTGAAGCTGCGCCGGGGGACGGGCTTCGGTAGCCCGCTCGACGCGGTCACCGCTCGCAAGCAAGCCGCCATCCGCTCTCTCGCACAACGATACCTGGCCGAGAAGGAGCCGGACTTCGATACCGTGCGCTTCGACGTCGTCGGCATACTCGTCCGCGAGGGCACTCCTCGCCTCGTCCACGTGCCGGACGCCTTCTGAGAGCGCTTCAGATCTTCGTACAGTAAAATTTACTCTTGTAAAGTAAATAACACCTGATTTATACTGCCCGCATCTGCGAAGGGAAAGGCAGAGGATGGTGGGCGAGGTGCTTTACGGCGACGGGCGGGGCCTCTGAGGCATGGTCGTATGCCGAGCCATCAGCCTGAGTCTTCTGGGCATAGACGCCGTACCCGTCGAGGTGGAGGTAGACGTGAGTGCGGGTTTGCCGGGCTTCTCGATCGTTGGGTTGCCTGACGCGGCGGTGCAGGAAGCGCGGGAGAGGGTAAGAGTGGCGATCTCGAACAGCGGCTTCAAGTTCCCGACGAAGAAGGTGATAGTCAACCTCGCCCCCGCGAATCTGCGCAAGGAGGGCGCGGCGTTCGACCTGCCGATCGCGCTGGCGATCCTGGCCGCTGCGGGGCAGGTCTCGGAGGCCTGGCTCGAGGGGTCGGTGATGGTCGGGGAGCTGTCGCTCGATGGGGGGCTGCGCGGCGTAAGGGGCGCGCTCTCGGTGGCCGAAGGCGCGCGGCGGGAGGGCCTTGCACGCCTGGTGGTGCCTGAGGCTAACGCGCCCGAGGCGGCGGCCATCGGCGGCGTCGGGGTTTATGGCCTGCGGACGCTGCGCGAGGCGGTGGACTTCCTTGGCGGACGCGCGACGATACCCGCGTCGGAGCCTTCGCGAAACGGTGTTCCCGGGGCGGTGGTGGAGGACTTCGCCGACGTGGCCGGCCAGCGTTACGCCAAGCGGGCGCTCGAGGTGGCGGCGGCAGGGGGGCACAACGTGCTTCTCAGCGGGCCTCCGGGCTCGGGCAAGACGATGCTCGCGCGGAGGCTGCCGGGGATCCTGCCCCCGCTCTCTGTTGACGAGAGCATCGAGGTGACCAAGGTCCACAGCGCCGCGGGCGAGGGGAACGGGGCTCTGGTGGCAGATAGGCCCTTCCGGGCGCCGCACCACACGATCTCGACCTCTGGGCTCGCGGGCGGCGGGAGCAACCCCAGGCCGGGGGAAGTGTCGCTGGCGCACCACGGTGTGCTCTTCCTCGATGAGCTTCCCGAGTTCAGCAGGCCGACGCTCGAGGTGTTGCGCCAGCCACTGGAGGACGGTCACGTCACGATCTCGCGGGTGGCGGCTACGTTGAGCTTCCCGGCGCGCTTTACGCTGGTGTGCTCGATGAACCCGTGTCCCTGCGGCTACGCGGGCGACGCAAGGCGCGCGTGCCGGTGCTCGGCGGCCCAGATCGAACGCTACCAGGGCCGCATCTCCGGCCCCTTGCTCGACAGGATAGACCTGTTCGTGGACGTCCCGCGCCCCACGCGCGAGGAGCTGCGCGGGGGTGGGCCTGAGGAGCCCTCTGAGGCTATCAGGGAGCGGGTGACAAGGGCGAGGGAGGCGCAGATAGAGCGCAGGGGCGTCCCCAACTCGGTACTCGCAGGGCGCCAGTTGCGCAAAACCTGTGCGCTGCGTGGCGACCCCGAGGCCCTGTTCGCGCGGGCCATAGACCGGATGGGGCTCTCGGGGCGGGGTCACGACCGGGTTTTGCGGGTAGCTCGGACGGTCGCCGATCTGGCCGGAGAAGACGAGATAGGTGTCGAGCACCTGGCCGAGGCGCTCAACTACCGGAGGGCGCGTTTCGTTGACCGCTAGCCAGAGATCCAGCCACCTCTTCCTCTCGCTGCTGCAGGCGAGGGTTGGCGCCAGCCTCGTCTCCCGCCTGGGGGGCCTCTCTCCTGACGACCTGTTGGAGATGGGTCCCGTCGAGCTTGCGTCTCGCGCAAGGTTAACCGAGAGGGCGGCGCGGGAGTTCGAGAAGCTTAGAGCGGTCTTCGATCCCGACGCGATCTACACCGACCTCGCCAGGAGGAACCTCTATGTTCTCACCCTGGCCGACGCAGGCTACCCGGGGCGGTTGCGGGAGATACCGGACCCCCCGCCAGCGCTCTTCGTGAGCGGCGAGGTGCCCGATGTCCCCGCGGTCGCCCTCGTCGGCTCGCGCAAGGCGTCCGGAACCGGGCTGGAGTGTGCCCGCGCGCTCGGTGGCGCGCTGGGCGAGCGCGGGGTGTGCGTGGTAAGCGGGCTGGCGCTTGGTGTGGACGCAGCCGCCCACGAGGGGGCCCTCGGGGCCGGAGGCCCGACGGTAGGGGTGCTCGGATGCGGCATAGACGTCGTCTATCCCAGAGACAACAGGACTCTGTTTCGGGCGGTGGAGGGTGCCGGGGCACTGGTCTCGGAGTACTACCTGGGGGAGCCGCCGCTCGGGTGGCGGTTTCCGGCGCGCAATCGAGTCATCGCAGGCCTCTGCGACGCCGTGGTCGTCGTAGAGGCGCCGCAGAAGAGCGGCGCACTCATAACCGCTCGCCACGGCGCGGAGTCGGGGCGCGACGTCTGGGCTGTGCCAGGACCTCTTGGGGTCCTCGAGTGCCAGGGCTCGAACAGGCTGCTCGCCGACGGGGCAAGCGTACTCTGGGACATTGGCGAGTTCGTGGAGGCATATGCGCAGGGTGCAGAGGCCCTCATAGATACCATTGCTTTGTCAGGCGACCGGAGGGTCCCTGCCTCGTTGCCAGAGGGTGAGGCGGCCGTGCTATCCGAGGTAGGTCTCGAGCCCACGGAGGTGGACGCCATCTCCGTTCGTAGCGGGCTGGAGACACACAAGGTGCTCTGTGCGCTCGCGCTGCTCGAGCTCAAGGGTTACGTGGCGCGCGGTCCCGGCGGCCTCTTCGTGCGAAGGACGGCGCTGTGACGCGGCGCACGCTCGGCTGGTTGTGGTCGCGCTACTTCCAGGCGCGGGCCGAGCTTGAAGACGGTGAGATGCCCTGGGCGGACCGCCGGAACGCCGAGCGCGAGCTCAGGGTGTTGAGGGAGCGGCTGGTAGTCAACTACTCGCCGCTCGTCAGATACGTCGCCGGAAGGGTTTCGGCGCGTGCGATCTGCCCTGTCGAGCCGGATGAGGTCCTCTCCTGGGGCGTCTTCGGGCTGCTCGAGGCAGTAGAGACCTACGATCCCGGGCGCCAGACCAAGTTCGAGTCGTACGCGATCTCCAAGATAAGGTGGGCCATCCTCGACGAGTTGAGGAGGCTTGACCCCCTGACCCGGCGCGTGCGCCGCCGCGTGCGCGAGGCGGAGTCTGCCAGGGCCCGGCTGGCCCAGAGGCTCGGGCGAACGCCCGCAGAAGAGGAGGTGGCACGGGAGCTGGGCGTCGGGATCGCCGAGCACAGGGCGTTCCTGGCGGGTCTGTGGCGGGCGCAGGTGGGTTCCTTCGAAGCACGCCTCGAGTGCGGGGATGGCCCTGGCCGCGACCTGCACCAGCTGGTGGCTGACGGTCGCGCAACAGACCCGGAGTCGGCCGTCGAGGCAGCGGAGGTACGCGCGCGGATAGTTCAGGCGATACGCACCCTGGGAGAAAAGGAGCGTGTAGTCACCACCTTCTACTACTACGATGGTCTGACCCTGAAGGAGATCGGGGGCGCCATGAACCTCACCGAGGGGCGCATCTCGCAGATACTTCACAGGGCTCTGGCGAAGTTGCGGGAGGCTCTCGAGGGGAGCCCCGAGCCAACCAGAAGACTCTAGGTCGGTCGCGTCGGCTTCTAGAAGCCCTGCAACCCCTGTGCTAACATCTGCGAGGCTCGGACGAAGGGCTGCTTTGGCTCTGAGGCCTCACTTGCAAGCTCTCGTCCGCCAAGACACACGCCCGCCAGAGGGCCACGGCGCCCGGGTGGTGGTCCGTTCCAGACACGAAGCTGGATTGCGAGAGCGGATTGCGAGAGCGGATTGCGAGGCGCGGGCGGAGGATACAACCACCTGAAAAGAGAGGTAGATCTGCATGGAAAGTACGTCCGAGCGGGTAGGGATCAGAGAGCTGCTCGAGGCCGGGGTCCACTTCGGGCATCAGGCCAAGCGCTGGAACCCCAAGATGAAGCGCTACATCTTCGCGGAGCGCACCGGGGTGCACATCATAGATCTGGACCAGACGCTCACGCTCCTCGATAAGGCCCTGAACTTCGTGCGGTCGGTAGCCGAGGCGGACCGCGAGGTCCTCTTCGTCGGCACCAAGAAGCAGGCCCAGATCCCGATCGCCGAGCAGGCGCTGAGGAGCGGCCAGCCCTACATCGCAGAGCGATACATTGGCGGCATCCTGACCAACTTCCAGACGATAGCCCCGCGCATCCAGTACTTCAAAGACCTGGCGCGCAGGGTCGAGGAGACCCCGGAAGAGGATCGCTCCGGCAAGGACTGGTTCGCGCTGACCCGCGAGTACCAGAAGCTGCGGCGCAACTTCGCGGGTATAACGGAGATGGAGCGCCTGCCCGGCGCGGTCTTCGTCATAGACCCCAAGCGCGAGGAGCTCCTGGTCAAGGAGGCCAACCGCCTCAAGATACCCGTCGTAGCCCTCACCGACACAAACTGCGACCCCGAGGTCGTTGACTACGTAATCCCTGGCAACGACGACGCGATACGCTCGATCAGCCTGATCTCCAGGCTCATAGCCGATGCGATAGTGCAAGCCCGAGGCGAAGAGGCGGTCTCGGCAAGCGACCGACCGCTGCCGCCGATCGTCGAGGAGGCGCAGGTCTCGGGAGAGATCGCGGCCGAACAGACCTCCGAGACAGCAAACGGAAGCCTCGAGCCCGCACAGACGCAGGTCGCCGAATCCGAGCCTGAAGTCCAGGATGTTGAAGTCGAAGTGGCTGAGGTAGCTGAAGCCTCAGAGCCCGAAGTCACAGAGCCCGAAGCCTCAGAGCCCGAAGTCCAGGCCGATGCGGCGGCTTCTGAGACCGAGGAGCCGGAGACCACCGCGGAAGCCGAGGAGCCGGAGGCAACCGCGGCGGAAGCTGAGGCTGATGCGAGGCTGATGCCGAGGGTGATGCACCGGCAGAGGCAGAGGAGCCCGAGGTCGCCGAGGAGCCGGAAGTTGCGGAGCCTGAGGCTGCAGAGCCTGAGGCTGCGGAGCCTGAGGCTGAGCGCGACAGGAAGATACGACCGAGCCCGAGGGAGCTGACGAGGCGCCTTCGGGAGAGAACGAGGAGAGATAGAAGTTTTGGCTAGCACGATAGAGAAGATAAAGCAGCTCCGCGAGGAGACCGCGGCGGGCATGATGGACGTCAAGAACGCGCTGGAGGAGTCCGGCGGCGACCTCGACGGTGCCCGGCGGGTGCTCCGCGAGAGGGGGCAGGCCCTGGCGGCCAAGAAGAGCTCGCGCGAGGCGTCCGAGGGGCTCATCGACGCCTACGTCCACTTCAACGGGCGGGTCGGGGTGCTCGTCGAGGTCAACTGCGAGACCGATTTCGTGGCCCGGACGCCCGAGTTCAGGGAGTTTGCGCACAACGTCGCGCTGCACGTGGCCTCGGCGCAGCCGCAGCCGCTGGCCGTCGCGCCGGAGGACATCCCGGCAGAGGAGGTCGAGGAGGAGCGGCGGATAGTAGAGAAGCAGGTAGCCGAGATGGGCAAGCCCGAGGAGATAGCGCGCCGGATCGTCGAGGGTCGCATGCAGAAGTGGATCTCGGAGCGGGCCCTGCTCACGCAGCCCTTCGTCAAGGACCCTGAGAGGACCGTCGGCGACCTCTTGCAGGAGACCGTCCAGAAGGTCGGCGAGAACGTAGTGGTGCGCCGCTTCACCCGCTACGCGATCTAGGGACGCCTTGGAAGAGACCGATAAGCCCGGGAGCAAAGCCGGCTCGGAGCTGGGTCCGGTTCGCCGCGTCGTCCTCAAGCTCTCGGGCGAGAGCCTGGCCGGCGAGAATGGCTACGGGATAGACCCCGAGAGCCTCGACGTGACCGCCAGGCAGGTGCTCGAGGCGGTCGAGGCCGGGGCGGAGCTTGCCATAGTCGTTGGCGGGGGCAACATCTTCAGGGGATCCCAGGTCGCAGACGAGCTCGGGATTGAGAGCGCGACGGCAGACTACATGGCGATGCTCGGCACCGTCATAAACGCTCTTGCCTTGCAGGCCGCGCTCGAGGGGCGCGGAATCCCCACCCGCGTGCAGTCTGCCATCGAGATACAGGAGGTCGCGGAGCCCTACATCCGGCGGCGTGCAATACGGCACCTCGAGAAGGGAAGGGTCGTCATCTTCGCCTCGGGGACGGGCAACCCATTCTTCACGACAGACACGGGGGCCGCGCTTCGGGCCCTCGAGATAAACGCCGACGCCTTGCTCATGGCGAAGAACAGGGTAGATGGCGTCTACGACAAGGACCCTCGCAAGGAGCCCGACGCGGTCCGCCTGGACCGCCTGAATTACATGGACCTCCTCTCGAACAACCTCGCCGTCATGGACCACACGGCGGCCACGCTGTGCAGCGGCGAGAACCTTCCCATAATCGTTTTCGATATACTTAAACCGGGCAACCTGCGCCGTATATTGCAGGGAGAGCGCGTGGGCTCTCTGGTGTGGGGCGCACTCACCTCGAACGGGAAAAGGGGAGGAGGCTGAAGATGTCCGACGTGATAGATCTGACGGCGGCCGAGAGGCGGATGAAGGGAGCAGTCGATTCGGTGAGGAGCAACTTCGCGACCATACGCACGGGCCGCGCCAATCCGACGCTGCTCGACAGGATCGAGGTCGAGGTCTACGGGTCGCGCATGCCCTTGAGGAGCGTCGCTAACGTCGGCGCCCCCGAGCCGCGCTTGCTCACCGTCACCCCCTTCGACCCCACCTCCTTGAAGAATATCGAGCGCGGTATAAGGGACTCGGACATAGGCCTCAACCCGCAGAACGACGGCAAGATCCTCCGCCTCCCCATACCCGAGCTAACCGAGGAGCGCCGCCGCGAGCTCATAAGGCTCGCCCGTAGCATGGCCGAGGAGGGGCGGGTCTCGGTGCGCAACGTCCGCCGCGACGAAATGCGCGACGTCCACGAGCTGCGCAAGGAGGGCGAGATCTCTCAGGACGACGAGCACCGCGCCGAGGATGAGTTGCAGAAGCTCACCAACGGCTACATACAGCGCATAGACGCCGTCCTCGCGGACAAAGAAGCGGAGCTCCTGGAGGTCTAGGCGCTGGAACCTGTCCGAAAACTTCCCGCCGAGCCGCGCGTCCTGACCCGCGTGGAAGAAGGCCGTGTCCCGCTCCACGTGGCCGTGATCATGGACGGCAACGGGCGTTGGGCCCAGCGGCGCAGGCTCCCGAGAGTCGCGGGCCACCGCGCCGGCGTCGAGGTCCTCACCCCGCTGCTAGAGGCCGCGGGCAGGGTCGGTGTAAAGACCCTCACGCTCTACGCCTTCTCGACCGAGAACTGGGATCGCCCCGAGGATGAAGTGGACACATTGATGACGCTCTTCCTCGAGACGGCCTACGCGAAGGTGCCCGACCTGAACGAGCGCGGCGCCCGCCTGAGGTTTCTCGGACGCCGCCAGCATCTACCTTCATCTGTCCTCGAGGCCATGACGGAGGCGGAGGAGCTCACCGCGCATAACGACAAGCTCGACGTCTATGTAGCCCTCAACTACGGCGGCCGGTCCGAGATCGTGGACGCCGCGAGGCGCATAGTACAGGACGGTCTCACTCCCGAGGAGGTTGACGAGGCGACCTTCGCCCGCTACCTCTACGCTCCCGAAGTTCCCGAGGTGGACCTCGTGATCCGGACGAGCGGCGAGCTGCGCGTCTCGAACTTCCTGCTCTGGCAGATAGCATACGCCGAGTTCTACGTGACCGACACGTTGTGGCCTGACTTCTCGCCGGAGGAGTTCCTGCGGGCCATAGAATCCTTCGCGTCCCGCTCCCGGCGGCGGGGCGGGGTCTAGAGGAAACCAGATGCTCAGGTGGCGAGCGGCCACCGCGCTCGTCCTCGCGCCCGTCGCTCTGGGCGCCATCATCCTGGGGAAGTGGGCCGTCCTCGTCGTCGTGTTCCTCGTCGTGGCCGTCGCCGCCTACGAGCTCTCACGCGCCCTCGAGCCGCTGCCGTTCGTGGCCGCGCTCGGGGCCGGGGCCCTTCCCGTCCTCCTCGCGATCCCCTACGGCCCAACGGGCATCCTCGCCGGCGCCCTTCTCGGCCTCCCGTGGGCGCTCCTCTGGCTCGCGGGAAAGCCAGAGACCCGCACCCTCAAGGCGGTCCTCGCGGTGCTCCTGATGGCGCTCTGGGTCGGCGCCCCGCTGGCCCACCTCGGCCTCTTCCCGCGCTCGCGCTACGGCGTCATCCTCGTCCTCATCGCCGTGGTGGGGCCCTGGATCTCCGACTCCGGCGCCTACTTCGCCGGGCGCTTCTTCGGCCGTCACCTGCTCTTCCCGAGCCTTAGCCCGAACAAGACGGTAGAGGGCGGCATCGGCGGTCTGGTGTGTACGATGCTCGTCGTCGGCCTCGTCTCCTATCAGTTCCTCGACTTCACCCTTGCCAAAGCGGCCGTCATCGGGGCGGGGGTCTCCATCTTCTCTCAGTGCGGGGATCTCTTCGAGTCCATGCTCAAGCGAATCCTCGACGTCAAGGACCTCGGGCACTTCCTCCCTGGCCACGGAGGGATCCTGGACCGTGTAGACAGCCTGCTGTTTACCGCCCCCGCGGTATACTACATCTCCTTGCTTGTATGAGATCACAGCTCACATCCGCGCCGTGAAGCGTCGCCTCACCATCCTGGGCTCGACAGGGAGCGTGGGCCGCCAGGCCCTCGAAGTCGTGCGCGCGCACCCCGATCTCTTCGACGTCGTTGGCCTCTCCGCCAACACGGACGCGGATACCCTGCGCCGCCAGGCCGCCGAGTTCGAGCCCGAGCTGGTCGCCCTGGAATCGCCGGATGTCCCCTCGGCCGACGGCTTCGGCTGCGAGCTACTCGCAGGCCCCGGCGCCTCCGAACACCTGGCGCGTGAGCCGGTCGACGTGGTTCTCAACGGTATAGTCGGCTTCGCCGGTCTCGCCGCGACCGTGGGGGCCCTCGAAGCCGGCAACCGCCTCGCGCTGGCCAACAAGGAGTCCCTCGTAGCCGGGGGCGAGTGGGTCATGAGCCTCGCCGGCTCCAACGGCATCATCCCCGTGGACTCGGAGCACTCGGCTATCTTCCAGTGCCTGGAAGGGAGGGGCGAGGTGAGCGGTGTCTTGCTTACCGCGTCGGGAGGACCGTTCTTCTCGCTGGAGAAGGCGCGGCTGCTCGAGGTCGGGCCCGAGGACGCGCTCGATCATCCGACGTGGCAGATGGGTCCCAAGATTACGGTAGACTCGGCCACGATGATGAACAAGGGGCTCGAGGTCATAGAGGCACATCATCTCTTCGACGTTCCGTACGACGACGTACGCGTCGCGGTGCACCGCCAGTCTGTCGTTCACGGCGGCGTCCTCTTCGAGGACGGCTCGGTGGTCTTGCACGCCGCGCTCCCTGACATGCGGCTCCCGATCGCGTACGGGCTTCTCTGTCCCGAGCGGGTCGACGTAGGGGCGAGGCCAGTGCCGTTCGACGGCTCTTCGTGGACCTTCGAAGAGCCGCGCGACGACCTCTTCCGCTGCCTGCCGCTCGCGGTCGAGGCGGGCCGGGCCGGCGGCGCCTACCCCGTGGTGCTCAACGCGGCCAACGAGGTGGTCGTCGAGGCCTTTCTCGAGCGGAGGGTCGGGTTCTTGCAGATAGCCGAGGTGATAGAGGACGTGCTCGACAGTCTGCCCGACTTCGGGACCATGCACAGCCTGGAGGCGATCAGGGGCGTGGACGCGTGGGCGCGGGAAGAGGCCGCACGTAGGGTGGTGGGCCTCCGATGACGGTGGTAGTCGCGATACTCGGTCTGATCTTCCTGGTCATCATCCACGAGCTGGGGCACATGCTCACGGCGAAGGCCCTCGGCGTCAGGGTGCCCGAGTTCGGGATCGGCTTCGGGCCACCTATCTTCAAGAGAAAGATAGGCAAGACCGTCTATTCCTTCCGGATACTTTTGCTCGGCGGGTTCGCCAAGATGGCGGGGATGAACGACGGCGCCCAGGGGCCGGATACTTTTCCGGCGAAGGCCGCCTGGAGAAGGGCGCTCATCATCTTCGCCGGGCCCCTCGCCAACATCCTGGCGGCCGTGGCCATACTCGCCGTCGTGCTCATGACCACCGGCGCGGTCACGGGCGTAAAGCCGGAGGTGCGCCAGATCGAGCCCAACTCGATGGCAGAGCGAGTCGGTATCCAGCCAGGAGACAGGTTCGTCGCCGTGGACGGTGCCAGGATCAAGGGCTGGGATGAATTCCAGCGCGAGGTCGGAGAGCGCCATCCGGGAGAGGAGATCAGCGTCACCGTCGAGCGGGGCGGGCAGGAGAAGACCTTTACAGGGAAGCTCGGCGCCGACCCAAACAACCCGGATGCCGCGCTCGTCGGCGTCAGGCCGGAGGTCGAGACGACCACCTACGGGCCGTTCGAGGCCGTGAGCATGGCGGTTGGGCAGGTTGTGAGGGTTACGGGGCTCCTCGGCGCCTTCGTTGGGGATCTGGTCACAGGAGATGAGAAGTTCTACGACAACGTCACGGGGCCGGTGGGAATAGCGTCGGTAGGGAGCACTAGCGTGCAGCAGGGGTACTTCCCGCAGCTTCTGGCCCTGATCAGCCTGAACCTCGCGCTGTTCAACCTGTTGCCTCTCCTGCCGCTCGACGGCGGGCACCTGTTCTTTATCGCGGCGGAGAAGGTCCTGGGTCGTCCAGTGAGCCAGGAGACGATGGGCAGGATCGCTGCCTTTGGGATAGCGCTCGTCCTGATGCTGTTCCTGTTCGCAACCTACGCCGATCTTAGTAAAATCTTCACGGGACAGCCGTTCATCCCGGAATAAGATAAGGTCGCTGGCAAATCTCGGGAGTGTGATGACAGAGGCAGCCTTACATGAGCGTCCGGTTACGAGCCGGCAGATTAAGGTCGGCGACGTCCCGATAGGCGGCGGCGCTCAGGTGGCCGTCCAGTCTATGACCAACACCATGACCAACGACGTCGAGGCGACCGTCCAGCAGGTCTACGACCTGAACGCCGCCGGAGCAGACCTGGTTCGGGTCTCCGTCAACGGCTCGAAAGCACTCAAAGGCTTCAAAGAAGTCCTCTGGCGCTCGCCCGTGCCCTTGATAGCGGACATCCACTTCGACTACCGGATGGCTCTGGGCGCCGCCGACGCCGGAGCCGCCTGCGTGCGGATCAACCCTGGCAACATCGGCGGCGACGACCGCTTCAGGGCCGTTATAGAAAAGTGCCAGGATACAGGGACCGCCATGCGAATAGGGGTCAACTCCGGCTCCGTCGAGAAGCGCTTCTGGGATCTCCCCAAAGCGGAAGCGCTCGTTGCCAGCGCGCTCCATAAAGTGGAGATAGCCGAAGCGATGGGGTTCCTGAACTTCAAGGTCTCTCTCAAGGCGAGCCACGTACCCGAGATGGTCGAAGCCAACAGGGAGTTCCGCAAGCACTCAGACGCCCCGCTCCACCTCGGCGTCACCGAGGCCGGAACCAAGCTGCCCGGCGCCATAAAGAGCGCGGCCGCGCTCGGACAGCTTCTGCCTTACGGCATAGGGGACACCATCCGCATCTCGCTCGCGGAGGACCCGGTCGAGGAGATACCGGTGGCGTACCAGATCCTCTCGGCCCTGGATCTCCGGCACCGCGGTCCCAACGTCATCGCCTGCCCGAGCTGCGCCCGCACCCTTGGCTTCGACGTGATCGGGATGGCCGCGCAGGTCGAGGACAGACTCAAGCACTACGAAGACCATTTCACGGTCGCGGTTATGGGCTGCGTCGTCAACGGGCCCGGTGAGGCCAGGGATGCAGATTACGGGGTGGCGGGCGGCAAGGACGACGGCGTGATCTTCGCCAAGGGCCATCCCTTGAGAAAAGTGCATCGCGACGACATATTCGCCGCTCTCTTCGAGGAGATAGAGAAGGACGGGCGCAAGTAGTAACCCGTGAGCCAGGATGGTGGTTCTCCGGCAGCGTCGCGGGCTCTGTGGCAGCATCCGCCAGTCAGGGTCTACAGGGTCCTGCCGCCTTGTAACTGACATACTCTGCGATATAATCAGGCTTGCTGGACGAGAGCAAGGGGTCCTCGGACCCGTTGCTTTTTTTAACGTCAAAAGAAGGTGAAGAGAGACGGCGAGGCTGGAAAGATTGGCGCAGGTCGTAGAGGGATCGCTCCCTGAGGGCAGCGAGCTCGTGGAGGCGCAGTTCTCCGCAGGACCCCTGCTGACGCTGCTCGTGGACCGGGAGGACGGCCCCGTGGACCACGAGTTCACCTCGCAGGTCGTCTCGGCTGTCTTGCCGGCGCTCGAGGCCGAGGGCTACGATGGAATGCTGGAGGTATCTTCGCCTGGTATAGAGCGCCCGCTGACCAGACCGGAGCACTTCCGGCGGTTCGTGGGGCACGAGGCGAAGGTCCGCCTCTCGGAGCCCATGGAGGGGCGGCGCAACTTCACCGGCGTCATAGAGCGGGTCGGCGAGAATGATTTTGTATTAAAACTCTTAGAGGGAGGAGCGGAGGTAGAGCTGCCGTTCGGCTCGGTCTCTCGCGCGCACCTCAAGGAGGACATATAACTAGTGAATACGGCATTGTTGTCGGCACTACACGAGATAGAGACGGACAAGGGCATCCCTTTCGAGACGGTAAAGGGCGTGCTCGAAGAGTCCCTGCTCGCGGCATACGAGAACCGCGAGGGGGCGGAAGAGGATGCCAGGGTGGTCCTCGATCGGGAGACCGGAGACCTCAGGGTGATGAAGGACGGGGAGGACATAACGCCCCACGACTTCACGCGCATAGCGGCCCAGGTGATGCGTCAGACCTTCTACCAGCGCCTCAACGAGGTACACAACGCACAGCTTCTGGAGGAGTACGGCGAGCGTATGGGCGACGTCGTTACCGGCATCGTCCAGCAGGCCCACCGCCGCATGACGATCATAGACCTGGGGAGGGTCGAGGCAATCCTACCCGCGAGCGAGCAGGTGCCCAACGAGCGCTACGAGAACGGCCAGCGGCTCAAGGTCTACTTGCTGGATATCCGCGAGCCAGGACGCGGGCCGAACCTGGTGGTGAGTCGCAGGCACGAGGGGCTCCTCAAGGGGCTCTTCCATCTGGAGGTGCCGGAGATATACGACGGGCTGGTGGAGATCAAGGCCGTGGCCCGCGAGGCGGGGCTGCGCTCGAAGGTCGGGGTATGGTCGAAGGAGCAGGGGATAGACCCGGTCGGAGCCTGCGTCGGCCCGCGGGGGAGCCGCGTGCGGGCTGTAGTCTCCGAGCTCAGGAACGAGAAGATAGACATCATCCAGTGGGACCCCGAGCCCGCGCGCTTCATAGCGAAGGCTCTGAGCCCTGCGCGCGTTCGTGAGGTCTACCTGGACGAGGATGAGAAGCAGGCCGAGGTGATCGTGCCCGACGACCAGCTCTCGCTGGCTATCGGCCGCGAGGGTCAGAACGCCCGCCTCGCCGTCAAGTTGACCGACTGGAAGATAGACATAAAGCCCGAGAGCCAGGCAGTCGAGTTCGAGGACGAGGAAGAGGACTGGGAGCCCGACGAGGACTCTACGATGCATCGCTGCCGCGCGGTCCTGTCCAACGGCCGGCGGTGCGCGAATATGGCGTTGCCCGGCTCGCTGTTCTGCGGCATCCCGTCGCACCAGGAGCAGGCCGCAGACTTCGAAGGCATGCTCGAGGACTCGCAGGGGGTAACGGATGAGTAAGCGCGTATACGAGATAGCAAGAGAGCTGGACCTGGAGAGTAAAGAGGTCATCAGCCGCCTGCGGGAGGCCGGGGTAGAGGTCAAGAGCCACTCTTCGTCTGTGGAAGACCCTGTGTACGAACGGGTCTTCGGTGCTAAACGGTCGCTCCGAGGCACAGGAGGCCGAGGCCCGCGAGGCGCGCGCCGAGGCGGAGGGGTCCGGAGACGGCGCCGCCGTCGCGGCCGCGCCGGCAGAGGAGCCGGTCTCCGCACCGCCGAGGAGGAAGGAGAGAAAGCGCCGCAGGGTCGTCATCGACGCGAGCGCGACCAACCGCGCACCGCGCCAGACGGCCGCTCCCGCCGTTCCCAAAGAGCCCGAGCGGGCGCCGGTCGAGGAGAAGGCGCCGGAGATGGGCGGCGTTCGCGTCGAGCCGGGGGCGACGGTCAAGGACCTGGGTGACGCCCTTGGCGTGCCTCCGACCCAGATCATCAAGGTACTCATGGGCCTCGGGGAGATGAAGACGCTCACCCAGACCCTCTCGACAGAGGAGATCGAGCTCATCGCCGTGGAGCTCGGGGTGGAGGTCGAGATCGGGGCGGTGGAGGAGCCCGCTCCCGCCGAGGTGGCGCCTGAGGACAGGCCTGAGGACCTCGTCGAAAAGCCCCCGGTCGTCACGGTGATGGGGCACGTCGACCACGGCAAGACCAGCCTCCTCGACCGCATCCGCAGCGCGAACGTCCAGTCAGGCGAGGCCGGCGGAATCACCCAGCACATCGGCGCCTACCAGGTCGAGAGCGGGGGGAAGAGGATCACCTTTATCGACACCCCGGGCCACGAGGCGTTCACCGAGATGCGCGCCCGCGGGGCGAAGGTGACGGACATAGTCGTCCTCGTGGTCGCGGCCGACGACGGCGTCATGCCCCAGACCCAGGAAGCGATCGAGCACGCCAGGGCGGCCGGCGTCCCTATCGTCGTCGCGATCAACAAGATAGACGTCCCCAACGCCAACCAGGACAGGGTTATGGGCGAGCTTGCGGAGCGCGAGCTCACCCCCGAGGCGTGGGGCGGGGAGACGGTCACGGTCCCCGTGTCGGCCAAGACCGGCGAAGGCATAGACGAGCTCCTCGAGAACATACTCGTCGTCGCCGAGCTCGAGGACCTCAAGGCAAATCCGAACGCGCCCGCCAGCGGGTACGCGATCGAGGGCGAGCGCGACCCCGGCCGCGGACCCGTGGCGACGCTGCTACTGAACCGCGGCACCCTCCACAAGGGCGACGTGGTACTCGCTGGCACCGCCTACGGCCGGGTGCGCGCGATGCTCGACTACACTGGTAGCCGCGTCAAGAACGCAGGTCCGGGCGACCCGGCGGAGATACTTGGCCTCTCGGGTGTACCCGAGGCGGGTACTCGCTTCGAGGTCGTCGACCACGAGAGGATCGCGCGCGACAGGGCCCAGCAGGCCGAGGCGGCCCTCAGGCGCCAGGAGCTCGCGGAGCAGGGCGGGACGCGCCGGACGCTCGAGGATCTGCTGGGCGAGAGCGGAATGCAGGACCTCAACCTCGTAGTCAAGGCTGACGTCGCTGGATCTGTCGAGGCGCTCAAGGAGGCTCTGGCCAGGCTCTCGACCGACGAGGTCCGCGTCAATATAGTCCGCAGCGGGGTCGGGGCTCTTACCGACTCGGACGTCATGCTCGCCTCGGCGAGCGACGGGATCCTGCTCGGCTTCAACGTCAGGCCGACGAACACGGCCAAGCAGGTCGCCGAGCGCGAAGGCGTGGAGATCCGTACCTACGACGTGATCTACAAGGCGCTCGAGGAGATAGAAGCCGCCATGCGCGGCATGCTCGCTCCCGAGACCGCAGAGGACGAGACGGGCACTGCCGAGGTGCGCGCGATCTTCCGGGTTCCGGGCGTGGGCACCGTCGCGGGCTGCTACGTCACCCGGGGTGAGATCTCGCGCAACAACCGCGTTCGCGTGGTGCGCGACGGAACCGTGATCTACGAGAGCAACATCGCCTCCCTGAAGCGTTTCCGCGACGACGTACGCTCGGTCCGCGAGGGCTTCGAGTGCGGCATCGGCATCGAGAACTTCAACGACGTCAAGGAGGGAGACGTCCTGGAGTCCTTCGAGGTCGTCGAGGTCCCCAGGTAGCCCAGGTTCTTGTTCTGCACCGTCAGGCTCGAGCTGGAGCTTCCCTTCGCCTCCAGCTTGAAGGAGAAGCGCCAGATCCTCCGCTCCATAAAGGACCGCCTGCGACGCAAGAACGTCTCGGTTGTCGAGTCGGATAACCATGACGTCTGGCAGCGCGCCACCGTGGAGCTCGCGCTCGCCGCGGTCTCCCGCGGGCGCGGCCGAGGAGAAGCGCGAGGAGATCCGGCGTGCGCTACTTAACTATGAAGAGGTGGCGATCCTCGACTGGCGCGAGGAGTTCGTGAAGCTTTGAAGGAGCTATCGCCGTGAGCGGACGCACTCGCAAGGTGGAGTCGCAGCTGAAGGAGATCGTGGGCGAGGAGGTGTCCGCCCTCTCCGACCCCCGCATCCAGGGGCTCGTCACCGTGACGGGCGTCCGCGTGAGCCCCGACCTCGCGCAGGCCACGGTCTTCTACAGCGTCCTCGCCGGGGCTGACGCGGACGGCGCCCGGGAAGGCCTGAACAGCGCGGCCGGGCGCATCCAGGCCGCCGTAGGGGCTCAGACGCGCCTGAAGCGCACCCCCAGGCTCCGCTTCGAGCCCGACCCGGTCGTGGAACAGGTATCCAGGATAGAGAACGCTTTGAGGGAGGTAAGATCGGTTGACGACCCGTACGAAGAATAACACCGTCCAGGAGGTCGCAGAGTTCCTAAAAACCCTTGAGCGCGTCGCCGTAACGACGCACGTCGGCGCTGACGGAGACGCCATAGGCGCCTCGGCCGCGCTGGTGAGGCTGATGCGAGCTCTAGGCGCCTCAGCTGTCTTTTGCCACGCCGAGGAGGTCCCCTCCTACCTGAGGTGGATGCTCCCGGAGGAGATCTTCACCGAGTTGCCCGACGGTTACGACCTTCTGGTGGTAGACACCTCCCGTGCTGACAGGGCCGGCGTCCCGGTCCCCGAGGCCGGCGCGCGCCTGAACCTCGACCACCACGAGGACAACCCCTTCTACGGCGAGTACAACCTGGTCAACCCGAGGGCTGCGGCGAGCGCGGAGATCGTGGCCGACCTCTACGCCGAGCTCGGCGTGCCCATGGATAAGGAGGCCGCCGAGGCGATCTACGCGGGCATAAGAACCGATACGGGAGACTTCCGTTTTAGGAACATCTCTCCGAGGGCCCACGAGCTGGTGGCCGACCTCCTGCGCTCAGGTGTCGTCCCAGCGGAGGTGCACGAGCGGATCAACCGCCGCGGCTCCCTGGAGCAGCTAAGGATAGTCGGCGTCTCTCTAGCCAACGCCGAGCGCTACGGCGAGGTCCTGATCTCGACCGTGAACAACGCCGACTACGAGCGTACCGGTGCGGGAGAGCTCGACTCGAAGGAAGCCATAGACCAGCTCAGGAGCGTCGCCGGGATAGACGTGGTGGCCCACCTGCGCGAGGTGCCCGAGGGCACGAAGGGCTCGCTTCGCTCCGAGAGGTTCGACGTAGGGGAGATCGCACGCCTCTTCGGGGGCGGGGGCCACAAGCTCGCCGCAGGTTACACACGCCCCGGCATGCGGCCCGAGGAAGCCAAGAAGGAGCTGCTCGGCGTCCTCGAAGGCCGCGTCTACCTGGGAGACGGGAGATAACGGACCAGCCCCCATCGGGCGCTCTACTCCTCGACAAGCCGCCCGGCATCACGAGCGCCAGGGCGGTCTCGAAGGTGAAGCGCCTTCTTCCCCCAAAGACCAAGGTCGGACACTCCGGCACTCTCGACCCTCTGGCCTCCGGGCTGCTGGTGATCCTGATCGGACGCTCCACCCGCCTCTCGCGTTACGTCACCGACCTGGACAAGGCCTATACCGCTACAGCCCACTTCGGCTCCGTCTCCGACACGCTGGACGCAGACGGCAATATAACCTCTCTGGATGCCCTTATGCCCGACGAAGCCGCCATCCGCTCCACACTCCCCAGCTTCACCGGCGAACTCCTCCAGGTCCCCCCGATGACCTCAGCCCTCAAACGCGAAGGCATCCGCCTCTACGACCTGCACCGCCGCGGCGTCACCATCGAGCGCGAACCCCGCCCCGTAACAGTCCACGCCTTCGACCTCCTAGCTACAGACCCGGCACGACAGACGGCTACTTTCGAGGTCTCCTGCTCCAGCGGTACCTACGTAAGAACTCTCATCGCCGACCTCGCAGAGAGGCTCCATACCGGCGCCTACCTTACAGCGCTTCGCCGGACCCGCGTCGGACACCTGCCCGTCGAGTCCGCACTAAATCCCGACGACCTCTCATCCAACACCATAGATAACCACATAATACCCCCCAGTGAGGCGATCTCTCACCTCCCGCGGGTTGAGGTGGATGGCGAGGAGGAGCTGGCCGTCAGGAGTGGGCGGACGCTCGGGGCGCGGGGGCTGGAGGGCAGCTTCCGGGTGGAGCGGGGTGGGGTATTGCTGGCGGTGTACAGGGAAGATGGCGCGGAGGCGAGGGCCGAGGTGGTTTTGTGCGCGACCTAGAGACGTTGCGCGTTGTGGAGACGCGATGAATTCGAAGAATTCGAAGAATTACGTTGTCGCGTTGGGCAATTTCGACGGGGTACACCTTGGGCATCAGGCGGTGGTGCGGCGGGCTGTAGAGGAGGGGCGGAGGAGGGGGACGAAGGTCGTGGCGGCGACCTTTGACCCGCATCCACGGGTAGTGCTGGCACCTGGTAGCGAGCCCAGGCTCCTGACGACGCTCGAGCTGCGGCGGGAGGAGTTGTTGGGTTATGGGGTTGATGAGGTATGGGCTATAAGGTTCGACGAGGCGCTATCGAGGAAGAGTCCCGAGGAGTTCGTGCGCGACGTACTGGTAGGTGAGATCGGGGCGTCGGCCGTAGTCGTTGGAGAGAACTTCCGGTTCGGGCACAGGGCGGCCGGCGACTTCCGGGAGTTGGAGCGGCTCATGCGAGGCTTTGGTGGGAAGGCGTATGCGGTGCCGGTCAGGAGCGAGGACGGGGAGGCTCCGATCAGCTCGACGCGCATCCGGAGGCTCGTCGGTGAGGGCGAGGTGGCCGAGGCGGCGAGGCTGCTGGGTAGACCCTACGTCTTGAGGGGCGAGGTCGTACTGGGTGACAAGAGGGGGAGGACCATCGGTTTCCCCACAGCCAACGTGTTAGCCGATACCGGCGCTGGTAGTCCCTGCGCGTGGCGTGTATGCGGGGTTCGTGCGGGTTGGGAAGGATACCTACGCCGCCTGCACCAACATCGGCGTGGCTCCGACCTTCGAGCGGCGAGAGAGCCGCGTCGAAGCGTATCTGCTCGGGTTCGAGGGTGACCTTTACGGGCGCGAGGTGGACGTGAGCTTCCTTGAGCGGATAAGGGAGGAGAAGAGGTTCTCCGGTGTGGAGGAGCTAAAAACCCAGATCTCGCGCGATGTAGAGGCGGCGAGACGGATAACGAACGATGCTATCTGATGCGTGTGATAGCATATGATGTTGAGAATCCAGGCTGAGAGATATCGAGAGAACAAGAGGAGAAAGAAGAAGTTGGCGGTAGTTCAGGACAAACAAGAGATAATAGGAGAGCACAGGACGCACGAGGGCGACACAGGGTCGCCTGAGGTGCAGGTCGCCGTGCTCACGCGTCGTATAGCGCATCTTACGGACCACCTGCGCGAGCACAAGCACGACTACCATTCGCGGCGGGGCCTGCTCAAGATGGTTGGCAATCGGCGCCGGCTGCTCAAGTACCTGCAGAAAAAGGACGTCGAGCGCTACAGGGCGCTCATTGCCAAGCTCGGTCTGCGCCGCTAGCTTCCGGCCCGCAGTATCGGTAGATCGCAGAAAAAAGAGGAGAAGAAAAGAATATGCGTCTAGAGATCCCCGTAGGCGAGCGCGCGATCGTGCTCGAGACCGGGAAGCTCGCCCGCCAGGCCGGCGGCTCGGTCACGGCCAGGCTGGGCGATTCCATGGTACTGTCCACCGCGACCCGCTCGGAGGCGCCCCGACCGGGCGCCACGTTTTTGCCCCTGAGCGTCGACATCGAGGAGAGGATGTCCTCGGCGGGCAAGATTCCCGGCGGCTTCATCAAGCGGGAGGGCAGACCTTCCGAGAGGGCTATCCTGACCTCCCGGCTAACGGACAGGCCCCTCAGGCCCCTGTTCCCCAAGGGCTACCACTACGAGATACAGGTCATAGGAACGGTGCTCGTCGCCGACCAGGAGACGCCGTACGACACCGTCAGCATGGTCGGCGCGTCGGCTGCGCTGGCGCTCTCCGACATACCTTACGACGGCCCGATCGGGGCCGTGCGCGTCGGGCGCGACCCTGACGGCGGCTTCATCCTCAACCCTACTTACCAGCAACTAGCCGAGAGCGACCTGGACCTCGTCGTCGCAGGTACCAGGGAGGCCATTACGATGGTCGAGGCCGGTGCCAATGAGGTGACCGAGGACGTCATGGTCGAGGCGCTCGGCGTGGCCCAGGAGGTCATCCGCCAGCAGGCCGAGGCCATCGAGGCCTTCGCTGCCGAGCACGGCAAGGAGAAGCAGCAGTTCGAGACAGCGGAAGACAACCCCTTCCTCGGCGAGCTGCGCGAGAGCTATCTCGACCGGGTGAAGGATGCGATCGTCAACCCTGACCGGCGGGCGCGCCACACCAAGCTCGACGATCTGCGCGCCGAGCTCACAGAGGGCCGCGACGAGGAGGAGGCCCAGCAGATAGCGGCAGCCCTCTCGACGCTGGAGAAGGAGGCGTTCCGCGAGCTGTATCTCAAGGACCGCAAGCGGACCGACCTTCGCGATTTCGACGAGATCCGTCCGACCACGGCCGACGTCGGGGTCCTGCCGCGGGTGCACGGCACAGGGCTCTTTACCAGGGGTGAGACGCAGGTGTTGAGTTCGCTGGCACTCGCCGACATGGGGCTCGTGCAGCGGCTCGATACGCTGGAGCCGCAGACGACCAAGCGCTATATGCACCACTACAACTTCCCGCCGTACTCGACCGGCGAGACAGGGCGTCTCGGGTCGCCGCGGCGACGTGAGATAGGGCACGGCGCTCTGGCAGAGCGGGCGCTGGTGTCGGTCCTGCCCGACGAGGAGAGCTTCCCTTACGCGCTCAGGGTCATCTCCGAGGTGCTCGAGTCGAACGGGTCCTCCTCGATGGCGAGCGTGTCCGGCTCGACTCTGGCCTTGATGGACGGCGGCGTGCCGATAAAGGCCCCTGTCTCGGGGGTCGCGATGGGGCTTGGTGAAGGAGGGCGACGACTACGTCATCCTCACCGACATCCAGGGGCTCGAGGACCACATGGGCGACATGGACTTCAAGGTCGCCGGCACGCGCGACGGCATAACGGCGCTCCAGATGGACATGAAGATCACCGGCGTCTCCGCGCAGCTCCTCAAGGAGGCGCTCGACCAGGCCAAGAGGGGCAGGATCGCAGATCCTGGACATCATGCGCGAGACCATCGCCGAGCCGCGTTCCGAGGTCTCAGACTACGCCCCGCGCGTCGAGGTGTTGCAGATACCGACGGACAAGATCGGGCTCCTCATCGGTCCGGGCGGCAAGACGATAAACGCCTTGCAGGACGAGTACGGCGTCAACATCTCCGTCGAGAACGACGGCACGGTCTTCGTCGCAGGGGTTGACGGGGTCTCTGTGAAGGCCGCGCTCTCGGCCATAAACGGGATGACCAAGGACGTCGAGTCCGGGGACATCTACACGGGCAAGGTCGTCAAGACCACCAACTTCGGCGCCTTCGTCGAGCTCATGCCGGGACGGGACGGTCTGATCCACATCTCCCGCCTCGCGCCGGGCAAACAGCGCGTCGAGCGCGTCGAGGACGTCGTGAGCGAGGGCGACCGCGTAAAGGTGCGGGTGCTCGACATCGACAAGCAGAACCGCATCTCCCTCGAGAAGCTGGAGGAGTAACCCTTGAGCGATCCCAACATAGGCAAGAAGGAGCTTCCGGGTGGCTTGAGGGTGCTCTCCGAGCCCCTCGAAGAGGCGACGAGCGTCTCCTTGGGCGTCTGGATCCGGGCCGGCAGCCGCGACGAGAGGGACGAGGTCGCGGGCATCTCCCACCTGATGGAGCACATGCTCTTCAAGGGGACCCCGGACATGGATGCCCTCGGGATCGCCCAGGCCTTCGAAAGCATCGGCGCCCAGGAGAACGCGGCCACCGGTGAGGAGTACACCGTGCTCTACGCCCGCTTTCTCCCGGAGCACCTGGAACGGGCCCTGGACATCATGAGCGACATGGTCTTGCGGCCCACGCTCGTCGACCTCGAGCGCGAGCGCGAGGTGATCGTCGAGGAGATCCGGATGTACGAGGATCGGCCTGACCAGCTGGCCGACGAGTTCCTCTCCGGCTTGATCTTCCACGACGACCCTCTCGGACGCCCTATCATCGGCTCCGCCGAGACCGTCCGCGGAGTTGACCACGACACATTGAAGACGTTCCACCATGGCGCCTACACGGCCCCCAACGTCTTCGTCGTGGCCGCAGGCAAGCTCGACCGGGACGAGCTGGAGCGGATGGTCGAGGAGAAGTTCTCGGGCCTCCCCGAAGGCCAGCCCTTCACGAGGGAGGCGCGCCCCCGGCCCCCGGAGAGCCGCTTCTACTACAAGCACAAGGAGACGGAGCAATACCACGTCTCTCTGGGATCCCAGGGGATCCCGGCCCGCAGCGAGGACCGCTACGCGATGGCGGCTCTGAACAACGTGCTCGGCGGCGGCATGAGCAGCCGGCTCTTCCAGGAGGTGCGGGAGAAGCGCGGGCTCGCCTACGCAGTGTACTCCTACCACCAGGGCTACTCTGACGCAGGCGCCATCAAGACCTACGTCGGCTCCACCACGGGAAACGTGGAGGAGGCGGTACGCGTCATCACGGAGCAGCTTGGCAGGGTGCAGGAGGATCTCGTCCCCGACGAGGAGCTCGACCGCACCAAGCAGCAGCTCAAGAGCTCGACACTGCTGGCGCTAGAGAGCACAGCCGCCAGGATGAACCGCATCGGACGGAGCGTCATAACAGGCACCGAGCTGCTGTCCCCCGAGGAGATCGCCGAGCGCATCGAGGCGGTCAGCGCGGAGGACATAAGACGCCTCGCAAGAACACATTTGAACCTGGATAACCTGTACCTCTCCGCCGTCGGGCCCGAGGAGCTCGATCTCGGGAGGCATCTGAACAGTTAGGCTGAAGGGGAATCAGGTCTCAGGCATCAGGGGGCTTTCCTGAAGCCTGTAACCTGAAACCTGAAGCCTTTATATGAGGAGGTAATCCGAACTGCTAGACGACAAAACGTTGCAGGTCGTGCCCCTCGGGGGGCTGGACGAGATCGGCAAGAACATGACTGCCGTGCGAGGGGGGAGCGGCATCATCCTGGTTGACGCCGGGATGGCCTTCCCCGACGAGGAGATGCCGGGGATAGACCTGGTTCTGCCGGACTTCACCTATCTGAGGGAGAACTCGGACGAGATCCGGGGGATAGTCCTCACCCACGGGCACGAGGACCACGTGGGGGCTCTCCCTTACGTGCTCCGGGAGTTCAACGTGCCCGTCTACGCGACGAGGCTGACTCTTGGGCTCGTCCGCAGCAAGCTACAGGAGTTCGGCATCAGGAACGCCGATCTCAGGGAACTGAAGGCCGGCCAGAAGACGCAGCTCGGGGGCTTCGGCCTCGAGTTCATCGGGGTCAACCACTCGATCCCTGACGCCGTCGCCATCGCGATCCGCACCGGCGCGGGACTGATCGTCTTCTCAGGGGACTACAAGATAGACCTGACCCCGATCGAGGGCAGCCCCATGGACCTTGGCCGCCTCGCCGCGCTTGGCGCGGAGGGCGTCCTCGCGTACTTCGGCGACTCGACCAACAGCGAGCGCCCGGGCTACGTGCCCTCAGAGCGCGTTGTGGGCGAGGCGCTGGAGAAGGTCTTCGAGAGGGCGGAAGGCAGGATCATCGTCGCCTCCTTCGCCTCGCACATCCATCGCATCCAGCAGGTGATCGAGGCCGCCAAGGAGCACGACCGTCTCGTTGGCCTCGCAGGGCGGTCCATGATCCGCAACGTCCACATCGCCCGCGACCTGGGCTACCTCGACCTCCCAGACGAGATGCTCGTGGACCAGCGCGACATGAACCGCATCCCCGACAGCGACCTGGTGGTGCTCACGACCGGCGCCCAGGGCGAGCCCATGGCGGCCCTATCCCGCATAGCCAACGGTACCCACCGCTCGATCGAGGTGGGCCGCGGCGACGTAGTCGTCATAGCGGCTCACCCGATCCCCGGCAACGAGCGGGGGGTCTCGCGCACCATAAACAACCTCATGAGGCGCGGCGCCGAGGTCTACTACAGTCCACTGTTGGCTGTGCACGTCTCCGGTCACGCCGCCCAGGAGGAGCAGAAGCTCGTACTGAACCTTCTCAATCCACGCTTCGTCGTCCCCGTACACGGCGAGTTCAGGCACCTGAAGCATCACGCGAACACCGCCAGGTCTCTGGGGTTCGCCGAGGAGAACATCTTTCTCCTCGAGAACGGGGCCCGCATCGAGTTCAGAGACGGCAATGCCCGCCGCATCGAGGACGTCCCTGCCGGCATGTCCCTCGTCGACGCCGGCGCCGTGGCCGAAACCCCCGAGGGGGTCATGCACGAACGGCAGCAGCTCTCCGAGGAGGGCATGTTCATCGTCGTCGCCAGGGTAAACGCCCAGACCGGCGAGCCTCTCGGTCCGCCTGACGTGATCTCCCGCGGCGTCGTCAGCCCCCAGGGCGCCAACGGGCTCGTCGAAGAGTCAGTCGAGGTAGTGAAGCGCACCCTGCAACGCACCGCTAGCAGGCGCGTTACCGACCTCGGCGAGCTGAAAAACGAGATCCGTAAGGACCTGGCCGGCTTTCTCTCGCAACGTACCCGAAAGCGCCCGATCATCCTGCCGCTAATAGTTGAGGTATAAAGGTAAACCTCTACTACATGGTGTAGGTGACGTTGAGCGGTAGCTTCATGCGCTAGACTTGGGCTGTGGCTACCAGCAAGCGCGCGCCTAGCAGAAAGCCGCGGAAGAAGGGCAAGAGCGGCAAGAAGGGCGGGGCAAGGGGTCGGGACTGGTCCGGGCTCTTGCTCGGGATGCGGGATCGCGTCTCGCAAGTCGTCAGCCGGGAGGTTGTCGGCGGCGTCCTACTCGTCGCGGGCCTCTTCTTCAGCGCCGCCTTCCTGAGCGGCAGGGGGGCTGTTCTAGGGGAGGTTGGGCTCGTGGTGGCCACCCACGTTATGGGGGTCGTGGGGCTCGCGCTCGCCCCGCTCGCGGCCGTCGCTGGCTTGCTCCTCCTGGTGCGGCGTCTCTCGGGTAGGGTTGCGTTGGGAGCTACGATGCTGGTGGTCGCCGCCGCGACTACGCTTGCGGCGAGGGTGCCTGGCGAGCTGCGCTTCTCGAGCAAGCTCTACACCGAGGCGGGGGGCGTAGTGGGAAGCGGCGTCTACAGCGCCATCGACTGGGCCGGAGGCTCTACGCCGCATAGCGGAAACCCTTGAGGAATGGAGCGAGGCGTTTGAAATCGCCGTCCCTCGTGATCAGCGTGATGCCTCGCTCGCGGCACGACGCAGCGATCAGTGCGTCATTAAGGAGCGACGGCTTTTCGTCAAGCAGCTGCCAACCCTCCCGTGCGGCGATGGCCGCGAGAACACGACCGCTCTCGACGAAAGCCGCGCTGGAGGGTGCAAACACACGTTGGCGGCGTTCGAACGGTTCGAATATTCCGCGCTGCACGTCACGCGCGGCATCAGTCGTCCGCGCGCCTGCGGCGAGTTCCTGCATCACGACGGCGCTCAGATAAGTGAACGGAAGTGCCCGGTTGAGAAAAACGAAAACCTCCGCCTGCGCTTCCTCATTCCGAAAGCCATCGATGAAGATATTCGTGTCGAGCGCGTACTTCACGCTCTCCGCCGGCCCTCAAGGACGTCATCGACGCCACCGCTTCGCCGAACGGCGGTGAATCCTCTCGCAAGCTCTTCACGAAATGCCACGAAGTCGAGCGCCTGGTCGATAGCCTCGGTCTCGGTCTCGACGCCCAATGCGCGGCGAGCGACGTCAAGCTTTCGCTGATCCATAACCACGTTCTTTCGAACCCAGCCCGTTCGCCCGCCCCGAACGCGACGGACCGCGGTCGTCACCGCGCCTTTCGTCCGACGTGCAACCGCTTTGGCCATTGATTCTCCGTCTGTATAAATCGTATCATGCGTCTGTATGGCGCAAAAGGGTCCGCTCTGATCTCGCTCTTCGCTGACGCTCCAAGGGTTGGTGTGATCGCGTGCCGCTTTACACCTCGAGGTGCTGCTGGATGCGCGGAAGGCGAGGTCTTCCGCCCAAACCGCATTCCGGCGCGACTCTCTCAGCGGGGCTTCTTCAAATAATCGAGAAGCGCTGTCCGCTCAGCTGGGTTACGCGGTCCGGGCGGCTTCTGCATCGCGGTACCGGGGACCATACCGTTCGGGTCCTGGATGAATTCTCGATCAGCTCGGGCGTCCACGCCTTGCCGGCGCCGAAGCTCTTCATCGCGTCGGAGTACTGGAAACCCGCCTTGGAGGCGATCGGACGTCCGATGACGCCGTTCAGGTTGGGCCCCGAAAGGACCTCGGTCTGGTTCGGCTCGACGCTGTGGCACGAGAAGCAATACTGGAAGGCGCGCTCTCCGGGGTCGGAGATGCCTTGCGCGAATGCGGATGCGCCCGCCGCGATGGCGGCGAGCGCACCCACTGCGATCGGCAACCGCATTACGACTGCGATCCGGTGTTGACGACGGTGATCGCCGCATTGCCGGATTCAGGCAGATACACCGCACCGTTGATGCCGAGGATCTGGCGGATGCCGGCGTTCGCCTTGCTGCCCGGAACCGACGAGAAGCTCTTGGTCTTCGGGTCGTAGGCGTAGGTCTTGTTGTCGGCCCAGTTGCTCACCCAGACGACGTCCCTGTTGTCGACATAGACGGCGTAGAGAGTGGCGCGCTGGTTGCCTGGAAGCGGAATGCGCTCCCACTTTCCGGTCGACGGCGAATAGTGCGAAATCTGACCGCCGTTCCACTCCGACATCCAGAGATCGCCCTTGCTGTCGCTCCATACGCGGCGCACGCCCGTGTTCGGGACGGGGGGCTCGATCGCCTTCACATTGCCAGTCGCGCGGTCGACCTGGCCGAGATACGAGTTGGCGAACGAGACGAACCACACATTGCCGTCCGGCGTCGTGGTCATGCCGTAGGAGCCACGGCCCTTGGGCGACTTCCAGGCGCTGACCTTGCCGGTCTTGACGTCGACTTTGCCGTGCCAGCCGTTCTGGCCTGTGAACCAGATGTTGCCGTCGCCGTCTTCGGTCGGCGTGTTGAGGTTGGTGTAGCCGCCCGTCTCTTCAGGAAGCTTGTAGACCGTGACCTTCTCGGTCTTGGGGTCGTAGCTGACGATCGCGTTCTGGCCGCCATCGGCGATCCAGGCCTTGCCGTCCTTGCTCTGAATGATGCCGTGCGGCGCGGAGTCGGGCCCAAGCGTCACGAACTTGTTGGCGCCCGTCTTGGGGTCGAGGATGCCGAGCTTGCCGTCGCTCTGCGCCGTCCACCAAATGAGGCCGCCGGGAGCCGGGGCTACGTCATGGATGAAGGTCTGGTTCGGGAGCGGGAAGGTCTTGGTCGGCGGGGTCTGTGCGAGACCCGGCAGGGCGATGAGGGCAACGCCCAAGGTCGCGGCGAGAAGATTGCGTCTCATGTGATCCTCCGTAAGTGCTCGTTGGGCCTCGGACGAGCTGGTGTTCCAGACGACCAAACTACCCGGAAATATAGCCCACGTTGTAGGCTAAGTCTCTCACAAAGCCGAGGGGGCCCGGCTTCGTCCGACCTTGGGTCGAGAAGAAGAGCCGATATAATTCGCTTCTAGCGGTGACGCCAACCCGGTAGGATGCGAGCGACTCGTCCCAGTCCGCCATGACCAAACCAGCCGCGACCATTGTCTGTATGCTGGCTCTTGACGGTGCTCGACATGCCGGGGGCGGAGGCTGATCCTCTGGAGCTGCGTGTTACCGGAGGGCCGGAACGCGCGCCGGAGATCCGCCGGAGTCGGCGCGCGTGCTCGCGCTCGCTGACGCCAGGCGGCGGGCCCTGGAGAGTCGCGGCGCGCCTCCGTGAACGCGCGGACATCAAGGCGCTGAAGCTGACGCCAGGTCACCTGGAGGCGTTCACCGCCGTTCTCATGGACGTCGTCGAACCGGCGTCCGACGCGCCACAGAACGGCCGAATCGCCATCGTCGCCCGGCTGGATGAGGAGAGCGCAGCCGGCATGATCCACGCCTCCGCAGGGATCAGGACGTGACCTTCGAGCTGGTGGAGGCCTGGCGACGGATGCAGCGGCTTCACGATCAACTCGACGAGCGGGCCAAACACCGCGCCGGGGCCGAGGGAAACGGAGTCTGCCCGCCTTCTGCAGGAGCAACTGCAGATCGCCGCGGCGCTCGACGTGACACACATCATCGCGCGGGCCTACGCCGCGCTGGCGCGAACCGAGCCCGTCACCGTGGGCGGACGAGCGATACCTGCGGCCGGCCACGAGCGGGCCAGAGAGCTCGCCGACCAGGCACTGGCGCTTTCGCCCGATGCGCCCGAAGCGCACTACCTGATTGGCGATATGCTGGTCGAATCGGAGCAGATCGAGGCCGCCGAGCCGAAACTATCGGCGCGCGCTCAGCGCCGACGCGCCGTCGAGCGTCGGCCGGACCAAGCTGGCCGCCGCGCTGCGCCTGCAGGGCAAGATGTCCGACGCGCTCGTGGAGCTCGCCGAAGCACAGCGGATCGATCCGACCTACGCCCGTGCGCACAGCGACGCGGGCATGATCCTGCGGGCTGAGCAGAAGCTGCCGGCGGCGATTGAGCGCTTACCGTGAAGCCGTGCGCTGGACCCCGACTTCATCGACGCGCACAATGGCCTCGCGATGACGCTCGCCAACAGCGGCGAGCCTGGAGGAGGCCGTCGCGGAGTTCCGCGAGATCATCCGCATCGACCCGGACTCGACGATCGGCTACTACAATCTGGCCGATGTGCTGGCCGACCTGGATCGCGACGTCGAAGTCAGCCGCCGCGCTGCCGCGAAGTCATCCGCATCTATCCGGACCACTACAATGCGCGCTACAACCTGGCCGAGCTGTTCAGGCTCGAGGGCAAATACGACGATCCGCCACCCAGTTCCGCGAGTATCTGCGCCTGGCGCCGGACACGCCCCAGAACCGCCGCAACATCACGCGCGCCACAGGCTTGATCCAGCAGTTCGAGGACCCGAACGCGCCCCTCGTGCCAGACACGATGAGGCCGAATGGACCGCGCTAGACCTCACTGGCCCGCTTCGCAGGTGCCGTAGTACTGCTCAGGGCTCGAGGTCGCGCCGGGCAGCGGTGTCGTGAAGAGCTCGTGCCGGGAATGCGCCGCCTTGAAGCCGCCGGCGCTGGCGCCCGCCTCGAAGACCGTCGTCGTATAGAGCGGCCCGGTACCGAAATGCCTGCATGAGATGCAGATACCCCTCGGCCAGTCGCACGGTGACGTCGGTCGCCATCGCGCCGTTGCGCAGCTGGGCCGTCCCCGTTTCGGCGTCGATGGCCTCGAACCGGAGGACGAGTGACGACGGGCGCACGGCGGTCTCGGGCGCGCCCCCTTCGTCCACCTCCCGGTCGCCTGACGCGTGAACGTGCACCGTATGCTCTTGACATCCGCGAGCGTCGTTTGCGCCGTGGCCGCTGCCGCGCCAGGCCCGACGAACAGCGCAAGCACGGCTGCCGCGAGCAGTACCATCATGGCCGCATAGGTCGCGGCGCACGCCTGGCCGTCCTGAAGAATTTCTGAAGCTCTCGTCAACTGGGATTGGCGATCGCGGACTCTGCTTGTGAAACGAAAGAGCGCAAGCTCACTGCGTTCCTGAAAGCGGGCGCCCGGTGCGACGGGGCGAGATCGATGCCCTGCCTTGAATGGCAGCAGGCACCGCCATGAAGCAACTCCGGCAATCGTCGGCCGACTTTGGATGTCGGGTGCCGAGTTCGCCTCTTGAGAGCTGCTCTAATGAGGCGGATGACATGCGCCGATTCTACCGAGGAATGCCCTCGTGTGCCGTCGGACGCGACGCGAGCCGGACGCTCGACGTGAGATTACGGCAATCCCTCCAAGCTGAGGCCGATCACACGTCCCCGGCGGCCGAAAGTAAATCCAGGGGAAAGTCCAGACTGTGTAGGCCTGACCGATGACGATAGGCTGCGACATCACGATGCGGAGGAATGGAGCTGGTACCCCTTCGCCAAGGTGCGGAATGACTCCACGTCGGCGGCCTGGCGCGGCGCGTCCCAGCCAAGTTCGCCACCCATCAGCCGTGCGACTTCGGGTGCCATGGCTTCCGCCGCACGTGCGTTGAGGAACAGCGCTCGCGTGCGGCGTGCCAGCACGTCTTCGACGGTGCGTGCCATTTCGTGACGAGCCGCCCAGACGACTTCAGCGCCGGTGTACGGCAGCTGCGCATGGAGTGGTGCCGCCAATGACGGTGTCGCGCGCATCAGATCCTGAATCGCGAGAGCGTCAGATCCGTACACGCCGAGCGCGCCAAACCGCTCGGCGTTGGAATGGAATCCATGGACGTTGAGTGTGCGGGTCACACAGGGCCGTTCGGCCAACCGCGCGAAGTCGGCAGCCTGATCGATGGTGTGCTCGGCCATGTTGCGGTACGTCGTCCATTTGCCGCCGGTCGTCGTCAACAGACCAGAGGCATCGAAGTAAATCGTGTGATCGCGCGACAACGCGGCAGTCAGCTTGCTGTCGTCGCTCTTGACGAGCGGGCGGATACCTACGAAGACACTCAGGACGTCGTCGCGAGTGGGTGGCTTGAGGAGATACCGACTGGCAGTCTCGAGGATGAAATCGATCTCCTCTGGCAGCGGCCGCGGCTCCAGCGTTGGCGTGTCAATCGGCGTGTCGGTCGTGCCGACGAGCGTGTGACCGTGCCACGGAATCGCGAACATCACGCGGCCGTCCGAGGTGTGGGGCACCATGATCGCCGACTCCGCCGACAGAAACGAGTGATGAAACACGAGATGGATGCCCTGGCTCGGCGCCATCAGCGCCGGGACGTCGGGTTCTGCCATCCGGCGAACCGAGTCTGAAAATGCGCCAGTCGCGTTGACGACGACGCGCGCCGCGATCGTCCACTGCTGTCCGGTCTCCTGATCGGCCGCGACGAGGCCGTCGACGAAACCGTCTGGCCCCTTCGTCAGCGCGACCACGCGCACGTAGTTGATCAGCGTCGCGCCCTGATCGGCGGCGGTGCCCACGAGATTGATCAACAACCGCGTGTCGTCGAACTGGCCGTCGTAGTACACGACGCCGCCGCGAAGACCCTCGGTCTTGATCGTGGGCAGGCGGGCCAACGTCTCTTCGCGCGTGAGGATCTCCGACGAGCCGAAGCCGTACTTGCCCGCGAGTGCGTTATAGATCTTGAGGCCCAGCCCGTAGAAGGGCGCCTCCCACCAGTCGTAGTTGGGGACGACGAACGCCAGGTTGCTCACCAGATGCGGAGCGTTCTGTCGAAGCAGACCCCGCTCCTTGAGCGCCTCCATCACCAGCGCGATGTTGCCTTGTTCGAGGTAACGAACACCGCCGTGCACGAGTTTGGTGCTTCGGCTCGACGTGCCCTTGCCGAAGTCGTGCTGTTCCAGGAGCAGGACGTCGTAACCGCGGCTCGCCGCGTCGACCGCGATGCCCACTCCCGTGGCACCGCCGCCGATGATGACGATGTCCCAGAGTTCGTGGCGCTGGTCGATCTTCGCGATCATGTCAGAGCGACGCATGACTAGCGAGGCTCCGCTTCAGACTGACGAGCGTGGGCCCAGCCCTTCGAGCGGCCCAGCGCCTCGTGCCACTCCGCGCGGCGCGCCGCCGAGTGCGACGGGGGCTGTGACGGCTCGAAGCGCCGGTCGATACGCCAATGATGCGCGAGTGTGTCCATCGAGTCCCAGAAGCCGACCGCCAGCCCCGCCAGGTACGCCGCCCCGAGGGCGGTTGTCTCTGTCACTCGAGGACGCACGACCGTGACGCCAAGCAGGTCGGCCTGAAACTGCAGCAGACCGTCGTTGGCGGCGGCCCCGCCGTCGACGCGCAACTCGGTCAGATCGATTCCGGCGTCGTCTTTCACCGCGGACAACAGGTCGGCGACCTGGAACGCGATGCTTTCGACGGCCGCCCTCGCAATATGCCCGGCCGTGGTACCTCGCGTGATCCCCACGATGATGCCGCGCGCGTAGGGATCCCAGTGCGGCGCACCCAGGCCCGCAAAGGCGGGCACGAGGTATACGCCACCGTTGTCGGGCACGGACGTGGCGAGTGCCCCGACGTCAGAAGACCTGGCGATGAGACCGAGCCCGTCTCGCAGCCACTGGACCACGGCGCCGCCTATGAAGACGCTGCCTTCGAGCGCATACATCGTCTTGCCGCCGATCTGCCAGGCGACCGTTGAGAGCAACCGGTTGCGCGACACGGCCGGCCGCTCGCCGGTATTCTGCAACAGGAAGCAGCCGGTGCCGTAGGTGTTCTTCGTCATCCCGGGAGACAGACACATCTGACCGAACAGCGCGGCCTGCTGATCGCCGGCGATGCCGGCAATGGGGACGTCGCCGACGCCGAGCGTCGTGGAGACGCGACCGTAGACCGCGCTGGATGGGCGGACCTCTGGCAACATGCTCGCCGGGACGCGCAGCACCTTCAGCAGATCTTCGTCCCATTGCAGTGTGTTGATGTTGAACAGCATCGTGCGCGACGCGTTGCTGACGTCGGTGATGTGGGTCGAATCACTCGTGAGCTGCCACACCAGCCAGCTGTCGATGGTCCCGAACGCCAGCTTCCCGGCCTCCGCTCTTGCGCGCGCGCCCGGGACGTTGTCGAGAATCCACGCGACCTTGCTGCCTGAAAAATACGCGTCGATCACGAGCCCGGTGCGCTCGCGGATGAAGTCTTCGTGGCCGTCGCGCTTCAGGCGATCGCAGAAGTCCGCCGTGCGGCGATCCTGCCAGACGATCGCGTTGTAGACGGGAACTCCGGTGTCTCTATCCCACACGACCGTGGTCTCGCGCTGGTTGGTAATGCCAATGGCCGCGATATCCCGAGGGCGCAGGTGCGCCCTGCCGAGCGCCTCCGTGACGACGGCGATCTGGGTGGCCCAGATCTCTCCGGGATCGTGCTCAACCCAGCCCGGACGCGGAAAGATCTGTTGAAACTCCCGCTGACCGACGGCGACGATGGCGGCGTCGTGATCGAAGATGATGGCGCGCGAGCTCGTCGTGCCCTGATCGAGCGCGAGGATGTATGGCACTATTCAGCCTCCGAAAGCGCACCGACACAGTGGGCGAGGTCGGCATTCTACTGGAGTCATTGCCACCATGACGAACTACACCGCTGAAGCGTTTGGGACCGCGATGCTCATCCTGTTGGGCGACGGCGTGGTGGCCAACGTGCTGCTCGCGCGATCGAAGGGCGAGGGCAGTGGATGGATCGTCATCACGTTTGGCTGGGGCGTTGCGGTGATGGTCGCCGTGTACGCCGTCGGACGCCTGAGCGGCGCACATCTGAATCCCGCCGTAACAGTGGCACTGGCCTCGATCGGCGCCTTTCAGTGGTCCGACGTTCCCGGCTACGTCGCGGCACAGATGGTTGGCGCCGTCGTCGGCGCCGTGCTGGTGTGGCTGGTGTACCTACCGCATTGGCCGGTCACGCAGGACGCGACCTGAAGCTCGCTGTGTTCTGCACCGGGCCGGCGATCCGCAAGCCGGCCGCGAACCTCGTGGCAGAGACCATTGCCACTGCCGCATTCGTATTCGCCATGCTCGCGATCGCCGCCAACGCACAGGCGCTCGCCAAGCCCGGAGACATCGATTTGTCCGTTGTCTTCAGCAGCGGGCTGCAGCCGCTGCTTGTCGGAGGTCTGGTGCTGGGCGTTGGATTGTCGCTCGGCGGCCCGACCGGTTATGCCATCAACCCGGCAAGAGATCTGGGGCCCCGCATCGCGCACTTCGTGCTGCCGATTCCCGGCAAGCGGGATTCAGACTGGGGCTACGCGTGGATTCCGATCGTCGGCCCGATCGTTGGTGGCGTGATCGGCGCTCAGCTGTTCAAAGGGTCGGATTCTAACGCGAGGTCTCAGAACGAGACACGAACTCCCCATTGAACCTGCCGCGTATCGTACGCAGCCTGACCAACCGGAACACGGGCGCATTCATCGGAACGGCCGCACCCGCCGGGTTGCCAAATGGCGGCCGCCTCAGGAGGGCAGCGTAGATCGCGATTCGCCTCAGCAGACAGCGCCATTCTGAGGGACGTGCGGTGCCGGACGTCCTGCCTCACAATATGGACATGATGAACATGTCACGGCTTCCTCGTCGTCCACAGGCGGGATACCCCTTCGCCTGCAGCGTTTGTCCTGGGGCTGGCAATGGTCGCCACCGGGGTGTCCGGCCCCGGCGACGTCGACGGCATCGTCTCGGCTCAGACGCTGAACCCGTGCGCGCTGCTCACGACCGACGAGATTCAGCCACTCGCAGGGAAGGCGAGCGTCGGCGATGGTGTCTCGAGCTCACTCCAGTCCTTCGGCTACGTGAACTGTCGATATACGTGGGGTGTCGGCACCGGCCGCTTCAAACTCGATGTCATCGTCTACGACGCGTCCGGGAGGTTTCCCGGGATGAGTCCCGACCAGATCAAGCCGCGGCTCCTGGAGTCAGTCAAACCGGGAACGGCGGAGGCGGTCATCTCGGACGTTGGCGAAGCCGCGGTGTTCAAGTCCGACTCGCCCTACTATGCCACTGCGACCGCGTTCCTGAAAGGCCGCATCCTGGAGGTGCACCTCGACGGCTTGGTCGCGCGCGAGGAGAAGGATCAAGCAATTGCGCTGCTGAAGTCGGCTGCGTCGCGGCTCTAGCCAACCTCGCTCCGGTTCCGGGATGGACGTCACCCTGACACCGGTCGTGTTCAGGAGCGTCCCGGCGGCACCGGCGCTCTTCGCCACGCGAGAGGACCAGCGAATGGTCTGCGAGACCGATCGATCACCGCTTGGCAGTCGATGGGGCACGACCACAGCGAGCGTGCCGTGCGGTGTGCTGTTGCGAAACGGGGAGCGTGGAGAATGGTGTACCAGAACATCACCGTTGGAACCCATTGATTAGCTGGCTGCGTCGTCTCGCCGAACTTCTCAAGGCCGCTTGAGGGGATCACAATGGCCGCGGTGATGTTTCGACGAACCGGGTTGAACGAGCAGGCTTGCAAAGCGATTGCGGCGACGCTCGCCGAGCGACACCGAATCACCTCGTTGTGCATACGGTTCAACAAGTTGCCGCCACAGAGTGAGCGGCAGTAACTGACGACGAGGCTGCTCCGCGCGACTGAAGGGTGGACTATGACCACACGCTTGATTGCCGCAACCGTCGTGTTGTTCGTGGCGTGCGGTCCGCCGCAGGACCAGATCGCCGCGGGCGCGCAGGCCGCACAGGCCTCACCGCTACCGACAGGCACGCTGGACCAATTGCTCGCTCCGATTGCGCTCTACCCGGACTCACTGCTCGCGCAGATGCTGATGAGCGCGACCGACCCCGCGAAAATCACGGAGCTCGACAAGTGGCTGAAGGCCAACCAGAAGCTGAAAGGCACGCCGCTTCAGGACGCCGCGGTCAAGGCCGGGTTCGATGCGAGCTTCGTGGCGTTGGCGCTCTTCCCTCAAGTCGTGGCGAAGATGGCGGACCAGATCGCGTGGACGAGGGTCCTGGGGCAGGCGTTCACGTCCGATCGAAGCGCGGTCTTTGCCAGCATTCAGAAATTGAGGCTGCAGGCGAAGAACGTCGGGACGCTGAAGAGTTCGCCGCAGCAGGAGGTCGAAACCAAGACCACGTCATCTGGCCAGGAAGTGATCGTCATCGAGCCCACCAATCCGCAGATCGTCTATGTCCCGCAATACAACACCGAGGTGGTGTACACCCAGGCTCCGACGACGGTGGTCGTCGTCGAGGAAGACGATGACGCTGACGAGGCGGTCGCGGCTGGCCTCATCGGGTTCACTGCCGGGATCGCGATTGGCGCGGCGATGGACAACAACTACTACTACGGTCCGTACGGATGGCACGGCGGCGGCTACATGTACAACGACGCCTGGGACGACTACTACGACCATCGGGAAGACGCTCGCGAGGACTGGCAGGATCACCGCGAGGACCTCGTCGAGGAGCGCGGCGATCGCGCGGAGAACCGATCGGAACAGCGGACCGAGCGCGCCGGCACGACCCAGGAGCAGCGCACGGACCGTCAACAGACGCGGCAGGAAAATCGACCTGAGTCGCAGGCGCAACGAACGGAGCGGAGCACGCAGGCACAAGGCGCTTCGACCCAGAGCGCGACGTCACAGACACAACGTTCGGGTCGCACAGGAAGTGCCGAAGCCCGCGGTTACGGCGACGGAAGCAGAAGTCAGGCAGCGACGCTCAACGGAGCAGCGGCAGCTCGGACGCATTCTCGGGATATTCGAGCGGACAATCACAACGCTCGTCCAGTGCTCGTGGACAACAGAGCCGAGGCAGCTCGCGCTCGCGGCGGCGGCGGGGGCCGCCGCCGGTGAGCGCTTCGGAAGAGGTCGACACACATGACCAGGACGATCGGTATGAATCGATCAGGCAACGATCTCGGACCCATGCGCCGCAGCCTCAGCGCTCGAGTGTTCGCGTGTGCGTTGCTGGCGCTTCTCGCATCATCGGCGACCGCCGCGGGACAGACCGCGACGCAGCGCACGTTTGCCACGCCTGAAGACGCCGTCAAGGCGCTCGTCGACACGGTCAAGACCGGGAACCTCGACGCGCTGCTGGCGATCTTCGGTCCCGAAGGGCGGGAGCTGACCGCGTCATCCGATCCCGCGACCGCTCGCATGAACCGCCAGGTGTTCGCTGTCGCGTTCAGCGAGCAGTGGCATCTCGAGGATGCGACGCCCAATCGAAAGACGCTCGTCATCGGCAACGAGGACTGGCCCTTCCCGGTGCCGCTCGTCAAAGGGGCGGACGGATGGCGATTCGACACAGCCGCCGGCAAGGAAGAAGTGCTGGCGCGGCGGATCGGACGCAACGAGCTGCGAAGCGATCGCGACCTCCCGTGCCTACGTCACCGCGCAGCAGCGCTACGCGCAACAGGGACACGACGGCAAGCCCGCAGGCGTGCACGCGACGAAGTTCCAGAGCGATCCCGGCAAAGAGAACGGCCTGTATTGGCCGACCGCGCGCGGCCAGAAGCGGAGTCCACTTGGTGACCTGGTGGCACAGGCAGCGGAGGAAGGACGTCCGCTCGGCGGCGGATCGCACGCAGCCGACGCCCTTTCATGGCTACTACTTCAAGATCCTGACCGGCCAGGGAGCTGCGGCATCAGGTGGAGCCAGGAGCTATATCGTCAAGGGCGAGATGTCTGGAGGATTCGCACTTGTCGCCTGGCCAGCTCAGTACGACGCGACCGGGGTCATGACGTTCATCGTCAATCAGGACGGCACCGTGCGGGAACGAGACCTGGGCCCGCAAACTGACGCCATCGCTCGAAAGATGACGGTCTACAATCCGGACGCATCCTGGCGACAGGTCCAGTGATTCGCGTGATCTGCGGCGCGAAACTACTGATCTGACCTCGCACGCGTCCACCTTCGCGGCAGGAACTTACGCCGCGCCGCTACGGTGGACAGATTTTCACCAGTTGGAACCCATTGATAAACTGGTCTGCGGCATGCCCACACTTCGCGCCGCAGCGCTCATCCTTTCGGTGACGGTCGTCACCGGCTACACCTCTCAAAGCTCGCCGGTCAACCGCCAGTGGCCCCCTGGCGTGCAGAGCGTCTCGAAGGAATCGCCGGTGCTGCCTCCCGAGGAGGCGTTGAAGACGTTCTTCATGCCGCCGGGATATCGGCTCGAGCTCGTCGCCAGCGAACCGCTGATCCACGATCCGACCGCCGTCGACTGGGACCTGCACGGCCGGCTCTGGGTCGTCGAGATGACCGGCTTCGTCCGCGACCTGATCGCGCCCGAGCCGAATCTCGATCCGATTGGCAATGTCGTCGTGCTCGAAGACACGGACAGCGACGGCAAGATGGACAAGCGCACCGTGTTCGCGGACAAGCTGATTCTCCCGCGCGCGGTGAAGGTGCTGGACAACGGCGTGCTCGTCGGCGAGCCGGGGACGCTCTGGTTCATGCGTGACACCAATGGGGACCTGAAGGCCGACACGCGCGAGGTCATCACCCACTCTTACGGCCTGCTCCGCGGCAGCGTGGAAGGCAACGCGAACAGCCTCTTCTGGGGCCTCGACAACGTGATGCACACTTCCGAGAACGAGGCAAACATCAGGCTCAAGAACGGCGAGTTCGAGCTGCAGCCTACGCTGTCGCGCGGCGAATGGGGACTCAGTCAGGACGATGCGGGGCGGATGTACCGGAATACCAATGAATCCGCCCTGCACGTGGACCTCGTGCCGACGCCGTACTTCCAGCGCAATCCCTCGCTGGTGCGCACGCGCGGCAGCTACGAATCGCTGGCAGCCGAGAACGGCGATCTCAACGTCGTCTGGCCGGTCCGGCCGAACCCGGGCACGAACCGCGCGTATCAGGCCGGGATCGATCGCGAGGACGGCACGCTCGAACCGCTTCACGGCCGTGTGTGCGCCGTTGATCTATCGCGGCGACCGTCTGCCGGCAGAGCTGTACGGGAACGCCTTCGTCGCCGAGCCGGCGGCGAATTTCGTCAGCCGCATCGTCCTCGAGCGACGACGGCACGACGATCAGGGCGCGGAAGGCGTATGACAACGCGGAGTTCCTGGCGTCCACCGACGAGCGCTTCCGCCCGGTCTACATCTCCAACGCACCCGACGGCACGCTCTACGTCGTCGACATGTATCGCGGCGTGATTCAGGACCGGGCGTCGACCACCATCTACCTGCGCGATCACATCCTGTCGCGCAAGCTGGACGCACCCGTCGGCCTGGGACGGATCTATCGCGTCGTCCACGAGACGACGAAGCGCGACACCATGGATCCGTTCGCGAACGCGACGCCGGCGCAGCTCGTCGAGGCGCTGTCGCACCCGAACGGCTGGAGGCGCGACACGGCGCAGCGGCTGCTGGTCGAGCGGAATGCCAAGTCCGTCCGGCCGGCGCTGGTGAAGCTGGCTGAAAGTGCAAACGATCCGCGCACGAGGCTGCACGCCCTGTGGACGCTCGACGGCCTCGACGCCATCGAACCGGCGACGGTGATGAAGGCGCTCGAGGACATGTCTCCCGACGTGCGCTCGTCCGCCGTCCGCATCGCCGAGCGTTGGCTCGGGACGCCGAATCACCCGATGACGGTTGCGGTGCTCAAGCTGACCGGGGATTCCCACTGGTCGGTTCGCGAGCAGCTTGCCGCGTCTTTGGGAGTCCTGCCGCCGGGAGCGCGTGAAGTTGCGGCAGCGGCGATGTTCGAACGCCACGCCTCCGATCCCGTAGTCGTCGATGCAACGCTGAGTGGTCTCCACGGCCGCGAATCGGTCGTGCTCGAGAAACTGCTGCAGAGCGGTGACCAGACCCCGCAGCGTGAGACGGCGATCACGATGCTCGCCGCGACCATCGTACGTGGAGGGCAGGACGAGGCCATCCTCAACGTGCTGGCCTCCGTCGGGGACGCGGGCAGGAGCGACTGGCAGCGATCGGCGTTGCTGCGCGGGGCCGAAGTCGCGGCGCTCAACTCGGCGATGCCGGGAGGCGTGGCGCGTCGTGCCGCGGCGCCGATTGCGAATGCGCCGTGCCCCACCTGTCCCGGTGGACGCGCCGGTCCCGGCGGGGCCTATGCGTTCCCACGCGACAACGCGCCAACTGGTGGCGGACGCGGAGGGCTGCGCACCGTGCGCCTGACACGCGAACCGGTGGCCCTTTCGGCGGTTGCCGCTGCTGGCGGCGATCTCGGCGTGCGCGCCGGCAACGTCCTGGCGCGCATTGAATGGCCCGGCAAACCGGGGGTGGCCGCGCCGGTCCCTGCGCTGACAGTGCGAGGAACAGCAGCGCTTCGACGCGGGCCGGGAGGTCTACCGCAATATCTGTCAGGCCTGTCATCAACCCGACGGACGCGGTCAGGAACGTCTCGCACCGAGCCTCGTCGGATCCGCGCTCACGCTTGCCGAGCCCGGGATTCCGGCGCGGATCCTGCTGAGTGGCAAGGAAGGTTCCGTCGGCCTGATGCCGCCGGTCGGTTCGGTGTTGAGCGACGATCAGATTGCCGGTGTTCTCACCTACATCCGCCGCGAATGGGGCCAGACGGGTACGCCCGTCGATCCTGCGCAAGTCATGACCGTGCGCGCTCAGACCGTGTCACGCACCAGGCCGTGGACGCATGACGAGCTGATGGCCATGATCAAAGGCGCGCAGTAGCAGTAAAGGAGCACTAGGCATTACTCCTGCCGCAGCGCTTCGACGACCAGCGGCGTGCCACATTCAGGCTGCCATGCACACACGCTTCGGTGCGCTCATCCTCGCGCTGTCGCTGATCCAGGTCGCCGTACCGCTGGCCGCGCAGGAAGGCACCGTGCTGCCGCCCGTGCCCACGCCCACCGACGTCAAGCCGGGCAGCATCACCTGTGACGAGTGTCCGTACCCTTACCCGAGCAAGTACCTCGACATCAGGGTCTACACGCAGGACGTCCGCATCGCCTACATGGACGTCGCGCCGCAGGGGGCCGCCAACGGCCATACCGTGCGTGCTGCTGCACGGCAACAACTTCGGCGGCTTCTATTTCAAGGCCGATCATCGACGGCCTCACGAAGGAAGGCTTCCGCGTCATCGTCCCCGATCAGATCGGCTACGGCCGGTCGTCGAAGCCCATCGCGCCGTACAACTTCAACTCGCAGGCGCGAAACACCTTCCTGATCCTGCAGAAGGAGAAGATCGAACGGGCGATGGTGGTCGGCCACTCGATGGGCGGCATGCTGGCGGCGCGCTTCGCGACGCAGTATCCGAAGGCCGTCGAGCGGCTGGTGATCTACAACCCGATCGGCCTCACCGACGGCCGCTTCGATCGACCGATGACGCCGATCGACGAGGCGTACCAGCAGACGCTCAAGAGCGACTACCAGAGCATCCGCGCCGAGCCTGAGCCGCTACGTCGCGCACAACCCGAAGGCGTGGAACGCGGAGTTCGAGACCTACACCCGGATCCGCTACTCGTGGACGCTCAGCGCCGACTGGCCGCGGCTGGCGATGGTGCAGGCGCTGATCGGCCAGATGCTCTACGCCGACCCGGTCGTCTACGACTGGGCGCACATCCAGGTGCCGACGCTCGCGTTCGGCGGCGCCGAGGACATGCTGCTCGGCCCGGCCGCGCGGTTCCAGGAGCGGATGCAGTACCTCGCCAAGACCATTCCCAACGGCAACGGCCGCGTGCTGCTGCTTCCGGGCCTCGGCCACGTCCCGCACCTCGAGGCCCCGGACAAGGTGCTGCCGCCGCTCGTCGCGTTCCTCAAGGAGGGACTGGCGGCGAAGTAGCCTGATCGCCGCTCATCGCAACCGGGCGTATTCCGCCCGCGCCTCGTTGACCAGCGGGATCTTGACGTCGGCGTCCTTCCACAGCGCAAACAGATCGTCGTACACGCTTCTCGCTTTGGCGGTGTCGCCCGAGAGCGCGAGCGCTCTCGCCAGCTGCAGCCGCGCCAAGGCGTCCACGGGATCGACGAGCACGATGCTGCGATGGTCGACAATTCGCTGGAACTCGGCGGCGGCCTGTGCGGGCTGCTGCGCCGCCAGATAGGCCAGGCCGCGCACATAGATGGGATAGAGCACGCCGAAGTGCGCGTTGAAGCCGATGCCGCCCCTGGCGAGGTCGAAGCGGGAGGCCGTCTGCAGCGATTGAATCGCCGCTGCCGCATCACGTCCGTCCAATGCGAACAGGGCCCGCAGCGTCGGTAGATACATGAATTGCACCGACGTGTCCTCCGGATAGTCACGGGCCAGATCGCCGGCAAGCGCGCGCGATCGCGACACATCACCGGACACGGCGAGCGCGAACGCGACGGCATAGTCCACTTCGTGGCCCCTGCCGAGCGCGAGGGCCGTGGTGATCTTCGTCTGGCTCCTGATCGCGCGATCCGAACGATGAACGACCGCCCGTCCTGCTCGCCGATGTCGTGGATGGTGCAGATGTTCGTGTGGTTCAGCGCCGACGCTGTCTGCGCTTCGCGCGCGAACCGGCCCAACGCCTCGGGATCGCGTGAGAGCTCTTCGGAGATGAACTTGAGCGCCACCGGACGGCGGAGCCGTGTGTCTTCGGCCTTGTAAACGACGCCCATGCCGCCGCCGCCCAGCCTGGCGACGACGCGGTAGTGTGAGAGCGTCTGACCGATCAGCGGATCGCGGCCGTCCTCGACGTCATCGGCGCCCCGCCGTCGTCCGCCAGCGCTCTCGTCCGGGTCCATCGTGCTGAGCGCCAGATTATATGTGGCGTTCACCTGGACTGAGAGCTCTTCGCGGCTGGGGCGATTCTCGTGAGGGCGCCGTTGGTGAAGGCGTTGCTTGTGTCAATCCACGCGCAACGCCGTTGCCCTCGGCTGCCGCCTGCCGGCGACACTTGGATGAACCCAACCTTCGATGAAGAAGCGCGAAGGGTGCTTGCCACCCGTAGCTCACGCTCCCGTGGCAAGCGTGAGCGGAGGGTGGGCCTTAACGCGTTTTAGGATCAAGGCTTGCCGCGATGAGGTACAACCGGTTCGCGGTGGCCAGATAAAGCGCATCGCCGATCGAGCGCCGGAGGCGAATAGATCGGCGCATCCATCTCGATCTGCCCCAGCAATTGCTTTCGCCGTCCGGCACGAAGAACGGTCATGCTGCCTTCAACGTTCCCAACGTAAAGCCGGTCGCCGGCCAGCAGGAGGCTTCCCCAAATGGCCTCGTTCGTCTCGTGCTTCCAGACGTGGGCGCCGGTCGCCGCGTCCAGACAATGAATCGTTCCGCCCAGGTCCCCAACGTACAGGAGACCGTCTTTCGCAATGGGCGTTCCCACCACGCGACCGACCTCGCGAGAAGTCCAGAGGAGCCTGCTCTCGGTGACGTCTCCCTGGCCGTTGGGACTGATCGCGTGAATCAATGAGGGTCCGTTGCCGTGCCCAGGACTCTGTCCCATCGCAACGAAGACGCGGCCGTCGGCGAAGACCGGTGAAGCAATGATCGAGCCGCGCGAAAGGACTCGGGGTCGCGGAAGCCAGCGGGCGTCTTTCGGATTGCCGTCAAATCGCCAGACTTCGTGACCCGACGCCGCGTCGTAGGAGCGCAGCCAACCATCTCCTCCGCCGAAGAGCACCTGTATGCGCCCATTGACATTGGCCGCCACAGGGCTGGACCACTGGCCGTGCAGCACCTGCTCGCCCGCGCCGATGGCGCGCCAGACCACTTCGCCCGAACGCTTGTCCACCGCGATCAGACTTGGGGCGCGCGGCGATGGGACGCGCGTGTGGCCTTCATTCTGCCCGTTGGAGGTAGAGACCATCAGCAGATCACCCACGGGCAACACTTCGCTATTGGTGGCTTCATGCGGAAAGACACCCAGGCGGCCACACATGTCCAACTCCCAGACGATGTCGGCCGCAGCGTTGTCCTGGAAGACCTCATCCCGATACGGACCATTGTTCTCGCCATCACGGAAACCCTGTGTGTCGAGGCAACGGAGTTGGCACTCGGCGGTGACGTAGTACAACCGGTTCCCTTCCACATACGGCGCACTTGTCGTCGAAGGCAACAGAAACTCTCGCAGACCTCGCTCTACTCGCGGGGCCACGTCCTGCCAGAGGAATTTGCCATCCTTCGCTTGAAATGCCACGAGCACGCCGGCTTCTTCCTGGTAGGCGGGGTTCATGTGCCTTGCGTTGTCGGTGCCCACATAGACCGCATCGCCAACAACCACGGGACGACCAAACGTTTCGTTTCCCAACTCGACACTCCAGACGATGTTCCGACCGGTGGTCGTATCCCAGTCAACCGGAGGATTGCCCGTTTGGACGCGTCTTAACCGAGGGGCTTCGCCCCTCGGACTCCCCGACTGGCTCGCTCGCGGGGGCCCCACGCCCCGCTCCGCTCGCCAGGCTCTCTCGCTGTCGCTCGTTCGCGCCGTTTATGAGATGACTTCCAGCGATTCGACTCAACGCCCACTCTGCTTCGTTACGCAATGTGGGATCGTTTGCTGCCGCCCTCAGCGCCTCTCGGGCCGACTGTGCCTTCGGTCCGATGCTTCCCAGAGCTCCGGCCGCGAAGATACGCACATAGAGGAATTCATCCTCCAGCGCTTCGATTAACTGCGGCACTGCAGACTGCGCAGCCGGGCCGATGCTGGCGAGGGCCTCACACGCCGCCCATCGAACGCCGGGAATGGGATCGCCCAGGGCTTCTGCCAAGGCGTTTGTCGCCTTGACCGCGTTCGGACCGATGGACGCCAACGCCTCCGCCGCGTAGATGCGGACGTATGGATCCTCGTGCGAAAGAGTATTGACGAGAGCGCCTACCGAAGGGCTGGCCCTCTTGCCCAAAGCGCCCAGGGCGCGTGCGGCATCGCCCGCGACCATCGAATCCTCGTCTCTCAGCGCCCGTCTCAACGCCGGTTGAATCCATTCTGTATGGGGCGCCAAGTCAATCAAGGCATCGGCGGCGCTGCGCCGGATGGAGTCCGACTCATGCCGCAGCAGGTCCACCAGCAGCGGAATGGCAGGAGGACCGATCCGCCGGATGATTTCAAAAGTCACCACATGCAGGTCTTCATGCCGAGGGTCGAGGAATCGTCTCAGCAAAGGTAGCGAACGCTCCGCCCCTTTGACCAGGGCGGCTTCGGCGGTTGCGCGGACCTTCGGGTCGTTGGCCAGCAGGCGATTTGCCCAGTCACGTACCAGGGCGGGGTTTCTGGAAAGACTCGACTCCGTCTGGGGCAGCGGTGATTGGGACAGCGCGACCCCTTGGCTGAGGCCAGCAGCCAATATTATTGCGAGGAATGAATCTCACGTAGCCCTTTCGCGAACGCCTAACGTTCCCGCTCACTCGCGGCGGATCGAGCCTGGACAGCAGGAGCACCGTAGTGCACGAGCACATGCCAGAGCTGCTTCAAGTGCTGAAGCACCTCTGCGCGGCTTCCCCAGTCTCCCCACGCGTCTGGGTGGTGGTGCAACGATGCTTCGGCGGCTCCGATCACCGCCGCATCTATGATCCCGTTCTCGCCGGCAATGCGCCGCGCGAGGCGGGGCATCGCCGGTCCACGAAAATCGTCTGGAATGTCTCCCGCAGACAGCCGAAATCCACAGTGCCAATGCAAAGGAAATCCGTACCGCGCAGCAATTTGCGCAGGACCTCTCCGGTGCTTGTGGGCGCAAACGCCGGGTCCGCGACCAACAACTCGACGTCCTTCTGTAGGTCGAGGGGCCCATGCACTTGCGCTTCGATTTGGGTGTCGAGCACGCGCCCGGCCGGCAAATCAGCCGGTTCCTTCCTGGGGCGTGCGAGTTCCGCGAAAACGTCCAGTAATCTGGCCACGGTCAAGTTTGAAAGCCCAAGCGTGGGCGCACGAAAGGGCGGCCACGGGGGAGCGGCCATTCCGCCGGCCTCGATCTCCGCGAGCAGGGCCGCCATGACGTTGTCCATCTGGCCTATCATCCCGAGCCGCTCCGTCGCACGCGGGTCTTCGCTACCCGCGAACGTGAACGAGGTGCGGATTGATACGGTGGGTTGCATCACGAAATAGCACGATCCGAACCGCGGAATCGGGCCGTCGGCATAACGAACCAGCTCCAGAGCGCCATACTTGGGACGTTCCGAATCGATGACGCCGCTTGCGTGATAGGCGCCCCCGAACAGCGAGCGTTCCCACGAGTCACGAGCCCCGCCTGGAAATGCGGAAAGACCTCCAGTCGACAGCCCCGTTTCGAACTGATTGCGGTATACGCCCTCCTTGAGGAGAGCTTCGGCCACCGGAATGGGTTTGGTGCCGAATCGGTCCGGATGAAAATGGATCACCACGCGAGCATGCACGCGGACGCACTCCATCGCCGCGCCATAAGTCGCGATGTCAGAACCGGCGCGGTCAAGGACTTCCGAGATGTATGAACTGCTCACAGTCTCCCGGTGGCGCACCAATTCAGCCACGTGGGCCAAGGCTACGCGGTGCGCTTC
>CAWFVR010000026.1:0-25052 GCA_963819315.1 uncultured Rubrobacteraceae bacterium
GGGGTAGGCCTTCTCGGCCCAGCTGCGCGGGGCCTGATATTGCTCGCCGGGAAAGACGCTCACGGCCACCGGAATGGAGACGCCCTTGGCGTTGAAAAAGCCACCCTTATATTCCCAATAGAGACGAGACGCAGAGACCCCCGTGTTCGTCAGCCAATAAAGCGTGATGTTGTCGAGGATCTCCTCACGCGTCAGTTCGCCCGTGGCGCTCGTGGTCCGGTTCAGAGCCGAGGCGACCGCCGCGGCCGGCTGGCCGTCAGCATCATTGTGGTCGAGAAGCCAGGCGGCCAGGCCGACGGGTGAATCCGCAATGCCGTACAAGCGTTTGCGGGCGCGCCGCCATGTACTTGGCGTAGTCGACTTGCTTGAAAGTTCTCTCCAGCTGCTCATAGGCGCGTCGTTCCTCAGCCGAGAGACCGGATGGCGGCGGGTCGCCGGCCGCGAGCGCCTTGTCGACGTCAGCTGGAACGGTGGCAGGCATGTTGGTGTGGATGGCGAGCAATCCCGCAGGTGCCTGCAAGCCCATCTGGTCGACGACAAACGCACCCCAGTCGCCGCCCTGGGCGACGTAGCGGGTGTAGCCGAGGCGCTTCATCAGTTCTGCCCAGGCTCGGGCCATGCGCTCGGGGCCCCAGCCGGTGCTGGTCGGCTTGCCCGAAAACCCGTAGCCCGGCATCGACGGGATCACGACATCGAAAGCGTCCTCCGCGCTCCCGCCATGTGCGGTTGGATCGGTGAGCGGACCGATGATCTTCAGCTGCTCGATGATCGAGCCGGGCCATCCGTGGTTGACGATGAGCGGCAACGCATTTTCATGTTTCGAACGAACGTGAATGAAATGAATGTCTAGCCCGTCGATCTCGGTGATGAACTGCGGTAGGGCGTTCAGTTTCGCCTCCACCTTGCGCCAATCGTAATCCGTCGCCCAATAGCGCGCGAGTTCCTGAATCGTCGCGAGCGGCACGCCCTGCGACTCATCTGCGACGGTCTCCTTTTCGGGCCACTGCGTGGCCGCGATGCGCCGCCGGAGGTCTTCCGAGTCGCCGAATGATCGAACGGTCGGTGTCACTCGGCACGTGGTCAGCGCGGAAGGGCCGCGGTACGTTCGGCGGATGGGTCGTGGTGGTCTCGAGTCCCGTTGCCGCGATCGTCATGGTGCTCTCCTTTCTGTGGATTCACCCGTCCGTCGCGGTACGGGGCCAGGAACGCGGTCAGCGCCGCCAGCATCTCCTCGGGAGCCTGCTCGGCGACCCAGTGGCCGGCGCCGGGGATGACCACGGTCTGCACGTCGTCCGCGGCGGGCTTCATCGCGTTCCCGGCCTCTTCGCCCCAGCTTTCCGCTCCGCCGATCGCCAGGACGGGCATCGTCAGCGGCCGGGTCTTGCGCTCTGCGTTCTGTGCGAGGGTGGCGTCCAACGCGCGATAGAGCCCGAAGCTGCCGCGCAGGGCGTCGGGGTCGGAGAAGAGATCGAAGTAGTACCGCTGGACCTCGTCGGGCAGCCCCTTCTGGCCGCCCTGGATGGCGAACTCGTAGCCGAAGAAGATGTCCTCGCGTCCCCTGACGAGCTGTTCGGTCATCTCGTCGTTGACCCGGTTGAAGGCGAGGTGCCAGAGCCGGTTGTTGATCGGCTCGGGGAGCCGAACAGGGGCGGCGAGGGATTCGCCCCCGGGGGCCCGGGGATCTCGGCGAGGGCCACGCGGTCGACCCGGTCCGGGTGATCGGCGGCCAGCGCGTAGCTGATGGTGATATCCGGTGTCGTGGCCGACCACGGCGAACCGCTCGTGGCCGAGCGCATCCATCAGCGCGACCAGGTCGCCGGCGAGGGTGCCGGCGTCGTACCCGTCCTCGGGCTTGTCGGTCAGCCCGATACCGCGCTGGTCGACCGCGATGACCTCGAAGTCCCGGGCCAGCGCCGGCATCACGCAGGCGCCAGGCGTACCAGTTCTCCGGCCAGCCGTGCACCAGCAGCAGCGGCGGCCCCTCGCCTCCGATGACCGCGTGCAGGCGCAGCTCACCGGTGTCGATGTAGCGGCTGGTGAACGTGTCGGTGAACCCTGCCGGGAGGTTCGGCGCGCCGGAGACGGAGCCGGGGCCTTCCGGGGTGGACAGTGGGGCGGAGGATGAGCTCATGAGGATCTCCTTTCACAAGACCTGACGGGCTTTCGTGCAGGAAGCTGGAGTGGCCGCCGTTGGCGGGGCCGGCCTGGTAGTAGGCGACCTCCAGGATCCCGGCAGGCCGAACGAGGGTACGCTTCTCTACCAAGGTCGTTCCCTTTCGCGAGGGGACTTCCGGGGGAGCCGGGAAGATGGTGTCCATACCTACGCCCGGCTTCCCTTCCTCGCGAGTGTGCCTCATCTCAAGGTCTCTCACCTCCTCCCTTCTCTCCAAAGGAAAACCGTCATACCTCTATGCGTTAAGAGGTAGCCGGTTGCGCTACTGGCTCTGCCTGCCCCTCACAAGCGCCCATTCTCGGGAGCGGGCTTCTAAGCCTCTACACTCTGCTTCGAGCTTGGTTGTCCCTTTCCTATGTGGGGATGGTATCAAGGTTGTGATACCTGTCAAGGACACTCGCCTGCCCGCCGAACTTTCGAGAACAGGCCTTCTCTAGAACTTAGGCGAATAGGGCGCTCAGTCCCTGGAAGTGGGCCGCTACCAGCCCCAGGGTCGCGGGTCCACGCCTGGCCGGCTGAGCAAGTCCCGCTCCTCCTCTGTGCAGCTTCCACAGGTCCAAGAGATCTCCACCGCAGCTGGTCCCCTATGTATTCTTCGACAAGCTCCGGGTGTCCCCGCTATGCGCGAGCTCTGGAGCCTAGGTGCGCCTCTCGGAGGGAGGCGTCCTCGGGGAGGCGCGGGTCGAGCGCGGCCACGGCGCGCACGAACCGGCCGATCCTCCCTCGAGCTCGGCCATGCGCCGCTCGATGCGCTCCCTCATCGCGGCGTGCTCGGCGGAGATGGGCGGGGGCACAGGCCCCCGTCGCGCCCGTTCCTCCTCGAGCACCGCGTCTATCCGGCGCCGCAATTCGCGGAGCGTGTGCCCGTGCCTACCACCCGGGGACACGGGCCCTCCTCTCGGCCTCCTCCACCACAGCCTCAATCTCGTCCAGGCGCCCCTCAAGCTCGTCGGCCTCGCGTATCCGGCGCTCGACCTCGAGCGCACGAAGCCGCGTATTAGCTATCTGGTTGGCGACGGCGGCGGCCGCCCGTTCCACCCTTCCTTCGAGCACCCCGGCGTAGAGGTCCTTAAGGAGCCTCTTGATCTCCCGTATCTCAGGGTCGTGACGGGCACGAGCTGCCATCGAGGCGTTAAGCCTCCGCTCCTCTGCCCTCTCAGGATCGTGCTGGTAGCAATGGGTTAGCGGCGGGGGAACGATGGTCGTACACTGCCCGCCATCCCGCTTTATTCCGGCACATCTAGGCATCTGCGACTACCCTCCCCCTGGGGTTCCCAAGGGACACCCCCTGGTTTTCATCACGAACGGGCTTTCGGCCTCGCGCGAAGGCCGCTCACATCCCGGAGGTGGAAAATTTGCCCAGGATTCGCTTCTCGGGGATCATGCTGCCTCCTATTGCACCTCTCGACGTGCGATCTCGAGCGACATGCCCTCACGGACCAGGCTTCGGAACCTCACGCGCACTCCTCACACCCGCAGCCCAACGCGTGGAACTGCGCCTCGACCGCAGCGAGCACTTCCCCACCCCTCGTCGCATCGCCCGAGAGATGCGCCGACACAGCCGCGGCCAACGCTTCTAATTGGGGCCTTGGAGCACCTTGGCGTCGGCAATGCTCCGTCTGGTCCCGTAGCCACCCGGGGGCTCTTGAGAAGAGCTCGCGGACGTCCTGCGAAGTGAGCCGTCCTTTCCTGCGCGTGCGCAGTTCCTCGAAGTTGGCCGACTCGCTCGGCCGCAGTCGGCAACGAGGGGCTGATTAAGGTTGCCACGTCCGCTGGCATCGTTAACACCCGCCGCGTTTGGCACCCTTAATCCCGGGGCGCGCACTTCGCTTAAATAAGCGCTGTTCTCGCCATCGGTACGGTCTGCTACGGATTTAGAGTGCCAACCTTTGGGGTTGGCAGCCTTAACCTCTGGTAGCCAGCCAGAACCACCTTCCGCCGCCCCGCTTGCCGGGCTCTCCTTCGCGCTCGGAAACAAAGCCCAAGGACGCCCGCGCCCGATCCAGGGTCCTCTTCGCGATGCCGGCCGAGTCGGCCTCTTGCTTCACGTCGGAGGCGGGTAACGGGCCGTCTGCGAGCACCTCCCGCAAGAACTCCTGCGCCTCTGAGAGGGCGGACCTCTCTTCGTGGTCAGTCGGCGCGGAGAGTAGGGCCGCAGCGTCGAGGTTGCTCTCGCCCTTCCAGTCAACGCGCACGGCGCCGCTCTCCGTGCTTGCGAGGCCGAAGACGAGGGAGGGCGCCGGCGGCGCCAGGTTGCTCTTGATGGACGCAAGCACGCGCCGGCCGTCGTCCTCGGGGTGCTTGGCTATCAGGAGCCCGGAGCGGGCCGCCCCTACTATCCCAATACTCCCGCCTCCTCTGTAGAGGGCGTTGCCGCCGGCGCCCTTGTTGAGGTGCCTGACCACCACGATCGCCGCCCCGGTCCTCTCCGCGAGCCTTGCCAGCGGCGCCAATGCGCGCCTCACGTCCTGGTCGCGGTGCCGTTGACCTCTCCGGGCAGGAACGCCATCAGCGGGTCTACGACCACGAGCACGGCCCCTACGCGATCTATGGCGGCCTCTATGACGTGCAGGTCGTCGGGGATCGCTATCTGGCGCTCGTTGCCCTCAGCGTCGGGGATTGTGGAGACCGCGACGGCCCTCGACGGGTCCCCGCCGGCCGCGTCGAAGCGCGGCCTGATCGTGTCTGCCAGACCATCCTCCGCCGAGAGGATCACGACGCCCCCGGCCTCGCACCGCGAACCGTCGGGCCACGGCTTGCCAACGCTCACCCTCGCCGCGAGGTCTGTCATGGCCGCGCTCTTGCCGGTGCCGGGATCCCCGTCCACGAGGTTGAGCTTGCCGAGGGCTATACGTGCCTCCAGAGCCACCGCACGCGCTCCGGGGACACCTCGGAGAGGAGGATGCCCGTCGAACCCGCACCATCCGGGCGACCCGTCCTCTGGTAGCTGACGCTCTCGTAGGCGCCCAGCTCCTCTTTCTCCTCTTCCCGATGCCAGCCCCAGTACTTGCAGAGCTGCCTCACCATCCCCGGCTCCATCTCCTCGAGCGTCGGGCCACCCACAACCGGCTCGCCGTCTGCTATGTCCTGTGCGGTATCCCGGACGATCCCCTCGAGGTCGCGGTGAGCCTCGCGCTTCTCCCGCTCGCTGGGCCAGCCCCTGGCATCCCAGGCAGCCTTGAGGATCTTCTCCACTATCACCTGATCCAGACGTCCGGCGCGGAGCAAGAAGCCCGCGAGGGTCATAGCGTAGTCGTGACGCCCTCCGCCCTCGCCGCTTCTCTCGTCCCTGATCCTGGGCAGGTGGCGGGCTATGAGGGTAGCCGTCGCGAGCTCCCGCACCCTGGCCTCAAGTTCTTCGGCAGTGATCTCCACTACCTCCAGCTTGCTCTCGCGGTGCCAGATGTAGTGCTCCCCGCTAGGGTGCATGGAAGGTGCCACCAGGGTCTGTCTGCCCGTGGACCTGAGCTCGACGAGGCGCTTCTTGGCGTCAGTGTCCCGAAATCCCGACTTGTCGAGCCTCGGGCCCGGAACCACCAGTGAGAGTATGGTCGGCTCTCTCGGCCGCTCGTGGGCGTCTGAGGGAGGAACCTACCCGCTATCTCGACTGCCTCCTGCACGTCGAGATCCACGTCAACGAGCCAGCCCGAAGGCTGGCCTGTGAGCAGTCCGATACCTTGTCCGTTCGTCCAGTAGTTCGGAATCTCCTCTGCGCTAATGCGAAGGCTCTGCCAATCATCGCGCCCTGGGCTCTTGCTCCCAGCGGGGACGGGAATTACCGCAGCGCCGCGACGCAGATAGCCAACAACGGCCTTTTGAGTGTCGGCGCTCATGCTGCGCCATCGTCGGGGTCGAGGTCAGTACGGGCTACCTCCACAGCAGCCGCTATGTCGGGTTCGGGAAAGGTCGTCGGTGTAGCGCAGGAGCCAGAGCGTGCCCTGAAGCTCGTAAGGCTCGAGGGCGCGCGTCTCGGGAAGGCGCGCGTATAGTTCCGCGAGGTCCACGGCGAGTAAGCTCGACCTATCTTGTTCACTTGTGAGTGGCGCGATCATGTTGTTGTCCTTTCATCGCGTCGTTCTCGCCGCTGCTGCCCTCGGCGGCCTTCTCCTTCAAATGTTGGATCGCGAAATGGTAGACGCGAGCGAGTGTCTCTATTTCTTGCTTGGGTGTCGCATCTTGCCGCTGGTTGTAGACGAGGCGAGAGCTACTCACCGGAGCCCCCGAGTACCTCTTCAAGAGTACGCAATTGCTCGGGACGAGTTCCGACACCGAGGGGGTTTTTCAGCAAACGCACCTCGAACTCACCATAGAGTCGCCCGCCAAAGTCCCGCCGCGCAGGTGGGATGCGGCCCTGGTACTCCAAGATTCGGAGATACTGAGGTGTGACGCCAAGCTCTTTGGCGGTTTGGCCAATCCGTACTTCGCCACTCTGCCGGCCGATCGGGATTCCGTTGGTCTTCGCATCCATCAAGGGCCAGCGTAACCCGTTCAGATATAGGGTGAAACGGAGGGGTTATCGAACGATAACCCCTCCTGAAGGGGTTACTCTATGGAACGGCGGAGCCAATCGGCCATGAGGGGGAGTCTCCACTTGAGTTCGAGATTCTTAATCTGTTCCCTGAGTTGGCGCGTGCAGTTCATGTTGCTTTAAAGGATGGTCCGGCGCTCCTTCCTGTGGGTCGTAGTAGGCATCCGGTATCTTTCCCCGCGGATGGTAGTCACCTACTAGCACGTTCTTATTGAGAAGGTCGTAGACCTCTTTGAACTTCAACTGGCCATACGTTCTAGAATGACGACGACACGGCGGGATGAGGTTGTGCATTTCCGGGCACTTACCTGTCGGCCGGATGTTCAGGTGATGAGCAAAACCGGGATTGTCTTCGGTAACCATGCCGTATAGGGCCTCGTAGATCGCACCGATAAGCCGCGGCACAGGGAAACGCGGCTTTCTCCCTTGCCATAGCACCGGTGCGACAGTCCGAGCGTGTTCATCCGGAACTTCTTCCCCGTTGCCCACGAACAGCCACGGAGACCACCGCTACCATCGCTACCATCGGCGACGAGGGGGAGGCGGTCGGAGACGTCGCATGGCAGGCCAGCTTCCGAGAGAGCTGTTTCGTAGACCTCCGCAACGTCCTCGGCAGACGCCTGCTTCGCGCGCGGGTACACGCGGATCTCGACTTCTTTGGGTATATCTATGGTCCGGTAGTTTCGGACCACGGCGTATGCCGGCTGTCTGTCTAGAAGGAGGACTCCGTCCACGACCTCATCGGTTTGAAGCCCTTGTACTTGCGTGCGAAGCGGCCCCTTTCATCGCACCACGCTCTACCGTCATCATCGTCGTTCCAAGCCGCAACGAGGCGCTCTTAGCGTCAGCGAGTTCTAGGTTTTGCTCAACCTCGTTGGCAAAGACCAGCGTGGGATACACCACGTCCTCATCAATAAGCAAGTCTTCGGCTGTCTTGGTGGCTTCAAAAAGCGCTCCTGCGGCCTTGAATAGCTCTGCGAATCTATCCTCTGGCGGCTCTGGCGGCGGTGGGGGTTCTTCTTCGGTAGACACCCAATGGCCACGTGCCTTCCAGCTTAGTACCTCCCCGGCCTGTGCAGCCTGCCGCCGCTCCGCGCAATCATCACACAGGACCGCGTTATCGAACTCGGGCGCTAACTCGGGCGCTAAATTACTCGCGCCCGGCTTCCCACACAAGGTGCAATTTTGGATCTTCTCCGGCTCTGTTAGACTCACCTCTGGTTGTCGGCGCGGGCTCTAGACTCTGGCGGAGCGGCCCGCGCCGCTTCTCTTTCTCTAAGCTCTCGCCAATTCTAGCTGCTTGGAGCCGTCCTCGGTGAGCAGAGCGCGGAACCTGAGCTCAGGCAGTTTCGTACTTCGGGAGTTGCACGTCGGCGTTGTAGAGCCCGAACAGGTCCCCGTTCTCCGAGATCACCTCGCTCGCTAGCTCGACGGCCGTCTTCTCGCGGCTCCCGAAACCGAAGAGTATGCCGAGCAACTCAGCACTACTGAGCGCCCCTGATCCCTCGGCGAGCAGCCGCTCGCGCGGCCTGAGCTCGGGCGGAAGCTGCTTGATGGTGTACCGGCGCCTACCCATGAGGTCATTCTATTATCGGAACGACCTATCACCAGTTTACTCCGAAACCGACTGGCATCAGGAGCGTCAGCGTGAGCGACAGCCTCACCGCGGTGCTGCACACCCGCCCGACAAACACAGCCGACTCACCAGGCCAGGATAAACACTTGATCAACCATCGACCATGCGGTGGATGCTCTATCCCTCAATTTTCTCTATACTTCCGGCGTCGGAAATGCTGAGGCTGAGGAAAGCGTCCCTAGTGCGCAAGATTCACAAAGGCATTGTAGTGATCATGCTGCTCCTACTCTTCGGTCTTGGAGTGCCACCAGCTCAGCCGGAGGCTGGCCTGGCCCAGTCGCGAGCGCGACCCAACATTGTCTTGATCCTCACCGACGACCAGAGGTTCGGAGACCTGAAGCATATGCCCAACGTGCAAAAGCTCCTTGTAAGGCAAGGCACCACCTTCAAGAGGTTCACGATAGCACAGCCTTCCTGCTGCCCGAGCCGGGCGAGCTTCCTCACTGGCCGCTACTCGCACAACCACCGTACTGGCTTCGGGGGCGCGGCCAACGCCACGTTCTTCGCCAGGAGCGGCGCCCAGAGCGACACCTACGCCACCCAGCTCGACAGGGCGGGCTACCGCACCGGCTATTTTGGCAAGTACATGAACGGATACAAGCAGACGCGAGGCAAGCCTGCCGGCTGGGACACCTTCTACGCCAACGTGGGCCGCAACTCGTGGAGCCGCTGCTTCAACGCCGACGGCCACGGGATGAAGTGCCAGGACCACGGCAACATGGACGCCTTCTATGGCGTGAGGGCTGCCGGCTTCGTCGACGGCTCCGGCCCTTTCCTCGCCGTCTACGCCCCGAACGCCTCGCACCAAGAAGGGAACGGGCCACCGCCCGTGCCTGCCAGGGCGATGAAACGCGTGAAGAACGCGGCGCTCCCCAGGCCTCCCTCGTTCAACGAGCGAAACGTCTCCGACAAGCCGGGCTTCATCAAGAATGCGAGGAGGCTGGGCGGCCGCGAGATAAAGGCGATGGCCCGCGAGCACCGGGCTCGCCTGGGGAGCCTTCAGGTGGTAGACCGCTACGTCAAGCAGATGGTCTCTAGCCTGAAGCAATCAGGCAAGCTTTCAAACACCTATTTCTTATTCACCACCGACAACGGCTACCACCTGGGGGAGCACCGGATGGAAGCAGGGAAGGATACGCCTTACGTGGAGGACGTAATCTTCCCGCTAGTGGTGATAGGTCCGGGCGTACGCAAGGATGCCAAAAGGGAGGAGCTGGTGCAGAATATCGACGTGGCTTCGACGTTCGCCGACCTCGCCGGGGTGAAGCCTCCCGCAAAAGCAGATGGAGTTTCCTTCGCACCCTTGCTGCGCGCTAAGGATGTCCCTTGGCGCGACGCCGCCCTGGTGGAGGACTATGGACGGAGGGGTTACTACGGCCTTATCACGGAACGCGGGGAGACCTACGTGGAGTGGAAAGGCGGATTCAAGGAGTATTATGATCTCAACCGAGACCCCTACCAGCTGGATAATGCTTTCGAGTCCAAGTCGGTTCGTCCTCCCGATCCGGCGCGCGTTCGTGCGCTAGCGGCCCAACTCAAGAGGTTACAGAATTGCAAGGCGAATACGGCGAACAGGTGCCCGGTTGCTGCCAGGGCAGTCAGCCCTTGAAGTGAGATCGCGACCGGGTCTCAGAGTTCGATTGCCCGGTCGCAGGAGTATTTGTTCGACGATAGCAGCGAACTCGAAGCCAACTTCGAGTTCGACTGAGTCGCCTGCGCGTGGTGGGGGGACTTGTGTATCCCGGCCATTATTGTGCCCCGGATCTCGAAGACTCCTCGATATTGCGGAGCTAGTAAGGGGTGATACCGGCATCTCCGAGCATCCGGGTCGTGAGCGCGAGGGGTAGCCCGACCACGTTGGTGTAGTCCCCCCCGATCCACTCGACGAACGCCCCAGCCCGACCCTGGATAGCGTAGCCTCCGGCCTTGCCCACGCCTTCCCCCAGCCCCACGTACGCCTCCAGCTCCTCCTCGCCGAACATCCGCATGCGCACCGTGGTGACGGCGTGGCGCATTGCCAGTTTCTTCCCGCGGGCGACAGCGACCCCGGAGTGGACCTCATGGGCGCGGCCGCGCAGGAGCAGGAGCATCCGGCGTACCTCCTCGCCGCTCTTGGCCTGGCCGAGGATGCTTCCCTCGTCGGGGAGGTGCACTACCGTGTCCGCCGCGAGGACGACGCCGGCGGAGTCCTCTGCGACGGCTAGCGCCTTGCCGCTGGCGTTGGCAAGGACGGTCGCTTCGGGGTCTTCGAGCGTCAGCTCAGGGAAGCCGCTCTTTCTGGTCTCGAAGTCGTAACCGGCGGTGCGCAGCAGGTCCACCCGCCGGGCCGATTCGGAGGCGAGGACGAGGCGCACGCCTTCTAGCTCTAGGCGCCGAAGAAGAGCTCGAGCTCGCGGGCGGCGCTCTCGGGGGAGTCGGAGCCGTGGACCAGGTTGTCCGGCATACTGAGAGCGAGGTCCCCGCGGATGGTGCCGGGGGCTGCGTCGGCAGGGTTGGTCGCGCCCATCAGGTTGCGCATCGCTCTGATGGCGCCCGCGCCCCGCACCCGCATTGCGACGACGGGGGTCGAGGTGATGAACTCGACGAGCTCATCGAAGAAAGGCTTCTCGCGGTGTTCGGCGTAATGTTCTTCTGCGAGCCCGCGGTCGACCTCCATAAGCTGGAGCGCTCCGATATCCAGGCCCTTGTTCTCTATGCGGCGGATGATCTCGCCGATAAGCTTGCGGCGCACGCCGTCACCTTTTACCAGCACCAGGGTCTCTTCCAAGGGTCCTCCTTCTACCAGCCGATCTTCTTGCCGCTACGCTGGTGGGTGCCACAGTAAGGGCACGTCTCCCACTCCATGTTGATCGGCCTCTCGCAGTTGACGCAGGGTCTCTTGAGCTCCCAGTTGCACACGGGGCAGATAACGAAGTCCTTCTCGACCAGGTTCCGGCAGTTGGGACAGAGGAGTATGTTGTTCCTGAGCTCCCTCTCGAGGACCGCAAGCTCCAGCTCGCGCTCGCGCGACTCCTCCAGAAACTCCGGCGGGCGGATTATGAGGTAGATGAGCGTCCCGAGGTAGGGCAGGATCACGGCGACGATACCCCAGAGCAAGCTGGTCGCCCCGCGCCTGCCCGCGTCGGTGTAGGTCCAGTAGACGAGCGCTACCCACACCACGACGAAAAGGAGGAGTACGAGCTGGGCCGTGATGCGCAGGACAGGACTCGCCAGGAACTCGGTTATGATCCGGAACGGGTCCGGGTCCTGCTGCGCGAACAGTACTGCGAGGCTCACAGGATGAACCTCATCATCATAAAGTAGCCGAGGGCGAAGGACGCCGCGGCGACGACGATGAGCAGGCCTGCGAGCTTCCAGGCACCGCTACGCTTCACGCAGCCACCGCAGGACGGGCGCGGCAGTGGACAGCGAGCCCGTCACCAGCACCACGCCGCCTTCTCTCACTTCATCGACCGCCGCCTCGACGGCTTTCACGACGTCGGGCTCCACCCGAGCCCGCCTCCCTTCTCTGTCCCGCGGACCGTGCTCGCGCATGAGCTGCGCGGGATCCGCGGCCCGCTCGCCCTCGGCGCGCGTGAGCACCAGGACACGGGCCTCTTTTCGCAACCCGGTTAGCATACTTCCGGCGTCTTTGTCTCGCAAGACCCCGAAGACCACGCCCAGCGGCCGCTCCCCGTACGCGCTCCTGAGAGCCTCGAGCGCCGCTTCCACACCGGACGGGTTGTGCCCCCCGTCCACGACGACCGGCACGCCGCCTACCTGGTGCACCTCGAAGCGCCCCGGCAGGGTCCCGACGATACCTCGCACCGCCAGCCGCTCTGCGGTGAGCTCCCGTCCCAGCAGGACCTCCGCAGCCCGCAGCCCCAGCCGGGCGTTGCGCGCGGCGTATGGAGGTAGATCCGCGGGAGTCTCTCCCGTCTCCGTGGCGGCTTCGACGAGGCGGGCGCCGACCTCGGCGCACCGCTCCCTGGCTGTCGCGACCACGCGCGGGTCGCCAGAGCCCAGGATCAGGACGGAACCCGCCGAGAGGCTCGCGAGCTTCTCGCGAGAGATCTCCTCCACCGTCTCCCCCAGATACTCCGTGTGATCGAGACCCACGTTGGTAAGCACCACGGCCTCGGGCACAGCCGCCGAGGTAGCGTCGAAGCGCGCTCCCAGACCCGCCTCCAACACCGCCCAGGAGAGCCCTTCGTCAGCGAAAAGCCTTAGCGCACCCGCGGTCAGCAACTCGAACTGCGAGGCCGGCACGCCGTTCGCGTCGGCTACGTCTATCGCATCACCCATCGCGGCGGCGAACTGCTTCTCGGTGACGAACGCCCCGTGCAACATCACCCGTTCGGTGTACGAGAGGACGTGTGGCGAGAGGTAGGCGCCAGCCGGCGAGCCGGCCGCTTCCAACGCCGCGGCCAGAGCGACGGCGGTCGTGCCTTTGCCGTTGGTACCCACGACCTGGGCGATCCTCAGGGAGTGCTGGGGATCTTCGAGCAGTCTCAGCAGGGCTTCGACCCGCTCGAGGCCGAGGGTAACGCGGCGGCGACGGTCCAGCTCGTCGCATACGTCGTGGAAGGAGTGCCGGGCTGTAGAGGGGCTTTCGCTAGAGATACTCTTCGAGCCGCCGGGTCAGGGTTTCGAGCACGCGGGTGTTTGCGGCGAGCTTCTCGCGCTCGCCGGAGACGACCTCGGCCGGGGCCCTCTGGACGAAGTTCTCGTTCGAGAGCTTGCTGCGGGCGCGGGCGACCTCGCTCTCGACGCGCGAGATCTCCTTCCTCAGGCGTTCGATCTCCCCGCGCCTGAGCTCCTCGGTGAGCGAGATCTCGACCACCACGTCTCCCGCGAGCAGGGTCGCCTTCGCCGCTCCATCGAGCGTTTCGACCGGCCTGACCCGCGCGAGAGCCGAGAAGACCTCGAGGTCCACCTCCCCCGACACCCGCCCTTTCAGCTCGCCATCGGCCTTCGCCTCGGCCCGGAACGACCGCACTGCCGAGACGGCGCGCTTGGTGCGGTCGAGCAGCCGCTCGGCCTCCTCGTCTTCGAGCGAGGAGTCGTATTCAGGAAACTTCTGGCGAGCGAGCAGCTCGTCCGACCCGAGGATGTGTGACATCTCTTCTGTCGCGAAGGGCATGACAGGGTGCAGGAGTTTCAGGACGCCGGAGAAGACCTCGCGCAGGACGTGAGGCGTCGCCGGCGAGGGGGCGGCCTTCGCTATCTCGATGTACCAGTCTGCGAACTGGTTCCACGCAAAAGAGTAGATCACGCGCATCGCCTCGGAGAACTCGCAATCTTCGAGCAGGTGGTCGTACTCGCGGACGGTACGGTTGAGCTCAGATAGGATCCAGCGGTCCGACGGCGAGGCCTCGCGCGGCTCCTCGACGCGCGTGTAGCCTACGACGAAGCGCGTCGCGTTCCAGAGCTTGGTGACGAAGCTGCGGCCCAGCTCGGCACGCTCGTAGGAGTAGGCGAAGTCCTGTGTGGACGACTGGTAGAGCAACCCGAAGCGAACGGCGTCAGCGCCGTACTCGTCGATGAGGTCGAGCGGGTCTATGGTGTTGCCCTTGGACTTGCTCATCTTCGTGCCGTCCTCGGCGAGTACGATGGAGTGGACGTTCACCTTCTCGAAGGGGACGTCATCCTTAAAACGCAGGCCCATCATAATCATGCGCGCAACCCAGAGGTACATGATTTCACGCGCCGTCGAGAGGAGGCTCGTAGGGTAGAAGTACCCGAGGTCTTCGGTCTCTTCAGGCCATCCCAGAGTGGCGAAGGGCCACAGAGCAGAAGAGAACCAGGTGTCGAGCACGTCAGGGTCCTGCTTGTAACCCTCGCCTGGCGATTCCTTGGAGGCGACGACCTCGCCGTTCGGCCCGTACCAGACGGGGATTCGGTGGCCCCACCAGAGCTGCCTGGAGACGTTCCAGTCGTGGATGTTCTCGAGCCAGCGTATGGTCTCTCGGCGCCAGGAGTCCGGGTAGACGACGATCTCACGCTTCCTGAGCACTTCTATGGCGGGCTCGGCGAGCTCGCGCATGGAGACCCACCACTGCTCGGTGAGCCAGGGCTCGATGACCGTCCCGCACCGGTCGCAGTGCCCGACCCTGTAGCGGTAGTCGCGGACCTCCCCGAGCAGACCGAGCTCGTCCAACCGCGCCACGACGGCGGCGCGGGCATCCTCCCGGCTCATCCCCGCGAAGGGGCCTCCCACCTCGTTGATCGTGCCGTCCGGGTTGAGGACGTTGACAGGGTCGAGGCCGAGCCGACCTGCGATCTCGAAGTCGTTGGGGTCGTGCGCCGGGGTGACTTTGAGCACGCCGGTACCGAAAGAGGGGTCGACGTACTCGTCGGCGAAGACCTCTATCTCCCGCTCGACGAAGGGGACCATGACCCTCCGCCCGATGAGGCCGGTGTACCGCTCATCATCCGGGTTGACGACGAGAGCGACGTCGGCGAGCATGGTCTCGGGCCGAGTCGAGAAGACCTGGGCGTACTCTTTGCCGTCTGGCCCAGGGCCGCGGCCGTCAACGAAGGGGTAGCGGAGGCCGTAGAGCTTCCCGTCCGTCTCCTCGTAGTTGACCTCGAGGTCGCTTATGGCGGAGCGGTCGAACGGGCACCAGTTGGTGATACGGCTGCCGCGGTAGATCAGGCCGGCGTTATACAGCTCGATGAACGCCGTGAGCACCGAGTCTATGTACTCCTCGTCCATCGTGTAGCGCGTGCGCCGCCAGTCGGCGGAAGCCCCTAGCCGCTTGAGCTGTTCGAGTATCTGGGAGCGCGCCTCCTCGGCGAAGCGCCGGCAGCGTTCGACGAACTCTTCGCGCCCGAGGTCCCAGCGGGTCTTCCCTTCCTCGCGCATGACCTTGCGCTCCACGACGTTCTGGAGCGCTATGGAGGCGTGATCCACACCGGGCAACCACAGCGCCTCGTAGCCTTTCATCCTGGCCCGCCGCGTGAGGGCGTCCTGGATCGCACCGTTCAGGGCGTGCCCCATGTGCAGCTTCCCTGTCACGTTGGGCGGGGGCAGAACTATGGAGTAGGGGTCCTTGGTGGGGCTGGGGTCGGCTTCGAATACGCCACGGCGCTCCCACTCGGCGTAGACACGGCCTTCGACGGCGCGGTGATCGTAGGTTTTGGGTAGCTCGGCCTGGCTCAAAGGTTTCTAGGCGGTCTCTTCTTCGTCGTAGGAGTATTTGGAGGAGCCTGTCACGAGGGAGGGCTGGACGCCATCCCTGACAGTGTCGGCGTCTACTACACACCCCTTCACGTCCGAGCGGCTCGGCAGCTCGTACATAGTCGGCAAGAGCGCCGTCTCCAGGATGCTGCGTAGCCCCCTCGCGCCCGTCCCCCGCTCCATCGCGAGCTCGGCGATCGCGCTAAGCGCCTCGTCGGTAAAGGAGAGGTCCACCTTGTCGTAGCGGAAGAACTGCCGGTACTGCCTCACAAGGGCGTTCTTGGGCTCGGTGAGGATGCGCACCAGGTCATCCTGCTCCAGGCTCCGGAGGGTCGAGATCACCGGCAGCCGTCCCACGAACTCGGGGATGAGCCCGTACCTCAGGAGGTCCTCGGGCTGCACGTGCTGCAGGATGACGTCGGACTCCTCTCTGAGGCGCGAGTCGAGGTCGCTCCCGAAACCGATGCTCTTCTTGCCGATGCGCTGGCGGATGTTCTCCTCCAGCCCCCCGAAAGCCCCACCGCAGACGAACAGGATGTTCTTGGTGTCTATCTGCAGGAAGTCCTGGTGCGGGTGCTTGCGCCCTCCCTGCGGCGGGACGCTCGCGACCGTACCCTCGAGGATCTTCAAGAGAGCCTGCTGGACGCCCTCGCCGGAGACGTCGCGCGTTATCGAGGGGTTGTCGCTCTTGCGCGCGATCTTGTCGATCTCGTCGATGTAGATGATCCCCGTCTCAGCCTTCTTCACGTCGAAGTCGGCGGCCTGTATAAGCTTGAGGAGGATGTTCTCCACGTCCTCACCGACATATCCCGCCTCGGTCAAGGCGGTGGCGTCGGCTATGGCGAAGGGGACGTTGAGGATCTTGGCCAGCGTCTGGGCCAGGAGGGTCTTGCCACTCCCGGTCGGACCGATGAGCAATATGTTGGATTTCTGGAGCTCCGTGCCGTCCGTGGCCTCGGCGCCCATAGAGATCCGCTTGTAGTGGTTGTAGACGGCGACGGCGAGGATCGTCTTCGCCTCGTCCTGTCCGATGACGTACTCGTTGAGGATGCGGTTGATCTCACGGGGCTTGGGGAGGTCGTCGTCCTTGAGGAGCTCGGGTCCCGAGAACTCCTCGTCTATGATCTCGTTGCAGAGCTCGATGCACTCGTCGCAGATGTAGACGCCAGGGCCCGCTATGAGCTTCCTGACCTGGCGCTGGCTCTTCCCGCAGAAAGAGCACTGCAGCTGATCCGACGGATCCCTCATGCGCCTATTTCCCTCCCCGATTCATCGCCCCTGTATCCCCTAGTGATTGGCTATGATGTTGTCGATGACGCCGTACTCGATGGCCTCATCCGGACCCATTATGTAGTCCCTGTCTGTGTCGCGCTCGATCCGCTCGTAGGGCTGCCCGTGTTCTGGGAGAGGATCTCGTTCAGGCGCCTCTTGGTCATGATTAGCTCCTTGGCGTGGATCTCCACGTCAGAAGCCTGCCCCGCGAGACCGCCGACGCTCGGCTGGTGCAGCAGTATCCGCGTGTTGGGCAGCGCGTTCCTCTTGCCCTTGGCCCCCGCCGCGAGCAGGAAAGCCCCCATCGAGGCGGCCATACCGAGCGCGGTCGTGACGATGTCGGGCTTGACGAACTGCATGGTGTCGTAGATCGCCAGCCCCGCTGAGACGCTGCCGCCGGGCGAGTTGATGTACAGGTTTATGTCCTGCTCCGGGTCCTCGCTCTCGAGGTGCAAAAGCTGTGCCATGATGGCGTTCGCCACCTGGTCGTCCACCGGCGTTCCGAGGAAGATGATCCTGTCCTTCAGGAGCCGGGAGTAGATGTCCATCGCCCGCTCGCCACGCGGGCTCTGCTCTATAACGTAGGGAATGACCGCTTGCGGGTCGTAGTTCATTGCTTTTCCTCTCTTTCGTCGTTCTTTATCTGCGTAGCGCCGACCTCGTCCTCGTCCATCGGGACGGCCACGGCGTTCTCTACCAGGAAGTCGAGGGCCTGCGAGCGTGAGATCTCCTCCTGCAAGAGCGCGTACGAGCCGTTCTTGCGCATGACCTCGACGATCTCCTGAGGGTCCCTGTCCGAGTCCTCGGCGAGATGCTCGATCTGGTGCATAACCTCGTGCTCGTCGGCCTCTATGCCCTCGGCGGCGACGACCGCATCGAGCGCGAGCTCCTTCCTGACGCTGTCGGCGGCGTCTGGCCGCACCCGCTCCTTGACGTCTTCGGCGGAGGTGCCGGCGAGCTGGTAGTACTGGCCTGGCTCCATTCCCTGGGCCTGCAGGCTGCGCTCGAAGCTCCCGAGCATCTCGTCTACCTTCTCCTCCACCATGGAGTCGGGAACCTCGACGTCCACATTCTCGGCTACGGCGTCGAGCACGCGGGTACGGAACTCGCCTTCGGCGCGCCGCTCGGCGGCCTCCTCGAGCTGCTCACGCACCGCGGAGCGCAGCTCGTCCAGCGTCTCGAACTCGCTAGCCTCCTTGGCGAACTCGTCGTCGAGCGGCGGCAAATCACGGGTCTTTATCTCCTTGACGTGCACGTGGAACAGGACAGCCTGGTTCCTGAGCGACTCCTCTGCGTAGTCCGCGGGAAATGTGACCCCGAACTGCTTGCGCTCTCCTGGCTTCATCCCGATGAGGTTCTCCTCGAAGTCGGGGAGAAGCTCGCCGCGGCCGACCTCGAGCATGTAGTCTTCGGCCTCACCGCCCTCGAGCGGCTCGCCCGTGGTCATCCTCTCGCCGCGGAAGTCTATGATGACGAAGTCGCCGTCCCCGACGGGCCTGTCCTCGACCGCCGCGAGCGTCGCGAACTGTCCGCGCATCTGCTCGAGGTGCTCGTCCACCTGCTCTTCCGGCACCTCGGCCTCGCGTCTGGGCACCTCGACGCCCCTGTACTCGCCGAGCGATGCCTCGGGCCGGACGGCCACGGTGGCCGAGAACTTGAAGCCCTCCTCCTCGTCCAACGGCTCGTCGAAGTGGATCTCGGGCCTGTCTATGGGCCTCAGGTCCGTCTCGACGACCGCCTCCGAGTACCAGGTCGGCAGCCGCTCCTGGAGAGCCTCGTAGTAGATGTAGTCGCGGCCAAGGTGGTTCTCGATCACGCGCCGCGGCGCCTTGCCAGGCCTGAAGCCGGGTACCCTGACCTGCCGACCCAGCTCGCGCACCTTGGCCTCCACCCCCGCCCGGACCGCCTCGGGGGGCACCTCGACGTCGAGGCGAACCTTGTTGTCCTCGAGCTTCGTTACGTTAGCCGCCATACACTCCTAGTTCTATCTCCGCCGGCGCACAACCGGCACAACAAGCGAGGTGCGAGAGGCGGGATTTGAACCCGCACGCCCGAAGGCACTAGATCCTAAATCTAGCGTGTCTACCATTCCACCACTCTCGCTCTCGCTGAAACCTGTCGCGATTATAACAGCCGCGGTAATCGCGCCCGCCCCTCCAAAGGCCCTTTACGCTACGGGCGCAAGGTTAGTACGCCGCGCTCGAACCACGCGCAGCTCGGGGTCGATTTCGCCCCAAGACGCGGGCATTCCCGAGCTTCCTAGTAGCGGAATTGCGCCAGGATGGCTTCGTTGGCCTCCTGGTCCGGCACGAGGACCTCATTACCGTTCTCCAGGGTCTTCGGCGTGCCCTCGAGCTGGGCTGACGTCATCTGGGCGTGGCGGCGGCTTACGAGAAGCCGGCCGATGGTGAGCGCCTCGTCAAAGCTGAGGTTGGTCTGGACATTCCTGTTCATGACCCTCGCGACCTCGGGCAACTTGGTGGCCGTGTCCCAGCGCAAAGCCTCGCTCCGTAGCGCCGCGATCAGGCGCTGCTGGCGCTCGATGCGGTCGAGGTCTCCCCCGGTCGTCTTTCGGTAGCGCGCGTAGAAGAGCGCCTGGGCGCCGTTAAGGGTCTGAAGCCCGTCCTTTATGCCGTACTTCGGCGGTATCTCGTCCTCAACGTCTATCTCCACCCCGCCCATGGCGTTGATGACGTCACGGAACCCCTCGAAGTCAACGACGGCGTAATGCTCTATTGGCACCTGGGCGTAGCCTTGCAGAGCCCCCATGGTCTCCTCTATACCGCCGTAGGAGTAGGCGGCGTTGATCCTGTCCTCCTCTCCCGGCTCTATCTCTACAAGCAGGTCCCGCGGCACCGAGAGCAGCTTGACCTCGCCGGTCTTGGGCACCACCTGGACGAGCATGATGGTGTCGGTGCGGCTCCCCTCGACGTCGCTATCGGGACGCTCGTCCACGCCCAGTACGAGCACGTTGAGCGGACCGTCGGGGACCTCCTGAGCGCCCCCCAGGAGTCCCCGCAGCCATCCGGGACGGCCCCCGTCTTGCGCGTCGGCCACCGAGTCCCCTTGCTCACCGTAACCCAGCATCTCCATCGGGGTGGGCACCGCCCCCGCGCGCATCCCGACCAACAGCGCCGCCACCACCAACAATCCGGCCGAGAGCGCCAAGAGCAATCTGCGCCAGTGCGCAGAGCTAGCGGCCTTGGTGTAGTTCTGGAACTCCCGCATCTCCGGGGGAAGTCTAATGCGCCGACATCAGGGAAGCAAGCATGTTTCTAGGAACTTTTTCGCACAAGCGCGCCCTTAGCGAGCGGTTCGCCGGATGCCTCGCTACCTCGAGCATGTGCGGGCTGATCCGGCCGCGCCCACAGCGACATCAGAGGGTGTCGGCGGATTCCCCTGTCCCGAGGCGCCTTATCGCACCGATAAGCTCGATGGGGGTGGCTAGTTTGTCCATAATCTCGTTCGCGCCAGCTTCGGCTGCCTTCTCGAAGCTCGCGGGGTCGAGGCTTGCGCTCAAGATCAGCACGGCCGCATCGGGGTTGGACCCGCGCAGATCCGAGATCAAGTCCGCGCCGTTCCCGTCGGGAAGGCCGAGATCCAGGACCGCCACGTCGAACACGACCGTTTCCGCGTGTCTGCGGGCTTCGGTAAGAGACCCGGCCTGAGCAACCACCTCGAGATCCGGCTGCCGGGCCAGCAGGGCTACCATCAGGCGCCTGAAGTCGGCCTGATCCTCGACGAGCAAGACGCGGACCCGTGTTGCGACATCTCCCCCCTGCATACTTATCCTTTCTGTGGGTCCGGAACCCGTAAGTTCACCCTGGTTCCCCGTCCAGCCTCGCTGTCGATGGTTAGTGTACCCCCGATGATGGCCGCCCGCTCGCGCATGCCGCTCAAGCCCACGCCTGGCGTGGTGTCCGGCCCGATTCCCCGCCCGTCGTCAGAGACCTCGGCGACCAGGTCTTCCCCCTCTGTCTTCAGGGTCACCGAGACCCTACTGGCCCCAGAGTGACGGCGCGCGTTGGTGATAGCCTCCTGGACTACGCGCGACAGCTGCGCTCCGGTCTCCCCCAACGGCGTCGAGGGGAACCCGTCTTCCACTTCCAGGGTTATCTCGCAGGCTGGAGTCCTCGCCCGGTTCCTGCGCACCAGGGACTTCACCATCTCGGGGAACGGGCGGTCTCGCTCCTCCTCGAGGCGCAGGTCGTTGACCGCGTCGCGCAGCCCCTGAGCGGCGCGACGGACCGCGTCGACAGTGCTTTGCAGCTCTCCTTCCAGATCCGTGCCTTCGACCTCGAGCATGATGAGCCCCATGGCCGCCGCTGTGTAGGAGAGGTCCTGCAGGACGCCGTCGTGCAGGTCGCGCGCTATCCGCCTGCGCTCGGAGTCCCTGATCCCCCGCAGGGTCTCTTCTGTGCGCCTGCGCTCGGTTATGTCGCGGAAGATGTTGACCGCCATGCGGACCCTCCCCCGGTCGTCGAAAACCGGCGCCGCCCTGACGATGGACCACCGCTCCTCTCCCGTCGCAAGCACGCGGAAGCATAAGACCTCCTCGGCCCCTTCCTCGCCTGCGAGCGCCCTGCGTCCCGGAAGTTTCTCGAGCGGGAACGGCCTGCCCTCCTCGTCGAAGACCTCGAACCTTTCCATCACCTCTCGCAGCGACGCCTCCACCAGAGCCTGGCCCGAGGAGAAGCCGATCATCCTGGCCGCAGCCTCGTTGGCGTAGATGATCCGCCCCGTGGGGTCCTGCGCGGTTATGCCGTCGGCGACACTTTCGAGGATGACCCGGAGCTCGTCGCGCGAGCTACGCAACTCCATCTGGGCCCACTCACGCTCGGCGATCTCCGTCTGAGCCTCCTCGTATAGCCTGGCGTTGTCCACCGCCAGCGCCGCCCTGAGGGCGAGCTCATTCGCGAGATCCAGGTCCGCCTCATCGTACTTGCGACCAGACTCGGCCGAGACCAAGGTTACGGCTCCCAGCGTCTTCCCACGCACGATCATTGGCACGACCATCGCGGAGGTGAAGCCGAGCTCACGCAGGAGCGCGAGATGCTCTTCGTCGCGGGCTGCGGCCTCGAGCATCTCATCCGTGACCTCGGGATAGAACTCGGGACGGCCCGTTCGCAGCACGCCGTACACCCCGCCGGGGGATTCTGGATCTTGCGGGTTACGCTCCTGCAACTTCAGGGCAAGGACGACCTTCTCGGGGTCGGAGTGTTCCACCGCGAGCCTTTCGATGGCGCCGTCCTCCAGTATGTCCACGGCGCACCAGTCCGCCAGCGTGGGCACCGCGAGCCGGGCCACGCTCCCGAGCGTCGCCCTGTAGTCCAGCGAGGAAGAGAGCAGCGCGCCAGTGTCGGCCAGGAAGCGCTGCTTCTCCTCGGCCCGCTCGCGCTCGATGGCCGCGGCAAGCACGTTGGCCACCGCCTTGAGGAAGTTCACGTCGTCCCCGGTAAAGGTCCTGCGCTCCCTGGTATGCGCGCCAAGGACGCCGAACGGCCGCCCTCCAGGCCTGATGATCACCGTCATACCGCTCACTACCCCGTGCTCGTGCAACAGCGGATGCCCCCTGAAGCGCGTCTCTGAGCGCAGGTCCTCGACAACCACCGGCTCATCCGAGAGGAGGGTGTACCCCGCCTGGGCGTTGCGCGTGGAATCGACCTTCGTCCGGCCCACGACCCTCTCCTCCCAGCCGACGCCAGCTATCACCAGCAGTTCCTCACCACCCGGGAGTAGCTCCAGAACCTTGGCATACTCGATGCCCAGGACCCTGGCCACCAACGCGACCGCGTCCTCCATGAGGTCGCCAATGTCGGCGTGGGCCAGCGCCCGCTGGCCGAGCTCCACGACGGCTTCCTGCTGGCGGGCCCTGGCCCGACTCTCCAGGGCCTTAACCTGGGCTTCTCGCCTGCTGGAGTGCAGGGCCTGCACCAGTCCGCAAATGATCACTCCCTCCACCACGAACACGGCCAACCGCAGGCCCTGGCTGAAGCTAAGTTCGAGCGAGTACGTCGGGGCAAGGAAGAAGTACCAGCTGAGCAAAGCAGAGAGGACGGTGGCAAGCAGCCCCGGCCAGAGGCCGCCGAACCAGGCTGCAACCATCACAGCGGCGAAGAACACTATGAAGGGGCTGGCGTCCGGGTTTCCCCCGAACATAGGGACGAGCAGACTCTGGATCAGCAAAGCCACAACCCCGGCGGCTACCGCAACCCCGTAACGCACGGCCCACGGACGAGTGCTTACCGACGACGCAGGCTCGTCGGCGGGTCGTTCGTCTGAGGTGCCTATTTGCTCCTCTGTGGCTCCCCTAGACACCTCGTCTCCAGATTGTGGGCGCCGCGCTACGTTGCCCCGAAGTATCTGCCGTAAGGTATTTTACCCTTTCACCGGAGGTGCCGTCCAACATGCCACCCGCCGCTCCGACGTACGCCAGCCTGCGAAGCCCACCGGCGAGGACGCCGTAGACGGTCCAGAAGCCTCTCATCTCCATCGCCGAACACCATGCGCTGTCCGTCCCAGAAGGCGTTGTTGAACCTCCTACCATAGTGAACGTAGCCGTCGAGCGGCATGCCTCGATCTTCTATGGAGTTGCGACGGAACACTTCCCAGTAGGAATCGTAGGTAGCGCCCAGGCCATCGTAGGCTTTGTCCGTAGCCGGGTCCTTGGTGGGTGGCCCATCCTCCGTGGCCACCTCGAGCAGCCGTTCGACCTCGTTGCTTTGCCCCCACGGCTCGCAGCTCGCGACTATCCTCGTGAGGTGCTCATTCAAAGTTCGTCACCCTCTCTTTATGGCGTTTTCGACATCCATACAAATTCTCCTAAGCGAGGTCCCTGATCTCGGTGGCGGCGGGGCGGAAGAGGAGTCCGAGCATCCAATCCGCCGCTACGCGCGCCCGGTTCTGGGGGCTCTCCAGCTTGGAGAGGTAGACCGCCCGCCAGAAGAGGGCTGCGGCGAGCCCTGAGAAGCGCACTCCCATCACCTCGTTCACGGCGAACCGGCTGCCGAGCTCGACGAGCTGCCCGAGGGGCCTGTACTCGAACTCCTCGAGGCTGTCTTTCTTCCCGTCGATGGCGGCGAGGACGTTCCTGGCCACGACCCGCCCCTCCTGAACGGCGGCCTGTGCGGTTGGCGGGGCAAGCCTGCCGTCTCTCTGGGTGATAGCCGCGGAGTCGCCTATCGCCCAGACTCCGGGGCGGTCCGGCACCCGCAACCGCTCGTCAACGACCACCCCGTCGCGCTCGGTGAGGGGGAGGCCGAGGTCCGTGAGCTTGGTGTTCGGGCGGATGCCAGCGGTCCAGACCACGTTGTCCGACTTTATCTCCCTTCCATCGTGGAGCTTTACGCGCTCGGCCGTCACCTCCGTCACGCGCACGTCGGTGATCACCTCGATGCCCCTGGCGGCCAGCTCCGCGCTTGCGGCCCTCCTCAGAGCGGGGTCGAGCTCCTTGAGGATCTCCGAGCCAGCCTCGATCACGATGATGCGGACTTCTTCCATGTTGATGTTCGGGAAGTCAGGGGCTAGTGCTTCGTGGATGAGGGCGTGGATCTCGGCCGCCGTCTCCACCCCGGTCGAGCCGCCCCCTACGACCACGAAGGCGAGCCTCGGATCGGGGAACTTCTCGGGGGCCAGGGTGGCCTGCTCGAAGCGCTCTATCACGCGGTTGCGGATCTTCAAGGCGTCCGCGAGCCCACCCAGCGCCAGGCTGTGCTCCTTCACCCCGGGGACGCCGAAGAAGTTCGGCTGGCTGCCCAGTGCCAGGACCAGGTGGTCGTAAGGAAACTCTTTGCCGCCTTCGGCGATGACGACCTTCCCCTCGAAATCCACGTCCTGCAACTCGGCCCGCCGGAAGCTGGCCCCCAGCTCTATGAGGCGCCTGCGCACGGGCTGCGCGACGTTCTCGATGTCAACTTCGCTGCCGACGATCCCTGGAACCATCGGCCAGAAGGTGAAGTAATTCTCCCTGGAGAGAACCAATACCCCTACGTCGTCCCTGTCCCTCGTGAGCTCGCAGAGGGTCTTCGCCGCCGTGTACCCGGCGAACCCGCCGCCCACCACGAGAACCTTGTTCGGGAACTCGCCGTAGGGGGGCCGCTCCCAGGGCGCGTACTTGCGCCCGGACCCAAACGCGTTGCGCAATGCCCCCGCCGCGACGGCCGCGCCAACCACGGCGAGGCCGGTCTTCAGTAACCTATTCATGAAGCCTCTTCACCACGCTTTTCGGCGTCCCCTCTTACGATTCCCTGCCCGTCAATCACTCACCGCCCTGGCTGGCGAA